>DUMU01000010.1 GCA_012839805.1 Bacillota bacterium | reverse complement strand
AGTTTCCCGGTGGCCCAAGAGCGGAGGGGTCCCACCCGTTCCCATTCCGAACACGGTAGTGAAAACCTCCAGCGCCGATGGTACTGCCCTGGCGACGGGGTGGGAGAGTAGGCCGCTGCCGGGAGTTTTGAGGTTGGGAGTTTCGCCGCGGGGTGGAGCAGTTGGTAGCTCGTCGGGCTCATAACCCGAAGGTTGTCGGTTCAAGTCCGACCCCCGCAACCAACTTTGGGCCTGCTCCTCGGTGAGCAGGCCCTTTTCGCTATGCCTGGAGCAGGCTCCCGCAGGGTCTGACTTTCCGACCTCGGCTGTTTCCTCCTTGGTGAGGAGCCTTTGCCCGGCCGCCTGGAGTGCGCGGCCGTCAGCTCCGGCGTCGGCAGCACGAGCCGTCAACTGACCGGGCTATCCCTCCGGTTGCTCTTCCCATGCTCCTGAGGAGTACGTGGTGTCGAGCGCGTCAGCAACGCCGGCGAGCAGCATCAGGAGCGACTGGACGCGATGCCCCTTGAAGCAGTACAAGCCCCGCTCCTTCTGTTCAACCAGGTCCGCCGCTTGCAGAGCTTTCAGGTGGTGGTAAGCCTGGCCCGTGGTTCCCATGCCCAAACGTTCCACCAGCTCTGCGGCCGAAGCCGGTTCCTTCAGAATGGACTTGAGAATGGCCAGGCGTTCCTTGTTCGCCAGGGCGGCCAACACCCTGGCGACCTGCGCGTCATCCATTCCTAGAAGGCTTTCGGCGCTACGGTTCATGTCCCATAGATAGGCGTTGTACCCCGCACGTGGAGTTGGGGTTTCGTAGAAGCCGAAGTAGGATACAAAGCCCGATACATCGGGGTACTTGCGGCGTAGCTCCTCTGCTCTCGGACATTGGGTGCCGGCGCGGTCACTCCCGGCGGGGCCTCCCCGTCGGGAGACAGAGTCTGGACGGCCTTCCCGTAGTGCTGCCACGGCCTGCCCCAGTGCTTTTACCTCTGCTTTGAGCTCGTCGAGTTCCGCTCCAAGGTCTCTGCCCATTCCAAACACCTCCGGAAATACGCGATTACGTGAATACGATACTACGTAAACGCGGCGGAGTCAATAGTCTCCGGGACTGCCGGGGCCTCCCCCGGGGATCGGCGGTATTCCTCAGGAGTCACTACCACTCGTGCCTGTTATCTGCCGGATTCATGGGGCGTGGATCTCCGCAGTTCTGACTCCGGAAACACCTGCTGCCGCTCGATCTCGGCTTCTACGTTTATCCTGTAGAGCTCGCGTTACTCGGATCGCCGCCTCGTATGGGACCCCGTCCACTGTCTGCTTGCCAGCGACGCAATCCCGGTAGACGTCCGTCCGCCCTACCAGGTCCATCCATGCAACCCAGTACTTCCATCCAGGCCGGGGCTCACCGGTACTCTTCGAAGCCGGTCCGGGCAACCAAGGCCAGCCGGGTTGGGCCGGCACATGGACCGGGATTAGATGCCGGAAGGACGGCAAGAATAGCAGGAACGGTACGCCGGGAGATGCTCCGGCAAGGAGGCGGGGCCGGTGTCCGGGCTCGCAGTGGCAGCAGCAGTACTCTTGGGACTGGCCTGGGTCTGGTATTTCGCGCGGTGGGACCGTAACCCGGAGCCCCCGCCGCGGCTGTTCGCCACCTTTGCCGCCGGGGGGCTCTCCGTCCTCCCGGCAGCACTGCTCGAGTCTCCGGCGCGGGGTTGGGCGGCAACGGGCGGCTTTTGGCCGGCCGCCACCGCCCTCCTGTGGGTCGGGGCCATCGAAGAGCTGGCCAAAGGAGTGGCGGCTTATGCCCTGGCGCTGCGAACCCGTGATGCGGATGAAAGCGTCGACGTCTTCATCTACCTGGCCGCGGTCGCCCTGGGCTTTGCCGCGGTGGAGAACCTCGTCTACCTTCGGGCCTGGGGGGGCCCGGCGCTGCCCTTACGCGGCGTGGTGACCAGTCTGGCCCATGTCTCCTTTTCGAGTTGGCTGGCAAGAGGGTGGGCACAAGGTCGAGCCGGTCTCGGGTTCCTTCTGGCCGTCGTCACCCACGGCCTTTATAACGCTCTCCTCTTCCGCGGGGGGCTTTTTGTGCCCGGAGCGCTGGGGGTAGTAGCGGCAGGTCTCGGGGTACTTTTCACCGGCTTGCGCCGGCGGGGCCCCGCATCCAGCTGAACCGGTCGCGAAGTAGAACGAGTACAACGGGTAACCCGTGAGGCTGGCAAGCCGGCCGGGGGCGGTTTGGATACCCGTTCAAGGCATGTTATCATTAAGTTTTGGTGTTCGGATGCTGCGAAGAGATGAGGCTGCCTTATCGCAGGCCCGGCAGACTGTCACATGAAGGGGGGGCTCGGCGCATGTCTGGACACTCCAAGTGGGCGAACATAAAGCGGAAGAAAGAGAAAGTGGATGCGGCCCGAGGGCGGATGTTCACCCGGCTGGCCCGGGAGATCATCGTGGCCGCCCGGCAGGGCGGGGGGAATCCCGAGGCCAACTTCCGTCTTCGCATAGCCATTGAGAACGCCAAAAAGGCCAACATGCCTAGCGATAACATAGAGCGGGCGATTAAACGGGGAATCGGTGAACCCAGTCAGGACGAGCAGTGGGAAGAGATCACCTATGAGGGATACGGGCCGGGTGGGGTCGCCATCATGATTGAGGCGATGACCGGTAACCGGAACCGGACCGCCAGTGAACTGCGTTACATCTTCTCCCGTAACGGCGGGAACCTGGCCGAAGCGGGCGCGGTCGCCTGGCTATTCGACCGCAAGGGCGTGATCCGGGTGCCCAAGTCTGCCTGGAAGGGTAGCGAAGACGACTTTCTGCTCCTCGCTCTGGACGCGGGAGCATCCGACGTCGAAATGGATGAAGAAGACGGTGTCTACGAGGTAATTACTGAACCGGCCGATTTCCAGCGGGTTCAGGAGGCTTTGGTGAAAGAGGGTCTCACCATAGAGGAGGCATCCTTGCAGCAGGTGCCGAAGAATCGAGTGGAGGTAACCGGCAAGGAGGCCGAGAAAGTAGTGGCGCTGCTGGAGGCGCTGGAAGAGCACGACGACGTGCAGAACGTGTACTCTAACGCGCAGCTGGAAGCGGGCGCCTGGCAGCTGGCCGACGGTGCCTGATCGCGGGCGGAAGGGGCGGGGCGAACGATGCGGGTCATGGGGATCGATCCGGGTACGGCCCTTACCGGATACGGCGTCGTGGAGCAGGAAGGGCAGCACCTGCGCCTGGTGGCGGCAGGGGCCGTTCGTACCTCGCCCGAATGGCCGGCCAGCGAGCGTTTGTTCTGTCTTTATCGTGAGCTCCAGCAAGTGATACTGGCTCATCGGCCCGAGGCGATGGCGGTGGAGAAGCTCTTCTTCAACCGGAACGTGCGCACCGCTATGGCCGTGGGCGAAGCCCGCGGGGTGGTTCTGCTCGCCGCCGCCCAAGCCAAGCTACCGGTGGCCGAGTACACGCCGCCCGCGGTGAAGCTCGCCGTGACGGGGGTGGGTTCGGCGGGCAAACACCAGGTAGGGGTGATGGTGGCGCGGCTTCTCAACCTGACGGCCCCTCCCACCCCAGACGACGTGGCCGACGCCCTGGCCGTGGCCATTTGCCATCTCCACCAGGCAACCACCCTGTCTCGCCTGGCCCGTGCCCGGGCCCTCGGCGGTGAAGCCCCATGATCGGCCGGGTCCGGGGGCATTTGGTCCTCCTGCGGGAGGAGATCGCCATAGTGGAGGCCGGCGGCGTGGGGTACGAACTGGAGATCCCGGCTTCCACCCGGCAGTCCTTGCCGCCGGTAGGCAGTGAGGTCACGCTGTGGTGCCGCGTCTATGTGCGCGAGGACGAACTGCGCCTCTTTGGTTTCGCCAGTCTTGAGGAACGAGACCTCTTCGACCAGCTGCTCACCGTGAGCGGGGTGGGCCCGCGGCTCGCGCTGGCCGTGCTTTCTACCTATTCGCCCTCCCGATTCCGCCAGATCGTGCTGGCCGGCGACCGGGCCGCTCTCACGCGGGTTCCCGGGGTAGGCCGCAAAACGGCGGACCGCTGGCTGCTGGAGCTACAGGGGCGTATCCGGCTGGTCGCGGCGGACGGGCAGCCGGAGGGCGGCCGGGCAGGAAGTTCAACCGGTGGGGTGGGGAAAGTAGCCGGGGTCGACGGTCAACCGGGCGATCCGCTGGTGGAGGCGCACGAGGCGCTACTCGCCCTGGGATACACGGAAAACGAGGCTTCCTCTGCCCTGCGTGAACTGCTGGCCGCCGGCACGCTGGCCGCCGGAGCCCCGGTGGAGGATTGGGTGAAACAGGCACTGCGGCGGCTGGCGCCGCGAACGGTTCAGCGGTGAAGGGGGAGATCGGATGGCAGCGGGCCAGGGTCGTGGCCGGGAGGTCCCGGGGAGGACGGGGGCGGGCCGGCACCGTCGGCCGGCGAGCTCGGATCAATGGCCGTCGAGTCCGGACCAAGGGCTGGTGAACCCGGATGAACGGCTGGTGAGTCCTAATCCGCTGGCCGCTGAAGCGGGAACGACGGCCACCGGTGCAGGGACGGCACCGGAAGGGACGGGGACGGCAGGTACGCACGGGGGAAAGCCGGGGGAGGCGGTCGCCCCGGGGAACGGCTGGACGGACCGGGACCGGGACGCGGCGTTGCGGCCGTTACGCCTCGCGGAATACGTAGGGCAGGAAAGAGTGAAGCAGAACATCGCCGTTTTCATCCAGGCCGCCCGGGATCGGGGCGATGCCCTCGATCACGTGCTCCTTTACGGCCCGCCCGGCTTGGGCAAGACTACGCTTGCCCATATCATTGCTGCCGAGCTCGGAGTAACGCTCCGCATGACCTCGGGGCCGGCCATCGAGCGCCCGGGTGATCTGGTGGCCATCCTCACCAACCTTGAACCCCGGGATGTTCTTTTCATCGATGAAATCCACCGCCTGCGCCCGGTCATCGAGGAAGTCCTCTACCCCGCGTTGGAGGACTTCGCGGTAGACATTACCATTGGAAAAGGGCCGGGGGCCCGTTCGGTACGCATCGATCTCCCCCGCTTCACACTGGTGGGGGCGACCACCCGGATCGGTATGCTCACTTCACCTTTGCGCGACCGTTTCGGCGTCATCTGTCGCCTCGACTACTACCGGCCCGAGGAACTCGCCGCGATCCTGGCGCGTTCGGCCCGCGTGCTGAACGTGCCGATAACGGCGGAAGGGATCGCTGAGATAGCCAGGCGTTCACGGGGGACGCCCAGAATAGCCAATCGTCTCCTCAAGCGGGTGCGGGATTACGCGCAGGTAGCCGGTGCCGGGGTGATCGACCGCGAGATCGCGTCGGCGGCCTTGAAGCAGCTGGAGGTGGACGAGCGCGGGCTCGACAGCGTCGACCGCAAGCTCCTGCGGGCCATTGCCGAGCTCTTCGCGGGCGGGCCGGTGGGCCTCGAAACGGTGGCCGCGGTTACCTCGGAAGCTCCGGAGACGGTGGAAGACGTCTACGAGCCCTACCTGATGCAGCAGGGCTATCTGCAGCGGACCCCCCGGGGTCGCATGCTGACCCGCCGGGCGTACGAGGAGCTCTCGTTCCTTGCTCCCTGGCGGGCGCAATGGGAGGCGGCGGCCGGCCAGGGCCAGAGCCAGGGAGAGTCGCGGGACGAAAGGGCCGGGTGGGCCTCTTTGCCACTGTTCGCCGCCTCGGACCCGCCGGCCGGGCCGAGCGGGGAAGAACCGAGCGGGAACGAGCCATGAGCGCAGGCCGGCTTTATGCAACCGAGGCGATAGTGCTCCGTTCACAGGTACTGGGCGAGGGAGACCGGCTGGTGACCTTGCTTTCGCCTACCGAGGGGAAGATCCGGGCGGCCGCCCGGGGGGCGAGGCGGGGGCGTTCCAGCCTGGCGGCCCTCACGCAGCCGTTCGTTCACGGCCGCTACTCCTTCTACCGGGGGCGCGATCTGGACTCCGTGCGGCAGGGAGAGATCATCGAAGCTCACCTCGGGCTGCAGAAGGATCTGGCGGCGATGGCGGTGGCCACCTTCCTGGCCGAACTCCTCGATTACACGAGCGCCGCCCGGCAGCCGGCCGACGCTCTCTTCGACCTGATGGTGGTAGCGTTGCGGGAGCTGGAACGGCCGGGGGCCGAGCCCCGGGACCACCAAAAGCTCTTGCTCGCCATGGAACTGCAACTTTGCGAAGCTCTGGGCTTCCGGCCGCGACTTGATGTTTGTATGCGTTGCGGCCGGGCGGGAAGCGGTGGAGGAGGTCCCGCGGAATCTTCCTCGCTCTGGCTTCTCTCGCCGGCCGAAGGGGGCCTCCTTTGCCGGCAGTGCGCCGCCGGGTCGGGCGGAGTATGGCTGGGAGCGCCGGAGCGGCAGGCGCTCCGCCATTTACTGGAAGCGCCGCTTTCGAGAGCAAGACTCCTCGAGCTCAGCCCCGGGAGCCTGGCGGCGCTCATCCTGGCCGTGCGCATGTACACCGACTTCTACGTAAACCATAAACTCCGTTCACTACCCTTTCTGGTTTCGACCCTGGGGTTGCCGGAGCCACTGCTAGCCCGGGAGGGAACGGGAAGGGAGAGAGCGGGTGGGGTGGATGGAACGCGCGCAAGAAACGGCCCGGACGGAGACGAACAAGACGAGCAGCGGCGAAGCCCGGGGGCCGGTCTCCCGGAGCGGCTGGGAAACGTTGACCGATCCTGAACTCGAAAAGGTCGAGGCGATCCGCCGGCGCCTCCCGGTGAGCTACCGGGAAGCTCGCACGGCTTTGGAGGCCACCGGGGGCGACCTGATCGAGGCACTCGCCCGTCTGGAAGAAGAGTTGCAGGTAGGGGAAGAGCCCAAGGGCTTCCTCGGGAAGACCCGGTTGGAACTGGGGCGTCTGTGGAAAGAGGGTAACTCGACCCGGGTTCGTATCAGCCGTGGCTCCCGGTTGTTCGTGGACGTACCGGTGACGGTAGGGCTGGTGGCGGCGGTGGTGGCCCCGAGTCTTGCCGCCGCGGCGGCGCTGGCGGCGCTGGCCGCCGACTGCCGCTTGTCGCTGGAAAAAGATATGGGTTCGCGAGCAGTTGTTGACGGTATGTCCAGGGTTTGATAAAGTACGGGGCAGCAGCGGGACAAAGCGGACCCGTACGGGCTGCGAGCTGTCCCGCACCGGCGGCGAGAAGACCTTCCGTTCGCAGGGGTTGGCGGAAGGTCTCTTTGCTATGCCTGGCCTCACCCCGCCTGCCCTCGCCCGGCCTGGGTGAGCCCCACCGGGGCCGGTGGCGGGCCGAGGGAGGCTGGTAGTGCCGGCCGTCCGGTCCAAAGTGCGGGGCGTAGCCGGCCCTGGCTCGGCGGCCGGCGAGAAGGAGGGGGAGCTTGGACTTCCAGCAGCTGATCTTCGCCTTGGAAAGATTCTGGGGCGAGCGCGGGTGCATTATCCAGCAACCGTACGACATCGAGGTGGGAGCCGGGACGATGCATCCGGAGACCTTCCTGCGGGCTCTCGGGCCGGAGCCATACCGGGTTGCCTACGTCCAGCCGTCCCGGCGTCCCACCGATGGGCGCTACGGTGAAAACCCCAACCGGTTGCAGCGCTATTTCCAGTTTCAGGTGCTCATCAAACCGTCACCCCCTGACATTCAGGACGTGTATCTGGAAAGCCTGGCTTACCTCGGTTTCCATCCCGAGGATCATGACATCCGCTTCGTGGAGGACGACTGGGAGTCGCCCACCCTGGGAGCGTGGGGCCTGGGCTGGGAAGTCTGGCTGGACGGGATGGAGATCACGCAGTTCACCTACTTCCAGCAGGTAGGCGGGGAGGACTGCCGGCCGGTCTCGGTGGAGATCACTTACGGCACAGAGCGCCTGGCCATGTATTTGCAGGGAGTGGAGAACGTATACGACCTCCAGTGGGTGAAAGGGTTCACCTATGGGGATGTCTTCCATCGTAACGAGGTGGAGCAGAGCCGGTACAATTTTGAACTGGCGGACGTTCCCCGGTTGATTCGCCTCTTCGATGAGTATGAATCCGAGGCCAAGCGTCTCCTGGAAAGCGGCGCGGTCTTGCCCGGGTACGACTATGTCCTCAAGTGTTCTCATACGTTCAACCTCCTCGACGCCCGGGGCGCGCTCAGCGTCAGTGAACGGGCCGCGTACATCGGGCGGGTGCGCGCCCTGGCCCGGCTGACCGCAACGAAGTACCTGGGGAGCTTGACCGCAAACGGGGAAGGGCGGGTGCACGATTGAGATGAAGGATTTGCTGGTCGAGATCGGTGTCGAGGAGTTGCCCGCCCGCTTTGTCGACCCCGCGCTGGAGGCGTTCTGTCACGACCTGGAACAACGCCTGCAAGAGGCGCGGCTGGCCTACGGTAGCGTGCACGGTTACGCCACACCGCGGCGCCTGGCCGCCTGGATAGAGGCGGTGGCGGAGGAGCAGCCGAAGACCGTCACGGAGAAAAGGGGGCCGTCCCGTGCGGTAGGGCTGGGTACGAATGGTGATTTCAGCGAGGCGGCCAAGGGCTTTGCCCGGTCGCAGGGGATAGACGTCCGGGACCTGGTTCTGCGGGCGACTCCCCAGGGAGAGTACTTTTTCGCGATTCGGGAACAGCCGGGGCGGCCGGCCGTCGAGTTGCTCCCCGACCTGGTGGAGCAGGCGATCCGCTCTCTATCTTTTCCCAAATCCATGCGCTGGGGGACCGGAGAAGTCCGTTTTGCGCGTCCGGTCCGGTGGCTGGTGGTTTTGTTCGGGACCGAGGTGTTGCCGGTCCGGTTTGGCGCGGTGGTGGCCGGGCGGGAGACTTACGGCCACCGGCAACTCGGCCCGGGTCCCTGGCCGCTGGAGAAGCCTTCTGATTACGCCACGGTGCTGGCGAACGCGGGAGTGTTGGCCGACCGGCAGCTGCGCCGCGAGCGGTTGATCCAGGAGGTAGTTCGGGCGGCCCAGGCCGCCGGCGGCAAACCCGACCTCGACCCCGAGCTGGTAGACGAAGTGACGAACCTGGTCGAATATCCTACGGCCTTCGTGGGCCGGTTCGACCGGTCCTATCTCAAGTTGCCCGAACCGGTGATTATAACCCCCATGCGCCACCACCAGCGCTACTTCCCGGTGCGCGGGGCGGACGGGCGGCTTTTGCCGGCGTTCGTGGGGGTGCGCAACGGGGGCGAGCGGAATTTGGCCGCGATCGCGGCCGGCAATGAACGTGTACTCCGGGCCCGCCTGGATGACGCCCGCTTCTACTTCGAGGAGGACCAGCGGGCGCCGCTCGCCGCCTACGTAGACAAGCTGTCGGGGATCGTGTTCCAGGAACGGCTCGGGACGCTGGCGGCCAAGCGGGAGCGGCTGATGGCGCTGGTGCCGGAGCTGGCGGAGAACCTGGCCGCGGCCGGAACCAAGCTGGACGAGGTGACCGTGGCGGTAGCCACCCGGGCCGCCGATCTCGCTAAGGCCGATCTTGCCACCCGTATGGTGAGCGAGTTCCCGGAGTTACAGGGCGTGATCGGCGAAGAGTATGCCCGGCGCAGCGGAGAGCCGGAGGGGGTGGCCCGGGCCATCGGCGAACAGTATCGGCCTCGGGGAGCCACCGACGAGCTGCCGGCTACTCCGGCCGGGGCGGTGCTTTCCCTGGCCGACCGGGTCGATACCCTGGCCGGGTACTTCGCCATCGGCCTTGTGCCCTCCGGTTCACAAGATCCTTACGCGCTGAGGCGACAAACCCTCGGACTCTTGCGTATCTTACTCGACGCCGAATGGCATCTTGACCTGGTTGCTGCCTTCCGGCGGGCTCTCTCCCATTATCCGGAGAGCGTGACCGGGCCGCGAGGGGCGGCGGGGGCGACGGCCGTGCCGGTGGAAATGCTCCTTTGGGACTTCGTGGCCGAAAGGCTGCGGGGCCTTTTGACCGGGCGGGGCCTGCGCTATGACCTGGTGGAGGCGGCCATCGAAGCGGGGAAGTTCGACCCCGCCGGCATTGCCGCCCGGGCGGAAGCCCTGCAGGCGGTGGCGGGAGAGGAAGCGGGGACGGGACTGGAAGACCTGGCTACCGCGTACGGCCGGGTGTACCGGATCCTGGAGCAAGCGGCCGGTACCGGCTGGGAGCCCGGCCCGGTCGAACCCGGTCTTTTCGTCGAGCCGGCGGAGAAAGCTCTTTGGGAGGCTCTGGAAGAGGCCGGCAGCGAGCTAGAGCGCGAAGTGAACGCGGGCAACTGGCGCCGGGCCATCGAGAGGCTCGCCGGACTGCGTACTCCGGTGGACCGGTTTTTTGATCAGGTTCTGGTGATGGCGCAGGATCCGAAGGTGAGGATCAACCGGCTGAACCTCCTCGCCCGTTTCCGGGAGAAGGTAAGGAAGGTGGCCGCGCTGGAAAGAGTGGTGACCAACCGCAGCGGGAGCTCTTAGCGGGGGCCGGAAGAAGCGCCGGTCCGGGGAGCGGGGCGGCCGGGTAGAGATGGCGCAAGTAGCGGCGGCGGGCGCGCAAGGAGGGGAGTCGGGAATAGATAAGAGAAAAAGGTAGCCCGAAGGGAGGATTGCCGAAGCCGAGGGAGAAATTGAAGGCTTAGTGTGTGCCCCGAGCGGGCCAACTTTTGACCACCCTGGAGCTGGAGCTGTCCCTGCGGTGCTCGCGGCGGCCCGGAGGGCAGCGTGCCTGGGTGGCAGCAACAAGTTCCGGAAAGTTCAAGGAGGTTGGAGTCGGAATGGCGGTTGAGACCAAAAAGAAGACCGCGAGGAAGATGGTCTACTTCTTCGGCGGTGGGCATGCCGAGGGCGAAGGCGACATGAAAATCCTCCTCGGCGGCAAGGGAGCGGGGCTCGCGGAGATGACCAACCTGGGTATCCCCGTTCCGCCGGGTTTTACCATTACCACCGAAGTTTGCATCGAATTCTACCGCAACGGTATGCGCTGGCCGGAGGGGCTGGAAGAAGAGGTACGCGAAGGCATCAAGCGCATCGAGGAACTGATGGGAGCCCGCTTCGGCGACCCGGACAACCCGCTGCTGCTTTCGGTAAGATCGGGAGCACGGGTCTC
Source organism: Bacillota bacterium (assembly GCA_012839805.1). GTDB lineage: Bacteria > Bacillota > Limnochordia > Limnochordales > DUMU01 > DUMU01. The sequence continues at coordinate 64,845 of DUMU01000010.1, read as the reverse complement.
CATGCCCGGTATGATGGACACCATCCTCAATCTGGGTACGAACGACGTAACCGTTCAAGGTCTGGCCAAGAAGACGAATAACCCGCGTTTTGCCTGGGACTGCTACCGGCGGTTCATCCAGATGTACGGTGACGTGGTGATGGGCGTCGAGCACGAGCACTTCGAGAAGCTGATCCAGGCGCGCAAAGAGGCCAAGGGAGTCAAGCTCGACGTCGAGCTGGATGCCTCCGACTGGCAAGCTCTGGTTGAGCAGTATAAAGAGCTGGTGAACCGGGAGGCCGGGCGTCCTTTCCCGCAGGATCCGTGGGAGCAGCTGCGGGGGGCGATCGACGCGGTCTTCAACTCCTGGAATAACCCCCGGGCCATCAAGTACCGGGAGATCCACGGGATCCCCGATGACTGGGGGACCGCGGTCAACGTGATGACCATGGTCTTCGGGAACATGGGCGAGAACTCCGGTACGGGCGTTGCCTTCACGCGTGATCCCGCTACGGGCGAGAAGCGCTTCTTCGGCGAGTATCTTCCCAACGCCCAGGGCGAGGATGTGGTGGCCGGTATCCGGACCCCCATGCCCGTCGCCGAACTTGAGCGGCGCATGCCTGACGTATACCAGCAACTGGTGGAGATTTACCAGAAGCTGGAGAAGCATTACCGGGACATGCAGGATATCGAGTTCACCGTACAGGAAGGCAAGCTCTACATGCTGCAGACCCGTAGCGGGAAGCGGACTGCTCAGGCCGCGGTGAAGATAGCGGTCGACATGGTCCACGAGGGTCTGATCGACAAGAAGACCGCCTTGCTGCGGATTGAGCCGAAGCAGCTCGACCAGCTGCTCCACAAGATGATCGACCCCAAGGCGAAGTACGAAGTGCTGACCAAGGGCTTGCCGGCTTCACCGGGAGCCGCGGTGGGGCGGGTCGTTTTCACGGCCGATGAGGCCGAAGAGTGGGCAAAGCGAGGCGAGAAGGTTATCCTGGTGCGGGCCGAGACGTCGCCCGAAGACATTGGCGGCATGAACGTCGCCCAGGGTATTCTCACCTCGCGCGGCGGTATGACCTCCCACGCCGCGGTGGTGGCCCGGGGTATGGGCAAGTGCTGCGTCGCCGGGGCAGGAGAAGTACTGGTCGAGGAAGAGGCCAAGCAATTCCGGGTACGGAACGTGGTAGTCCGGGAAGGCGACTGGATAACGCTGAACGGTACGACGGGCGAGGTCATCCTGGGCCAGGTCAATTTGGTCGACCCGTCACTTGCCGGAGAGTTCGGCGAACTGATGTCCTGGGCCGACGAGATTCGCAAGCTCGGGGTACGGGCCAACGCCGATATCCCGCGCGATGCGAAGGTGGCTCGGGAGTTTGGAGCCGAGGGAATAGGGCTGTGCCGTACGGAACACATGTTCTTTGCTCCGGACCGGATCAAGGCGGTACGGGAGATGATCCTCGCCGACGATGTGGCCGGACGGGAGCGGGCCCTCGCCAAGCTCCTGCCCTATCAGAAGAGTGACTTCATCGGGCTCTTCCGGGAGATGCAGGGTCGCCCCGTTACCATTCGTCTCCTCGACCCGCCGCTCCACGAGTTCCTGCCGCAGGAGGACGAGCAAATCGAGGAACTCGCTCGCGAGATGGGGGTCCCGGTGGAGAAGTTGAAGGACCGGGTGGAGAGCCTCAAGGAGTTCAACCCGATGCTCGGGCACCGCGGCTGCCGGCTGGGCATCACGTATCCGGAGATCTACAACATGCAGGTGCGGGCGATCTTCGAAGCGGCGGTAGAGCTCGCAAAAGAAGGCCTGAAGATTGTGCCCGAGGTCATGATCCCGCTGGTCGGCACGAAGAAAGAGCTGGCGGTGCTTCGGGAGAACGCTATCAAGGTGGCCGAAGAGGTGATGGCCGCGGCCGGTGTGAAGCTCGAGTACCACATTGGTACGATGATCGAGGTGCCACGGGCGGCGGTCACGGCCGACGAGATTGCGCAAGTGGCGGACTTCTTCTCCTTTGGCACGAACGATCTTACTCAGATGACGTTCGGCTTCAGCCGGGACGATGCCGGCAAGTTCCTCGGCGCATACGTGGAGAAGGGGATCCTCCCTGCCGACCCGTTCCAGACCCTGGACCAGGATGGGGTTGGACAGCTGGTACGCATGGGCGTGGAGAAGGGTAAGAAGGCCAACCCGAAGCTGAAGACCGGCATCTGCGGGGAGCACGGCGGTGATCCCGAGTCGATCGACTTCTGCCATCGGGTGGGGCTGGATTACGTGAGCTGTTCACCTTACCGGGTGCCCATCGCCCGGCTGGCGGCGGCGCAGGCGCAGATCAAGAACCCGCGTTAGGGGCGTTCGTTCGGCTGACGAAGAAGCCCCGGCCGGCTGCCGGGGCTTCTTCGTCACCTCGGCCGGAGTCGGGCCGGCAACTCGCCGGGTTTCCGGCGGTGGCTTATAATCGGGCCGGCCGGTCGAACAAAGTTTCGGCTTGGGCGTCTCCTCCAACGGAGGAATGGGCCAGCGAATGGGTAAGAGACAGGAAGGGAGGGGTCGGGGTGGACGGCAGCTTTGGCTTTCCGCCCGAGTGGGTAGACGAGGTACGCCGGGCCAGCGACATCGTGGCCGTGGTATCCCAGCACGTGGCCCTGCGCCGGAGCGGACGGGGTTTCGTGGGGCTTTGCCCGTTCCACCAGGAGAAGACCCCTTCGTTCCACGTTCACCCGGAGCGCCAGTTCTTCCACTGCTTTGGTTGTGGCGTGGGTGGCGACGTCATCCGTTTCGTTCGGATGATCCACGGCTGGAGCTTCGGAGAGGCCATCCGGTGGCTGGCCGACCGGGCCGGCATACCACTGCCGGCCGGGAGCGCCGCCGAAGAACGGCGCCGCCGAGAACGCCAGGCTCTCCTCGAAGTTCAGCGGTGGGTGGCGGACTTCTACGCCCGGGTGCTGTGGAGTCGCGAAGGTGAGGCGGCCCGGGCCTATCTGGCGGGCCGGAAAGTGGGACCGGAAGCGGCCAAGCGCTTTGGCCTCGGCTTTGCTCCCGAAGCCCCGGAGGTGTTGCCGGCCGCGGCCGAGCGCAGCGGTATCCCCCTGGAGATGCTGGCGGCCTGCGGCGTGGTCGTCCGTCGCGAGCAGCCGGGCGGGTCGGTGCGATGGTACGACCGGTTTGCCGGGCGGATCGTCTTTCCCATTCGCAACAGCGCCGGTGAGGTCATCGCCTTCGGCGGCCGGTTGATTGACCAAGGGCAAAGGCAGGGGCATGGTGAGGGTCCGGCGCATGGCCCGGGTCGAGGTCAGGATGCCTGGGTACCGGCGCCCAAGTACCTCAACTCTCCCGACACCGTGCTTTACCGGAAGGGCCGGGAGCTTTACGGCCTCGACGTGGCCCGGGAGAGCATCCGGCGCCTGGGCGAGGTAGTGGTGGTAGAGGGTTACATGGACTGTATCGCGCTGGTTCAGGCGGGCGTGGAGAATGTGGTGGCCTCCCTGGGAACTGCTCTCACCACCGATCAGGTCTTTCTCCTTGGCCGGTTTGCCCGCACGGTGACCGTTGCATATGATGCGGATACGGCAGGCCAGGCCGCGACCGAACGTGGTCTCGAGCTCCTGGAGCGCGCGGGGCTAACGGTCCGGGTAGCCGACTGGCCGCCGGGGGAGGATCCCGACGATGTGGCGCGACGGGACCCGGATGAGGCCAGGCGCCGTCTCCAGCAAGCGCTGCCGGTATGGGACTACCGGTTTCGCCGCCTGATCGGGGAGCGGATTCCTGCCGATACTGAAAGCAGGCGTCTGGCGATCCGTCGCGTATCGGCGGCTTTAGCCCGGGTCCGGGAGGCAGCCGAGCGAGAGGTCCTCATTCAACAGGCGGCTTCACGCCTGGGCATCTCGCCGCTCTCCCTGGCCGACCAGGTCGAAGGCATGATACGCCACCTTCGCCGGCATCAGGGGAAGGAACGGCGGCGTCCAGCTCTCGAAGGGCAGCATACTAACGACGGGCCGCCGGAAGACCGTCGGAACCCGGCTGCCAGGGAGGCTGCGTTCCTCGCCTGGTTTTTCCGGCATCCCAGGGAAGGAAAGGCGCTGGCCGGTCACTTGCAGCCGGAATGGTTCAGCACGCCCGGTTACCGCCGGCTGGTGGCGGCCCTGCGGGACTCGGAGGGCGACGTGACCGGAATCCTGCGGGGAGTAGCGGGAGAGGAGATCGCCGCCTGGGCGGAGGCGTTCGCGGCCTCGGGCAGCCAGACCGGAGCAGCGGGAGCGACATGGCCGGCGGTCAGGGCGGCGCCGGGCCAGGCGGCGTCGGAAGTAGCAGCGGCGCTGGAGCGAGGGCCGGGCCCGAAGGCAGAGACACCAGAGGCAGCGTTACGGCGCACAGATCTGCCCGCTGCAAGGTACGGCCGTGAAAAGGAAATGATGGGGGCAGACGTGTACGAGCAAGGGCTGGAGCTCCTTTGGCGCTTGGAAGCGGAGGCGGAAATCCGAGTTATCGCGAGTGTTGAGCAGGAACTAGGGGAATGGGAGCGAATGCTTCATTCCCGGCTGCCTGGTTTAAACCGTTTGGTTTTGCGGTATAAAGAAATGATGGCCGCGCTGGCCCCTTTCACCATGAAGGGGGGGCTTCTCCATGACGGACAGAAAGGGGGGAGAGAGGGTGAGCAGGCTGGAGTTGGCCGAGATCGAGAGTGTGCGGGAGCTGATCCGTAAAGGAAAACAGCAAGGCTCTCTGACCTATAAGGAGATTATGGATGCTCTCCAGGAGGTCGATCTGCCGCCGGAGAAGATCGACGAGGTATACGAAGCCTTCGCCAACCTCGGGATCGAGATCGTCGGCAGCGGGCCCGAGGATGAGCACGTGATGCCCGACGGCGAGCACGCCGAGCCCGAAGAGGTCACCATGGACCTCCAGGTGCCCGAAGGGATCTCGCTCGATGATCCGGTACGGATGTACCTCAAAGAGATCGGGCGCATCCCGCTCCTGACCGCCGAAGAAGAGGTGGCGTTGGCCAAACGAATCGAACAGGGTGACGAGGAGGCCAAGCGGAGGCTGATAGAGGCGAACCTCCGTCTCGTGGTCAGCATTGCCAAGCGTTACGTCGGCCGGGGGATGCTTTTCCTGGATCTGATACAGGAGGGAAACCTCGGGCTGATCAAGGCGGTAGAAAAGTTCGATTACCGGAAGGGGTACAAATTCAGCACCTATGCCACTTGGTGGATTCGGCAGGCGATAACCCGTGCCATTGCCGACCAGGCGCGGACGATCCGGATTCCGGTTCACATGGTGGAGACGATCAACAAGATGATTCGGACCCACCGGGAGCTCCTGCAACAGCTCGGTCGTGACCCGACTCCAGAGGAGATTGCTGAGAGAATGGAGTTGCCCCCCGAGCGGGTGCGGGAGATCATGAAGATCGCCCAGGAGCCAGTCTCCTTGGAGACGCCCATCGGTGAAGAGGAAGACTCCCACCTGGGCGACTTCATCGAAGATCAGGACGCGCCGGCACCGGCAGAGGCGGCGGCCTTCACCTTGCTGCGGGAGCAGCTGGAAGAGGTGCTGAAGACGCTCAACCCCCGTGAACAGCAAGTGCTCCGCCTCCGTTACGGTCTGGACGACGGCAGGCAGCGAACCCTGGAAGAGGTCGGACAGGTGTTCGGGGTGACCAGGGAGCGAATCCGGCAGATCGAAGCGAAAGCCCTGCGCAAGCTGCGTCACCCGAGCCGAAGCAAGCGGTTGAAGGACTTCCAGGAGTAACCGGCGTGGCAGGGTGGTGGTATGGCCGGACGCGGGTGAGATCCGAGGGTTACGGAGGAGATGAGGGCGAGGGCCAACTCGGGCTGGTCCGATGGCCGCGGACATGGTAAAATAAAGAGTGCAGCTGGTTTCCGGGGGCCCTTAGCTCAGCGGTCAGAGCAGTGGACTCATAATCCATTGGTCGCAGGTTCGAATCCTGCAGGGCCCACCACCTTTTAGCTGGGATTTAGGGCAGGGACTCAGGAAAAGATTAGGAAACGGAGGGGTCAAAAAGCGGTCTGTGATCAACACTTGATCAACAGTCAGAGGCTTCCATGAAACAGGCGTTTGGCATGGGCAAGTAAAAGAAGGAGCCGCCGGGCCGGTTTCCCGGCGGCTTCCAGGGCGGGTTTCGGCAGTCAGCTCCTGGCGTCGAGCGAACCGGTGGAGAGCAAGAAGTCGGCCAGGCGGTTGACTGCCGATTTCTTTGCCTCCTCCCGGGAGTCCACGTAGAATTGCTTGGTGACCAGAACGCTCGAGTGACCCAGGATCGCGGCCACAGTGTCCAGGTCAGCGCCGGCATCCAAGGCGCGGGTCGCAAAAGAGTGGCGGAGCTTGTGGGGAGAGAGCTTGCGCACTCCCGCCTTCTCGAAGATCACTTTCCAGTCCCTGTTGATGTTGGACTCGCTCATCGGCCACCCGGTCTCGGTGGGGAAGACCAGGTTGAACCGGTCAAAGTACCCGCCACCGATGGCCATCCGCTCTTCGATCCAGCGCTTGCGCCAGTTCTTCAGGATCGACACCAGGGGAGCTGCCATGGGCACCACCCGGATCTCGTTATCCTTGGTGGTCTCCTTGAAAAAGGGCTCTCGCCCGGTTCGCTGGTTTCCGGTGTCAAGAAGGGTACGCCTGATCGTGATCGTTCCCTGCTCGAAGTCAACCGCATCCCAGCGGAGGGCCAGCAGCTCGCCCAGCCGGGCCCCGGTCATCGCCGCGGTCGCTATTAGCGCGTAGTACCGGGAGCTTTTGGCCGCGTCGAGTATCTTTTCCAGCTCCTCGCGGCTAAAAGACTCGGGCTTGCGCCGCTCCACCTTGGGGGGTTTCACCTTATCCACGGGATTCCTGGGCAGCAGGTCCATCTCCACCGCGTACTCGAGCGCCCGGTGAAGGATGGCGCGCCAGTACTGGAGGCTACGGGCCGTCGGCCGCCCACCGTTCGTCAGGGTTACGGTGTTCAGCCAGCCTTCAATGTGGATCGGTGCGATCTTCTCCAGGGGCAGGTCACCAAGGTGCGGGATAATGTGCTGCTCGATATTTATCTGATAGCCCCTTACGGTTGATGGCGACCGTCCCTTTGCCTGCAGGTGAGGGATGAAGTCTTCCCGCAAGAATTCCGCCAGGGTCTTCTTGCTCGGCTCAACGTAGGTCCCTTTGTTTAGCTGGTCCAGGATCTCGGCCATCTTCGCCTCGGCCTCTTTGCGGGTCCGGGCGGTGATGGTGAACCACTTCTGGTTTCGCTTCAGCCGCGTCTTGCCGGTCACGGGGTCGGTCACCTTAGTAAACCCCTGCGATACCGCGAAGCGCCAGCTATTCTTCCGATACCGGTAGAGCTTCGAAGCCATCCCTGCCACCTCCGCCTTGCCCTGAGTAGCCTTACCGGGTCTCCTGCCTTCCAGCCCTTGCCCGTGCCGCCTTAGCCTGTACGGTTTCCTTTTCCTTCTGCAACGCCCGCTCCATGCGCTCCAGGCGGTCGGGCTCGACCCATTCCCGCAAGAATCCGACAATCAGGTCCTGCAAGCTGATCCCCCGCTCTACCGCCTGGCTCTTCACCGCCCGGAGGAGAGCTTCCGGGACCCGCACCCCCAGCCTTGGAGTGCCCTCGGCCATGTCGCCTCACCTCCAAGATGATCCTACCATAGCGCGGTCTTCCTGTCAACATGGTGCCATGGTGCCGAAGACGTAGGAGATAACAAGAGTGGAAGGGGAACAGGAGCGCAACGCATCGTCAGCATCGTCAGAAGCCGCTCCAGAAGCCGCTTTTCAGGCTGACGATCCTTCCGGGCCATCGTCAGCCGATCGTCAGCAACCACGGAATGGCTGACGCAGGCTTCTGACAGGTTGACCCGGATCAACACGGAGAAGAAAAGGTCAGCAGAAGATCGTCCGCTTCGTCCGCTTCGTCCGCCACGCGTCTCTAGCTGGGGAAATACTTGCGACATGGCGGACGATGGCGGACGATCGCCCGGGCTGGCGGACGATCCGTACCGTCCGCAGGATGGCGGTGAACCATCCGCGCATGCCCCGGGAGTAGCCAGAAGGTGTCGGGAAAATAGCCGCGAAATACCGTCGGTATCGTCGGCATCGTCGGAAAGCGCATCGCAACGGGCTCCGGCTACCGACGATCGCCCGCCGCGTATCGTCGGTGATCGCCGGTTGACCGTCGGTGGCAAAAGCTCAGCAGAAGACAGAGGGGAACACACCTGCAAAGGATCGTCACCTGCGTCACCATCGTCACCGCGCCCACCAGAAGCCAGTTTGGGGGGTGACGATGATCGCGCGGGGATCGTCACCTATCGTCACCTGATCCGTCACCCGGTCGGCAGGGGGGGCAGAAATGCCCACGCGCGAAAGGTTGCGGCCTATGAAATACGACAAAAACGACATTAACGACATAAGCCCCTAGCCGGGAACTAAGCTACGCAGCTACGCCATTAACGCTATTAACGCCAAAAGTACCCGCGGGAATGGACGCCAAAGCTCTGCCCCCGGGGCAAAGCGAAGGGCCGCCCGCATGGGGCGGCCCAATGCCGCTTGGTCGACTCTCGCGGCATGTCGGAGATAGAAAGCCTCTCCGCAGGCATGTTAAACGTGCTGGCTCGTAGTCCTCGCCGCGCGGCGGCTCCTCGTCGGAGATACAAAGCCTCTCCGCAGGCACGTTAAACATATGTGGAGCGAGACGCTTCCCTCTCCTCGGCGATACAAAGCCTCGCCGCAGGCGCCTATCGTGATAATACACTCGCTTGCCGCCGCGCGCAAGAGGTGGGGAACAAGAAGGCGGATCCCGCGTCCCTGCCGTCCCTACCGTCCCTAAACGCCTCTGAGCAGGCGTTTTGCAGGGACGGTGACTCTCGGGCCGCGTCCCTGGACGGGTAATCCATCGTCCCTGTCGCTGTCCTGTTACAGCCAGGACAGCCGGGCCCGGGCTTTGTCCAAGAGGCTTCGCTTGGCCGCGTTAATCTCGCCCAGCGACCGGTCGGCTATGCCCGCCAGCTCCTCGAGGTCGCGGCCGTTCCAGTAGCAATGAACCAAAACCATGCTCTCAAGCCAATCAAGCTCCATGTTGCGCAGGGAGCGCAGGATATTCACCGCGAGGTCTATATCCTTTTCGTTTCGGCAAACCCATTGCTCTTCGACGCTACTATCCCGCGGCGTCCACCGCCGGCCGCGCGTGGCGAGCAAGGCGATCCCAGATGTCCGCAACGATGCGCTTTCGCGCCTGCGACGTAATTCCAAGAGGAGCGTAGGTGCCATGAACAGAGCCCATTCGACCCTTTGTGTCTGATCCCAGGTTCCCGCCGCCGGATAGAACACCCGCACCAGCCTCCTGCTGCCTGATCACGCGCCTTGCCCTTACAGCCATGGTGTTCAATGCCGGGGCCAACCGGAGGAGATCTTCAAACCGCCAGGTTTCGTCCAGAGGATAGCCGCAGTTCAGGGATAGCGCCCGCCGCAGCCCCGGCGGGAGCTTGGCGAGCAGGGCCTTTACCCGCTCCCGCTTCTCCTCTTGCTCAATCTGCGCGAGGGCCTCGTCCTCGGCCGTGGTCTCGGTCGGGATCACGTCCGCCCGGGTGTCTGGGTCCCGGTCTTCGTCGTTCAGCTCTTCTTCCAGGGAGTAGACCCGCTTTCGCGTGCGCGCCAGGTGACGGAGGAGCGCTACCTCCTCGCGGCTCAGCCCGAGTTGGTCGGCCAGAGCTTGTTCGTCCACCTCGCCGGTCTCCCGGTACATGTCACCCGCCGTCTCCTGGTAGGCTTGGAGCTTGCGCCACACCTTGGGTGGCACCTTGAACGGTTCTTCCCGCCGGATGCGGTCCTCGAGGTGCAACCTTATGGCCCGGCTCGCGTAAGCCCCGAAGGGTACGCCGTTCGCCTTCGCTTTGCTCGACGGATAGTCCCGGGCGGCCCGGACCAGCGCCAGGTTCCCTTCGGCCACCAGCTCTTCGAAGGGTACGCCCCGCCTGATGAACTCCCGGGCCACCTTGACCGGGAGCATGATCCATCGTTCAACCAGATCGTCGGACCTGCCGGCCAGGGTCTTGGCCTGCGCGATATAGCGCCTTATCGGGATTAGCTCGTCCACGGCGCCTCACCCGTCGGCGCGCTCGGGCCTGGCATACGGGTCATTGGCGAGCACACCGCCCCGGCGCGAGGGCCCGGCGGCCAGCTCGACAAGTCCGCTGTTGGGTATGTCCGGCCGGCTCCCGTACGGGCCCAGATACCAGGCTACGGCGTCGGTGAGCAGCTCCTTGGCGTCCCGGCTCCAGGGTAGACCGCCCTGCCGGGCCGCCACTCCTTGCTCCTCGTCCACCCGGTAATACTGGATCATGGCCTCGGCGAGGTCGGCGAGCATGCGGTCTATCTCCTTGGCGATCCTTTGCCGCTCGGCCGCCAGCACGTTGAAGCGCTTTCGAGCCTCCGCCTGCTTAGCCTTTACCAGCTCCGCTTCGGCCGCCGCGAGCTTCTGGCGTGCCTCGGGTAGCGCCAGCTTGATCGACTCTACCTCGTTCCGAGCGGTCGCCTGCGCCTTGATCGCCTCGGCCACGCTCTTGGCTGAGCCCTTGCCCGCGGCCTGCTCTAGCATCGCCTGGGTACGCGCCTGAGTCGCCTCCTCCAGCGCCTTTTCCGCGGCCTTTAGCTGCTCCTCGAGGGTAGAGACTACTTGCCGCCATTGCTCGATCGCCGCTTGTGCCTCTTCGACCGTCATGGGTTAATCCCCCCACTCGCGATAGGTGTTTCGTTCCCAGATGTCCTCGGCCCCTATCTCCCTGGCCACGCTCGCGTGCCAAAAGGAATCATTCAGGGTCATGAGTTTCTCGAATGCCCGTTCGTCCATTTGTACCATGGTGGTCTCGAGGGCCCGGGTCGCCGCCATCGCCAGCGCGGTCCAGAAGTCGTCGTGGCCTCCGTATCCGTGGTTCATGCGCCACCCGCCCGATTTCACCTCCACCTGGAGGGCCAGCATCTCCAGGCGAAGCGCGTGCGCCTCTCGCGTTCCCGAGTAGCACCGTATCTGCCGGTCCTTGAGCAACCGGAGCAGCGTACTGTCGATCTTGTGGCGGTAGCTAGGGGAGAAAACCGCCTCCTCGAAGCGCAAGCCCTCCTTCCGCAGGTCCTCGACCAGCTTGAACGCCTGCCATACATCAACCACAAAGACCGGGTTCGCGAAGTCGCGGTAGATGCGCAGGAGGGCCTGGCTCACGTCGGCGAAGAGTACCCGGGAATCCTCGACGGCCTCGTACCCGTCCATAAGGTCCACGATTACGCTCCCGTCTCTTTCCCGGTGGCAGACTACGATCGCCGTTCGGTCACGCATCAGCCCCAGGTCCACGCCCACCACGTAGCCCAGTCCCTTGCCCCGGGGTGCCGGCCTCAGCTCCGGGTCAAAGAAATGCTTGAGGTCCTCCTCGGTGATCACCTGGCCGCCCCCGGGCACCCACCGGGCCTCGAAGAACCGGGCAAACACCTCCGGCGGGAGCGTCCGCCTCTGCTCCTCCAGGTATTCCCTGCTCATCCACTCGGGAGGTTCGTTGCGGGTGAAGTAAAACCATGGGGGGCCTTCGGTTGCCCGGTCACGGATCGCCTTGCTGAAGTGAGACAGGTCACCGCCCGGGGTGGAGAGAATGACCACCCGGCAGCCGCGCCGCTTGCCCGCCGCGGTCCAGAGCGCGTCCCAGAGCGACCGATCGGGCCATACGGCCAGCTCGTCGCACATAATGAGATCCGGTGCGAGCCCCAGGGCGGACGCGCCGTCCGCAGACAATACCTCGAGCCGGCTACCCGTCCCGGGCACCTTGATCCGCCAGCGCTCTATCTCGCTTGACGCCGCGAGGAAGGGTGAACGCATGATAAACCCGGCCGCCGCTTCATGGAGGAGCCCGGCTTGCTCCCGGTCGCTCGCGGCAACATAAAGCCTTGCGTTCGGCTTGCCCAGGAAGAGTTCGGCTACGGCCTCCGCGGCCACCAGGGTGGTCTTGCCGCTGCCGCGTGGCAGCTCCAGGTAGCTATAGGGGTGACGGTGGACACCGGCCAGCATCTCCCGCTGCCACGGGGTGAGCGCTTTTTCTAGCTTTCGGCCATCGTCGAGTACAAGATCACCAATGAATGCCATCCGGTCCTCGCGCCAGCGCCGCAGGGTCGCCTCCAGCTTGGTCACGCCCGTTCACCCTCCCAGGGTCGCTCGGGCACTCGGCCGGCTAAACTCCTCGGCCAGCGCGGCCTCGAGGGTTATGCCGGCCGCCTTGTTCACCCGGCCCTTGGCCGCGGCCACCAGCGCCCGGGTGAGCGCCAGCCGGGTCTCGTGCCCCCGCGCCGCCTTGTCCACGTCCTCCAGCGCCGCGGCCTCGAGCGCCCGGGCCCGATCGGGCCACCAGGGGAGGATCTCGACGGCTTTCATCAGCGCTTCGCGGTCGTCCATGTCCTCCGCCTTCAGGGCCTCGACCACCGGCGCGATCTCGGCCAGGGCCAGGGCTTCCGCGTAGCGCTTCCGGGCCTCCGTCGGCGGGTTTTGCGCCGTCCGGTACGCCTTCTCGAGTTCCGGGTTTTCCTCGAGGACTCGTTCGATGGCTTGCTCGCGGGTCTCGTCGGGCCGCTTGATCGCCCTGGCGAGCGATTGAATCTCCTCCCATACGCTCTCCGGCCGCCGGGCCGCCCGCGCCGCTTCGACGGCCGCCTCCATCTTCAGGACGGCCAGGTCCAGCGATCCCAGTTCGGTCTCCAGCTCGGCCAGCTTCTTCGCGAGCTCGGCCGCCGCCCGGCTTTCGGCCTCCTTCGTCTCAGCCCGCTTCGCCAGCCGTATCAAGGCCGGTTCCTGCGCTGGCCGGTCCACCAAGCTTATCTCTTCCAGCTCTTCGATCTTGAGGAGTTTGGCCATGGCTATACCTCCCGTCTAACGCCCTTGCCAGCCAGCGAAAAGCCACGTAGCTCGCCGCGCTTTATCTTCTCCCATACGCGGTCATCCTGAATGTGAATGCCCACGAATAAGCCTCTCGGTGAGTCCGGCAGGTCAACATTGCCCGGAAACATCACTTCTAGCTTTTCATCGGTAAGCAAGAGAGCTTCGACCACCTTGCCTACTACTACGGGCCTGCCGCTCTCGTCGCGTGCGTGCATAACCCCCGCGTTAGCACCCTTGAGCATAAAATCGCGCAAGGCTTTCTGAAGAGATTCTGCTTCTACCACATCGCCTTGGAGATCAACGTAAGGCTGACCGTTAAAGCGGGTCAACGCTACCCATCCGTAGACGATGCGGAGCTGAGGATCCACTTTCAAAACAGTCTCCATCGCTTCACCTCCTGGAACAGTATACTACAGGCGACAAGGCGGTCAAAAACGCTAATGTTACTTGAGTTCTTGAGAGTCAGCGTGAGTGGTGAAGAGATACGGGAAACAAAAGAGGCGGTTGTGTGTGAACTAACCCGAGCGAGCGTCCTCGCCGGTTTCCAGCGCTTGTAATTTCTGAGGCGGCCTTGCCGGCGCTTGAAAGGCGGTGGAGCCGCCGCAATAACGGCGGCCCCAGCGCTAGGGCTGCAGGACGGAGGTGAGTCTCTGGGACCGGACCAAGAACTCACACTTAACCATCATACATGCTACCATGTCGAAGAAAGCTTGTCAAGGGTCCCCGCGATCGCTGTGAAGTCGGCCCAAGATGATCAGTTTTCATGTTAATACCGCGGGGTAAGGTGAGTGGTTCCCGAAAGGACCTCCTGCAAGCGCCTGGATAGCCACGCCCGCGCCAGCTTGAGCTTCTGCAAGCTTTCTCTGCTCAGTTCCCCACTTAGAGCGTTGCTCGAGCGCTGCCCTTGCATGAACGGTGGCCGCCTGCTGGCCTCTCTAGGGCCGGTCAGAAGAGGGCAAAGGGGTTTAGAGGTACGTCCGGCGACATTCCCGCCCGTCCTACGGCCTCTAAAAACGCCGGATAGGATTTCCCCAGCTAGAAGCGTTGTCGTTTCCCCAGCTAGACGGGCTTTTGCTAACGGGCCGGTTTAGCATCGCGCGGCGGGGTGGGGAGGAGTTAAGCCCCGCGCGGGCGGCCTGCTCCGGGGTGGTGGAAGACGTACCGGCCGCCGGAGCCCCGCCCGGGCGGGTCGTGTCGCTCACGCCCGGTCTCCGGCGCCCGCGGTCAGCTCAGGGATCGGTCGGCCCCGGCTCTTCACCGGGTGAGGTGTCACGGTCCTGCGGTCCAGGAGCGGTCTCCGGCCCCGGGTCGGCCACCAGCTTGCCATCTATCGGCTTCGGTCGCTCGGCCCGCAGTTCTGCCAGGCGGACGGCCACATCCACCTGCCGGGCCACGTCCAGCCCTAGGGCCGCCCGCGCCTTCGGGGTGGCTCCTAGCTCTCCCAACCACTCCCGGGCCTCCCGCAGGTACTTGAGCAGCAGTTCGGCCGCCGGTCTTACCTCGCCTTTCTTCGGCCGTACCATGCCATGTTTCCTCAGATACCGATCCAGGGTACGCACCTTTTCAATGGCGATGGAAGCCTGCTCGAGCGCCACTCGGTCAACCGGCCGCACCGGGGTTAACCCGTCGCTTTGCAGGAGCGCGGCTAGTTCGGCCGCCGTCTCCTTCACCGCCGGCGAGGTCGCCGCCACCTGTTTCAGCCCTAGTACCGGTGGAGGTCCCCCTGGCTTTCCAGGTTTCGTCTTGGCCTCCCGTGCCTTTGCCAGGTTCACCAGAATGGCTTGCCGTTTTCGCTCCGAAAGGGGCTGCTTCTCGTTCACTTCGTCCATAAGACCACCTGCCCTTGTACGAATGAGGCGGGTTCCGTGCTGGGTCGGGCACCGCCTGAGACGGTGGCGGTCGCCCTAGGTAACTGTTGATCAAACTGTTGATCATTGCCCAGAACCGGCTCTAGAAGCGGCCTTGCGGAGTGCCATAGGATTGAGAATCCATTGGTCGTCCCCCCGAAAATACCCCAGGGGGTATCTTCGAGCCGGAGAGCCCGCAGGCCGCTTGTAGAGCGGTTTATACGCATGTCGCTTTCTAAACCCTCTCCCCAGCCCATCATACCCGCGAGCCTAGAAGCCCGGTACAGAAGGGTTTATACAGCGCCGGGTTTCCAAACCCAGTCCCAGGGTTGGCTGGCTCCGTGCTTAGAGCGCTCGAGGTAACCGATCCGGGCCGCGAGTCGGCGCTTCTGTCGCGACATTCGCCCGAGTTGCCGGCTGATCATATCCGCGCACCGATTCTCCAAGACCACCCAATCCAGGATCTTTTCGGGTGGAACGCCGTAGCGCCAGCCGGTGCGCAGGGCCCACTCCCAGGCAAGGGTTGCCGCGAGCTCCCCTTCGACAGGTGGTTCGACTCCTTGTTCGAGCGCCTGGCGAAGGATCCAGCGCCGGAGCCGCCGGCGGAGGAGCATAGGACCGGTGAGCAGGTCTTTTGCCCATAGCTCGGCCCCCCAGCAGGAAACACTGGGCTTTGCAAGGTCCTTCCAGAAGAAGTGATGCCCGAGCGCGTGGGCGAGGGCGAGACGGAGGGACCGGGGGTCGTCCACCAGGTCGGCCTGGAGGAGGATCAACGGGATGCCCTCGTCAACGCTGAAGGTGCCGGGCTCCGGCAGGGGTTCACGGGTGAACACCACGCTGATCCCTTCGTCCGTTGCCCTGCGGAGCAAAGCGTTAAGGCTGGTCTTGCTCTTCATGGAGCATACCCCCTCCGGTATTGCCCTCCGCCGCGGCGAGCCGCCGTCTCAGGCTCTTCGCGCGCACCGCAGAGATGATCAGCCATTCGCCGCTCAAGAGTACGAGGGAGCGTCGCTTGCGACCACGGGTCAAGTCGATCACGCGGCCGGCTTCGCTCAGGGTATTGAGCAGTCGTTTAACCCGCACGCTCGAGGAGACCGGGACCACAAGCAACACGTGTTCGGCCCTCGTCCAGGTACCGAAGCCCAGGTGAAGCGTTGGCATGGAGCTATCCCCTTTCGTTCCCGGCGAGGAGGGCCAGCCTCCGCGCCTGAAGTTTAGCCGCCGGCCAAGGGGGCCGGGTCGGCCGCTTCTCGGGGGCGGGTTTCGCCCGCGTCCACCGGTTGCACCGCGGGGCGTCAACCATGTGGATGCCGCAAGACAGGCAGATATTGGGCAAAGGGCTCATCCCTGAAACCCCCTTGTCAGGCTGTCGGCCGCTGCCACCGCCGCGCCGAGTATCCGTAGGTCCTCGTCCTCCCGCAGGTCAACGCTGATAAAGCCGCGGCGTGACAGGGAGACCAGGTCCGAGACACTTGTCAGGGCCTCGCAGGTGGCCGCGTCGGCCGCGAGGAGGAGCAGGAAGTCAGACTGCAACAGCAAGGGAACCGCGTCGGGCGGGAAGAGCAAGCGCACCGATCGCCGGGGGCTTTGGGTGGTGAGAGTGAAGCAAAGAGCCGGTCGTCCACCGGTCAGTCGGGACGGGGTGGCCGCCTCGAATAGGTAGCGGTAGTCCAGGCCGTCCGCGAGGTCGGCCGCTTCCTCGACTCCAAACACAACGGTGATGCCCCGGCCCGTCGCGGGGGCAAAGAGGAACAGGCAATCTTCGGGCTCTAGCTGCCGGTGCCGCCCGAGCTTGCGGGCCGCCTCGCTCTCGGATAGCCTTGTCAGCGTCAGGTTCATGGCCGGCCTCCTCTCCCTAGACTCCCGACAAACTCCTCAATCAGCTCGAGGGCCTCAGCCGCGAGCTGAAGGTCCTCGGCGTCAAGGGTCACGCCGGGCCCCACCTGGTAGTTCCCCTCCCTGTCCTTCCAGCGCTTGAGGAGCTGGAGCTTGCCCGCCTTGGGGTAGTAGCGGACGGCCAGCCGCGGGGTCTCCGCCGTCTTTGGCGTCTCCTCCCTCCCACGGTAGTGCTTCGCCATGTCAGCTCACCTCGCCATTCTTCGCCGTTTTGCGGTGTTTTGCGGCCTGTTGCTTCCCCGCGGGCAGGCGGGGGCGGTTCCCGGGGTCTTCAGCTTCACACCAGCGGCCGCAGGCCGGGCAGTAGACCCGGGCTCGAGGAAGGGTTTCCGTCAAGAGCCGCCCGCAAGATAGGCAGCGAACAGCTATCAGCGTTTGCACGTCCGGTCGCCTCCTCAATCCCATGGGGCTTCATCGTCGCAAGGGGAACAGATGTGCAAATCCGCGTCCCTACGCGTCCCTGCGTCCCTAATGCCGTTCTGAAGCGGGTTTGCGAGGTCGGCCTCCGCGTCCCTGCCGCGTCCCTGCTTCGTCCCTGCTGCGTCCCTAGGGACGGTGAACTGCCGGTCTAGGGACGCGGCCCGAGAGTCACCGTCCCTGTCGCCGTCCCTGCAAAACGCCTGCTCAGAGGCGTTTAGGGACGGTAGGGACGGCAGGGACGCGGGATTTGCAGCTTTGTTCCCCATGTGGGTAAGTCGGAGCATTCTCCTCCGCTTGCCGGTGGTGCCACCCGGCTCGCGGTAGCTTTGTACGTCAATGCCGGCCACCCGTAGCGCTGGCGCCAGCCGCCGCACGTGGTTAGACAAGGTCTCCGGCGCTTTGGGCAGCGTCCGGTCGTCTTCGCCCACCACCTGACGTAAAGCGTTAAGCAGGTCGGTCGCGGTTCCTTCCCAGGTGCCCCTGGCTCCCACAAGCCGCAGGATTGCGTGGCCGATGGGAGACGCCTCCACGCCGGCCTCCGCCGCCTCCTGGCGGTTGCCCGTATACGCAGCCATGAACTCCTCCGGCGTCCAGCCGGCTGCCCGCCCCGCCGCGGCCGCCCACCTCGCAAAGTCGGCCATCCGAGGCAGCCGGTCCAGCTTCGTTTCCTCCCGGTGGCGCATGGCCGCGGCTACCGCATCCAGCAGCGCACCGAGGATCGCGGGACGGTCCTGCTCAAACGCTGCCCAAAGCTCGCTTTCCTCTCGCCGCTCGTCTTCCGGGAGCGTGGGCAGAGTGAGCGCGATGGACCGGTCCCGTAGGTCGTCGCGGGTAGTGAGGTCGTCAATGCCGTTGAGAATCACGGGCCGCCGGACGTCCACCAGTACCTCGTCTAGGTCCGTGTAAAGCTCTCGTTTGCCTAGCCCACCGCCGGTCGCTACCCGGCAGACCGCGTCGCTTAGCCACTGGGGTAGCCCGGAAAGGTTGTCCAAGGCGATTACCCAGCCGTTTCGGGCCGCGATAATCAAGTCGCCTTCGTCCCGCGGGCTTGTCCGTAGGGGGGCAGTGTTGGGGTCCAGCAGGTAGCGTAGGAACCGCACCAGCAGGCTTTTTCCGGTGCCTTGCTCTCCCATCACCGCCAGGACTGGGTACGGCCCGCGGGGGTGGAGCGCACCCACTAGCCAGCCCCGCAGCAGCAGCCAGGCTTCTTCGTCGGGCAGGTTAAGGTAGGGCCGCAGTAGCCCAAGGCTCTCGCCCCGGGTCGGCTCCGGTAGGGGAAGCATCCCACGGGGCCGTCGAAACCGTATAGGTACGGCCTCCGCGGGCAGGACCCGCCACCCGTCCGGCCCGATCTCCACGGCCTGCCACCTCTCATCGGCTAGGTCCAGGTAGAGGTAGCCGCCCAGCTCGGCCACCCGCGTGAAGACGGGATGTTCCGGGCCGTCCCATAGGGCCACGCCCTCAAGCACGTCAAGCGCATCTTGGATCGTCTTGCTCCCGGGCGCCCCGCCGCCGGTGTGTTGGTGGAACAGCCGGCCCAAGTAGCGCCTAAAGGCGCGGCTCCTGAGCGGCCAATGCTCCCGGTGGCCGTCGTCAGGGTAAATCGTGGCCCACGGCTCACCCTCCGGGTCGTGCCAAAGGTCGGTTGCCTCCAGCGCGAGCTCGACCAAAACCTCAGCTTTGGCTTTTTTGCCTGGTTTTTTGCCCGAGCCTTCATCGCCGCCAGGAGGCAACCCCAGCAGCCGGGCCAGGGCAGGGTCGTTTTTAACAGCGTTTGTGATAGGGGTGGGTGATGTTACAGCCATGGTTCCGCCTCCTTGAGGGCTTGAAGCCTGGTCTCCGGGTCGTCGGCAAACAGGCGTTCGCGCAGCCAGTCTAGGTAATCGGGCCAATGTAAATATTTGGCAAGATAGTAGCGCTGGTGGTAGGTGGTAACGTCAAGCAGGCGGGCCCACTCCGCCAGCCTCGCGGCCGCCCGGAAGCACGCCTTGTCAAGCTGCCGGCGCAAGTGCGCCTCCAGCCGCTCTTCCCGGGTCGCGGGACGGCTTATGTCGCGCCAGGTCAGCCCCACCGCGGCCAGCACCGCCTCGGGGGGGCAGCCGGCGAAGCAGTGTAGCAGCACCTTGCCATTATCTGCCAAGGCGATTGAGAGCGAAGGCCGCTGGTCGCGGTGCCCAGGGCACCGGGCCAGCCAGCCCCGCCGGGTACGGCGCACCGCTTGCAGCCTGGCGAGCAACACATCAAGCGCGGCAGGCGTATTGCAAGGTGTACAGGTTTGGGGTACACTAGCAGTGAACGGTTTTTTCGTGGTCTCGGGCCCGGTCGCGGCAACGGCCGGGCTTTTTTGCACCCTCATCGCACCGCCTCCTGCCCGCCACCCTCAAGCCACCGCCGCAAAACATCGCGCGATACCCGGTAGCGCCTCCGGCCAAGCTTAATTAGCCCCGGTATCGCGCCTTCGCGGGCCATCGCATATGCGCGGGTTTTGTTAACGCGCAGTATAGCCGCGGTCTCGGGCCAAACGGTTAAAAGTACAGGCAACTGGTCCCAGCTTGTCACCTTGTCGCGCAAGGTTACGCACCTCCGGGCACATGTTGCTTTGGCTAGCACACCAAACGCCACTCGCGCTTACTGTACAACAATCGCGTACACCAATGCTGTACACCAAACCCATACACTCGCTATTCGGGCCAAGTGTGCACTTATCGTCACCTCCGGCGGTTTTTTTGACCTTCGCGGCACTTATACCACAAAAAAACGGGCCGTCAAGCGCGAGCACCGCGTTGCCGAATATCATGTTCGGCAACACCTGTGAAATAAGCTTGTGATGCGGTATCCAAAGCGCTGCTAACATTCCGCTAACCAGCTTCCGCGCCGCCACAAAATTTAAATTTCGAGCAATTTTCAGAAAAGCATGTCGCGGTCGCGGGATGTTCGCCCGGACCCTTTCGGCCGGCGCTCCGGGGACGAGGGATCCTCCGTCTAGGGACGCAGGGCCGGTCGTTAGCGTCCCTGCAGAAGTCCAGCTCAGGCGGGGTTAGGGACGCTAGGGACGAAAGGGACGCAGAATCCGCGGGATCGTTCCCCTCCGATGGGTGTGACGACTCCCGGCGATGATCGTCACGGGCAAGACGGGCTTCTCATCGGCGGTGTGACGGTTGTGACGATGGTGACGGTGGATTGCACACCCGGTTCCCTCCGGGGTCTCCTGGGAGTCCCCGCGGCGGCCCGCCCTGCCCGCGCGCCCCTCCGGCGCGGGTGAGTGATCAACACTTTGATCAACACTTTGATCAACACTTGGCGGGAAAAAGGGGTACTGGGTGATACTACCAAACGCCGGGAACCGCATCTAGACGGGATTTCCGGGCACTCAAGGGAACCAAGGCGAACACCTGTATGAGACTCATAATCCATTGGTCGCAGGTTCGAATCCTGCAGGGCCCACCAGTTTTCCCGCCGGGGTTTCCCGGCGGTTTGCTTTTCTCGTGGGCGTTGCCGAAGCCGAAGCCGAAGCCGTCGTCGCCCTTGAGATGAGCGAGCTCCCGGCGGTGGTCGGCAGGTGTGGGTGCGGGGGGATAACGGGCGGTTGACCAGGGCGGGATCGGCCGGTATAATCGGAGGCACAGTAGGAATAGTGAGCGAAACGAGACCGGGTGGTCGCGCCGGACCGCGAGTCCGGCGAGGAAAGTCGGGACTCCAAAGGGCAGGGTGCTGGGTAATACCCAGTGGGGGCGACCCCAAGGAAAGTGCCACAGCGATGAGGCGGCCCGGACTGCCGATGACGGCGGTCCGAGCAACGGTGAAACGGTGCGGTAAGAGCGCACCAGCGGTCAGGTGACTGGCCGGCTTGGCAAACCCCACCCGGAGCAAGACCAAATAGGAGGGGCATAGAGTGGCCCGCTCTTCCCTCGGGTTGGTCGCTGGAGGTGCCGGGCAACCGGCATCCTAGATGGATGACCACCGCAACAGAATCCCGCTTACTGGTCTGGTTTCGCTCCCCGGCCGCGGGAGCATGCATACGCAACCGCGGTTTTTTCGTTACGAGCAAATCCAAGCACCGCGGTGTGGTCTCGTAGCAGACATGCCGAAATGGTTTGAGCGGCGCGGGTTCGGGCGGGTGCGGGACGGTTGCAGACGGTGCGGAAAGGAGGCGCGGCGGCGTGCGGTTCGGTCAGAGAGATCAGGAAGAGAGCGAGTTGATCGGCAGCGATCCGGGCCGGAGCAAAGCAGGGCGGCGGGTAAAGCGGGCGGCCGGGTCGCGCCGGACCGGGCTTTTGGGCAGTGCGCACGACGCGGGAGATCCCAAGGTGGATTGGGACTCCTGGGATCCCGAGGTTTACAGTGCTGGTTTCGGAAGCGGGTGGGAACGGAACAATGGGGCCTAGCTAGCATCTGGGCTTCGCTCGAGAACCAATAGCCGGTCCTTGGGCGGTAACGGAACTTGGGAGAAGGCGAAGAGCTTTCTCCCTTTTTCTTTTCGAGTTGACGGAAATCTTGCGCGTAAAGCAGCAGGAGTTGTCGTTCCCGGGGCGAATGGTTCGGTGGTGATAGGTGGGGGAAAGTGGGGGCCGATGGCGCATGTTCATGGGGGAGTATCGCCACAGCCTCGACGAGAAAGGGCGCCTATTCATCCCGGCCCGCTTCCGGGAGAGACTTGGCCCGAGCTTCGTCATCACCCGCGGGCT
Organism: Bacillota bacterium; assembly: GCA_012839805.1. GTDB lineage: Bacteria > Bacillota > Limnochordia > Limnochordales > DUMU01 > DUMU01. Next base: position 43,125 of record DUMU01000010.1, on the reverse strand, counting down.
GGACGGCTGCCTTTTCCTTTTCCCCTCCGACACCTGGAAAGTAGTGGAAGAGCGTCTGGCCGCGTTGCCGGTGAACCGGGCGGCGAGCCGGGCGTTCAGCCGGCTGCTTTTCTCGGGGGCGTCCGAGTGTGAGCCAGACCGGCAGGGGAGGATCCTTCTTCCTCAGCCTTTGCGGGCCTATGCGGGCCTGGAAGAAGAGAAGGAGGCCGTGGTGGTCGGCGTTTCGCAACGGGTCGAGATCTGGAGCGTGAGCCGGTGGACGGCCTACACCAACGAAGCGTCTGCCGACTTCGCCAAGCTCGCGGAAGAGATGGTGGACATGCCTCTATGAGTGAGGTAGGGCGGCGGTGAACGTTAAGGCCTACGAACACACTCCGGTGCTCGCAGCCGAGGTCATCCGCCACCTGGCCTGTCGCCCTGGCGGGCGCTACATTGACGGCACCGTAGGCGGAGCCGGCCACGCGGTCGCGATCCTGGAGGCCTCTCGTCCCGATGGCCGGCTGCTCGGTATCGACCGTGACCCGCAGGCTTTACGCGCGGCGGCAGAGCGGCTAGCTCCCTACGCCGAGCGGGTTACCCTGGTGAGGGGTAATTTCGCCCAGATGGAAGACCTGGCCATGGCGGCGGGGTGGTACGAAGCGAACGGCATACTGCTCGACCTGGGGGTCTCTTCGCCCCAGCTGGACACCCCGGGGCGCGGCTTTAGCTATCAGCACGAGGCGCCCCTGGATATGAGGATGGACCCTTCAATTAAGCAAACCGCGGCCGACCTGGTCAACCAGGCGAGCGAAGCCGAGCTCACCCGCATTTTGAGAGAGTACGGGGAGGAAAGATGGGCTTCCCGGATCAGCCGGTTCATTGTGGCCGCCCGGCGCCGGGAACCGATCGTTACCACCATGCAACTGGTGGAAATCATCAAGGCGGCCATCCCGGCCGGTGGCCGCCGGGAAGGTGGACATCCCGCCCGGCGGACCTTTCAGGCGCTGCGGATCGCGGTGAACGACGAACTCCGTTCACTGGAACGGGGGTTGGCCGCTGCCTGCCGGCTGCTGGCTCCCGGGGGGCGGCTCGTGGTGATCAGTTTTCATTCTCTGGAAGACCGGCTGGTAAAGCGGTTTTTCCAGGAGAGATCCCGGGGGTGCGTATGCCCACCCGGCCTGCCCGTCTGTGCCTGCGGGAGACAGGCAGAGCTCAGGGTGTTGACCCGGCGGGCGGTGGTCCCCGCCGGGCCGGAAGTCGAAGCCAACCCGCGGGCTCGCTCGGCCCGGTTGCGGGCGGCAGTTAAGGTCATGGTATCGGAGGAGGCGGAATAAGGTTGGAGGAAAAGGGCTGGTATGTAGATGGTTCAGCTGCCCCCGACGTCCGGCCGGAGCGGGGGGGCCGGCCGGAGGAGGCGAGGCGTTCGGAGCGCTGGCAGCAGGAGCCGGTGCCGGCCGGGCGCCGGGAGCCGGTCGTCCGCTACCGGTTATCGGCCCGGGCGATACTGGTGGTTTCGGTTCTGCTGGTGGCCGTCGGGTATGGGTATACCTGGCTGCAGTTCCAGGTAACCGCCCGGGGTTATGAACTGGAAAGGCTCAAGAGCGAGCTAGTGGAAGCCCAGCGAATCAACGCCCGGTTGGAGGAACAGCTGCGCGAGGCCCGGTCCCTGGCGCGCGTCGAACGGGTTGCCCGGGAGCAGCTGGGAATGGTTGACGAGCCGGTGATCCAGTTCGTACCGGAGACGCAAGGCGGGAGGTAAGAGCGTGCGCCGTACCCGTCGCCCACCTCCTCTCGTCCGGGTTCGCCGGCGGATTGCGGTTTTGCTGCTGCTGTTTACCGGTCTGGCGGTGATCCTGGTCGGGCGGCTCGCCTACGTGCAGCTGGTCGAGGGCGCGTTCTGGCGACGCGAGGCGGCCAAACAACGTCTGCGGTACATGCCGGTAGCGCCCCAGCGAGGAGACATCGTGGACCGGCGGGGTGAGACGCTGGCTACCAGCATCAGTGCGGATGCGGTCCTGGCCATCCCGGCCGAGATCGAGGATCCGGCCCGCACCGCCGCGGTACTCGCTCCCCTGCTCGGCCAGGATGCCGGCGAACTTCTAGAAAAGATTTCCAACCGCCGGGTGGGCAGCGTTTGGCTGGCCCGCCGGCTTCCGCTGGAAGCGGCTCGGGAGATCAGGCGCTTGCAGTTCAAAGGAATTCAGCTGGTGGAGCGCCCGGAGCGCTTCTACCCCAACGGTCCTCTGGCCGCGCCGGTGCTGGGCTTCGCCGGCATTGATAACCAGGGATTGGAAGGACTCGAATTCTATTACGACCAGTGGTTACGAGGGAAGCCCGGGCGGGTGCTGCAGGAGAAGGACGCGAGCAACCGCAGTATCCCCGGGGGCGAGCGGCGTTTCGTCCCGCCTGAAAACGGTATGACCGTGGTACTGACCCTGGACCGGTTGATCCAGTACGTCGCGGAGCGGGAGCTGGCGCGTGGAGTTCAGGAGGCCCAGGCGGAACGGGGAGTCTTCATCGCCATCGACCCGAACACAGGCGAGATCCTGGCCAATGCGGTCTACCCCGGGTATGATCCCAACGATTACGGGCGCTTCCCGGTAGAACAGCGCCGCAACCGGGCGGTGACGGATCAGTATGAACCGGGATCTACCTTTAAGATCGTGACCGGCGCAGCAGCCCTGGCGGAAGGGGTGGTTCGACCGGACGAGAGTTTCTTCGACCCGGGTTTCATCACCATAGACGGGGAAACCATACACTGTGTCCGGCCCGGGGGACATGGTTCGATCGATTTTACGCAGGCTACCGAGGTCTCCTGTAACGTGGTTTATGCCCAGCTGTCCTTGTATCGCCTGGGACCCGAGCGGTTTTACCGGTACATCCGGGCCTTTGGTTTCGGTGAACGTACCGGAGTAGATTTCCCGGGCGAGGCTCCCGGGGTCGTTCCGGTCCCCGGAAAGGTCCGTTGGGGGGCCAACGTAGCCTGGGCCACGGTCGGCTTCGGGCAGGGAGTAACCGTCACCCCGCTCCAGCTGGTGCTGGCGGCCAGCGTGATCGCCAACGGGGGAACTCTCCTGCGCCCGCACTATGTGAAAGAGATCAGGGATCCGAGCGGGAGGGTGGTGCAGGAGTTTCCGCCGGAGGTGGTCCGCCGGGTCTTGCCCGAGGCGGCCGCCCGGGAATACGCCCGCATTATGCGTTCGGTAGTAGTCAACGGCTCCGGGGGACGGGCGGAACTGCCCGGCTACCGGGTGGCCGGGAAGACCGGGACGGCGGAGGTGGCCGAAGGCGGGAGGTATTCGGACAAGCGCATCGCCTCTTTCCTGGGGTTTGCTCCGGTAGACGCGCCCCGTATCGCCGGCATCGTGGTGCTGTATAATGTGGGAGTTCGGCCGGCTTACGGGGGTACCTGGGCGGCGCCCGTTTTCCGGGCGATCATGGAGGATGTCCTCCCGTACCTGGGGGTCGAGCCCCGAGTCGAAGAGGGCGGCAGCCCTGGCGCCGCAGGGGAGGTGCCCGGCGGATCGGACGCAAGCGGCGCCGGGGTGAAGGTTCCCAACGTGCGTAACTTCCCGCTGGGTGACGCGCTGCCGCTCCTGCGGGAGGCCGGGCTTGGTTACCAGATCATCGGTGAGGGCGAGGTGGTGATGGAGCAAGTGCCTCAACCGGGAGCGAGGGTGCCGGCGGGTACGGCGATCAACCTGTACCTGGATGGTCTCTCCCGCAGTGCGGAAACCCTGGCCACCGTGCGGGTGCCGGACCTGGTGGGGGTGGGGGTGCGGGAGGCCGCGATCACCCTCTCGGAAATAGGCCTCGAGATGCGGGTCTACGGTAGCGGGGCGGCGGTACGGCAAGATCCGGCGGCGGGAACCCTGCTCAGGCGGGGGGAGACGGTGACCGTCTGGTTCGAACCACCGAGGAAAGAAGACGACATGACCGATGGCTCCCAGTGAAGAGAAAGCTCAACTGCGTACTCTGCTGGCTGCCCTGGACGAATGGCGGGTGGAGGGGCGGCCGGAGGTTCAGGCCCTCGCCGGGGCCGGCGACGCATTGGCCGCGTTGGCCGGTGTCGAGGTCACCGGGATTGCTTATGATTCACGGGCGGTGCGCCCGGGCGAGCTTTTCGTGGCGGTTCGTGGTACCCGCGACGACGGGCATCGCTACGCGCCCGAGGCGGTCAGCCGGGGCGCGGTGGCGGTGGTGGGGGAGGAGCCGGTGGCAGTTCCGCCCGGAGTAGTGCAAGTGATCGTCCCTGACAGCCGCCTGGCGCTCAGCCGGCTCTCGGCGGCGTTCTTCGGCTGGCCGTCGCGAAAACTCCGGGTGATCGGGGTGACGGGCACCAAAGGGAAGACGAGTACCACCTATCTCATCAAGGCGGTGCTCGAAGCTGCGGGGGAAAAGGTCGGTCTGATCGGGACCATCAGAAACCTCATCGGGGACGAGATCTTGCCCGCCCACCGGACCACTCCCGAGTCTGCCGATCTGCAAAGTCTCCTGCGCCGGATGGCCGACCGTGGCGTCGACAGCGTGGTGATGGAGGTATCCTCCCACGCCTTGAGCCTGCACCGCGTGGCGGACGTCTCTTTCGATGTGGGTGTGTTCACCAACATCGGCCGGGACCATCTCGACTTCCACCAGAGCTTCCACGAGTATCTGGAAGCCAAAAAGCTCCTTTTTCGTAGCCTCGCCCGCGGCCGGGAAGCCACGGGCGGTGTGGGCAAAGGTACGAGGTTCGCGGTCATCAACCGGGATAGTCCCGTCTGGCACGAGGTGGCACAGGCGGCTGCCGGTGTACCCATCTACACCTTTGGCATCGACAGCAAAGAAGCGGATGTACAGGCGACCATCGAACGCATCGCGTTGAACGGGACGTTGGTGAAGCTCCGAATCCCGAAACCGTGGCCGGTGGGAGCGGGGGACTCGCCGGAAGTGGGGGGGCCGGCCGGGGTGGCGGGCCCGGTGGCAGCGGAGTCGGCGCTAGGGGCGGGGTCGCCGGGAGTGGCGCGAGCGGTGCCAGCCGCGGAGGCAGGAGCGACTCCTGTAGAGATACCACTGGTTTTACAGCTAATTGGCAAGTTCAACGTTTACAATTCCCTGGCCGCCGCCACGGTTGGTCTTGGCCTCGGGCTCCCCCTCGAGCTGGTGGTGGCGGGACTCGAACGTGTACCGGGAATCCCCGGGCGCTTCCAGAGGGTCTTACCGGGTCACCCCTTCGAGGTGGTGGTGGACTACGCGCACACCCCTGACAGCCTCGCTCAGGTCTTGCAGGCCGCCCGGGAGCTCCATCCCCGCCGGCTTCTGGTCGTCTTCGGCTGCGGCGGTGACCGGGACCGGGGAAAGCGCCCGCTGATGGGGGCCGTGGCGGCCCGGCTCGCGAACCGGGTCTATATCACTTCGGACAATCCGAGGAGCGAGGACCCGGAGGCCATCTGCCGGGAGATAGAACAGGGGTACGTGCAGGAAACGCAACGACAGTCCGAGGGATACCGGGTCATCGTGGACCGGCGCGAGGCGATCCGGCAGGCGATAGAGGAGGCCCGCCCCGGCGATCTGGTGGTGATCGCGGGCAAGGGGCACGAGACTTATCAGGAGTTCGCCCACGGGCGTATTCATTTCGATGACGTCGAGGTGGCACGGCAAATCCTCGAGGGAAAGGCGGAAGGGGATGCAAGGGGTACGGGTCGCTGACGTAGCCGCGGCCACCGGCGGGGTGCTCATCGGGGCCCCCGGTGCCGGGGAGCTCGAAGTGAAAAGCGTGACGGTGGATAGTCGCTCGGCCACCCCGGACAGCCTCTTCGTGGCCCTGGTGGGAGAGCGTACCGACGGCCATCTTTTCCTGCGCCAGGCGTTGGGGGCGGGCGCGGTGGCCTGCCTGGTGGAGCGGGGAAAAGAGCAGCTTTGGATCGAAGCCTGGGAAGCTCTGGGCCGGCCACCGGCCGCCGGCGTGGTCGTGGCCCAGCCGCTCCATGCCCTCGGGGAGCTGGCTCGCTGGTACAAACGAAAGGTTGCCCCCGTCGTAGTAGCCGTGACGGGGAGCAACGGAAAGACCACGACCAAAGAGATGATCGCCTCGATCCTGAGCCAGGTGGCGCCCACTCACCGTTCCAGCGGCAATTACAATACGGAGATCGGCCTACCTCTCACCCTTTGCGAACTCTCGACGCAGCACCGTTTCCTGGTGGTAGAGATGGCGATGCGGGGAAGCGGTCAGATCCGGCGCCTGGCTGCCATCGCCGAGCCGGAGGTAGGGGTGGTCACCAATGTGGGACCGGTTCACCTGGAGATTCTGGGAACCATGGAGGCGATCGCCCGCGCCAAGCAGGAGTTGATAGAAGCGCTGCCCGAAGGTGGGACGGCGGTGCTAAACGGCGACGACCCCCGGGTGGCGGCCATGGCTCCGGCGGCCCGGGGTGCGCAGGTGCTCTTTTTTGGGCTAAAGGCCGGCAGTGACGTCTACGCCGAGAAGGTCGATTGGAGAGACGGGCGGGAAACGGAGTACCGGCTGGTTTTCCGGGGTAAGCCCCTCCTGCCCATCCGCGTGCCCCTGCCGGGAAGGGCAGCGCTTTGGAATTCGCTGGCCGCGGCCGCCGCCGCCCTGGCCTTGGGAATTCCTGCGCCGGCCATCCAGGCCGGGTTGGCAAGGATGGAGCCACCCGCCCGGCGGTTGCAGATCATCGAGCTTCCGCCGGGGATCACGCTGATCGAGGATGTCTACAATGCCAGCCCCGCCTCGATGCGGGTAGCTTTGGAAACGCTCGCCGTGCTCGCCTCCGGCCGGCGCCGCCGGGTGGCGGTACTGGGCGACATGAAAGAGCTCGGAACGTTGAGCGAGGAAGCCCACCGGGAGCTGGGCCGGGAGGTGGCCCGGCAGCAGGTGGATCTCCTCATCACCGTCGGCGAGTGGAGCCGGCTCACCGGGGAAGAAGCCCGGCGTGCTTCGGCGGGGCTGAGCTGGGAGCATCACGGGAGTAGTGAGGCGGCCGCGGCGCGTATCGGCGAACTGCTGCGGCCGGGAGACGTGGTTTTGGTGAAGGGGTCGCGGGCAATGACCCTGGAGACCGTAACGGACCACCTGCGCTCGACGGGCGCAAGCCAGGAGGGCGGCAGGGGCGGCGGAAGCGGCGGAAGCGGCGGAAGCGGCGGCGACGGGCGGCCCGAGTTAAGCCGGGGCGAGAGCGGTGGGCCGGGGGAGCCGGCGGAGCCGGGGGAGCCGCAGGAGCCGGGGGAGTGAGATGAGATGGGTCCGATGCTGGCAGCTTTCGTCCTCTCGCTTTTGATCGTCCTGTTCCTCGGGCCGGCTACCATCGGTTTTCTCCGCCGTCTTAAGGCTCGCCAGACGGTGCGCCAGGAAGGCCCTACCTCTCACTATCAGAAAACCGGAACGCCCACCATGGGCGGCGTGCTCATGCTGCTTGCGACCTCTCTCGCCACCATCCTCCTGGCTCCTGACCTGACCCGGGCGGCGGTGCTGCTGATGGTCATGCTCGGGTACGGGCTGGTGGGGATCACCGATGATTTCCTGAAAGCCGTCTATCACCGGTCGCTGGGAATACGGGCCCGGGTCAAGTTTCTGTGGCAGGTGGTACTTGGCTTCCTGCCTGCTTTTTGGGTCCTGCAGGAGCAGGGAGCTCATGCCCTGGCGATCCTCGTTCCCTTCAGCGGCCAGGAATGGGTGCTGCCGATCTGGTTGTATTTCCCCTTCTCGGTCTTGGTGGTGGTCGGCGCCTCCAACGCCGTCAACCTGACCGACGGCCTGGACGGGCTGGCCGCGGGAACGTCGGCCATTGGCGCCCTTGCCCTCGGAGTGCTACTCGGGGAGCGCCACGAACCGACCGGTGCGGTTTTCGCCTTTGCCCTGGCGGGGGCGTGCGTGGGTTTCCTGTGGTTCAACGGCTACCCGGCGAGGGTCTTCATGGGCGATACGGGATCGCTGGCTTTGGGGGGAGCCCTGGGGAGCCTGGCGGTATTAGGAGGCCTGCCGCTTTACCTGGCGCTCATCGGTGGAATCTTCGTTGTGGAAACCCTGTCGGTCATGATCCAAGTGTTCACGTTCAAGACGTTCCACCGGCGAGTCTTCCGGATGACCCCCATCCACCATCACTTCGAGCTCGCCGGCCGGCCGGAGCCGGTGGTCGTCGTCCGGTTCTGGATCGTGGCCGTTCTCTTCGCCGTAACCGGGCTCCTGGCATACTACGGCTTCGGGCGCTAGGGCACCGGCGAACCAGAACGCCGGCCAGAAACGAGAGAAACGAGAGAAACAAGAGAAACAAGGGAGGACTCTATGGTGGCGGTACGGAGAGGAGGGATGGTTGGTTCCCCGGCTCCAGCCGGTCACCGGCGGCCGGCCGGTGACCTCGAGCGGGCCGGGGCAACCGGAGCCGGGCTGGCCCTGCGGCCGGCCCGGTCGGTCCCGGGCCGGGTCGATCCGTTGCTCCTCCTTTCCAGCTTCGGACTGCTCACCATCGGCCTCGTCATGGTCTTCTCTGCCAGTTCCGTGCAGGCGTGGACGGAGACGGGAGATCCGTTGTACTATGCCAAGCGACAGTTCGTCGGGGTGATTCTGGGCCTCGCCGCGCTGTTCGTGCTGTACCGGGTCGACTATCGCCGGCTGCGGAGGTTGGCCTGGCCGGGTCTGGCTACCGCCGTCGTTTTGCTCATCGCCGTTCTTTTCTTGGGGAGGGAGATAGCCGGCGCCAAGCGGTGGATCCCTTTGGGCGGGTGGAACCTCCAGCCTTCGGAGGTTACCAAGCTGGCCCTGGCAGTCTTCCTGGCCCATTGGCTCGACTGGCGGCGACCGGAGATAGGGTCATTCTGGCGGGGGTATCTGCCTCCGCTTCTGATTACCGGGGTTTTGTTCGGTCTGGTGATGCTGGAGCCCGACTTAGGCACCGGGCTCACCCTCGGGGCTTTGACCGCCGTCATGCTGTTTGCGGCCGGGGCTAACGGGTTTCATTTGGGGCTTACCGGCCTTGCGGCCGTGCCGGCAATCTTTGTCTTGATCAAGGTGGAACCGTATCGTTGGCGGCGGATCATCGGCTTTCTCGATCCCTGGGCCGACCCGCTGGGCACGGGCTTCCAGACCATTCAATCGCTCCTCGCCGTGGGGTCGGGGGGTCTTTTCGGCAGCGGGCTCGGGCAGAGCCGGCAAAAGTATTTCTACCTGCCCGAACAACATACGGACTTCATCTTCGGGATCGTCGGCGAGGAACTCGGCTTTCTCGGGGCCTCGCTGGTGGTGATCCTCTTCTTCCTGTACTGCTGGCGCGGCTTGCGGGCTGCCTTACGTGCCCCCGACTTCTTCGGGACGATGCTGGCGGCGGGGCTGACCGGACTCGTAGGAGTGCAAGCCTTTCTCAATATCGGTGTGGTAACGGGCCTTTTGCCGGTCACCGGCATCACGCTGCCCTTCCTGAGCTACGGGAGCTCTTCGCTGGTGACGACTCTGGCCGCCACCGGAGTGTTATTGAACATAGCTCGACAAGGGGGAGACACCTCGTGAGCCCGCGCGTCATCGTGACCGGTGGTGGCACCGGGGGTCACGTGTACCCGGCACTCACCTTGGCGCAAGCGCTGCGCCGGGAGGGCAGCGAAGTGCTCTACGTGGGAACGGCACGGGGGCTGGAGGCCCGGGTGGTGCCCGCGGCCGGCATTCCCTTCGCTACCGTGATCAGCCGGCCGTTCCACCGTACCCGGCCGTGGAGCATCGTGGGCACCGTGATGGCGGCCGGTGGAGGTCTGGGTCAGGCGTTCCGGCTCCTTAGGCAGTTCCGTCCCGATCTGGTGATCGCCACCGGAGGCTACGTATGCGGGCCGGTGGGACTGGCCGCCGCCATGCGTCACGTTCCCCTGCTTTTACAAGAACAGAACGCGGTGCCGGGGAGGACGAGCCGGTATCTCGCCCGGTATGCCCGGTACGTGGCGCTGGGTTTCGAGGAGGCCATTTCATACTTCCCGGCGGCCTGGCGAGATCGGCTCGTCGTTACCGGTAACCCGGTACGCCCGGAGGTCCGGGCAGCTCGTCGTGAGGAGGGCCTGCGCTTTTTCCGCCTGGACGGTCGCTGCCGCACGCTCCTGGTCGCAGGAGGCAGCCAGGGAGCCCAGCGGATCAACCGGGCCGTTCAGGAAGCGTTACCCTGGTTTCTAGGCCGGCCGGACCTGCAAGTGATCTGGGCTACCGGGGAGCGCGCTTATGGGGAGGTAGTACAGGCCTTGAGGGCAGAAGCCCAACGTTCCCGTAAGGGCCCACGGGGAGCAGTCAATGAGGAGAGGGTTCCCACCGGTACAGGTGAACAACGTTTTACTCGCAGCCGCAACGTGCTGATCGCACCTTTCCTCGAAGCCATGCCCCTGGCCCTGGCCGCGGCTGACCTGGCCGTGAGCCGGGCGGGAGCACTATCCCTGGCTGAGCTGCTGGTGCAGGCGGTGCCGGCCATCCTGGTACCCTATCCATTTGCTGCCGACGATCATCAAAGCCGTAACGCGGAGGTGCTGGCAAAAGGGGGGGCCGCTCGCCTGGTCGCCGATGAGGAGCTCTCCGGTGAACGGCTGGCAAGAGAGATCCAGTCGCTCCTGGATCAGCCGGGTACCCTCGAGCGCATGAAGGAGGCGGCCGCGGGCATGGCCCGTCCCCGGGCGACCGAGGCCATTTTGGAGCTGGCCCACCGGATGGCGGCGCGGTCTTGAGCCAAAAGAGTTAGCGCTGCATACAATGGGCCGGTCAGGTATGCCGGCAGGGGAAATGCCGGCCGACGGGGGTGGCTGGCCCTTGCAGGCCATCTGGATTCGGGGCGGCAGCCCGCTTCGGGGGACAGTGGAGATCCAGGGAGCCAAGAACTCGGCGCTCAAGTTGATGGCGGCGGCCCTTTTGACGGCTGAACCGTGTGTTTTGGAGAATGTGCCGGACATCCGGGACGTGCGGATGATGATCGAGATCCTGACCGGGCTGGGTGCTGAGGTGACCCGGGAAGGAGATCAACTGAGGATCGTGGCCCGGGAACTGGGGGAGGAGACGCCCGTAGAGCCGGTACGGGAGATGCGAGCCGGTATCCAGGTGATGGGGCCGGTGGTAGCGCGCCGGGGGCGGATCCGGATCTTCCAGCCCGGAGGCTGTTCGCTGGGCCCCCGCCCCATCGACTTTCATTTGCAGGGTCTGCGGGCGATGGGCGCACAAGTTGCTGAGGAGTTTGGGTTCATCCGGGTAGAGGCCGAACGGCTCCGCGGGACTGACATCTATCTCGACTTTCCAAGCGTGGGAGCGACGGAGAACCTGATGATGGCGGCCGTGCTGGCCGAGGGGGTAACCGTAATCCACAACGCGGCCCGGGAGCCGGAGATCGAGGACGCGCAACGGTTCCTGAACCAGTGCGGGGCCCGTGTCAGCGGTGCGGGCACCGGAGTCATCCGGGTGGAGGGAGTCGAGGGCTTGCGGGGCGGGAGATACCGGGTGATGCCGGACCGGATCGAAACCGCGACCTTTCTTCTGGCCGGGGCGGCGGCCGGAGGTGACCTGGCGCTCCGGCCGGCTCCGGTATACTGCCTGGAGGCGGTGTTGAGCAAGATGACCGAGATCGGTGTTCACTGGGAGAGGCCGGATCGGGAAACCTTGCGGGTGTGGGGTGCGGGAGCGGTCGAAGAGGGCTACCGCCCGGCCCGGGTCCGGGCCTTACCATATCCGGGTTTCCCGACCGACGTACAACCCCCCATGACCGCCCTGCTGGCCATGGCCCGGGGGACGAGCATGGTGTCGGACGAAGTCCACTCCGCCCGTTTCGGATACGTGGGCGAGCTGCGCCGGATGGGCGCCGACATCTGGACCGACGGCCGTACCGCGGTGGTGCGGGGGGTAAAGCGCCTCACGGGGGCGCAAGTGGCGGCGGCGGACCTGCGGGGAGGGGCGGCACTGATCGTCGCCGCTCTGGCGGCCGAAGGGGAAAGCCTGATCGAAGGGGCTACCCACCTCTACCGGGGCTATGCACGGTTGGAGGAACGGTTGGCCGGGGTGGGGGCACGCATTGCCCGCGTAGAAGTATGACTTCGGCACTGCCGCGACCGGTGGCCTGAAGCCGCAGAGGTCCTATGCAGGAGGGTGTCAGGAGGACACCAGGGATGAGCAAGGTCGGAGAGGAAAAAGGCCTGCATGCGGTTCCGGGAGGGAAGATGGCGGGCGCCGAGCCCAGGACCTCCGGTGGTACAAGCCCGGGGTGGCGGCTTACCCTCGCTTCTTTTGTCTTGCTCGTCGCGGTGCTGCTCGTCCTGGTTTCACCACTCTTCGGGGTGCGTGAGATCGTAGTGGAGGGCACACGGGTATTGTCCGCCACCCAGGTGCGGGAGCTGGCACGGGTCCGGCCAGGCCAGTCCATCGTCTTGCTGGATGAAGCCCGGATCCGAGAGCGGCTTCTTCTTCATCCCCGGATTCTAAGGGCTGAGGTAAAGCGAGAGTGGCCCGCGCGGGTCATCATCCGGGTGACCGAGCGGGAAGCGGTGGCTTTGCTGCCCGCGGGTAGCATTTTCCTCGCGCTGGATCAGGCGGGGATACCTTTTGGTCTGGCCGATCCGGCTAAAGAGAAGGAGTTACCCATTATCACCGGACTTGAGCTGCCGATTCCTACCATGGGCGTGCCTCTGACACACCCGGAGCTCAAGGTGGCTTTGGCGGCGGTGACGGCCTTGCCGGCGGCCCTGGCCGGTAAGGTCGCCGAAGTACATGTTACCGGTGAGGGCCCGGCCGCGCGGGTTCGGCTCTATCTCTCTTCGCTTTTGGCCATTGATCTTCCGGCGGCCCCGGAGGAGTTTCCCAAGGCTTTATCCATGTTGGCCGCGGTCTGGCCCGAGATCTCCACCCGGGGGGCCGGGTGGGTGGTGGATCTGTCGTCTTCACGGGGGGTGGTGCTTCGCCGGGAGGAAGGAAAGACTCAAGGCTCTGTGGAATGAAAAGCAAGATAAAGGGGACTAGGTCATTGGGCGGGCAGGTCCGGAAGACCCGGGTCGACGGTGGGGGGAGCGACGTTGTTGGAACTCGAAAAAGAGAACACTCATTTCGCCCAGATCAAGGTGGCCGGGGTGGGCGGCGGGGGCAGCAACGCCGTCAACCGGATGATCGACGCGGGTTTGGCGGGAGTGCAGTTCATCGCCATGAATACCGACGCCCAGGCCCTGGCGGCCTGCAAGGCCGAGATCAAGATCCAGCTGGGTAGCAAGCTGACCCGTGGTCTGGGAGCCGGCTCCAATCCCGAGGTTGGAGCTAAGGCAACCGAAGAGAGCCGGGAAGCGATTCGGGAAGCGCTGGCCGGGGCGGACATGGTCTTCATCACCGCCGGCATGGGGGGCGGCACGGGGACCGGCGGCTGTCCCATCGTGGCCGAGATAGCCCGGGAGCTCAACGCGCTGACCGTAGGGGTGGTTACCAAACCTTTCTCGTTCGAGGGGCGCCGGCGGGCGATGCAGGCGGAGCGGGGAACCGAGGCGCTCAAGAAGAACGTAGATACGCTGATCACCATTCCCAACGACCGGCTGCTGCAGGTCGTGGATAAAAAAACGTCGATTCTCGATGCCTTCCGGGTGGCCGACGATGTCCTGCGGCAGGGGGTGCAGGGGATTTCCGACCTGATCACGGTCCCCGGCTTGATCAACCTGGATTTTGCCGACGTGAGAACGATCATGACCAACGCCGGGTCGGCGCTGATGGGAATCGGGCGAGCCACGGGCGAAGATAGGGCCGTGAAGGCAGCCCGGGCGGCCATCTCCAGTCCCCTGCTGGAAGCCTCGATCGAAGGGGCGAAGGGGATCCTGCTCAACATTACCGGCAGCTCCAACCTGGGCCTCTTCGAGGTGAACGAAGCGGCGGAGATAGTGGCCGAAGCGGCGGATCCGGAGGCGAACATCATCTTTGGAGCCGTGATCGACGAAAACCTTCAGGACGAAATCCGGGTCACGGTGATCGCCACCGGCTTCGAGGCGCGAGTCTCCGAGGACCATGCCGAGGGGGCCAGGGAAGGGTTGGATATCCGGCCGTTCAGCGGCGACGAGCTCGACATCCCCGCTTTCCTGCGCCGCCGGTGATGCCGGGCCAGGTTCTTTTTCACCAGTTGGCAGCGTGACTCATCTCCCGGCGAAGTTTTTTCAGGATTCGTTTTTCCAGCCGGGAGATGTAGCTTTGCGAGATGCCCAGGAGATCGGCCACCTCCTTTTGCGTCTTCTCTTCGCCGTCTCGCAGGCCGAAACGGAGCTCCATGATGAGCTGTTCCCTCTGGTTCAGCCGGGCGAGCGCGTGGTTGAGGAGCGTCCTCTCCACCTCGTCGTCGATCCGTTTGTAAACGTTGCTCTCCGTCCAGAGCACATCGGAGAGGCGCAGTTCGTTGCCCTCCCAGTCCGTGGTCAGGGGCTCGTCGATGGATATTTCCGCCCGGGTTTTGCTGTTGCGCCGCAAGTACATGAGGATCTCGTTCTCGATGCATTTGGACGCGTAAGTGGCCAGCTTGATCCTCTTGGCCGGGTCGAAAGTCTGCACGGCCTTAATGAGCCCAATAGTACCGATGGAGAAGAGGTCTTCTACCGGTATACCGGTGTTTTCGAACTTGCGGGCAATGTAGACGACCAACCGGAGGTTTCGCTCGATCAGGGCGGTGCGTACCTCCCGGTCGCCCGCGGCCAGCCGGTGCAGCAGTTCGGCCTCTTCACTCGCGGTGAGCGGCGGGGGAAGGGCGGGCCGGCTGTCCACATGAAAGACCGGGGTGGCACGGGTAAGGCGCGGGTTACGCCGTATCGCTTTCCGGATGACGCCCAGGGTATTCCCGAGGCTCACGATGATGCCATAAAGCAGTCGGACGATCTTACGCATAGCGCACCGAAGCATGGCCAGAGGCACCTCCTGCGCGTGAAGAAATCGAGGAATCAGCGGGCCGGGGGCGAAAGGCGGGCGCACGGGGAAGCGGCGGCGGAAGGAGGGCGGCCGGAACCAGGACCCGATAGCTTTCCTCGGCGGACAAGGGACCACGGGTGAAGGCCACCAGGCAAGACGAACTCCGGTGAACCCGTTCTCCCACGCGCAATATCACCTCATCGGGACGGAAGGCCCAGAGGAGCCCGCCCTCCTGCCCCAAGCTCGAGAAAGGAATAACCTGGAAACGGTGCCGCCACGGGCTGAACAAGGGCGAAGTTGCCGCGCAGACATCCCCGGAAGCCAGCCTTTCCATCCAGGGCTGTACGCCGGTGGGGAAAAGCCGGCCGAGGGCCGCGGCTTCGGCCACGAGGACGGGTCGGTCCAGGAAAGGGTCTCGCAACTGGTTACCCGTGTCGAGGAGCCCGGGTAGCTCCGCCTGCCGTTCACCCAGCCGGATGGTGACCCGAAGGCGGTAGAAATGGGTCCACATGCTGGCCGCGAACGCCTTCCAGGCCGCTCGGGCGGTGAGAGGAACGGCCACCAGGAAGGTGAACGAACCGCCCGTCCAGTTCGGCGTACCCGGCTCACCGAGGAGATAGGCGACGGTCATGGCCAGGCCTGCCGAGAAGAACGAGAGCATCGAGAAAAGCGCGAGGACATGGGTATAGCGCCGCCGGGAGACGGGGAGAAGAGTGACGGCCAGCATCAAAAGGGCGATCAAAGGCAAAAGCAGCCAGCTGCGCCAGGGAAAAGAGGAAGCGAGGAGCCCGACGGCCGCCAGCCGGTAGAAGACATAGTAGGTCGTTCCCACCGCCGCCCCCAGGCCGAGTCGCCAGCGAGCGGGCTCGGCGCCGGCGCCCCGGGTGCTGGCGAAAAGTAACAAATAGTCGGCCAGGAAATTCAACAACGCGTGCAGGGCGAGTTCATCCAGGTACAGGTAGCGGATCTGACCCTCCACGAGAACCGCTCCCTTCCTCGGTTCCTTCACTCTATGCCGGAACCCGCGGCTGCATTCCTCATGACGCTCCTTGGAATAGACCTCCTGCTGCCGGTCCATACTGTGGTTAGGCGTGCGGGAGGGACCAGGATGAGCAACAAAGTAGAGATCTGCGGGGTCAATACGTCCAAGCTTCCCGTTCTCACCAACGCTCGTATGCGGGAACTCCTCGCCCGCATGCGGGCGGGAGACAAGGAAGCCAGGAACGAGTTGATCCAGGGAAACCTCCGGCTCGTCCTCAGCGTGATCCAGCGCTTCAGCAACCGGGGCGAACAAGCCGACGACCTCTTCCAGGTGGGCTGCATCGGTCTCATGAAGGCGATCGATAACTTCGACCTCAACCAGGACGTCAAGTTCTCTACTTATGCCGTGCCCATGATCATCGGCGAGATCCGCCGGTATCTGCGGGACAACAACCCGATCCGCGTGAGCCGGTCACTGCGGGACATCGCCTATAAGGCGCTCCAGGTCCGGGATCAGCTCACCAACAAGTATGCCAAAGAGCCGACCGTCGCTCAAATTGCGGAGGAATTGAAGATGCCCAGGGAAGAGGTGGTTTTTGCCCTGGACGCGATACAAGAGCCCATTTCTCTCTTTGAGCCGATCTACCACGATGGCGGTGATCCCATCTACGTCATGGATCAGCTGGGAGACGAGAAAAACCAAGATAACAACTGGCTTGACGAGTTGTCCATAAAAGAAGCCATGCAGAAGTTGAGCGATCGGGAACGACTCATCCTCCACAAACGTTTCTTCGATGGGCGTACCCAGATGGAGGTAGCCCAGGAGATCGGCATCTCCCAGGCTCAGGTCTCCCGTCTGGAAAAGGCAGCGCTCAAGAGCCTCAGGCGGTTCATGGTGAGCTAACCGGTCGCTGGGACGGCGAGCCAGGGGGAACGACGGAGTGATTAGGAGGGACACGGTACGGATCGAAAGCGTTTGAGACCACGGGCAAGCTGGGTGGCGGCTTTCGTTCTCATGGCTGCTCTGACCATGGCCGTCATCACCCTGACCCTAGCAGGTAGAACGGTGGTAGCGGGGGAGGACGGAACCGGCAGTATCCCGGGAGGCCGCGATCGCGCGGTCCTGGCCTACAACCCCCGCAACCTCCTGCGCCTGCACGTGGTGGCCAATAGCGATCGGGTGGAAGACCAGCGCACGAAATTGCGGGTCCGGGATGAGCTGCTCGAAGTCACCCGGCCCCTGTTCCAGCTGGTGCGCAGTGCCGAAGAGGCCGAATGGGTAGTTCGCGTGTACTCGGCGGAACTGGCAGCACTCCTCCAGCGTACCGTGTGGGAAGCCGGGGCCCGGTATCCCGTTCACCTGGAGATCGGTGACACAGTCTTCCCCGAGCGGACCTACGGCAACCTCACGCTTCCCGCCGGCGTCTACCGGGCCGTGCGGGTGGTGCTTGGCGAGGGGAAGGGAGCCAACTGGTGGTGTGTGCTCTTTCCCCCTCTCTGTTTCGACTTTGCCCCCCTGCCGGCCAGCTCTTCGGTGGCTGAAGGAGCCCAGGTGGCCAGGGCGGCCGCCCACTCCCCCCAGTCGTCGGCGCGCATTTCCCGTGAAGAGACCAAGGGCGACGGAAAGCCGGTTGGGAAGCCAGGGATAAGGATCGGATGGAAATGGCTTCCTGATGACTGGTGGGAGCGGGTCCGGCGGCTCTTCGGTGGCGGGCGCTAGCCAGCCGGACCGGGCGGGCAAACCGTTCAGCTTGGGAGCATAGACTTGGGAGCATAGAATGGAGCGTACCCAAGCAAGGCGGGATGCCCATGCTCATCACCAGTTCCGAATTGCGGCAACGGGAAGTTGTCAACCTCGTGGATGGCCGCCGGCTCGGCACGCTCTACGATCTCGAACTTGCTCCCGATACCGGTGAGATCCGGGCCCTCATTCTTCCCGAGATCGAAGGACGCTTCTTCTGGCGGCGGGTCAACGAAGTGCAGATCCCCTGGTCCCAGGTGGTAATGATCGGTGTAGACTATATCCTGGTGGAATCACCCGAATTGGCAGACCCATCCTATATGTCCCTTCACCGCCGGCCGGCCGGGGAGGGGCGGGAAGCAAAAGAGGCGGGAACTACCCGCGAATTCCATGTCGAACCCAGGAGAGAAAGAGAACCGAAGCAAGTTTCTCCAAGGGGCCCCGGAGAGTGCTCGTGACCGGCGGGGCCAAGGCGCCGGGGCTGGAAACGAAGACGATAATGCCGAACGCCGGCTGGTGGCGTGGAAACCGGAGTTGCCGGGAGCGGTCGCTTACTTTACGAGCCGCCGCGGCGGCGTTTCCCCTCCGCCGTGGGAGAGCCTCAACCTGGGCTTACACGTTCAGGACGATCCCGAACGGGTCCGCATCAACCGCGAACGGGTGACGGCCGGTCTCGGGCTGCCTCCCAACCCGTGGGTTACTGCCGAACAGGTTCACGGGGCGCGGGTGGGCGTGGTGGACGGAGCCGAAAGCGACGGGGGACGGGTGCTTCCGGCCACCGACGCCCTGATCACCGCGGCCCGGGGCGTTACCCTGGCCCTCTTCTTTGCCGATTGCGTGCCGCTTTTCTTCGCCGGTCCCGGCGCGGTGGGCCTGGCTCATGCCGGCTGGCGGGGGACGCTCTCCGGGATTGCCGTGAGCACCCTGGAGGCCTTGCGGCAACGATTCGGAATCGAACCTTCCGAAGTCTGGGTAGGTATCGGGCCCGCGATCGGTCCCTGCTGCTATGAAGTGAGTGAAGAGCTGTGGAACGAGTTCAACCGCCGTTTGGGGACGGGAGTCTCTCCAGGCCCGCGATACCTTGACCTGGCCGCTGCTAACCGGGAGCTCCTCCTTCGAGCCGGAGTAGCCCCGGACCGGATCGTAGAAGCCCGCCTTTGCACCCGCTGCCGGGCCGACCTTTTCTTTTCGCATCGCCGGGCCGGCTTCCCCACCGGGCGGATGGCGGCACTTATCTACCGCCCCTGAAGAGCTCGGCCCCCGGGGAGGGGATTTCCCTTGCCGTGCCGTATTCTTAGCTCCGGAGGAGCCCAAGTGGCATGAGCAAAGAGAGTGCAAGATCCAGACTGGACTCGCTGGTGGCCGGAATCATACTGCTCGCCACGGGAGCTTTTGCCGCCGCGAGCCTCGTTTCCGAAGCCAGCGGCACCCTCGGGCGATCCCTCGCCGGGTGGCTGGTGTGGGCGCTGGGGAGAGCGGCTTGGCTCGCGCCTTTGCTCCTGGTGGCGGCGGCCATCTTCACTTTCTGGCCGGGCCTCTGGCGGCGGGTAGGGCGCGGGCAGCGCATCGGCCTTCTTCTTACTCTCCTCGGGGGGCTGGCCATCGGGCAACTGCTGGCACCCTCACCTGCTGCCGATGGGGGCCGGTTAGTCCTGCCGCCGCTCGAGTACCATCCCCAGGAGCCACCGGCCGCCATGCCCCGGGCTCTGGTCCAGGGAAGCGGGGCGCTGGGAGCCGTGCTCGCCTGGGCGATCCAGCTCGCGGTCGGTCGTACCGGAGCCTGGATCGTGCTCCCCGCGGTGGTCTTGATCGGCCTCCTTCTGGTGGTAGGACCGGCGTATGCCCGCTGGCTCCCCGTAGTGCGCTGGGGAAGCCTCGGCTGCCGGCGATTGGTAGTGGCCGTGGGCCGTGGGGTAGCAGCGGTAGGGCGGGGAGCTTGGGAACTCTACGGGCGGCTACGGGACCGGTCCGAACCAGAGGAGCGCCGGCGGCACGAAGAACGCCGGCCGCGGCAGTCTGACGAACGTCACGAAGCGCGCCCGGAGGGGAACACTACCAATCTCGAGGACACCCTGGAGTTCGCGGTTCGAGACCTAGCACTCGAACAGGAGCGGGAGCGAGAACGGGACCACGAACGGGGGCAGGAAGGGCAGGGGTCAGGCGGGCAGGAGCAGCGACCGGGGGAACGCCTGGGGCTTCCGCTCCAGCGGCCGCTCTTTCCGGCGGTGGGAGTACCCTTGCCGGCCGAGGGAGAAAGGACGGAAGGAAGCCGGCACGGAGTGCCGCGGGTACGCACTTTTCGCCTGCCGCCCACCTCGTTGCTTTCCCGGCCCTCCCGGCCGCTACGGGGGCGCAAGGAAGTCCCCCTCGACCAGTCGCAGCTTCTCGAAGAGGCCTTTCGCAGCTTCGGAGTGCAGGCGAGCGTGGTGGCAGTTCACCGGGGGCCCACCGTTACCCGTTATGAACTGCAGCCGGCTCCCGGAGTAAAGGTGAGTCGTATCGTCGGCCTGGCAGATGACATTGCCTTGGCCCTGGCGGCTCCCGGGGTTCGGATCGAAGGTCCCATACCGGGTAAGCGGGCCGTGGGCATCGAGGTCTCCAACCCGGAGCCGGAAACCGTATATTTCCGGGAAGTAGTCGAGAGTGAGGCCTTCCAGCGGAGCCCATCGCCGCTCACCCTGGCGATCGGGAAGGACCTGGCCGGAGAACCGGTGGTGGCCGACCTGCGCAAGATGATCCATCTCTTGATTGCCGGCGCGACCGGATCCGGAAAGAGCGTCTGTCTCAACGGCCTCATCTCGAGCTTGCTCTGCAAGGCGAGCCCGGCGGAAGTCAGGCTCCTGATGATCGATCCCAAGCGGGTGGAGCTCAGCACCTTCGACGGGATCCCGCACCTCATCACGCCGGTGATCACCGATCCCAAGCAGGCGGCGGTCGCGCTGCGCTGGGCGGTACGGGAGATGGAGGAGCGTTACGAGTTGTTTGCCGCGGCCGGGGTCCGGAACATCGAAGGGTTCAACGAGGCCCTGGTTCGGGGCGAATTGGCGACCCGGAGTCACGTCGCCCGGGCTCTGCCGGAGGCCGGGCCGGCGGCCGCCGGGATCAAGCCGGCCGGGATGAAGACGTCCGGGGGGACGGCGAGCGGGGCGACCACGACCGGAGAGGGCGAAGTGGGAGGAGCGAACGAAGCCCCCGAGGTGGGCGGGCCGGCGGGGACGGGCAAGGTTTATGGGGCGGGCAAAGCGGCGGGGGGGTTGGAAGTGGGTCCCACCGCGATTCCGGCTCCCGTTTTCCCTGAGCACCGCCGGATCCCGGCCGGAGGAGGCGAAGAGGCAGCCGGTCGAGAAGGCGCGGGAGAGGGTGAACCCATTGTCTTTCCACCGGCACCCCTGCCTTACCTCGTGGTCATCATCGACGAGCTGGCCGACCTGATGCTGGTGGCCGCCGCCGACGTCGAAGATGCTATCTGGCGGCTGGCTCAGATGGCCAGAGCAGCCGGTATCTACCTTGTGATCGCCACCCAGCGGCCGTCCGTGGACGTAATCACCGGGGTGATCAAGGCGAATATTCCTTCCCGCATTGCGTTCGCCGTCTCGTCTCAGACCGATTCCCGGGTAATCCTGGATCAAACGGGCGCCGAGCGACTTTTAGGACGAGGCGACATGCTCTTTTTCCCGGTGGGTGCAAGCAAGCCCTTGCGGGCCCAGGGAGCGCTCATCTACGACCGCGACGTGGAGAATCTGGTGGAGTTTTGGAAACGGCAGGCTGAGCCAGAGTACGAGGTGGACGTCACCAAGCCGGTGGAGGAGGACGAGGGAATCGTCGCCGAGCCGGACGATCCGCTCTTTGATGAGGCGGTCCGCCTGGTGGTGGAGATGGGGCAGGCCTCCATCTCCCTGTTGCAGCGAAGGTTCCGTATTGGATATAGCCGCGCCGCCCGGCTGATCGACCTGATGGAACAAGAGGGGATCATCGGCCCTCCGCAGGGGAGCAAGCCCCGGGAGATCCTGATCGGCCAGCGGCTCGGTCGCACGGGCGAAAGCCGCCGGGGGGGGTGAGGGGGAGCATGCCGGATCATACGCCGGATCGAATGCCGGATCATTTGTTGCATGCGGTGGCCGCCCAGGGGACTTTGATGGCGGTGGCTGCGAGTACCCGTGGGGTGGTCGAGGAGGCGAGACGCCGGCACGACACCTGGCCGACGGCCACGGCCGCCCTGGGACGAGCCCTCACCGGGGTACTCCTCCTTGGTGCATTGCTCAAAGAGGAACGGCAGCGGGTCATGCTGGAGCTGGCCGGGGACGGGCCGCTGGGTTTGGTCGTGGCGGAGGCGACCGCCACCGGCGAAGTGCGGGGTTATGTTCAGAATCCCCATACCGACCTGCCCAGGACCCCTCAGGGGAAACTCGCCGTGGGAGAAGCGGTGGGAAAAGGCACGCTCTGGGTCGTGAGAGACCTTGGTCTCCGTGAACCGTACCGCAGTAGTGTACCTTTGGTGTCAGGCGAGATCGCGAAAGATCTGGCTTATTATCTGGCCCGCTCCGAACAGACGCCCTCTTTGGTAGCCCTTGGGGTTTCCCTCGAGAGCGACGGTAGTGTACATAACGCGGGGGGGCTGCTATTGCAGGCCCTTCCGGGGGCGCGGGATGAAGAATTAGCCGGGATCGAGGAGCGGGCCCGGGGGATGGCTGCCGTTACCACCCAGCTCGACCAGGGGCATGGGCCGGAGGAGATGCTGCACACGCTCCTGGGTCCGCTGGAATTCCAGGTGATCGCCGAGCGCCCGGTATACTTCCGTTGTGGCTGTTCCCGGGAAAGACTCGCCGGGGCATTGCAGAGTCTGGGAGAGCAAGCCCTAAAGCAGATCATCACCGAGGACGGCCAGGCGGAGCTGGTCTGCCGGTTCTGCGGGGAGAAGTACCGGTTCGACCGGGCCGAGCTCAGCGAACTCCTGCACGGATTGGCCGGGGGATAGCCTGCACGAACGGCCCGGGGCTCGAGCTAAGCCGGCCCGGTTGCCGGCCGGGTGGCGTGGGATCAAGCGGTCTAAGCCGGTCCCCTTCGGCATAAGCGTGATGCCGAAGGGAGGCGGTCCACGTTGGTCAAGTCCATCGAGCGGGAATCGAAAGGGCCGGGGATTCTTTTCGTCATCGTCGTCTTGCTGATTGTGGGGGTCGTCGCCGCGAGGTTCATCTGGTATCGGCCCGCGACGGAGGATACGGCGCAGAACCTGCCACGGGTGGACGTAGGTTTACCCGGTACGCCTTCCGGTACCCCAGAGGCCAGAACGCCGAATGAAGCCGGCCGGCCGGCCGTGATCATCTACCACGCCCACGCGAGTGAGAACTACTCACCCAACGAAAGCCACAGCACCCAGGGCCGGGCGGGTGACGTGGTCGAGGTAGGGGCCGAGCTGGCCCGCCAGCTGGAGGCGAAAGGGATCAAGGCGATCCATCTTCGTAACGTCAACGATTGGCCCCGTTACAACGAAGCCTACCAGGTGGCGGCCTCGGTGGTTCAACCGGTAATCCAGTCGACGCCGAACCTGGCGGCGGTGATCGACATACACCGTGACGGGCTGGCCGGCAAGCCGGACGGATACACCACCGCGCTCATAAATGGTGAACCGGCGGCCAAAATCCTACTGGTGGTGGGAGATCTGGAAAACCCGGAGCTTGACAGCAATCTGGCCTTCGCGGAACAGATCCGGACCGGCCTCAACCGGCTGTACCCGGACCTCTCGCGGGGCTTGAAAATCCTGCACACCGAGTATAACGGGCATCTGCATCCGAACCATCTGACGGTGTTCATGGGTGATTACACGGACAATACGCTGGAGGAGGCGAAACGGGGGGCGGCGGCGCTGGCGGCGGTGCTGGCGGAAGCCTTGAAGGGCCAGGGAACCACCGGCGCCGGGGTGGAGGGCTAACGTGCCGTAGCCCTTCTTGCACCACCCGTTCGCAGCAGGAGCAAGGGCCTTCAGCGGGGAAAACGTCCCGGTACGGGTGGTACTGAAAGGGGAAGGGGCCAGTGGCATGAGCCACGTCCATTTTATTGGTGTCGGCGGGGTAGGGATGAGCGCGCTGGCGCGCCTCCTGCTCGCTCGCGGGGAGACGGTATCCGGCTCCGACTTGTACCTATCAGAGATAACAGGGGAACTGGAACGGCTCGGGGCCAGGATCTACCAGGGGCACCGTTCAGAGTATGTGGACGGGGCCGACGAGGTGGTGGTATCGGCCGCGGTCCCGCCGGACAATCCGGAGGTGGTAGCGGCCAGGGCCCGGGGCATTCCGGTCATCCACCGGGCCCAGCTCCTTGCCCGGTTGATCGACGCGACTGCCTCGGTGGCGGTTACGGGCGCGCATGGAAAGACCACGGTTACCTCCATGATCGCCCTATCGTTGCTACAGGCGGGGTTTGACGTTCAGCCGGTCATCGGAGGGGAAGTTCGGGGCGGCCTGCCGGGGGACGGTCATCCGTATTGGCCGTCCGGGGTAGAAACCGGGCCGGCAAGCAGGGAGCCGAAAAGGCCGGGGGGCAGCTGGGTGGTGGCGGAGGCCGACGAGAGTGACGGCTCGTTTCTCTACTACCATCCCCTCGTGGCGGTCGTCACCAACATCGAGCCCGATCATCTGGAGCATTACGAGGGATCGTTCGCGCGGCTGGTCGACGCCTACCGGCGCTTCCTTGGCCAGGTTCGCTCGGAAGGAATGGGAGTGGTGGGCGTAGACTCACCGGCGCTCCGGGAGGTCGTCCGGGACTGGCCTCGCCCGCTGGTCCGCTACGGTCTCGACCCCGCCGGTGAGCCCGACTGGACTGCCCGAATAGAGGAATTGGGGGCGGGCAGTCGCGCCGTCGTCTTCCATCACGGGCGGGCCGCCGGGGAATTACGTCTAATCATCCCCGGGCGACACAACGTGGTGAACGCGCTGGCCGCGCTGGCCGTGGCCCGGTGGGCAGGAGCCGACCTCGAAGCGGTCTTCGCGGCGCTGGCCCGTTTCCCGGGAGCACGCCGCCGCTTCGAGCCGGTGGGAGAGGGGGCCGGGGTAAGGGTAGTGGACGATTATGCCCATCATCCCAGCGAGATCCGGGAGACCATTGCCGCCGCCCGTTCCCTTAATCCGGGGAGGCTTTGGGCGGTCTTCCAGCCCCATCGTTTCGCCAGGACTCATTACCTGCTGCACGACTTCCCCGCGGCTTTCCGGGAGGCAGACGTAATAGTCCTCACCGACATTTACTCTCCTCCGGCCGAGCCACCCTGGCCGGGGGTGAACGGCGAGTTGCTCGCGCAAGAGGTGGAGAAGGTACTGCAGCGTAAGATCCATTACTTGCCCACCCTACCGGAAGTGATCGATTTCGTGCTTGCCAACGTACGCCCGGGGGACCTGGTACTTTGCATGGGGGCGGGGGACATCACCTGGGCGGCCCGGGAAATAGGACGGCGGCTGGCGAGCGGCGCGCGGCCGGCGAGCGAGGTACGGACCGGCAGCGCGGCCGGCGACGCCACGGCCGCCGGCGACGCGGGGACGCCGAGCGGGAAACGGGCGTCCGGCGCGGATCGGTCCGGGACCGGGGACGGGGGGACTAGGGATTGAAGGTCGACCGCTTCCTGCAACTTCTCACCGCCCTTCCCGGCTATCGCGGGCAGATCGTTCATCGCCGGGAGATTCCGCCCCGCCCGCCCCGCTACGGGGAGCCGGCGGAGCCTTTGCCCGAAGCGCTGGCCCAGGCCCTGGCGGCGCTCGGTATCGAACGGCTCTTCACCCACCAGGCCCGGGCTATCGATCTGGCCCGCCAGGGCAAAGACCTGGTGGTGGTCACCGGCACGGCCAGCGGCAAGAGCCTGGCTTACAACCTGCCGGTACTCGAGGACTTGCTGGCTCACCCCGACCACCGCGCCTTGTACCTTTTTCCCACCAAGGCGCTGGCGCAGGACCAGATGCGAGCGCTGGAACGACTCGTACAAGCCACTCCTGGTTTGCAGGTGGTAGCGGGGACTTACGACGGGGACACGCCGCCGGAAGCGCGGAGGCGCCTGCGGGCTTCGGCCCAGGTGATACTGACAAACCCCGATATGCTTCACGCCGGCATCCTGCCCAACCACGGCGGATTTGCGCACTTTCTTTCCCGCTTGCGCTGGGTGGTCGTGGACGAGATCCATACCTACCGGGGCGTCTTCGGTTCAAACCTCGCCTTCCTGCTGCGCCGGCTGCTGCGGGTAACTTCCCTCTACGGAGCCAAGCCCCAGTTCTTGGCGGCCTCCGCCACCGTGGCCAACCCGGGTGAACTCGCCTCCAAGCTCTTTGACCGTGAAGTCGAAGTGGTGGCCGACGACGGTGCACCGCGGGGCCCGCGTACGTTCTTATTCTGGAATCCTCCGCCTATCGATGCCGGTAATCAGGGGGAACTGCGCCGCAGCAGCGTCCTGGAGGCCCGTGACCTCCTCGTCGAGCTGGTGAAAGAGGGGGTAAACACCATCGCGTTCAGCCGGACCCGGGGGGGTGCAGAGCTCCTCTATCGCTATACCCGGGAAGCACTGGAACGATACTCCCCTCGCCTCGCTCGCCTGGTGCGCGCCTACCGCGCGGGTTACCGGCCCGAGGAACGACGGGAGATCGAGCAGGCGCTCTTTAAGGGGGAGCTGCTGGCGGTCTCGGCCACCAGCGCCCTGGAACTGGGTATTGACGTGGGGGCGCTCGACGCGAGCATCCTCGTGGGTTACCCCGGGTCGATTGCCAGCACCTGGCAACAGGCGGGCCGGGCGGGCCGGCGGGAGGAGGCCTCCCTCTCGGTGTTGATCGCCCAGCCGGGGCCGATCGACCAGTACCTGGTCCGCCATCCCGACTACTTTTTTGAACGTTCACCCGAACATGCCATCATCGACCCCGACAATCCTTACATAGCTCTTAATCATTTGCGGGCGGCCCTGGCCGAAGCGCCCCTGCGGCCGGACGAGCTGCGTCTTTTCGGCCGCTATGCCCCGGCACTCCTCGAACTTCTGGAGGAAAAGGGAGAGGCGGTGCGCCGGGGGGGTCGAGCCTACTGGCGGGGGGGCGGCCAGCCCAGTACGCAGTTCGGGCTACGGACCCTGGACGACGTTACCTATACGATACTCAATTGCGAAGAGGGGCAACCCCCGCAGGTGCTGGGCACGACCGACGAAATCAACGCTTTCCTGGAGCTGCACCCGGAGGCGGTTTACCTGCACGGCGGGGAGAGTTATTTCGTGGATGAACTGAACCTGACCGAACGGGTGGCCCGGGTGCACCGGGAAGAGCTGGATTATTACACCCAGGCTATTGCGGAACGGCGAGTCGAAATCGAAGAGGTAGATACCAGGCAAGTATCGCCGCAAGCCGCTACCGGTTTCGGCCCGGTCAGCGTGCTCTTTTTGCCCTACATGTTCAAGAAGATCCGCTTTTCTACCCGGGAGAACGTGGGTTACGGCCGGATCTCGCTGCCCTCCCGCACCTTGCACACCATGGGGCTCTGGATCGAGCCGGCGGCCGAGGTGCGAGCGGCGGTGGAGGCGGCGGGGCGCACCGCGGCCGCCGGGCTCCTGGGCCTGGCCAACGTGCTGGCCGAGGTCGTGCCTCTCTACGCCATGTGCGATCCCCAGGACATCGGCACGGCCATCGGCCCGGGGGAGGGCGGTCGCCCGGCGGTCTTCCTCTTCGATCAGTACCCGGGCGGGCTGGGTTTTAGCGAGCGGATGTTCAACCTGTTACCCGAGGCGCTAGAGAGCGCGCTGGAACTGATCGACGGCTGCCCCTGCCGGGACGGCTGCCCCTCGTGCGTAGGTGCACCTTTGCCGGGGCCGGCGCCGCTCGTGGGCGACACGGCCGGGCTCGTGCCGGACAAGCTCGCGGCCCTGCTGCTCCTCGCGCAACTTACCGGCCGGACACCCAGGACGCCGCTGCCCGAGCCCGCGCCGGCGGCACGCAGCCCCGAGCCCGCCCCGGTCGGCCGGCTTTCCCGTCCGGGAGCCGGAACCGGCATGATGGAGGTGGAGGCCGCGGCGGCTCGTGATCAAGATCGGCCCGAGGTGGAGTGGCCCAAAGTCCTGCACCCGCTCCACCCCGCCCTCGAGTCGCGACTGCGGCAAAAGCTCGCTACTCTCGCCGGCGAACTGCGGCAGCAACACCGGGAGGGAAGGTCTCGCCTTTGACGATGAGAGGACGCCAGAGGAGAAGGAGGGAAACGAGGCGACCGTCCAGGACCAGCGGATGGCGCCGGTCAACTTCCAACAGGTGGTGGCGGCGCTCTTCCTCCCGGCGCAGGGCCCTTTCTTCCCGGGCCAGGCTGTCGAAGTAAGCATGGATAAGCTCTTCCTCGGCCTGGCGCTTCCGGGTTTCGTGTTCAAACCGGCTCACGTCACCGCGAAGCAGGGTAGTTGCCAGCAGGTCGCGGGCGGCGGCGGCCGCCTGCTGGAAGGCCGCCCGGAAACCGAGGCGCCGGCGTTCCCGGGGCGGCCAGGGCGGGGCTTCTTCTTGCCAGGGGAGCTCTTTCCAGGAGGTTGACCAGGCCCGGGGCCGGGTTTCGCCGGATAGAAGGTCTACTGCGACATCGAGGAGGAGATCCGAGGACTGCACAGGCGAAGGCCTTGTTCGTTCCACCTGGAAGAAGAAGACCGCCACGGGGCAAAGACGCAGGTCTCCTGCTCCCGTGTCACCGCCGGCCGGGGGACCGGCTCCGCCGGCGTGCGGGCCCGGAACGTGCGGATCCGGGACGGGCGGGGGCAGGAACAGGCGGGCCAGCCGGGAACGCCGGCGGGCGAGGTCGAGCAGGCGACGGAAACGTTCACTTCCCGGCATGACGAGTTCGGCCTGGGGGTAGGCGGAGAGCCTGTCGGGGTCGAGTACCCAGAGCAGGGTCTGAGCATGGCGCAGGCCGAAGAGGCGGGCCTCCTCGTCCCGCAGGGTGAGCCGCCAGACGGAGGGCTCTTCTTCCTGCCGGGCGATGCCGAGCAGGTCGAGGAGTTCTCGCAGCCAGTTCACCCAGGGTAGAACGCCGGCGTGGGCGGCCGGTCCCGGGCAGGAAACCGGGCCGGCGCGCGCAGCCGGCCCGGGAGAAGACGAGCTCACGGTGGTATCGCCTTCTTTCCCAAGAGCCCGGGGGTGAGTTCCCGGCCGGGCTCGCGCCGGCGCTCCCGGGCGGCGGCAAGGAGGCTTTGAGCCAGCACATCCAGCGCCTGCCGCCCCTGGCGCGCTCCCGGCCAGTCGACGAGGATCGTGAAGAGCGACCGCTGGAACTGCTCAAGGCCGGAACGGGTACCGAGGATGCCGTCCAGTTCGCCGACCACGTTTTCGAACAGGCGGATCTTCTCGTGTAGCAGGTAAAAGATGTGTTCTTCCACCGTGCCCACGGTAACCAGGTTGTAGATCTCCACCGGCCTGGTCTGGCCCAGCCGGTGGAGACGCCCGATGCGCTGTTCTACCCGCATGGGGTTCCAGGGCAGGTCGTAGTTTACCAGGGTGTTGCAGAACTGCAGGTTGATGCCCTCACCCCCGGATTCGGTGGAGACGAGCACCTGCCCCCGCTGCTCGAACATCCGTTTGACCCACTCCTTGCGCCCCGGTCGCATGGAACCGTCGAACGGGAAGGCGGCGATGCCGGCCTGGCGCAGGATACTCAGGATCTGAGCCTGGGAGGCGACGTATTCGGTGAAGACCACCAGCTGCCGGTCGAGCGAGCGAATCAGATGAACCAGGGACTGGAGTTTGCTCCCGAATCCTTGTTGCAACAGTACCTGCAGGGCGGCGAAGACTTGCGGGTCGCCGGGGTCGGTCCGGGTGATGCGGGCGAGGGTGAGGGCGGCCGCGGCCGGGCTGCTGCAGATTTCCCGTTCCAACGTGAGCAGGGCGAAGACGTGGGCATCCAGGTATCCTCGCTCCCGGTAGATGCGCCGCACCCAACCCCTCACGGCGTCGTAAAGCTGCCATTCGTCTTCCCGCAGGTGAACGTCGATCCGGTGAACGTGCCGCGGCGGCAGGATGACCGTTTCGGGCCCGTGCCGGTGGCGAATCATCGTTTGGGCCAGAAGCCTTTGCAGGGAAGCCGCAGCCTGTTCGTCCCGGGGGTTACGACCGTCGGGGGAAAGGAAGCGGCGCCGGAAAGAAGACCAGGTACCCCAGCCGCCGGGATGCAGCAGGCGCACCAGGTTGAAGAGTTCCTTCAGGTCGTTTTGAACGGGCGTGGCGGTAAGCAGCAGCAGGTAGCGTTTACGCAGCCGGTTCACCAGCTGCCAGTTGAGGGTCCGCTCGTTCTTCAGCCGGTGAGCTTCATCGACGATGACGAGATCCCACTCCAGCGACTCCAGGATGTCCCGGTGCTCGGCCCGCTTGGCGGTATCCAGGGAGGCGAGGATCACCCCGGGGCGTTGCCAGTCGAAGGCGGTCCGCTGCAGCACCGGGAACAGGCCGAATTTGTCGGAGAGCTCGCGATACCACTGCCAGACCAGCGACGAAGGGACGAGAATGAGGATACGGGATATACCTTCGCGGAGCTGGTATTCTCTGAGGATAAGGGCAGCCTCGATGGTTTTGCCGAGCCCCACCTCGTCGGCAAGGAGCGCCCGGCCGCCGAGGTCGGAGATGACGCGGCGGACGGTGGCGAGCTGGTGGGGGTAGAGCACCACGCCGGCCCGGCGGAAGCGGTCGGAAAGAAAGCGGGTCACGAGGAGGTTCCCTTCCCCCGGCAGCGGCAGGCACCAGTCTTCGTAGGTCTGCTGCCCCAACCTCCACCAGCGCAGAGGGTCGAAGAGACCGTGGCGCAGCTGGTTCAGGATGGCCGCGAAATCTGTTCGCGACCAGCGGACCTTCCAGGCGGCCAGAGCTCCGGCCGGGCCGGGTGGCGGCCCGGGCCTTGGGGCCGTGGAGGCAACCGCAGCCGGGGTCGACGGGCACACGCGGGGGAAGAGGGGCTCGGCGGCGGTCCAGCGCTCGGGGCGGGGCGGGCTGGGGGCCGGTGCCCAGCCGGGCAAGGTGAACGTCATGATAGGCACGGTGATCGGCGGCCAGCTGGTGAGAAGTCCGGTGGAAGCAGGTGGCAAAGTGGCCAAGGATAGGTCTCCTTCCTCCGAAGTCGCTTACTTCCTCCGAAGTCGCCTATCCCTTAGTGTGTGCACGTCCCCATCCCGCCGGATGCATCGTCGTCCGGCCCGGCCGCCGTGAACTCCTGCCCCCTTCGAAGGCACGCTTGGGCTGCGAAAGGCGCGGTCAGTTGAGCGGGCCGAAGACTCCCGCCAGGTACTGGTGGCGCAGAAGGTGCAAAGGTTTGCGGGCCAGGTCGAACTGGTCGGCAAGCCCTTCGAGAATCGGGCGATACCCGGTCTCCTCGGCCCGGGCGGTACGGGCAGCGCGGCGGTAGGATTCGGTGCCCACCGCGGTGAGCTGGGTCCGGGTTTCCTCCGGCGTGGACTCCGGGAAGAGACCGGTAAGGAGCAGGCACAGGTCACCGAGGCGCCGGTAGATGGGATAGCGGCTGGCCTGGGGGACCGCGCCTAGAAGC
Organism: Bacillota bacterium; assembly: GCA_012839805.1. Classification (GTDB taxonomy): domain Bacteria; phylum Bacillota; class Limnochordia; order Limnochordales; family DUMU01; genus DUMU01. The sequence goes on along the minus strand of DUMU01000010.1, from coordinate 12,058 downwards.
TCGATCAAGTCCTCGACCCGGGTGTCGCTATAAACCCGGGGCCGGACCTTCCCGTCCGCCTCGAGACGATAGACGAGGAACTGCCGGCTGCGCGCGAAGGAGGCCAGCATTTCCGCCAGGTAGACCCGGGTACGCTCGTCGCTGAGCAAGCGGGCCACTGCCGCCCCGTCGAAGAGGAGGAGCCTTTCGTGCCCTACCAGCTCCGGGGTATGGGGATGCCGGCGCAGGTCGTTGCGCACCCGCAACAGGAGGATGTAAAAGAGCAGGAAAGGCGAGAGCTTGAGCAAGCGCTCCCGCTGGCCCATCACGAACTGGAAGACTTCGTCTTTTTCCAGCAGAGGGTCGACGAAATCGGGGTTCTCCCGCAGCATGCGGGCGACCCTTTCCGGGTCGGGCCGGTGCGGTGCTCCCGCCTCCACCACGAAAGCCAGATCGGCCTCGGTGAGGCGGGTCCGTAGCCACTCCCCTGCCATCTTTGCTCCCCCCTCAACTCCAGTATACTCCGGCCTGTCTACCCCCCTCCTTCCGGCACGGCCGGGCGTCGAGAGCGCCCGCCGTCTGATCGCCGCTTCGCCCGGGCCCGGCCGGCCCGCCCCGTCTCCGGGCGCCGCCTAACCCCTGCGGGCTGCCTACGCGGTCCGGCCGGGCGGTCCGGCCAGGCCCAGGAGCTGCCGAACCACCGCGGTCATCTCGCTACGACCCGGCCCGCAAACCGTACGATGGAGCACCGGCCGGTGCTTAAGGCCCGCGAGCCCGGCGGGAAGGGGCTGGTCCAGGCGGGAAGCCAGGTAATCGAGAAGGGTGAAGTCGTCGGCGTCGAGCCGGCCCTCAAGCAGGATGTCTGGCCGAACTCCGGGCCGGACCGGCCGGGAGTCCTGGCCGTCCGGGGCAGGGAGGGACTCCGGCCCGAAGAGGGCCTCTACTACCGTACGGGTGAACTTGAAGGGGCTGGCCGTGGCGGCGATCAGCGCATAAGTGCGATCACCCGTTTCGGCCACGTATTGCCGGTACACGTGAACCGCCACGGCCGTGTGCGGGTCGACCACGTATCCGAGTTCTCGAAAAGCCCAGGCCAGGGCGGCGCCGGTCTCGGCTTCGGTGGCGAAGGCGCCCCAAAACTCTTCGGCCAGCCGGGACCGGGCCGCATCGGGGAGTTCGTAATATCCTTCTTCGACCAAAGAGCCGAGCAGACGCCGGACGACCGCCGGGTCGCCATCCACCAGTTCGTAGAGGAGCCGTTCAACGTTGCTGGAGATGAGGATGTCCATGGAAGGCGAGCTCGTTCGATGGAACTCCCGGCGCCGGTCGTAGATCCCGGTGCGTATGAAGTCGGTGAGCACGTGGTTTAAGTTGGAGGCACAGATCAGACGGGCCACCGGCAGTCCCATCCGGCGGGCGTAGTGCGCGGCCAGGATGTTGCCGAAATTACCGCTGGGGACGACCACGTTGATGGGTTCTCCCAGCCTGACCCGGCCGGTGGCGACCAGGTCGGCGTAAGCGCTGAAGTAGTAAGCGATCTGGGGTACGAGGCGCCCCCAGTTGATGGAATTGGCGGAGGAGAACTCTTTACCGGCCTGCTCGAGCTCTTGCCGGAGGCCTTCGTCCGTAAAAATAGCCTTGACGCCTGCCTGGGCGTCGTCGAAGTTACCGCGCACACCTATGACGTGGACGTTGCTTCCGGTCTGCGTCGTCATCTGCCGTTCCTGTATCTGGCTGACCCCGTCCTTCGGGTAGAAGACGATGATGCGCGTACCCGGAACATCGGCGAAGCCGGCCAGCGCGGCCTTGCCGGTGTCGCCGGAGGTGGCCACCAGCACGACGATCTCCGCCCGGGAACGGGCCTGCCGGGCGGCAGCCTTGAGCAGGTGGGGCAAGAGCTGCAGGGCCAGGTCCTTGAACGCGCACGTCGGCCCGTGCCAGAGTTCGAGAAAAGCCAGCCCCTCGAAAGGTCGAACCGGGGCGACGGCGGTGGTATCCCATTGTGGACCGTAGGCGTCGAGGAGCATGGAATGCAGTTCACCCGCAGAGCCGGTATCGCTACTTTGAGCAATTTCCGGTAAAAAGGGAGCAAGGATTCTCTCGGCCCGTTCCGCGTAGCCGAGCGGCAGGAGGGAGGCAAGGAAATCCCGGTCGAACCGGGGCAGGGAGGTGGGAACGTAAAGCCCGCCATCGGGAGCAATACCCCGGCGGATGGCGGTGAGCGAGTCGACGGTATCTTCGAAACCCCGTAAATCTCGGGTGCTAACGTAATGGATGGATTGCGAAACCATCTATCCCCACTTCCCTCATTTCGTTCGGCTCCTGGCGCCTCCGGGCCAACCGTTGGCCCGGCACGGGCGGGCAGACCGGCACCGGGCCTGGTGCGAGGTATGCCCGCATGGTAGCACAGGGCGGCCGGTTTCTTCAACTCCTGCATACCGCATATCACGGCCCCGGTGGCCGGAGACTAACCGGGGAGTGATGACCGATGCCACGCCGTCGGGGCGTCATGTCGGAAGAGCTCAAGTACGAATTGGCCAAGGAACTGGGCTTTCTTGACCGGGTCCAGGACGGCGACTGGGGGAACATCACGACCCGGCAGGCAGGCCTGCTGGTACGAGCGGCCATCGCCCGGGCCGAGGCGGCCATGGCCGGGGGAGCGGGTCGGGGGCGTCCGTATCTTCCCGAACCGGCCGAGCGGTAGGGCGACGTTCCGCCTCCGGCGCCGGCGGGATGCCTGGGAAGGAGGGCGGGGAACGGCCGGCGGCCCGGCTCGTTCCCGCCTTCCTGAGCAGGGTTGAGGTATCGAGCCCGGTGGGCGGGCATGGGACCGCTCGGGGTTACGGCACGGGGAACCGGAGCAAGAAGCGGAACTGGTCACGGGCGGAGGACACCGGTAGTACGTCCGTCTTGCCGAAGTGAGCGAGGATGCCCTTGTAAATGGCCAGTGCTTCCCGCGAGGTATAGTTCTCCTGCCGGAGGCGGGCCTCCTGGTAAGGATTGGAGATGAAGGAAGCCTCCGTCAGAATCGCCGGCATGTTGGTATACCTCAAGACGTAAAAGTTAGCCTCCTTAACTCCGCGATCGGGCAGGCGGGTGAAGCGGACGAGCTCCTGGTGAACGTGATCCCGGAGGCTTCTCGTGGTGGCGTCCGAGCCAAGCCGGGAGTAGGTCTCCGTACCATTCGCGTCACGGTTCGTGGCGGCATTGTGGTGAACCGAGACGAAGACGTCCACTCCCAGCTCGTTGGCGAGAGCAACGCGCTGGGCAAGCTCTACGCCTTTATCGTCACTGCGGGTCAGGTAGACGGTGGCGCCTCCGTACGTGACGAGGGCCTCGCGCAAAGCGAGCCCCACCCGTAGATTCACCACCTTTTCCTGTAGCCCCGTGGGGCCGACGGCGCCGGGATCACTGCCTCCGTGTCCGGGGTCGACCACGAAACTGACCCCGGTGAGGGGGCCGCCGGCCGCGGCCTCGTCAGGGCCCCAAAACCCGCCGGCCGGCAGGAACACGATCAAAGCTGCCACGGTGAGTACGAACCAAGCGGCGGGAACGGCGGGAAAGCGAGCGGGAAGCAGGCGGTTCAGCACGGGCACGGGCATCCCTCCTAGTACGTTGAGCTGAAGTTAGCCGGCTAAAACCGGGCCACGAACTTTACAGCGGAGACCAACCGGCCGGAGGGCGGTCGCCATTCCCCGGTCCAGACCGCCTCCAGCCCGCGCTGCAAAGCTTTCGTCACTCGCAGGACCGCCCGGTGGTCGGGTTGGCCGAACCGCCAAAGGCAGGAGAGCTCGCTCTCCCAGAGCAGGTCGCGCCGGGGTTGCCAGGTGAGGTTGAGTTCCACTCCGGTTGAACCGTTGGCGAAGTTGAGGTTCCCACCCGCGGAAGCGAGGTTGGAAGCAAGCGGGGTGAAGCCGGGATGGACGGAACCGAAGTTCAGGTTGACCAGGTAATCCGGGCCCTGCCAGAGGTCAACGCTGCCGATACCGCCGAGCACCCACCCCTGGAAGTTGTCCGCGGTGGGACTCGCACGGAAAGCGGCGAGTTCTCCCACCAGGGAGTGGCGGGGTGCGTGCCGCTGCCAGTCGAGCGCGATGCCCATCTCGCCGGCCAGCCCATCGCGGAGCCAGGTCAAGCCCCAGGTCACGTTACTCCCGATGCCTGCAGTTTGGCGGTCGGCCCGGGCGGCAGAGGAGGCCGGGGAAGATGGCGGCAAACCCGGGCGTGCGCCCGGGAAGCTGACCCGGAAGGCCAGGTAATCGTCGGTGTCATAGACGTAGGGCAGGTAGGTGACGAAACTGGTGTCCAGCCGCGCGTAGACGGCTTCCACCTCGCCTGGAAAGGCAGCCAAGGGCAAGGTCAGGGGCAGGTTCAGGGAGATGCCGGTGAGGGCGTCAAACGGGTTGGCGGCGAGGAGCCCGACCGGCCCTAGCTGGAAATGGATCCGCCCGCCCCGGATCGAAAACCCCGCCGCCGAACTCAAGGTGAGGGAGGCTTCACCGGTATAGAAGAAGGGGGTCGAGGACGGGCCGGCGTCACCGGCGAATCCGGCCTCCTCCCGGTGGAGTCCCTGCAGCTCTACCGTGGCCAGCCACGAGCCGGCCGGCCGGGAGGCGGAGAGGGAAAGGCTGAGTTCCTGCCACGGCCGCAGGGAGGGACGGTCGGGGCTCGGCGAATGCCAGGAGAGCCCGCCTTGCCATTGGCCGTGGAGGGCGAAGGGGGCGGGCGGCGGGACCGGGGAAGCACCGGGTTCGGCCGCCCGGGCGGCCACCGGCCGGCCGGTTATACCGGCGACGACGGCGAGCAGACAGGCCAGGCAAGCGAGAATGGCTGCTCCGGCAGGGCGGCGGCCGGCCGGGCGGGTGGCGCGACTAGAAACCATAGCTTACCTCCAAGACCCAGCGGCCGTAGTCGCCGGGGCTTTCCCACCAGTGTTCATAGGCGGTTCGCAGGCGAAGCGACGGGGCCGCCTCCCAGGTGATGCCGGCCGCGAGCGACTGGCGAGGCGGCGCGGCGGCGGCCAGGGAGGCCCGGTACCCCCAGGCGAGATCGGTGGTCGCCTGGCGGAAAAGGTGACGAAGACGCAGTTCACCGCCGGCGTCGCCGGGGGCAAGGGGAAGGCGACCGCCCGAGGAACGGAGTTCGGCCAGGGCCGGAGCGTATTCGGCGTTGATTGCGCCCAGGGTAAGCTCCAGACGGAGGCGGGGTAAGGCCGCCGGCACCTGGCCCGGTCCGGGTTCGTGCTCAAGCTCGGGCCGGGTCACGGGCGCAGGCGCAGCCGGCAGCGGCCACTGCCAGTGGCCCGCCGCCGCGCCTACCCATCGGGGTGAACCCGAGCGCCGGGCGAGGGCCAGTTCGGCTGCCCAGCCGGAACCATCGTCTCGTTCGCTGCTCATGTCCAGGCTGAGACCCTGTTCTCCATCCGGCCCGAGCAACAACAGGTTGAGCCCGATCACCTGGCGGGCGAAGGCGCGCTCGAGCGGCTTGGTCACCCGGAGGGCGACGATGTCGTGGGCCACCAGGCGTTGACCTGAGGTCTCACTGCCGCCCTCCTGGCCGCTGGCCTCGCCGCCACCGCTGCCGCCGAGGCCATTGCCGTTACCATGGCCGTGGTCGGCATTGCCGCCGCCCGTACCAGGGTCGGCAGCGGGCTCGGCCAGCACCGCCGCCCGGCCGGCCAGCACGGCCCAGAAGCTCCCCTCCCACAGGGCGGCGGCGAGGGGCGACGGCTCCAGGTCGGGGTGGGAGGGCGTCGCCACGAGCAGCCCCAGCGGTCCGAAGCGAAGCATCTGCTGGCCGAGGTAAAGCTGGCCCGACGCCACGGGAAAGGTCGCGTACAGCTCCTCTACCTGAAGGGGGTCACTTAAGAAAACGGGGGCGCCGTAAGTCCCGGAGGTGTACCGGTCAACGCCCCACCAACCGGTACCCCGCAGCCCGAGACGAATGGCCGCCTCGGAAGCCGGGTACAAAGTGAGCTCGAGCCGGGCGGTCTGCTGAACCCCGATCCCGTCCGCCCCCCGGGCTATCTCGCGCCGCTGGGCTTCCCGCAAGAGATCGGGAAGAGTACCGGGCGCGCTGGGCGACAACGCGCCATGATATGATGTCGCCCGCAGCCTGAACTCGCCGCGGAGGGTGAGAGGTGGTAACCCGGGCGTGGCCGCCTGGACGGGCATAAATCCTAAGGTCGACAAGAGCAGCGCCGGGAAGGCTCCCGCCCGCGCTAGAAAAGAACGGGTAGCCTGTCTCATCGTCTTTCTCCTCCCCGCGCGGTTTGATTACCCGCCAACCGTCGCTTTTCCTGGGATGAGGATTACCGGTCCGGACTCGATTCGACGTGAACGGCAGGAAGCTGGTTCACCGAAAATGAATTCCGTTCAAAAGCGGTTTTTTCCTCCTGCGGTAAGCAGGGAGCAAAAGGAAAGAAACTTGTGAACGAGGTCGAGGTTGAGGTGGCACGGATGAGACGTGAGCAGAACGGGAGCCGGCGGGCGAGGGTCATCACGGTCATGATCCTGCTGGGAATAGCGTTGGTCACGGCAGGGTGCGGCGGCGGGGTGAGCCAGCCGGTGAACCCCATCGATCCCGGCGATCAGGGCGGGGCGGAAGCACCGCGAAGCGCCCCGTCGAATTTCCAGGTAACGGCGGTTACGCTGACGGGGGCGGCCCGCGCCTGGCTTCAGGCGAATCCAGGAGGAGCAGCAGCGGTCCCGGCCGGAGCCGTCCCGGCTTACGTGCGCCCCGCTCAGAGCCAGGGTCCACAGATGTACGCCGGCTTGCGCTGGCAATGGGATCCGCAGGCCGGCGGGCCGGTGGACTCCTTCGTCGTGCAGCGGAACGGCACTTGGATTGCTGAGATCCCGTATTCGTTGGGAGGCCATGAGGCCTCTTCGCCTCTCCTTACCTTTGCCTGGAGTGATGGCTCCGGTTCGCTTGCGGCCGGCAGCAAGGTGACGTACCGGGTGGCGGCCAAGCGGGGGACAGCACGAGGGCCGTTCAGCGGGGCGATCACGGTTGAACCCTTACCGTTCCTCACCGATCCCGCCCTCACCGGACCGGCCGACGGGGCCGAGGTGACCCGGCTGCCGGTTCTGACCTGGAGCGAGGTGCCGGAGGCGCACGGTTATGTGGTGGAGGTTTTCCCCGAAGGTTCTTCGTCTTCGTCGCCCGTATGGAGCGGTTTCACCACCGGAACCCGCCTGGATCTGGACCGGGCGGCGGGAGCTGCGGTGGTGCAGCCCGGTTCGTACCGGTGGTACGTTCTTGCCTTGAGCACTTTACCGCTGTATGAGCCCGGGCGAAGCCAGTATGATTCGGTGAGCCTTGCCATCTCGCCGGTCCGCCGCTTCCGGTTCGTGGAGTAGCCGGTGCCGCTGCCGTCGCGATCCGTCGCCGGGTCGGGCGCATAGGATACGGGGAGCAGGCCGTGCGGCTTGCGGCTTCCCCGCGACAGCCAGGGGCTCCGCGGCCGGCGATCGGCGGGGAAGGGTGCCGGAAGGTGGCGGAAAGAGATGGACCTGAAGCGAAGGGCCACGCTGGGCGCGGCGTTATACCGTTCACAACGGGTTTTCCAGCAGGCTCAGGAAGCGCTGCAGGAGATGGGGGTCGATGAACGGAGCTGGGATGCGCTGGGCAGGCAGGGGTGTGCAGAGCTGGATGCCGGCCTTCGCGCCGCCCTGGCCGCCTTCGAGCAAGGTTTGTCACGCGCCCGGACCAAAGCCGCCTTGCCCCCCGAGGCGGCGAGGCTCCTCGACCCGATCATCGCCGCGGTATCCACCGCTCGCCAGCTCTGGACCGAGTACTTCGCCCGGCCCATGCAGGAACGGTTTCGGGAGCGGTGAGGACTCCGACCATCGAGGTGAGCCGGCCTTAGCGAGGTAGGGCCGAAGCCTTGCGGCCGGTCGTGGAGCGTGCTATCATACCGAGCATGTAAAGCATGTCATTCATACAAAACGTGCCGGCTGGGCGGAGGGTGAGGATATGAGCGAGTGCGGGCACGAGCCCGTCTTTTATGGTGCCGTTACGGTAGGTGAACGTGGCCAGGTGGTCATCCCGCAGAAGGCCCGCGAAGCGCAGGGAATCCGGCCGGGCGACAAGATGCTGGTCATAAGTGCCGGCTTCGGCGGTCACGGCTTGATTATGATCAAAGCGGAAGCGATCAACAAGTTGCTCGTAAAACTGGCCGAGCGTACTCATGCCCTGGAGAAGCTGCTCCAAATGTCGGACGATTATTCGGGTACTCCCAGTACAGATGACTAAAGCAGATTGTAGCAGGTCATCGGCTTGCCTTTGCGGTGACTCAGGAGGCCATCAGTCGTGACGAAGTTGTTCAAATTCTTGCGACCCTATCGGGTCCAGATCGGGATCATCGTAGGTCTCGTCTTCCTACAGACGCTATCCGAGCTTTACCTACCGACTCTGATGTCAGACATTGTTAACAACGGGATCATGCGGAATGATGTTGGCTATATTTGGCGGGCAGGTCTTTGGATGCTTCTAGTTACGCTCGGAGGAACGCTTTGTGCGATCTCCGGCGCTTTTCTTTCTGCTCGGACTGCCATGGGATTTGGCAAAGTCCTGCGCGCCGAGATCTTTCGACGAGTGGAGCAGTTTTCTCTGCATGAGGTAGACCGGCTCGGTACGCCGTCGCTTGTCATCCGCAATACTAATGATGTTACCCAGGTTCAGATGGTCACCATGGTCATCTTGAGAATGATGATTAGTGCTCCAATCATGTTTATTGGCGGCATCATTATGGCCTTGTCTAAGGACAGAGAACTGGCCTGGATCTTGGCTTTAGCGCTACCCATCCTTGCCGCTCTGGTGATTGTCATTTCTACGAAAGGTTTGCCGCTATTTCGTTCCATCCAAAAGAAGATTGACCGGGTAAACTTGATCTTACGGGAGGAGCTAGAAGGTGTCCGGGTAATCCGGGCCTTCAACCGGACCCGCCACGAGAATGAACGCTTCCAGGCGGCCAACCTTGACTTGACCCAAGCCTCCATTCGAGTGAACCGGCTCATGGCTCTCATGATGCCGAGCATGATGCTAATAATGAATGGAACGATAGTAGCCATTATCTGGTTCGGGGCCATCAGGATTGACCAAGGGACGTTACCGATCGGGAACATGATGGCCTTCTTCCAGTATGCAATGCAAATCATGATGGCGCTCTTGATGGCCTCCATGCTGCTGGTCATGATTCCCCGGGCGCAAGCCTCGGCCGACCGGATAAGTGAGGTTCTTTCAATTGAACCCGCAATCAAAGACCCGCCCGCCGGCTCGAAGGCGACCTCCGGGAAGGGGCACGTTGTATTTGACCACGTTTGGTTCCAGTACCCGGGGGCGGAAGAGCCGGTGCTGCGCGACGTTTCTTTTGAGGCAAGACCGGGAGAATTCGTGGCGATCATCGGGGGCACCGGTTCCGGCAAGTCGACGCTGGTAAACTTGATCCCCCGGTTCTACGATGCGACGGCAGGGGCGATCTTGATCGATGGCGTCGACATCCGGGAAATGAGCCAGGCAGACTTGCGGGCCAAAATCGGGTTCGTGCCTCAGCAGGGAGTACTTTTCTCCGGAACGGTGGCCGACAACATACACTACGGCAAGGAAAACGCCACCGATCAAGAGATCTGGCAGGCGCTGGAGGCAGCCCAGGCAGCCGATTTCGTGTCGGAGATGAAAGATGGGCTTAACTCCGTGGTTGCCCAGGGCGGGACGAACCTGTCGGGAGGTCAAAAGCAGCGGCTGGCGATTGCCCGGGCCATCGTCCGGCGTCCCGAAATCTACGTTTTCGACGACAGCTTCTCGGCTCTGGATTTCAAGACCGAAGCCCGCTTGCGGGCGGCGCTCAAGAGGGAGACGGCCGGGGCCACGGTGTTCGTTGTTGCCCAGAGAGTTAGCACGGTTATGGATGCCGATCGGATCGTGGTTCTCGACGAAGGACGGGTAGCGGGCATCGGTACTCACCGGGAGTTGCTAGAAAACTGCGAGGTCTACCGCGAAATCGTCTCGTCGCAGCTTTCGGAGGAGGCGATCGCGTGAGCGCCAGGCAGGGTAATAGCGGCCCGGTCGCCGGCCTGCCGCCCCGCCGGCCTCCTCTCGGAGGCTTCGGGGGGCCGCACGGGTTCGGACGGGTGATGGAAAAGCCCCGGGATTTGCGGGGCACTTTACGGCGTTTGGTTATCTACCTGCGCCCGATGTGGCTGCTTTTGGGCGTGGTGCTGTTCGCGGCCATAGCGAGCACCCTCTTGAACATTGCGGCTCCGAAGGTCATGGGAAGGGCGATCACCAGCCTCGGTCAAACGTTTGCTCTCCGGTTCACGGGAATGCCCGCCCGGGTGGATTTCCCGTACGTCAGCCGCCTTTGCTTGTGGCTGGCCGGTTTGTACGTTGCGAGCTCGCTTTTCAACTATGCCACGCACTACATCCTGGCCGGGGTCTCCCAGAAAACTGTCTATGCCATGCGCCGGGACCTCAACGAGAAGCTCTCCCGCCTGCCGCTCCGGTTCTTCGATGGGCGCACGCACGGCGAGATCATGAGCCGCATGACCAACGATATCGATAACATTAGCATGGCACTGCAACAGAGCCTGGGCCAGCTCATCACATCGGTGGTGGGTATTGCGGGTGCGATTATCATGATGTTTAGTATCAGCTGGAAATTGACGCTGGTCAGCATACTCACTTTGCCGGTATCGTTAGCGGTCACCGCGACAATTGCTAAACGTTCCCAGCAAAATTTTGCGGCCCAGCAGGCGGCGCTGGGTGCGCTGAACGGCCATGTCGAGGAGATGTTCACCGGTCACAAGATCGTAAAAGCGTTTGGCCACGAAAGCAAGGCTATAGCCGACTTTGACTCCATAAATGAACGTCTTTACGAAGCATCATGGCGCGCGCAGTTCATATCGGGCATCATTTTCCCGTTGATGAATTTCATCAACAACATCGGTTACGTCTTGATCTCCGTGGTGGGCGGAATCATGGTGACCCGGCGCCAGATTGAACTGGGCGATATTACCGCCTTCATCCAGTACCAGAGAATGTTTGCGATGCCCATCGCCCAGACGGCCAATATCGTCAACATTTTGCAGTCGATGATCGCTTCCGCCGAGCGGGTGTTTGAGGTGCTGGATGAGGAAGAGGAGACGCCGGATACGGACGCGACCGGGACCATCGCGCTACCGGTGCGGGGTGAGGTGCGGTTTGAGGGAGTGCGGTTCAGCTACCGAAAGGACGTTCCGCTGATCGAGGACCTCAATATAGAAGTTCGGCCCGGTCAGACGGTCGCCATCGTGGGCCCGACCGGGGCGGGCAAGACCACGCTGGTCAACCTGCTCATGCGTTTCTACGATGTCGATGCCGGCCGGATCACGATCGACGGCGTCGATATCCGAACCATTCCGCGAGAGACCCTCCGCCGGCTGTTTGGAATGGTACTCCAGGATACCTGGTTGTTCAATGGGACGATCCGGGAGAACATCGCCTATGGCCGGGAGGGGGCGTCAGAGGAAGAGATCGTGCGTGCCGCTAAAGCGGCGCAAGCCGATCATTTCATCCGGGCGTTACCCGCCGGCTATGACACCGTGTTGAACGAAGAAGCCTCCTCCCTTTCCCAGGGAGAACGACAATTGCTTACCATCGCCCGGGCCTTTCTGGCCGACCCGCCCATGCTTATCCTGGATGAGGCGACCAGCAGCGTTGATACCCGCACGGAGCTCCTCGTCCAGAAGGCGATGGCGGAACTAATGCGGGGCCGTACCAGTTTCGTGATTGCCCACCGCCTGTCGACCATCCGAAACGCCGACTTGATCCTGGTGATGAACCGCGGCCGCGTCATCGAGACCGGGACGCACCGGGAGTTGCTGGCCCGAGGCGGCTTCTATGCCGAGTTGTACAACAGCCAGTTCGCCGGCCTCGCCGCCGGCCGCCCGGTCGCGTAGCCGGAGCCTCTTGCTGGTGCGGGGGGCGTCGGGTATAATACAGGAGACGCCGGTTTGCGTGGGCCTGTAGCTCAGTTGGGAGAGCGCTGCGTTCGCATCGCAGAGGTCGAGGGTTCGAATCCCTTCAGGTCCACCAGTTT
>DUMU01000044.1 GCA_012839805.1 Bacillota bacterium | reverse complement strand
GGGTTGACATGGGAGGGAGTCCTACGCATGACTGGATAGGTGAGTGCGTGATCCAAGGCTAATCATCGCCAGTGCTTACCAAATGGCTCCGTCGGCCGTCCACTGGGCTGTTAGTTCAGCGCTCTCCTTTTCTGGTGGTCACTGTCGCCTGGGAACCGACCGCGCAGTCCTTTTTCGTCGCGCCCAGGGTAACTGATCGCTCCTCGTCGAGCGTGGCGCTGTCCAACCCCGTCTCGCCAGGAAGGCAACCCGGGTTGATGCCGCGACCATGGCCGTGGCCTGCGGCCGGACTACGGGCTCACCCCTGAAGAGCTACCCCGGCACCAGGTGATCGAGGGCGTAACGCAACCGGCGAAGGACCTTCTCCCGGCCGAGTACCGCCAGCGTGTCGAAAAGCGGGGGACTCGCCGTGCGCCCGGTCACCGCCACCCGGATCGGCTGGAAGACTTCGAGCCGTCGGAGACCCTGTTCGGCCACGTACCCGTCGAGCTCCCGCTCTAGCGTCTCTACCCGCCATTCCTCCGCTCCCAGATGCTCGAGCCGGGCAACGACCGCCTCGAGATGTGGCCGGCTGGCGGCTTTTAGCACCTTTTGAACCGCTTTTGCGTCATACTCAATCTCGTCCCGGAAGAAATACTCCGTCGCCGGCCCGATCTCGGCGAGCGTCTTGATACGCTCCTGGTATAGGCCCACCACTCTCCCGATTTGCTCCCGCTGGGCTGCCGTGAGTTCACCCGGTTCCCCCACCAGGCCGGCCCGCTGCAAGTATGGTAGAGCGCGGCGTACCAGTTCTTCCCGGTCGAGCGATCGCAGGTAGACCCCGTTCATCCATTCGAGCTTCTCCAGGTCGAAAATGGCGGGCGACTTCCCCACTCTCTCGAGCTCGAATGCCTCGATGATCGCCTCCCGGCTCAGGATCTCCTGCCCATCCGGCGGGGTCCAGCCGAGGAGTGCCAGGAAGTTGAAGAGCGCCTCGGGCAGGAACCCCCGATCGCGGTAATCGCCCACATAAGCGTCGCCGTTCCGCTTGCTCAGCTTCTTGCCGTCCGTGCCTAGAATATGGCCGATGTGCCCCAGCGCCGGCGGCCGCTCGCCCAGCGCCCGGTAGACGAGGAGTTGCATGGGGGTGTTACTGATGTGGCCCTCGCCCCTGATGACGTGGCTTATCTTCATGGTTATGTCGTCGACCACGACGGCAAAGTTGTAGAGCGGAATGCCGTTACCCCGCATGATCACGAAGTCGGAGATGGTATCGGAGGCGGTCTCGATACGACCCCGGATCAGGTCGTCCCAGGCCAGCGTCACGCCTTCGGGAACGCGAAACCGCAGCACCGGCCGGCGACCCGCCGCCCTCAACTCTTCCTCTTTTGCCTTGCGTTCAGTATCGGTGAGATGGAGGCACCGGCGGCTATACTTGTACACGGTCCCAGACTGCTCGGCAGCTTTTCGTTCCGCTTCCAGCTCCTCCGGTGAACAGTAGCAGTAGTAGACGTCGCCCTGCTCCCGCAAGCGCTCCGCATATTGCCGGTAGATCTCGAGCCGCTCGGTCTGCCGGTACGGCGCGTAAGGCCCCCCCACGTCCGGCCCTTCGTCCCAATCCAACCCCAACCAGCGCATCTCTTTGTAGATGAGTTCCTCCCACTTGCGGTCGGACCGTTCGAGATCCGTATCCTCAAACCTCAAAATGAACTTCCCGCCGTACTTGCGGGCAAAGAGCCAGTTGAAGAGGGCAGTATGGATGTTGCCCAGGTGCACCGGCCCGGTCGGGCTGGGGGCAATCCTGACCCTGATCTCGTGCCACCCGTCCTTCGCCGGCCGGCTTGTTGGAGAAATTAACTCACTGTTCAATCCTCGGCCACTCCTTTCGGCCTCAGTCTACCATCTCAGCGCTGCCGCTTACCATGCCTGCATACCAGACCGGTGGCCGCGCCGCGACGCCCGCTTCCCATCGCCCGGTGGCCGGGCCGGCCCGTCCGCTTGTCCGCCGGGGCGGACTTTTTCAAGTATGTACATGTTCGACTTTACCGCGGGCAAACAAAGATCTATTATCGGTAACAAACACCGCCATATCGGGAGGTGCCTCCTGTGGCCACTTCCGCGGCTTCTCCTTCCGCCCCTCCCTCCCCCGTCCCTGCTTCTGCTACTGCTCCTTCCACTACCCTCGGTCCCGCTCCCGCGGCCAATCCTGCCCCCGCCCCTGCTTGTACCGTGGTCATTTTCGGTGCTACCGGGGATCTGGCCCGGCGCAAGCTTTTTCCCGCCCTCTACGGGCTGGAACGGGAAGGCCTCCTCGCCCCGGCCACCACCGTGGTCGCCATTGGTCGCCGGGAAAAGACACAGGAAGAGTTCCAGGCCGAATTGGCCGAGAGCATCCGCCGGCATTCCCGGTTCGCCCCGGACATGGAGACCGGCTGGACCGATTTCAGCCGCCGGTTCAGCTACTTCCGGCTGGAAATGCACGACACGGCCGGTTACCGGCGGCTCGCCGACCTCCTCGACCGGGAAGAAGCCGCCCGCGGCCTTCCCCGCCGCCGGGTCTATTATCTTTCCGTAATGCCAGACCTCTTTGAACCCATCACCGCCCATCTCAAAGCGGCAGGCATGGTGGGACCGGAAAACGATTCACGGTCGGCCTGCTACCGGGTGGTGATCGAGAAGCCCTTCGGATATGACCTCACCAGTGCCGAGGAACTCAACCGGCAAATCGGCAAGGTCTTCCGGGAGGAGCAAATCTACCGCATCGACCACTACCTCGGTAAAGAGATGACCCAAAACATAAGCGTGCTCCGTTTCGCCAACGTGCTCTTCGAACCGGTGTGGAACAATCGTTACATCGAAAACGTGCAGATTACCTCCAGCGAAACGGTGGGAGTCGAGGAACGCGGCGAGTACTACGACAAGACGGGCGCGCTCCGCGATATGGTACAAAACCACATGCTCCAGCTCTTGAGCCTGGTGGCGATGGAGCCCCCGACCCGACCGGACTCGGAGTCCATCCGGGATGCCAAAGTGAACGTGCTGCGTTCCCTTAAACGCTGGGAACGGCCGGCGGACGTAGCCACCAACGTGGTCCGGGGACAGTACGGCCCGGGGCGCCTGGGCGGCAAGGAGGTCGCCGGGTATCGGAGCGAGCCCGAGGTCCGGCCCGACTCCACCACCGAGACCTTCGTCGCCATGCGGGTCTTCGTCGAAACCCCCCGCTGGCGAGGGGTTCCCTTTTACATTCGCACCGGCAAGCGCCTGCCGGCGAAGGCCACCGAGATTCACGTCCAATTCCGTCACCTGCCGAATCCTCTCTACCCAAGCGCCAACGGCCCCCTGGTTCCCAACCGGGTAGTGTTTCGCATCCAGCCCCTGGAGGGGGTCTTCCTGCAGGTGAACGCGAAGCGTCCCGGCGCCCACACCCAGATAACCCCCGTGGCGCTTGACTTCTGCCAGAATTGCGCCGCCCCCTTCAACTCTCCGGAGGCGTACGAACGCCTGCTCTTCGACGTGATGCGGGGCGATCCCACTCTTTTTACCCGCTGGGATGAGGTGAGGCTCGCCTGGGAGTTCATCGACCCCATCGTGGAAGCGTGGCAGAGGACACGGCCCCACTTTCCCAATTATGCGGCCGGTTCTTGGGGTCCCGCTGCGGCCGGGACCCTGCTTACCCGCCGGGGTCACCACTGGTGGTCGCTACAGGACAAAGAAGGTTAGAGAGAAGCGGAGGAAAGCCGAAGGAGGACTCTGGCATGGGCTTCACCGTCTACGATGTGTCGCTGCCCGTTCACCCGGGGATGCTGGTATGGAAAGATAATGAAGCGCGACAACCCGGTGTGACCATCACCCGGGAGGCCGGTGGCGTTCGGGAGTCCCGGGTGTCCCTGGATTGCCACACGGGAACCCACGTGGATGCGCCGCTTCACATGATCCCGGGAGCAGCTCCCATCGACCGGGTCCCCATCGAACGGTTGATCGGCGAATGCCGTGTGATCGACTTGACCGGCCTTCGGGATCGAATCAGCCGGGCCGATCTGGTAAGGGTAGACGAAAGGGAGCCGGTTTCCGCCGGTGAAGTGCTGCTTTTCAAGACCAGGAATTCGGCCAACCTGAAGCCCCCGTTCGACCGGGGGTTCGTCTTCCTCGCGGCCGATGCCGCCGAGTTCCTGGCGGAAAAGGAGGTACGGGCCGTCGGCATCGACTACCTCGGCATCGAGCGGGATCAGCCCCGGCATCCGGCGCACCGCCGGCTGCTGGAGAAGGGGATTCCCATCATCGAGGGGCTCAACCTCGCCCGCGTTCCGGCCGGGCGCTATTTCTTGTTCGCCGCGCCGCTGGCCCTGGTGGGCGTGGAGGCAGCACCCGCCCGGGTGGTGCTGTTACGATGGCAGGAATAGACCCCCGTACGTGGTAGCATTGAAGCGAGGTGGCCTTCCCCGGATTGGCTACCAGGCCCGAGGAAACCGGGCCGGGGCAAGGAGCGAGATGAGATGAACTGGTGGCGGCGAAAGAGGGCCAAAGAACCGGAGATACCGCCGGAGGGGCGTCTCGTCGCCGACGGAGTGTGGGAAAAGATCCTTCCTGCCCTGTGGGATCTACGAGCCCATTACTACGAACGTGGCTCGAGCGACGGCGAAGCCATCGTCTTCGTCCACGGTTACCAGTCGGACGCCCGCATCTGGTGGCCGGTCCTGACGCGGCTTCCTGACCAGGTGCGAGCCATAGCCCTGGACCTGCCCGGCCACGGCAAGAGCGGGAAGCCTTTCACCACGTATACCATACCGTTTTACGGCCGTTTCCTGGCCCATTTCCTCGCCCGCCTGCAAGGCGGCTCGCCCGCCACCCTCGTCGGGGTCTCCCTGGGAGGAGCAATCGTTGCTCACACCGCTCTGCTCGTCCCGGAGCGAGTCAACCGCCTCGTCATCGTCGACGGTCTCGGGATGGGTCGTACCCCGCCCTGGCGGCAGGTCCGGCTCTTTTCCCATTTCCTGCCCCTGGTGATCCACCAGGCGATGGGGAAACCCAGCCGGTACGAGACTTACCGTTTCTGGCAGGAGGTGCTCTTCGCCGACCCGTCCCGGGTCACCGAGCCGATGATCTCCGAGGCCCTGGAGGCGCAGCGCCAAAGTCGCCTGGCCAGCTTCCTGACGGGTCTTGCCCTGTCGCTTCCCTCGGCCCATCTCTACCCGCAGCTTCACCGGCTGCGCCCGCCCACCCTGCTCATCTGGGGTGTGAACGATCGCCTCTTCCCTCCCCACCACGGCGAGGAGGCCGCCGGGCGGATTCCCGCGGCTCGCCTCACCGTCATCCCGCGGGCGGGTCATCTACCCATGCTGGAGCAGCCCGAAGCATTCCTGGCCGTTCTCAACGAGTTCCTGCATCAAACCGCGCCGGCGTCGATTCGCACCGGCCTTGCTCCCGACCCGGGGAGAGGGCCGGGGCGGGGAGCAGGCGAAGGCAGGCCCGCCTGATCGGGAAGCTTTCCTCTACCTCGGAAACCAGCATACCGAGGAGAACCAGTGCCGAACCCATGACTTCCGTCAGTCCCAACCGTTCACCCGCCAGCAGGTATCCGAAGAGCAAGGCAAAAACCGGTTCCAGTGAGAAAATCAGCGCCGCGTGAACCGCACTCGTCTCCCGCTGGGCTCGGGTCTGAACGAGCAGTCCCCCGGCGGTAACGAACACCCCCGTGAAGGCCGCCGCTCCCCAAACGCCGGGTGGCACGACGCCGGCAACGCCGGCGCCGGCTTCCACCAGACGGCGGCTGTGCCAGTAGCTCTGCTCCCACCCGGCGCTGGCCACCATGCTCGCCACGAAGACTACTGCCACTTGAACCGTGCTGAGAGTAACCTCGTGCATCTGCCGGCCGAAACGCCCGATGGCGACCACGTGCGCGGCAAACGCGAAGGCACAGCCCAACACCAGGAGATCACCGCGGCTTGCCGCCAGCAGGCCGCCCTCTGCTTCCCCGGGAAGGAACATAAGGGCCAGCCCGCCCACCGCCAACCCCACGCCTACCAGAGCCGGCCAACCCGGTCGTTCGCGCAGTAGCACGGCCGAAATGAAGGGAACGATGACCACCGACAGGCCCGTGATGAATCCGGCCCGTCCGGCACTGGTCGACTGTAGTCCCAGCGTCTGCAAGGCATAGCCGCCAAACAGGAAAAACCCCGTGGCCAGGCCGGCCAGCCATTGCCGGCGTCCCCCCAAAGGTCTCCCCACCCGCATTTCCCGTCTGCCGACCAGCACCAAGACGGGGATGAGCACCCAAAGCGCCAGCCCGAACCGGAGGGCGAGGAACGCAAAGACCGGGAACTCCCGGGTCGCGTTCTTCACCATCACAAAGGTGCTTCCCCAAAGCAGCGTGACCAGGACGAGGGTCAGATCGGCCACTTTCCTCATGCCGCGCCCGCCGTCTCCACGACCGCCGGTTGCCTCTCAGTCTTCGCCCGCTGCCTGCCGGTACGGGTGCGCCGCTCTACCCAACCGACGAAGATTGATACGGCTTTCGTCATGATCAGGTAAATGATGGCCGTCATGAGGAAGACCTCGAACGGGCGGAAAGTCCGGGTCATCAAAAGCTGCGAACGGCGCAGCAGTTCTTCGAGGGAGATCGCGGCCACCAGCGACGAATCCTTGAGGAGAGCGACGAACTCGTTGCCGAGTGGAGGTATCATCCGGCGCAGCGCCTGGGGCAGGATCACGTACCACATCGCCTGCCCTCCGGTCAGCCCGGTGGCAAGAGCCGCCTCCATCTGGCCGGGGTCTATCGATTGTATGCCGGCCCGGACGATCTCGCCCACGTACGCGCCGGAGTTCACACTCAGGGCGATCACGCCCGCGGTGAACGCATCCAGTTGAATGAAGGGAAGGATTGCAGGTATCCCGTAGAAGACCAGAAGGATTTGAACTAGCAGGGGCGTTCCCCGGAAGAAGTCGACATATACCCCGGCCAGCCACCGTATGAGACGAACCAGCAAACTCCGGGCCACCTTTGCGAGGCCGTGACGCCCATCAACCGGCTCGGGTTGCAGCACCCGGCAGAGGCCTACCACCGTCCCGAACACCACCCCCAGCCCGACTGAAAGCGTAGTCAGGATCAAAGTAAGGCGGGCTCCTTCGAGGAGATAGAGCAAGCTGGGCCACCACTGGTGAACGAAGTCAGTCATCCTCATGAGCCATGTTTCCGCCGCGGTTTCCACCGCGCGACCACCTCCCGTCCCATAGGCCCTCCGTCGACCTTCACGCTTCGCTTTGTGCCCGGGGCCGCCATGGCCAATGCTGCTGCGGCCCGCGGGCACGCAACCCCGAAACCGGCCTCGAAAAGCCAAGGAGAAGGAGAGGCCCCTCTCCCCGGAAGCCGGCCGGCACGGTGAGGGGCCCTACTTCGTCCCGAACCACTTGTCGTAGATGGCGTCGTAAGTCCCGTCTGCCTTGATCTGGGCCAGGGCGCGGTTGATCTGGCGCAGAAGGGCAGAATTGCCTTTTTTTACGGCAATACCGTAGTACTCTACGGTGAAGGGCTTACCCACGATTTCCAGTAAGCCGGGGTTCGCTTTCTGCTCCTCCAGCACCACCAGTTCATCGGCAACCACCGCATCCGCCTTCTTCATCTTCAAAGCGAGGAAAGCCTCAGGTGTCGTGTTGTAAGTGTCGATTCGCTTCACACCTTTGATCTTCTCGGCCGCGAACTGGCCGGTGGTACCGATCTGAACTGCCACCACTTTCCCTTTGAGATCCGACGGCTGTTTGATGTCGGTCGTTCCCTTGCGTACCAGGATGACCTGGCCGGTCGCGAAGTAGGGGTCGG
>DUMU01000009.1 GCA_012839805.1 Bacillota bacterium | reverse complement strand
TGGCCACCAAACGCTTCAAGGCCTCCCGGTCGACGTTTTCCTCTCGACCGAAGTTATAGAGTACCCTGGCTTTGGCACAGCCGGCTTCGGAATCCCACTCATTGTGGGCCAGCTGGAGGTAGCGGACGACAGAACCATCCTTGTTCTTGCGGATCACTGTCCGTATGTACATGCCCAGACTATATCATGTCATCCGGCTGCTGTCAAGCCTCATGAAGCATATCGTGTGCCTATGTCATCCACAGCTCTCGCGCACTGCGACACAGATCGGACCGGGGTTTGGTGGCGCTACCCCCGCTAAATGTGCCTAAGGACTGTCGAACCGGGGGGCAGGGCGGCACGGCTATGCGGCCAGAGCCGCTTGCCTTTGCCGCCGGCCATGATCACGGCCGTGACCGGGTGCGGTGCGGACGCGCTCAGACCCGTTGACTCTCCTTCAGACGCGCTCACTTTCCTCGAACCGGCTGGCTGCGATCTCCTGCGCGGTGGCCCCCACGCGGTAACGGGGGCTTTCCTCGAAGAGCGGCAGCACCACGTCTTTGGCCAGCTGGTTGGCCAATGCCCACGACGGGTGGGTGCCGGCGTCGGTCCACCAGCCGTCCAGAATGTCGTACTCCAGTTCACCCATTTGCAGATACGTGTTGTTGACGTCGGTGATCTCCAGTTCGCCCCGGGCCGACGGCCGCAGCGTCCTGATGATGTCGAAGACCCGAGCATCGTACATGTAGATCCCCGTCACTGCCAGATCGCTCTTCGGGTGAACGGGTTTCTCTTCAATCCTTATGATGCGGCGCTTGGGGCCAACCGCCTTAATTGTAGGTTCAGGAGCTTGTGCCAGCCGTCCTTCGGCCACCTGCGCAGTTCTCCGCGGCCCTTCCCCCGTCGGCTCATCCTCCTCCACCACCGCTACGCCGTAGCGCTGCGGGTCGGGCACTCTTTTGAGGAGTATGCGGGCTCCGGCCCGCTGGCGCCGGAAGTGCTCCACATAAGGGGTGATATCGGCACTGAAAATGTTGTCGCCCAGGATGACCACGCAGCGGCCGTCGCCCACAAAACCCTCGGCTAAGCCCAGCGCCTGGGCGATACCCCCCGCTTCATCCTGCACTCGATACGTGAACTCCAAACCCAGCGCCCGGCCGCTGCCAAGGACGCCCACCACCGCCCCCATGTGTTCGGTACCCGTGACGATCAAGATGTCACGGATGCCGGCCGCCGCCAGCTTGGCCACGGGATGGTAAATCATCGGGTAGCGCCCCACGGGCAGCAAATGTTTGTTCGTGACCTTGGTTAGGGGAAACAATCTTGAACCTGTTCCGCCGGCGAGGACAATTCCTTTAAGGTTGTCGCCCTTCATGCGCCGCCCCCCGTTCAGCAGTAGATTGCACGGATTCCCCAACCGGTGGTCGCGATGGCCCACGTGATGGCCCGGTTGAGACTAACGCATCTTGGTCGTCCAGTCAAAGCCAATGCGAGGATCGTTGAACGGCAAGCGCTTTTCATCCGGATGGTCGCGGTTGTAGGACTCGGTAGTAAAATAAATGATGATTGCCGGCTTTTCGCCCAGGGTTCGGTATCCGTGGGCTACGCCCGCCGGAATCAAGAGCAGGATGGGGTTATCCTCACCCATGTAGAATACGTTGGTCTCACCATGGGTCGGTGAACCTTCCCGTAAGTCGTACAAGACCACCTGCACGTTGCCCACGGGAAAGAACCAGAGGTCATCCTGGCGTTCGTGATAGTGAAAAGCCTTGATTACCCCGGGATAGGTCTTCGCCATGGAAGCCTGGCCAAATCGGCGCAGAAGGCCGTCGTCATCCCGCAAGATCTCCTGGAAAAAACCGCGGTCATCCGGGTGGCGGACCAACTGCTTTACTTTCACGCCCTCGATCATCTTCGTCGCCCCTCAGCATCCTTCTGTCATTATTAATGATCATCAGGCACGACGTTCAACGCAACGGTTTGCCGGAGATTTGCGCGATCTCAGGAGCGCGGTTTCATGACCATCAACGGCGGAACTTCAACGACGAATCAATCTAGCCACCTTCCGGAAAGAGCTCCGGAGAGTGCGTTCGCAGCTCCGCCATGAAGGTCCGCAAGGCCTCCGGCCAGGGCCGGAGCTCTAACCCCACCGAGCGAAGCCTGGCCGGCGACAGGACCGAATAGGCAGGGCGACGGGCCGGGCGGTTCAGCTGCGCGCTGGTGATGGGTTCAACCTCGACCGGCCACCCGGCCAGCCGGACGATCTCCCGGGCGAATTCGTACCACGAACAGCTGCCGCCGTTCGTGATATGGTACGTCCCGAACGGCGCCGGCGCGGGCAAGGTCGTCGTCGCCCTCACTCGCTCCGCAAGGTCGCTCGCCCCCCGGGTCGCCCCGGTCACCACCCGTACCCCCTGCGGATCGATCACCTCCACCCCGGCCAGCAGCAAGATAGCCTCGGCCAGATCCCGGGCGTAGGTCGGGCACCCCACCTGGTCGTTCACCACCCGGAGCGGCTTAACGTTCCCGCCGCGGCTCTCGCCGCCGGTCACACTGGCCCGTGCCGCCTCCAGAATCGCCTTGGGGAAGTTTCGCCCGTGAACTCCGAACAGCCACGCCGTCCGGACGATGTAATGTTGCGGGCATATCTCTCGTACCGCTTGCTCGCCGGCGAGCTTCGTCGCCCCGTACACGTTGAGGGGAGACGGCGG
Source organism: Bacillota bacterium (assembly GCA_012839805.1). Lineage (GTDB taxonomy): Bacteria > Bacillota > Limnochordia > Limnochordales > DUMU01 > DUMU01. The sequence goes on along the minus strand of DUMU01000009.1, from coordinate 44,378 downwards.
ATCGTCGACTTCGTAGGGCACGCGCTTCTCCCCGCCAAATACAAAATCGGTGCTGACGTAAACCAGCGGGGCGCCGGCTGCCGCGCACGCCCGCGCCACGTTCCGCGTCCCCAGAACATTCACCCGGGCGGCCACCTCCCGCTCGGCCGGATCTTCCGCCCGGTCCACCGCCGTGTACGCAGCCGCGTGAATCACCAGCACGGCCCGGGCCGGGCCCCGGCCGTAGCCTTGGCCCTGGCCATGGCCCTCGCCCTGTCCCTGGCTCCGGCCTCTGTCCCGGGCCTGCTCCACCGCTCGCCGAACCGCCTCCCGCACCGCCCGTTCATCCGTCACGTCCAGCTCGGGCAAGCCGGCCGCCTCGTACTCCACGCCGGCCTGCTCCAGCAGGCGCTGCAGCTCCCGGCCCAGCTGGCCGCGGCCTCCGGTAATGAGTACCCGGTAGACCTTCTTCCCTCCCCCCATACCCGCTGTTGCCTCCGCCCCGGTGAACGACCGGCCGATCACTTCCACCCGCTCCCGCCTGCCTCCCTCACCTGCTTCACCTGCTTTACCTGCTTTACCTGCATCACCTGCTCTACCTGCTTCACGTAGTTCACTTGCTTTACCTGCTTAACCCACTCCTCCCGCTCTTCGTACATCCGCCGGTAATACTCCCGGTACGCGCCGCTACGCACCCGGTTCACCCAATCCCGGTGCTCCACGTACCACTCGACCGTCGCCGCCAGCCCCTTCTCAAAACTCCACCGGGGTCGCCAGCCCAGCTCCCGCTCCGCCTTCTCCGTCCGCATGGCGTACCGCCGGTCGTGCCCCGGCCGGTCCGCCACGAAGGTGATGAGGCTTTCGGGCTTGCCGACCAGCCGCAGAATCGCCCGTACCACGTCCAGATTGCTCATCTCGGCGTGCCCGCCGAAGTTGTACACCTCTCCCGGCCGCCCCCGCTCCAGCGCCGCCTCGATCCCCCGGCAGTGGTCTTCCACGTAGATCCAGTCGCGAACGTTCTGCCCGTCGCCGTAGACCGGCAGCGGCTTCTCCTCCAGAGCATTGCTGATCATCAGCGGAATCAACTTCTCGGGGAACTGGTACGGGCCATAGTTGTTGGAACAGCGAGTGATGATCACCGGCAGGCCGTACGTGCGCCAGTACGCCCGGGCCAGCAGATCCGCCGCCGCCTTGCTTGCCGCATACGGGCTATTGGGGGCAAGCGGCGTGCTTTCTTCGAAACGGGCCTCCCGGTCGTCCAAGGGCAGCGACCCGTACACCTCATCCGTCGACACCTGGATGAACCTCTCCACGCCATGCCGGCGGGCGGCCTCCAGCATCACCTGCGTTCCCAGCACGTTGGTGCGCACGAACGCCCCCGCCTCGGCGATGCTCCGGTCCACATGCGACTCCGCCGCGAAGTGAACCACCGCCGTCACCGCCCCGCCCAGCTGCTGCTCGGCCAGCCGGAAGGCCTGCTCCACCGCCTGCGGGTCGGTGATATCCCCCTTGATGAACCGGTAGCGTTCATCGCCCTCGCACTCGGCCACGTTCTCGAGATTCCCGGCGTACGTCAGCGCATCCAGGTTCACCACCGCCCCCTGCCGATGCTGCCGCAGGTAGTAGCGGATGAAATTGCTCCCGATGAACCCCGCGCCCCCCGTGACCAGTAAGATCATGCCTTCGGTCCTCCGCAAACGCACTTTGTCTTCGACGTATCACGATATCACGCCGACAGGGCTGGTGGTCTCACAACTCCGCCTGATCCCGTTAGCGAGCCTCTTACCGACCTGCTAAATGGGTGATGCGAACCTGCTCGAGCTTCACGGCCATCCCCCGCTTACCGACACACCACGTACTTCGAACTTCTTCCGTATAGCACGTATTTCCTTCTTTGAATACAATGCCGAGTGAACCGGCATCCGGCCGTCGTATGCTCGCAAGCTTGGGGAGCTGCGCCGCCGGCGTCGGGTGGCTCGAATTCCTCCCCTGCTCCAACTTGGCGTCCACCGCTTGACTGGGCTCCCTTCGCCCTGGGTTACTGTCGGACGCCGGAATCCCGGAGACCTTGGCGCTCCGGTAGTTGCTCAGAATGGGCTGGATGGCAGCGCTCTTCGATTGTAGGCCTGGGGACTCACGCCGATCTCCCTGGTAAAGGCACGACTAAAGGACTGTACCGACTTGAACCCAAGGCGGTTGGCGATTTCACCTACTGACATGTGGCCCAGCTTGAGCAGAGCGCAGGCGCGACTCATCTTGCGGTGACGATAGTATTCCATTGCCGGCATCCCGTAAGCCTCGCGAAAACTACGAGTAAGGTGGTAAGGGCTTAAGCCGACCCTTCTGCTCAACTCGCTCAGTGATATTGAGACCAGCACATTCCAAACGGGTGAGGCAAGCGACTACCGGCTCGTCTTTGGCTTGCACAACGGCGGTGATTGCGCCATCGACGACATTACGCTAATTGAAAACGGCCCGACGACCGGCTAGCAGACGCAGCGCCCGCCCCGCCCCGTCCTCGGGGCTGTTGGGAAACGACCTGGGCGAGGATGTCACCGATTGCACTGCCGCAGCGTTCCTTCGTGAAACGCTTAACTGTCCCGGCGGTAACCGTTGGCTCCCATCTGCCTGGCCATCTACGCATGCTTGAAAAGAAAGCGCAGGCGCTGCACGGTTCGCTCCAACTGCACCGGAACGAGCAGGAGCGGGCTGCGGATTTGCTCCCCGGAATGGTACGTCTCTCGCCATTGCAACAGACCGAGCGGGACGAAGAGCGTGTGGACCCCTTGCTCTTCGTAGATGGTCCGCGTTCCCCTGCGCAACCGTTCGAGTTTGCGGTAGAGATCCTTGAGCTCCTTCGGGATTCGGACCGGCGAAGCGACGTCCAGATCGCCCGGAGCCACGCGACCCTCGGGCTGGGCCGCTCCCTCGAGCTCGCGAGGCGAATGCGGGTCGCCGTTGATGCACTGCGCGACCTGCCATCTGCTTGCATCCCACACCCCGAGCTGGGCTTACTCTTGGGCTCCGGCGCAAACCTCGCCGAACCCCATCGAGAGCCGCCAGGCAGGACCTCCTCCAGGGGTTGTTCGAGCTCGAGGGGATACCTGTTCACGGCGAGCTGGAAGTACTGCCCGTACCCGCACCCGTCCAGCTCCTTCAAAAACGGCATGAGCGGATGAGGAGCCTCACGACGAGTCACCCGTCGTCCGAGGCGGGCGCCACCTCTGGTAGAGCTCCCGAGGTTGTTGCTTCCGAACCGAGGTAGCGCTTGTAGATTCGGCTCCGAACCTGCACGTACCACCCCACCTGGGACTGGACAATAAACGCGAACCGCCCGACGGTGGTCAGGATCTCCTCGTACAACTCCTGTACGTCTTCCATGGCCTTCTCCACCTGCGGGTCGGGGAATTGCACGTTCAACCCCAGTTCACGGCAGCGCTCGCGGTCAATAGGGTACCCATGCGAGCGTAGGCGCCGGGTGAAGACCTCGACGACCTCGTCTCTCTTCGCTTGTGAGTGCAGCGCGAGGGCCTCTGACAGGTACTGCCTCGATGCTTCTTGCGCGTTCCGATAGGCGCCAATGATGTACGGATCCAGCTTTTCGACGAGGGCTGCCTTGACGATGGGCTCTTCAACCTCGCCGATGAACTTAACGGCTTCATCAACGGAGTGCGCGGGAACCCATTGGTCCCTCACGCCAGGTGGCCGCACCTGAGGGTCCACAGGCCCCAGCTCAGAGGCCTTCGTCATCACAAGGGTTTTACCATAGAGAGCAAGAAGGCTTGCCGCGCTCTTCGCGTAGAACGGTACGAGCACTTGAAAGTCCTGTGTGTAATTGAAGCACAGTTTCGCGATCTTGACGGCGGAGTCAACGTCGCCGCCAGAGGATTCAAGCAGGAGATCAAGTTGCGAGACCTCGGGCATTCTACGAAGAACCTGGTTGAATGCCTGGACCATTTCCGGCACAATGGGAAACTCAGGTGCAATCAGCGCAATGACAGGGCGCCCCCGTAGCACCTCCAGGTGTCTCAGCAGCAAGGCCACCTGCTCCAAGCGCTGCCCCATCTGGGTTTCACTACTATCATCCGGCGGGGCGTCCACCATCCCGCCTCCTCGGCTTTTGCGCGTGGCTGTGTCGCTCCTCGCGTTCCTCCCCAACCGTGTCAAGACCGAGCTTCTCCCTTAGCCGGTGGTAGTCCCTCAGCACTCTTCTTGCCTCGCGTATGCGCTGCAGATCGCAGGGGTCGCCCCCCTGATCTGCTATAGCGCGCTCAAGCGCCTTGAGCATTCGGCCGGTCCTCCCCATGGCAGGTTGCCACACACATGTTCGCATGCGCTAACGTCGGCGGCTCTGCTGTCTGCCCATACTATATCCAACGGGGAGATGAACTTCCAGGCTTTCGCTTCGACCGTGAGCGTCAAACTATGCCCACCCGGTTACTTCCCGTGGCCTCGGCGTTAATTTCCCCGGAATCTCCGGAGGGGAGGATCACACCGAATGACAAGGGCCGAAAAACGGCAAGAGTGGCGGGCACGATCGCTCCGGCCAGCAGACTCTCGTCTCCGAGAGTAACGGGTCATCTTCGTTTGTTGCCGTCCCCTCGTTCCACGCCGCCACACCCTCCAAGAGGATACGGGTGGCTCGTACCGAACCCCCATTCCAGCGGCCGGCCGCCAAGGGTTGGTCCGACTCTATAGCCTGAGAGAAGGAGACGCAAGGAGGTTAGCCATGAGCATAGTGGCCAGTGGCCTGGAAGTCTTTCTATCCGGTAGCCATGAGGCAACCAGGCGGTTTCGGGGGGCCCGGGCGGGTCTGGTAACCAACCCGACCGGCATCGACTCCCGGGCGCGGGCCAACATCGAGCTGCTCTCCAGAGGAGAACTGGTTCGGCTGAAGGCGCTGTTCGGCCCCGAACACGGCGTCAGAGGGGCGGCACAGGACGGAGTTCACATTGATGATGAGATCGATCCCCGTACCGGCTTACCCGTGTACAGCCTATACGGCAAAACCCGGCGCCCGACGCCGGAGATGGTGCGTGACCTTGATCTTTTCATCTTTGATATCCAGGATGCCGGTTGCCGCTATTATACTTACCTCTACACTCTTTCCTACCTGCTGGAAGCGGCGGCGGAATACGACCTGCCCGTGGTTGTCCTCGACCGCCCCAACCCCATTACGGGCGCGGTTACCGAGGGCAACATCCTCGATGAGCAGTTCGCCTCATTCGTGGGCCGGCGGCCGATTACGATACGGACCGGAATGACCATCGGGGAACTCGCCCTGCTCTTCAACGACGGCCAAGCTAAGCCCGCCGACTTGACAGTAGTACCTCTCTCGGGCTGGCGGCGGGAGATGTGGTATGACGATACCGGCCTGCCGTTTGTGATGCCGTCGCCCAACCTGCCCACGTTGGAGGGGCTTACCCTCTATCCCGGCACCTGTCTCTTCGAGGGAACGACCTTCTCGGAGGGCCGGGGGACGACCAGGCCGTTTGAGATCATCGGCGCTCCCGGTATTGATCCGTATCGCTGGGCCGAGGCTCTTAACGCGCTGGATTTGCCAGGAGTGATCTTTCGCCCCCTGTGGTTCGTACCGACCTTCAGCAAGCATCAGGGTCAGCTGTGTGGCGGCGTACAAGTTCACATTGTTGAACGGTCCGCGGTGCGCGCCGTCTCCGTCGGTGTGCACATGCTGGCGACCGCGCACAAGCTATTTCCCGATAAGTTTGACTGGCGCCGGCCGCATCAACCGGCGACAGAGGTAGGGGACCGTTCACCCTGGCATTACTTTATTGACCTGCTCGCCGGGGGAGACGAGTTGCGCCGCCGGATTGACGCGGGCGACGAAGCGGAGGCAATCCTGGCCGGCTGGGACGAACAGGCGCGGCGCTTTGCCGCCCAGACCCGGAAGTACCACCTGTATGAGTGACGCGTGAGTGATAGGCAGCGGCAAACTTCCGGCAGCAAGTGAAGAGCTGCAGAGCTGCCGCAAGATCCGGGGACGGGCTGAAGGCGATTGGCGGGGGCCGGCACGGAGATCGGCGACGGCCTGCCGCTAGAACTCCCTTCGCTCCCAGCGTGCCTGCAACACATTCTCATCCACCAGATCGGAAGCAAAGGGGATGCACGAGACCACCAGAATGGGGACGAGCGGGTGTGCTTCCCGGAAGATCCGGATGAACTGCGGTAGCGTCTGGCGGAACAGCTCGGTGCTGACGCAGTTGGGTTCGTAATCGAGAACCAGCAGGCGAGGATCGGGGATCTGAGCGATGAGCCGGGCCACTTCCGGGTCGCCCCGGCCGGGAGGCGCATCCGCCCTGGGTGATGGACGACCCGTAGAAGATCAAGCGACCGGTGTACGCGTAGGGCGGGAAGTTGATGGTGGCAGCCTTGAGCCCGGCCCCGCTGCCGGTGGGCGTCCCCGTACCCATATCGAGGAGCTTGTACTCGTAAGCCGTCGCCTTGAGGTCGTACTTGGTGACACTGCAGAAGCGCGGTTCACCCGGCCGCCCGAGGTAGAGGTCTAAACCGCACCGGCCGGTGGCAGGCATGTGGTTCATGTCGGTCGCTTGAAACACCGGCCCGCGCCGAGCCCTACCTTGTCGCACCGCCGCCCTTTTCCCGGCACAACGACCCGGCACCGGATGCCCAGGTTCTGCAAGGCATCCACCAACTCGATGAGCGCTCGGCTGGCCCCGCCCAGCCCTGCGTCATGTGACACGAAACATACCGTCATAGCGACCGGGTTCCTTGATCCTAGCGCAACACGAGTATCGACCGCTCATCACCGGTCCGATTTCCACTCTCACACTGGAGCGGGGCCGTTCAGTCGTACACGTCGCGACGATGGCCAATGTGAAGCACTGTGACGCGTCGGTTTTCATCGTCTACTTCGTATATAACCCGGTAGTCACCTACTCGGAGCCGCCACCCTTCGCGACCGATAAGCTTGCGGACGCCCGGGGGCCTCGTGTCATGAGCCAGGTTGCGGATGGCATCCAGTACCCGAGGGTAAACCTCGAGCGACAGGCCGCCCAGTTCCTTCTGCGCCCGGCGCAGAATGAACACGGAGTACTTCATTTAGCTGTCCTGTCCCGCTCGATTTCAGCCACGGCCTGATCCAATGGAATGGCCTCATCACCCGAGGCTTTAGCAGCATCGTAAGCCCGGATCGCCTCCAGTTCCTCAAGCTCCTGCAACATCTTCTCGTACTCCTTGAGGTCGAGCACAACCCCCACGCGCTGGCCTTCTTCATTAACCAGATAACGGACCTGCGAAGCCATCTTTCCCCCCTCCTACTTTTCCACGGAACTGCCGTTTAGCCCCACCGCTTGATTGCGCTCTCTTCATCCTGAGTGATTGCCTGGCGCAGCCACTCGATGAACCGCCTGCCGTCGACAACCGTCGCGGCCATCCATGGGTTCCGGTGGCCTACACCATTCGCGCGGACGCCCCTTGGCCTTCGGGATAGTGTCGGCAGACCCAGTATACCACTGCGCGGCCGCAGCGCTCCCGCTACCACCGACCAGGGTTCCGTCTTTCCTTGCCTGTAGGTGCAGCGCGAGTGTCAATGGGGAGATGGTCGCTGGCGTCCTGCCGGTACTGGCGGTGTGGGTCGTGGCTACTCGTGGGCCGACGGCTGCGGGTCGCCGCCATGGTCGATCCCCAGCCCGACACGCACCTCTTCCAGCGAAAGCCCCTCGGGGTAGACGACCACGCCACCGGTAAGGGCCTCGAGCACCAGCGGGTTGCGCCGCTCGGCTTCGCGCCTCGCCTCTTCTGAGGTCAGGCCCTTGGGCTCCACGCCGCCCTCGGCGACGGCAAACAGTATCTCGGTCCGGCGTAGGGGTTGCGGCGGCAGCGCGTCACTGACGACCAGCACGTCGACGTCCGAACCGTCGTGAAAGTCCCCGCGCGCCACCGACCCTGCCACGACGACCCACCGCAGCGGCACTCTCTCAGCAAGCTTCCGAGCGTAGCGGCGGGCGATGCGGAGTAGATCCTCCCGCTCTTTGATGCGTCGCTGCAGTGCCGGGTGCATTCTCGCGTCGTTGCTCATGCCTCGCTCATGCCTTCTCGTCCTGTGCCCGCCCCGGCTCCGCTTCCTGGTCCGCCTCCGACCCCCGCCTCGGCGGTTCGTCGCGGCGTTCAATGCCCAGTGCCACGGCCTGATCACGGACGAACGCCACGACCCGCCTTGCTTCATCGAGGGCTTCAGCGGCCGTGGATGCATCATAGAACTCGTAGGGCATGCCGCTGGGGAAGGCGTCTGGGTACCGTGGCGGAATATAGTGCCTGTCGAGCAAGCGCGCCGCCTGCCGGAGTTCTTCGGGGATGCTGATGCTGGCACGTGTTTCGAGCATCTCCATCAACTTGATCAGAGAATGGCCCGCGGCCGGGTCTCCGATTGCCCGGAGCAAGGCTTTGAGCGCGTACTCTGCAGCCTGTTGAGCCTTGAAGCAGGCCCATCCGTAGTCCGACTCCCGGGCATCGCGGGCGGCCGAACCGAGCGTGTGCTCGCTCTGCCCTAGCCACCGCCGGTACTCCTCCGCATCGACAGGCTCCATCCTATTCACCCCTCGTCCCCCGGTCCTGCGCGGCGAGTCCATCCTAGCATGACCTACTCCGACGGCAAAGGGGAAGACCCCGACAGCAACCTCGTCGGGGAGGTTCCTTGCGCCGCCAGGGGGCAGCAGCGCGTGAAGCCGCTGTATCCGTGGGCGCATGTCGAAGAACACGTTGTGGCCGACCAGATGCGACCCGGCCGCCCGAGAGCACCACCGGCAACGCCGCGCCAAGGGGTGACCCCGTGACGTCCCGGGTGTAGGATGTTACCATCAGGAACTTGAACTGGCCGCCGAAAAGAGAGGCGGATGTACTCAGGGCGTCCAGCCACCGGTTGCGGGCGCGCACCAGCACTTCCCTGCCGGCACCCGGGAGCGAAAACGAGGGGAGCGATGAACTTGTCCTTTCATCTACGGGAACCGGTGAACGGGCTCACGCACGGCGCCGGCGCTGTACTGTCCGCAGTGGGCCTGGTGCTGCTGGTCCGAACGGCCGCGGCGAGGGGCAGCTCGTGGGCCGTAGTGGGGTTCGTGGTCTTCGGCACGAGCCTCGTTCTCCTGTACACGGCCAGCGCCCTGTACCACCTGTTGCCGCTGTCAGCTCGGGGGACGGCCGTTCTGCGGCGCATCGATCACTCCATGATCTACGTGCTCATCGCCGGCACGTACAGCCCCATCTTCCTGGGGCCTCTTCGGGGCCCGTGGGGATGGAGCTTGTTTGCCCTGGTGTGGGCCGTCGCGGCGGCCGGCATCGTCACGAAGATGCTCTGGTTTGATACCCCGAGGTGGCTCACGGTGCTGCTGTACGTGGCCTTCGGCAACCTGGTGTTTCCATTGTTCCCACTGCTGCGGCAGGTGCTGCCGGCCGGGGCCTTCCTGTGGATCGGGATCGGCGGCCTCTTCTACCTGGTTGGGGCCCTCTTCTACGGCCTCAAGTGGCCCCGCCTTGCGCCCGGGCGCTTCGGCTTCCACGAGCTGTGGCACCTCTTCGTCATGGCCGGCAGTTTCGGCCACTTCTGGGCCATCTGGCGGTTCGTGACGCCCCGGTGAACGCAACCCGTGAAAATAAGCCGCGCCGAGAGAACCGCCCACCCCCGAGCGGCCATCCCCCGGTCGCCATCCCCCGGCCGCCATTCCCGGGCCGCACCCCCGGGTTGCCATCCGCGGGTTGCCACTCGGGGGTTGGCACCCCCTTGGCTGAACTTGCTGCAGTTCCTCCCAGGGTTCCGCGACGTGCCGCTGCCGGTTCCGGGGCAGGAACGAAATAAGATAAGATAAGGGCGCCGACAAAACTGCCGGCGCCCTTCTTTCCTAAACCGCCATGTTGACCGTGGCGGTCGATCAAGCCACGGTTGCGAGCCTACAGCTCCTCGATCTCCCAGGTATCTTGGCAGCCGATGCTTCGGGGTGGGCCCCACAGTGCCTCACAAAGCTCATATGCCCACGAAGGCAGACAGACACTCAACTTGATCTGCTTTCCTTCTGGATCTCCGTCATGACGGAGTGAGGTTACAACGAAAGGCTCGCCTGCTTTGGGCGAAACATCTTCATTGAAGTAAGTCCACTCTACCGCCATTTGGTTTTCTTGCGCGATGTTGTGAAGCGAAGTAACCGGCCGCCCCACCGGTGTCTCCGGGACAAGAACCATACCTACACACATGGAGCTGCACTGGTCCGAATAGCTTTGCACGAACCGCACAACGTTTTCCAGCCGTTTTTGGTTGACTGGCGACGTAGCTACCACCTCTTCGCGTTTGCAACCGGGAAACCGCCCTCACCGTACGCCTCGAGAGGCGAGTTCGAGTCTCTAATCGCCCCCACTCACGGACGCGATAGCTCGCCGATATCCCAAGGATCACAACACTCGATGACTTGAGGCCGGCCCCAGACAGTCTCACAAAGTTCATAGGCTGCTCCTGGAATACGCAGAGTGACGTACAAAGACGTTTCCTCGGGGCCGCCATCATAGTACACACCGGCCAAGATAACAGACTCGGTATCCTCATCGGCATCAGGAGCGAGCCGCTTGTCGTAGTAGCCCCACTCGATTACCATCTGGTTCTCGCCGGCGATCCTGCGCACGGCATTCACCAGCTCTGGCAACGAAATCCCAGCACCGAACGTGAGCGTGATATCTACACTCTTGGAATGCGGAGCGTAAGTACGCGCGAAATTAAGAACGCTCTGCCGGTACTTGTCATCTGCTGCCAACGTATCTCACCATCTCCTGCTGTCGAGGATCGGCATCAACGGCGTGAGCATAGCATACCACAACGACAACGCGTTCCTCTCCGGCGCGTTGTCGCCGGGTATGTGGGGCGGGTCTAAGGAGGAATCCGTCTGGATCACTCGAAGCGTACAATGGAAGGCAGTACTCAGGTTGGGTTTGATTCACGATGAAGCCTGGAAGGAGGATGGGCTTGTGCTGCAACGTAACCCGTTAGTCTCTGCTTGCCTGGCCCTGGCCGGAGCCGTTGCGGCGGCGGTTGGTATTCCTTCAGCAGCATTGGCCGGCGCACCGCCTACCGTGGCCGTCGTGGAGTTCACCAACAAGACCGGTCGGGACCTGCTCGACATTGACATTATGGCAACTGAACTGCTGGCTACTCTGCTTGCCGAAACCGGCCAGGTGCAGGTGGTTGACCGTGAAAAACTGAATCACGTCATCCGGGAGCAGAGTCTCATCTTGTCCGGGCTAGTCGACCAAACCAGCACCGCGGTGCAGGTGGGGCGCTTAATTGGTGCAGATTGGCTCGTTACGGGGGCCCTCCTGTCTGTCGAGTCGGTGCAAACCAAATTCAGCGGTTATGGGTTCACCTCGGAGCAGACGGTCTTTAAGCTCACCGGGGCGGTGCGGGCCCTGAACGTGACTACGGGGAAGGTGGAGTTCGCCCGGGTGCTGGAAAGCCAGCGAACCTTCCTCTCGACCTCTTACCTACAAGTGAAACCGGCCGACGTTGAGAGGGAGTTGGTCCGCGACTTCCTGGAGAAAGCCGTCCGGGAGCTGGTGCTGGCCATTACCGCGTCGAGTCCAGCTGAACCCGCGGCTCAGGTCTTGGTGCACTTCGAATCCGTGCCGGCGGGAGCCGAGGTAGAGGTAGACGGGCTGTACGTGGGCATCACGCCCCTGGACTTGCGCCTTACGGAGGGAGTTCATCAGGTAGTGATCGCGAAGGGTGGGTTTCGAGCCTGGGAGAAGCGCATTCAAGCGTATGAGGGGTTAAAGGTAAGCGTAACACTGGCACCAGAGACGTATGAGAAGGCGGCCGGAGAGGAGTAGACACCATGAGCAGGGTTCATATGCCCAGACTCGGTGCCTCGCTGCTCGCCGTCTTGACGTTCACCGTTCTTGTCGTTACCGGTGGCCCCGGTAACCAGGCGGTGGCGGTCGCCGAGACCGCCCCGACGGACGTAGCCCAGCTCGCCGAACACCTCGCTACCGAGCTCGTACGCGGGCTCGAAGTCCCCGAGGCGCGAGTCATTGCGGTGGAAGGTAACGATGTGTACCTCAACGTCGGCTCGGAGGCGGGCATACGGCCTGCTGTGCGCTTTGAAGTATTCCGGAAGGGCCGGGAGGTGATTGACCCCGTCACGGGCGAAAGCCTCGGCCCTCTGCTCTTCCCCGTGGCATCGCTGGAGGTGTACCACGTTCAGGAGCGCTTCGCAGTGGCCCGCATCGTTGAGAAAAGTGCAGAAGTCGAGGTGGGGATGGTTGCCAGAACCGGCATAGTGCCACCCAGGGTGGCGGTTCTGGAAGTCGAAGCGTCCGATTCAGCCAGGGAACTGGGCACACTGCTGCCGGACCTGCTGCTGACCTCCCTGGCCCGCACCAAGCGGGTCGTACTCCTGGAACGAGCTCAGATCGAGGCTGCCGTGAAGGAGCTCGGTTTCGGGCAATCAGGCCTCGCCCGGCCGGATGCGGTGAAAAAGCTCGGACAGTTCCTGGGCGCGGACTACCTGGTCATCGGATCGGTCCGTTCCCTCGAAGGAAACCCGGTCGTCATTTTACGGGCATTAACCGTCGCCGATGGCACGGTTCAGACCGTAGTGACTGCGCGGCTGGGAGAGCAGCCGAAGTTTACCGTAACGGGACTCCCACCAGGCCTGACCCTGGCTTCTCTGAGAGTGTGGGCTGGAGACATTGGTCGGGACTGGTTTGGAGGCCGCCTTGGTTACGGTGTTCCGGTAACCGGTGAGTTTCGCAATGATACATCCGTACATTACCGTGACCTCAAGTTTAAGGTTAGCGTGTACGACGAGGCTCACCGGTTCATCGCCGAAGATGCCGTCGTCATCCCTGAGGCAAGGCCGACCAGCATGACCTTTTTTAAAATCTACGTGTTCCTCGGAAAGGAGTTGCTCGGGAAGCCGACGTTCGTTGAAATGGAGTACGTACCTTGACGTACTTCCTTGACCTACTCTCTTGCCATGCTCGGATGGCGTAGCTCGGCTCGGGCTGTGCCGCGGCGCCCCGGCATCGCCCCCCAAGCGGCGAGGTCACAAGACCAGCGAATGCAGGTCGCCCTCCCGGCCGCCCCGGCCTATGGCCGGCGGATGAGGCGGATGAGAAGAGCGCGGCGATAGCCCAACCCCTGTGGCTCTGTGAGCCTATCTTATCGGGGTATTGTCATTGAGTGGGTATCATGGTATGTTGGGAGCGAAGTGACATGAGTGGCTCTGGATGACATGGGCCATCTTTGATGGCGATCAATTCGGGATGTGTGTCACATGAGGACGGTAAAGGTCAGGGTGGGAAAAGGCGGCCGGCTTGTGATCCCGGCCGACTATCGAAAAGCGCTGGGTCTCCGCGAAGGAGACGAGGTGATGGTACAGCTGGCGGACGACGGGCTGCGTGTATTCGCGGTTCGGCAGGCAGTTCGCTATGCACAGGAGGTTGTGCGCCGGTACGTGGCGGCCGATCGGTCGCTGGCGGACGAACTGATTCGGGAGCGTCGCCAGGAGGCACAAGATGAGTCATGAGTAAGTGGGTTCTGGACGCCTCCGCCCTCCTCGTCCTTCTGAACCGTGAGCCCGGCAGCGATAAGGTAGAGGAGGCCCTAGCTAAAGGAGCCTCGGTGACAGCCGTAAACCTCTCGGAGGTGGTGGCCAAACTGAACGACGCAGGGATGCCCGAGCAAGCCATTCGCCAAGCGTTAGGCGCCCTGCCGATGACGGTCGTAGACTTTGACGAAGATCTGGCCTACCGTGCAGGCCTGCTGCGCCAGGCAACCAGAGGAGCCGGACTATCCCTGGGAGATCGTGCTTGCCTAGCCTTGGCCCAACGAACGGGTGTAGCGGCGCTGACGGCCGACCGCGGGTGGACAACGCTGAAGGTCAACGTCAGCGTACGGGCGGTGCGATAGGGTTCGACGGCCATGTTAAGCAGTGTGCCTGCTGTTGACCGGTCATTATAACCTGGTGCTGCCGCGGGTAAAAAGGGCGGGCAACGGCTTGCTTGCCGCTCCGCCCTGGCAACGCTATCCCCCGCGTCCGCTACCCGAGAGTCGAACTCACCGCTTGGCATCCTCACGCTGTCTCTCGTAGATCTCTTTCAGGAAAGTATAGAACTCGCTGCCGTCGCTCCAGAGATCCCGCCCCTGCCCAATAACGGTCTCAAAGACGCTTCGACCAGGAGGGGCTCCCTGCGTTCCAGATGATGGAGGACCCTTGTCTTCCCCGGTTTCCGTTATGTGGATGGATTCGAAGCTGTGCATGGTAAGCCGCCGGATTGGCCCGCTCGGTGAAACCTGCATAGAGCTGGCCCTTGGGCTGCGTTCCGTGGCCGGTTCGCCTCCACCGCGACTGTCGGAGTTCGGGCCGCACCGGGCGGTCAGGTCGTTCGGTTCACCGCGACCCTTCCGTTACTGCACCCCCGGTATCTCCCCCGGTATCTATTTAAGGTGGGGCCAATTGCCAACCCCGCCGAAATCCCCATGGCGCTGATGCCCGGGGCCCGCCCCCGTTTTTGACGGGAGCCAACACCTGTTAGCGCTGTCGGGCCCCGGCCGCGGCAGGGGCCGGCGGCGACCTACGCCCTCACCAGCTCGTCCAGGAGGTCGTTCACTGCCTGCGCGAGGAGCTGCGAGCGGGCAAGCAGGAAGTCCTTGTACCGATCGATGGACCACTGCTGCGCGCGCCTTGCCTCATCAGCGGCCGCCTCGACGAAGTCCTCCGGGATCAGGTGCGCCCGCAGTGCCTCCAGGCCGCCGCTACCAGCCCGGTTCAGGCCCAGTTGTTTGATGTATAGCGCCGGCGCCTTGCCAGAGATGCGGTTCACGTTGGTCTTTGCGTTGAGCACGGTGATGTTCGCCAGGGCATGAATCTCGTCATCATCGTACCGCCCGGTCTGTCTTAGCAAGTTCCTGGGAAAGATGTGGTGCCACTGCGGTTCAAAGCCGGCGATGACTTTCGTACCGCTGTGGTCGAACCCGATGCGGGTGCCGTCCACCCAATCCGGGGCACCGCGCCGGTACAGGCTCAAATAAAGCATCAGCCTTAGGAAACGACTGCCCGCCCGGTCGTACCGATTGAGGAACTCTTCGGCCCCCACCCGCTCCGGCACCTGGAGCCGCTTCATCAGTGCCTCAATCGCCTCGTCGAACGACCGGGCCTCACTGATCGCCCGCACGTCCTCGTTGAGGCTGGTGACGGCCGAGCCGCTGTAGCGCCCATCTCGATTGGCCAGCAGAAACCACCGCAGAGCCGCCCCGAAGCGCGCCTCGGGCCGCCCCTTCCATCGATCGTGCAAAACAAACAGGGGAATCAGGCTGTTGGTGGACGGAAGCAGGTCGGGCGACACGATCCCTCGCTCGGCCAGACGCAGCAGAACCTCGGCGATGGTCTCCTTCGTCCTGGCCCACACCCTGTTGAGTTCCGCTGAGTCCCACAGGCTTTGCGGCACCTCTGCGAAGCGCGCCCGCCCGGCTCCGATCCCCGTGAGCGTTCGTACGATCACCCCGGCCTCGAGGTCCCAGCCCTGCCCTTCCAGCTGTGCGCGGAAAGGCAGGTACTCGGAGTTCACCCATCCCCGGTTGCGCACTGCAACAAGCGCCAATACCACGTCAGCCTCTTTGACGCGGGTCCCGGCTTGGTTGAGCCGGGCGAAAATCTCCGCCACATCCTCGACCTCGTGGTCGATGGTGACAGCCGGCAGGTCCTGGTTGCGGATGTCCCAAAGCGCCTGAAGGCGCGCCAGGAGCTTGCCAACAATCTCCATGGGATCGCAGCCGCACTCCGCCGCAAGTCGCTGGGCGCGCTCCTGCGCGATGGAAGCGAGCTCCTCGACCTTCGATAGACGAAGGACATCGCGCACGCTCAGCCAGCGCGGGTCCTTACGGCGCACCGGGTTGGCCAGGGCGAATTCGAGCCGCTCGTCGGAACTGTCTGGCAGGATATAGACCATGACATCATAGCGTTCAAGGGCCTTGTTCCACTCGGCCGCCTCCGGCCACCAGTACGGCTTTCGCCCGAGCAGCAAGCAAAGCGAGGTGACCCGCTGCTGTCCGTCGACGATCCACGTCAGGGACTCGGATGCGTCCTGCGCCGTCTTGGCCCACGGATAGGCGCTATGCTGCCACAGCAGGAGTGTCCCGATGGGATAGCGCCGGAAGAGCGATTCCGCCAGCAGCTTTACCTGCTCGGGGTCCCACACGAAATCTCGTTGGAACTCCGGAATGTTAAGCCCTGGGTTGACCGCCTGCTCCACAATTTCCCGCACCTTGAACTGTTGCAGGCCCATCGGTGTCTTTGAAACCCCCTCCAAAACTCATCCCGGGTTTCGTGGAAACTGAAATCGCACCTCTATGGTACAACAGGGGTGAAGAATGCCTCTGAAGGAAGGAGACACCAATAGCAGTCTACCACGCCGGGGGCAAGGCAGGGAATGTCTGAAGGAGTAGGCGGAAAAGGGTTGGGCAGCTGGATTTCGCACCGACGGAAGCCAAGCCAAGCTGTCGAGCACCAACACGCGACGCTATGGCCAAGAAAGGATGAGGGGTAGCATGGAGTGGTTTGACCCGTCCCCCAGCAAGGAAGTTGCCGTACGACTCTACGCAGACGAGGTGAAGCCGGCGGGCGGCCACCCGTGGCTCTATATCGGCATGCTCGCCGTTCCCGAAGAGCTCCACGCGTACGCCCTTGACGCTCTCGAGAGGGCTCGTCGCAACGCGGGCTACGACGGAGAGCTGCACTTCACGCATCTAAGCCAGCGTCCGAAGATCGAGCTCGCCAAAGCGTGGGTTCAGTTGGTGTTATATGACACATGCAAGTGCTTCCACTTTCACATCTTCGGCATCGACTTATCGAAGCTACGTAAGGAGGCCTTCGGTTATTCTGGTCGCGAGCAAAACCGTCGTATCTACAACCGCTTCTTCCGCTCCACAACGGCTTACGTGTTGAAGGGGTTCTTCTTAAGTGATCCACGGGTTCATAGTGTGCGCGTGACGGCGATTTTTCATGATCGGTCCGAGATGGAGCAGGACGATTTGTTCGATTGGCATCTCGTATGGCGCCTGGAGCAAGACGAGCCAGAAATCGTTTTTGAAAGCGACCGGATTCACTTCATTGACTCGGATCACAGGAAGGAACAGGCATTCCCTTCGGAGAGCCACTTCATACAGCTTATTGACATCCTACTCGGAGCAACCCGTGAGTGCCTGGACTATACCAGCAAGAAGCAGGGCCACGTCGAAGTGGCTAGAGTTGTCCTGCCACTATTGGAACGACTCACTGACCCCAAACGAGCATCCAATCCCAATAGTCGCTATCGCTATCACCATCGCTGCAGCGTGAGCTTCTTTCCGAGCATCCAACTCCCCCTGGATGAACTGCGGACAATAGAGCGCGCACGAAGCCGTATTTACATAGAGCGGCCGCTCCGCATAATCCAAGATCACACCGGCCAGCAGAGTCTCCCTCTTTAGGGGTAGGGACTATTCTCACGTCTTCTGCGTTGCCTGCTTAGGCCACGACTAGTTCGGTTGGCACGTCTCCTGGGGGTAAGGCGGGCCCCTGGATGCCAGACGCTCTGAGCGATTCCTTGGCGGCCGGTCGTCAGCGGAAAGTATCTTCAGGACCGGCGCACGATGTCGTTATTGAAGTTCTTGTAGACTGCCAGCCGCAGCATTAAGGTTGCTGGCGAGCCATGAGACGCTCGCGCACTCCGTGCGGCGGAAAACGCCGTTCGTTTTCGGCTCTCACCCGGGCAGCCTCTCTTCTTCGCCCGTCCAGGTACTCTTCAACCTCTCCGCGGTGACTCAGGTAATAGGCGATGACTGCGTAAATGTCCGGCAGCAGAACAGTAGGGTATTGGCTCGCTATCTCTTCCGGGGTGGCCCCTCGGTCGAACGCAGAGATAACGGAGTCGAAGGTTACGCGGGCACCGGAGACCCGTATAACCCCCTCCCGGTCCATTTCCAAAGGCACAGGCAGGCTTCGAGCAAGAGACACAACAACCCGCTCCCCTCTCGTGGCTACTCTAGCCAATTGTCCACTACAGCTTGCCCGGCCCCATTATACCCGCGGTCATTCGCCGAGTCTCAGCACACCGTTGCCGCGTCGTCGATGGGCGGCCGGACAGGGTAAGGGGAATTTGTTCGACCGCCTCCAAAGGCTTCGTCAATAGGTGTGTAAATGCGCAATCAGGTGGCGGTCCCCTCCCGCGTGACCTCTTTGCCGTCTTCGTACTGTGCGTCGGTGTAAACCTCCGCCAGGAGTTCCGGCGCATTGTGACCCCACGCTGACACCAGCCCTGGTGGAGCGTCTGGCACACCGGGCCATCCTGCTGGACATGAACGGCGAGTCGTACCGGCTCAAGCAGACGCGGGCTCAACGGAAGGAGGGGAATCAAGCATAGATTCGCTCCGACCCCTCCCGGCCCGGGAGGAGGGGCCCAGGCTTATTAGATGACAAAAAGTGGCCCAGATTCACATGACAACCCTGGCCCACTTTTACGTTGCAAAACGCAGGCCCCTCGCCCCTAGGGGTGGTGGGGCTGCCACGGTGTCAGGTTTGCCCCCGGTCCCGGGGTTCCTAAAACCCAGCTATTCAAGCTTAGCGTCGGTACTTAGAAAGGTCAATATCCGTCGGTAGCCCAACGCGCATGAAGAACCTTGCAAATGCCTGCGAAAGGTGTTCTCGATACGGAGGCAACAAACGCACTCTTCGTTCACTCGTGACAGCTATGTATGACTCAAGAAATTTCCTCGGCAGCGTGAAGACTTCTTGAAAGTCCACCAACGCTAATGGTACTCCCAATTCCGGATCCGAATTGAGCAACGCCAAACTAAAGACCTGTCCTTTGCGCACCGAGTCGAGAAAAGCATACCATGTTTTATCTGTTGGATTACGGCCTTGAATGCTTTGAGCCGCCTCCCAGCCACTCCGATACTCGTCCACTGGATAATAGGGGCAAAGGGTGACGTTCCTAACCTTCGCATTTGCCAGATCGCAAGTCTGAGTCATTACCACTACAGCCATCTCACTCAGCTCGAGGCTGTTCTTGAGTAACTCCGGAACGTTCTCCTCGCGCTCGACACCGATCGGTGCATCCTTCCAGGAAACAACCGGGCAGAGCGCAATGATGTCGCCTTGGTCAAGCGGTTCTTGAGGCCCGACTTCCGCGTACCAGCGCAGCGTCACTCATCTTCCTCCCAAGGCCCCAGGTCGGGACGAATGAATGGTGCCCTTCGGGGCAACGTGCCCGGTTTCCACTGAACCGCAACCGTTGCGATGACTCTCCTTGGCACACGTACGGCAAGGACATCCGGCACGTTATGCGGCTCTTCTTGTGGTACAACTGCGCTAACAATACTCCCTGGCATTGAGCCTTGACCAACGGACGAAAGGTGCGTCGCCCAAGTAGAATAGTTGAGCTCGTCCACCACATCAAACGCTGACCGACTTACGGAGGTGGGCCCACCTCCAGCACCAATAGAGGACGTGAGCAACGGAAGTGCCAGCAGTGCAGACACGGTCACCGAGGAAACCGGACCGAGACGGCCACGCCGCACTAATTTAGCGGGGTCGTCGAAGGTGTTCATCTCTTGTATATTCGAGGCCGCGCGGGTACTGAGTATGACGTCAAGTCCTGCGACGGCTTTCACCCCAGATCACCCCCAAATTGTTTCTCAAGCTCTCCCTCAATGAGGGCAAAGAACCAGCTTTCAACAACGGTATGGGCCTGTTCTAGCCACTCCTTGAATGCAGAACGTTCTTGGGGCACGTCCAGTTCCACGGACTGGACGTACAGGTGCCACAAGAGTGATGGCACCTCGTTTTGGCTACCCGTACTCAGTCGGATGGCCCCGATACCCTTCGGAGACCCAAGCGAATAGGCCAAGCTGAGCTGGAATCCCGTTACACCTCCGGCGATACTAGGTGACTCCGTTATGCCGCGGGGCAAGGTGACCGATGTGTGGAGTTTGGAAGACACAAAATGTAGAACATCCATTTGAGCAGGATCAGCCGGAATTGCATTGATAAATTGTAGAACTATACTCGTGAACTTGGGCTTCACATGGTCGGAGCGGACCTGATGAGCTTCTACGAGCTTATCGTAAAACTCAAGAGCAGCCGCCAAAAACGACTCCCAATCGTACTCCTTCGTGAAGTTAAGCGTAGCTATTCCTGGACCGACTTGAACGAGCGGCCAGCTGTTCTTGCCCCTTCGGAATCGGTACCTCACCACATAAGGGAGCATCTCGTCCGGTACCTGGGCGGTAGGGAGCTCCTCTGCCACGCTGTAAGAATTCCTCAGCAGGCCGTAGAGGGCCCCTACCAGCAGAGGGAAACCCGGGTCTTTGAACTGATCGGGACCTACTTGCTGTAGCTCCCACCTCAGCTCCGCGATCGCTTCGACGAGCGGTTTGTTCGGGAGTTTCCTGCCCAACTTCAGATCCCTCGTTCCCATACCCTCGGCACGGCCAGTAGCCTCCCGCGTCAAAGGACTGTGTGCCATGGAAGAGACCTTTCGCTCCTGACCGCTGCCGGGAGGCGCTTGAGCTCCCAGCAATAGTCTACCACACAATGTCCCTATGCCCCACCCCTTAACGCCTACCGCACTGTAGCTTCACGATGTCCTTGTGCGGTGTGGGCTCTACCGTCTCGTAGATCTCTCCACCCTCGCCTAGCGCCCCCGCCTGCAACACCAGCTGAACTGCCTCCGGAATGGTCATGAAATACCGCTTCATCTCCGGGCGGATGGCCGTGACCGGCCCGCCCGCGGCGATCTGCCGTTTGAAAATCGGAATGACGCTGCCCCGGCTGCCCAAGACGTTGCCAAAGCGGACGGCCACAAACCGCGTCCGGGTGCGGTTGCCCGTGCCCAACCCCATCCCCCGGCTCATTGCCTGAACGATCATCTCGGCCACCCGCTTGCTCGCGCCCATGCAGTTCACCGGGTTGACCGTTTTGCCCGTGCTGCTTAGGACAAAGCAGGGCCAAGCGCTCTGCCCCCACCCCGGCCGGTGTCTGGCCCACGTTCGACGTTCCGAAGATGTTGTTGGTCAGTTGGGCTCGGCCTCGCCCGGGTTCTCCTCCATGAGCGGCACGTGCAAAACGTTCTCGGTGTCCACCACCACCAGGTCCTCGACCCCAAACAGGGCGATCAAGCGAGGTAGGTGACGCTCGCCGTTCAGGGACGCCTCTTGCCCTCTCTCCCGGCTTCCTCTCCCGGGTTGAACCTCCCGCTCCCGGTCCTGGCTGACGCTTACTATGCAGTTGCGCGTGTCAAGGACGACGCACTTCCCGGCCCCGACGACGTTCCCATGTTCGTCGCCGGGCAACAGGCGCTCTAGCGCCGGCCAACTTCCCACGTCGTCCCAACCGAAACTGCACGGAATGGTAATGATCGGCCTCGCCTTCTCCATGATTGCATAATCAATGGAGATTGACCGCAGTTGCCGGTACACTTCATCGAAGGCCTTGCTCCACCCATCCCCGGGAGAGTCAGAAGCACTAGGCCCCGCAGGGCCAGGAGCAGCGAGAGCCCCAGCAGCACGAGCCCCCGGCAAGAAGGTGGGCGTGGCCATCGACGTGGCCGAAGCTGTGGACGTGGCCGCAGCTCCGGACGTAGCCGTCGACGTGGCCGTACCCCCAGGCTTAGCCGGGGCCGTAGTCGCAGCCGTAGCCGCACTCGTGGACGTAGCTGTGGCCGTAGTCATGGACGCAGCCGCAGACGTGGCTGCAGTCATGGACGTAGCCGAGGCGGTAGCCGCAGCCGTAGCCATCGCCTCAACCCGAGCCAACGTCCCGTAAACCTCCGGCATGTATCGCCGGAAAGCCTCCCAAATCGTGCTGGCGCGCCAGATGAACATGCCGCTGTTCCACAGGTACCGGCCGCTGGCCACGAAATGTTGAGCCACTACCGCCCCGGGTTTCTCGGTGAACTGCGCGGCTTCATACACCGACAGCACGTCAATGTTGCCAAGCAGCCTTCCTATCTTTATGTACCCGTAGCCCGTTTCCGGCCGCGTCGGCCAGATCCCGAGGGTCACGAGAGGATAGGGTAGGGGTAAGGGCAAAGGGTACGACGCCGGCGTCCCCGCCGAAACTTCGGCGGCCGCCGCCCCCTCCGCCCCCGCCGGGTCTATCTCCGCCCCTGGCGCCGCAGCCGCCTCTGCCCCAGCTGCCACCTCTGCCCCCGCCGTCGCCTCGGCAACCTCTGCTCCCGCCGCCCCGTCAGCGACCTCCTCCTCACTCGCGGCCCGGTAACCCCCATCGGCCACGCCGACCGCCACCCTGACCGCGGCCTGCAACGCCGATCGGAAGGCCTCATCATCCCGAATGACGTGGTCGGCGGGCAGCACTACCATGACCGGGTCTTCGCCCCGATACCGCTGCCGGATAATGAACGTGGCCAGGGCAATGCAGGGTGCGGTGTTGCGAGCGACCGGTTCAATGATCACGTTCTCGGGCGGGATCTCCGGCAACTGTTCACTCACCAGGCCGGCCCATTCGCTCCCTGTGACCACGAAGGTGTCCTCCAGGGCCACCAGCGGGCAGATGCGGTCCACAGTCGCCTGGATCAGCGTCCGGCCGCCCTGCGAACCCGAACCCCCTGCCGCCAGCTGAACAAATTGCTTAGGCAGGGCAGCCCGGCTCCGGGGCCAGAGCCGCTCGCCTTTGCCGCCAGCCATGATCACGGCCGTGACCCGGGCGGCACCGGCAGAGCCACCGCCGCGGGCGTGGCTACTGGCGTGTCCGCTGGTATGACCGCTGGCATGACCACTGGTATGACCACTGGCATGCCCACCGCCATGTTCCTCGGCACGCCCACTCCTCATAGACCTTGACCCCTCCACCGCAAGCCCTCCCCCAAGACTCGACCGCAGTCGTGAACCAACCCCATCCATCGTCCCCGCCTCAGCCTGGCCGCATGGCGGTCGATAGTCTCTCAAGTCCGGCCTCCCTAGCGGTCTGGCCTAAAGTCCCGGACTCGTCTCCTGCTGCAGTATCCATTCAACCGTCCGTTCACGAGCCTTGTGGACCTCCTCCATCAGACCTGTTTGCCCAGCAAGTGCTTGCCCGTAAGGCCTTGCCATGCTGCCTGTCTGCGTGCTCTGCACCTCCTTAGTCATGCCACATCACATCAGCTGCCACAATTCAGAGACCGGGGCAGCCAAATATGAACGGTGTGACCAGCTAAGGTAAGAACGATATACCTCTCATGTGCTGACGTTGTAACGCGACAACGGACCGACGAGTCCTGACAAACCACACAAATACAGTTTTCACCTTCACGGGTTATCTGGACCTCATCGGTACCCGTCACTTGCGCAGAGTCAAACATGACCTTAATCGCTTGCCCGGTGTCATTGTTGGAAAGAAACAGCCATGCTGGTCTTACTCGTACAACTGTATCCCCCAGACGAAAACGCACCCCGTTATCGCTAAACTCGGGTGCTACTCCATCAGGCAACCCAACTATTCGCGGCTGGCTCCCCGCGCGGTTAACAACGTGACATTCCGGGTATTCAGGAAGTTTAGCCAATTCCTCCCGTTTAATCCCCCACATTTCACACCTCCTCCAGAGCTCGTCTTCGTACCGCCTCCTGAAATCGTGCGAATTGGCTGTCTGTTTCCTAGAGTTCTCAACTTGACGCTGCTTTACCTTGAGCCAACGCAGGCGAGCAAACTGCCGTAGCTCTTCATCACTGGATCTTGTGAAGGTCTCGTAGAACTGTAACGTGTCCTTGTATTCAGCCGCCTGCTCAAGGACCGCACCCAAATTCTGGGGCGCAATGTACGACTGCCACGAAGGTTGTCCAAGCAAGATCCGGCAGCAGGCGGTGATGGCCTTTCGTGTCCGTAGCGAGGCTTGGTGTAGCCCTGTCGGCGATGCACAACTAGCCACAAGGCGAGCGATCGCCATGATCGCATCCTCATCAAGGCTAACATCAGCGCGCAAGTCTCCAAGACCGTCGGTGGGTAACTCGTCCCACTTCCCCTGGTACACACCAGCCTTGGCTAACATCGCGATCTCCGTCAGTACGCGCTGCCCTTTTCTCAGTGCATCAGACATACAAGCCTGTGCCGACGCGAGATCACCCAGCTCAAAGTACATACGGAATGCGTCCCTGTAACGCCCGGAGCGATGCATCGCTCCAGCTACTTCCCTAACAACCTCCCGACTCGCTTCAGCTTTGTGGGGATAGGTTTCCCACAGCGCCAGCAACTGCTCGTCCATCCCCGCCTTACCAAGATACAACACGCGCTCAGGCATGCTCGTAATCATAGCTTTCGCGTGCCAATACTCCTCTCGGCGCGGACCCCCGACCTCCTCCCACAGTCTTACTGCCTTTTCATAACGCTCCCCCTTGTAGGCGCAGCCTGCCTCCAACGAGGTCAGGCTGGCACATCCATCCGGAGCGTTCACACCACCTTTTCTGAGGGCTGCGATTGCCGCGGCCAAGACATCCCAGGCCTTCCGATCGAGCACGCTTTCTCTCTGGCTACTGACCAGACTCTGGACTGTAGCAACAAACCTCTCGATACCCTTTTGCCACCATACCAGGCCTAGTTTGCCATCCAAACGGCCGTCCTCAACCATATCGACAATAACCTCCGCGAACGCTACCGATGTCGACGAGTCACGAGAGTCCCCAGTCATGAATCTTGCCAGCCTGTAGTCCTCATCGCGCTCATTCGCAGGCACAAACGTGACGTATGTGTCAACCAGCTTTCCGAACAGACATCCCCGCCTATAGCATCTCACCGCAGCACGCACTTGTCGTTGCTTAAGGTATTCATCTCCAGCTTTCCCCCATTGCTCACATAGTTCGTACGCAAGCGCCCTGCACGCGGATGCCTCGGCTTCCTGCCCGGCATCCTCATAGTACCGGGCCGCGCGACGCAGCAAATCGGGGTTATTCGTCTCTCTCCCCTCACTTTCAAGAACCTTAGCGACGCCGACCGGGTTCAGTTCCTGCATACCCAGGATTTCTTCTTGAGTACCCTTCTGCGGTTCGCCCAGCAGAGCTGCATCCCCATCGCACCACCCAAGTTCCTTGCCGCGCTCCAAGAACTCCATCCTCTTCTCTGGAACGCACTGCTGCCATAACTTCCTGTCTCCTTCCACGGTGTCAACTATAAACAAATACTTTTTAGCCCGGGTCAGTGCAACATACAACCTGTTAAAGAAGAACTCGCTACTCATCGCTTGCTTTTCGTCTTCGCTACCCTTGAATGCAGAAGGCGGCATATACTCACCAAATTTGTAAACAATAACCCGATCGAACTCAAGTCCCTTTGCACTCATCGGACTGAACACGTTCTTGTTCGTTGAATCTGCTCCCCTCTCAACAGCTAGAGCCTTCTTAAGCTCCGGATCCATTTCAACAAAACGCGCCTCCTCGCCCTCCTCAGCAGGCACAATGATAACCGTGTTTTGAATGTGACGTGCCAGCTGATCTACAGTAATATTGTCACCGATCACGAACTTCAGAGGTACGCACTCTACTTGCTTTCGCATGAGGAACGCTTGCTGCGGGCTGATCTTGGGAATTCGGAACAGTACCGATCGCCATAGAAGAACTAAGTTAGACAAATGAACTATTGGCGCGGCCGAACGATAGTTGAAATGCAACTCTTGACAGTTCATGTCCCGGGTTTTCAGCCCTTTATCAACAAGAGGCTGTATTAAGGTCTCAAAGAACGCGGCTCTAAGACTTTCCCACCTAAACCCTGTAGGATTGAGGGTTTGCAGCGGGTCGCCAGCAAAAGCAAACGGAAAACCAACCCTATCCCGGCAATGGACTTCAAATCGTGGCAAGACTGATAAGCGTAGGATGACGCGAAGCTCTTGTCTCGTGAAATCCTGGGCTTCGTCGCAAAATATTGCGGTATATTCCGGCATTGACTGCAGCCCGTCTGACGAGATAACCTGGCGCACTAAGTCTTGATCGTCCCAGAAGGGGGCCCCTTCACCACATGTCAAGTCCTTGTACCACCGTTCCCAGACTGTATTATAGATTTTCTCGTATTCGATCTCGGGGACTACTTTGTCTCTTTTCGGTATCCTTGAGTAGGCGTCCGGGTCAAGGTACCCCGCGGCTGGCGTGCCCTTTATGAAGGTGCGGATTACGTACCAACATAGTTCTGGCGACCAGTCAATATGGGGTAACTTCATTTTCCACCTGTTGTAGCGGCTAGGAAGCGTATCGCTGGGTTTGTATAGGTCCTTGAACAGTCGTAGCGACATGTGCTTGCCGGGTGCGAAGCGGCTGTTTCGGTCTTCGGGAGGCAAGAACGATAGCATGAGCTCCCGGAAGTTACGGAAGTAGCTCTGGATCTCGGTCCGGATTGCCTTCTCGTCTCGATGGTCGCTGCCTGCGCTGCTCCTGACTGCAAAGGTATGATGACTCTTAATGATTCGTGCAACAGTATCTGCAGCAGCGTTGAGCAGGCGGTCATTGTAAGTCAAGAATAGTGGCGTACCTGCAATCCCAGGGTGTGTCAGCTTCTTGTAGCAATAGTCAGCAAACAGGTATAGTAGTAAGGTCGACTTACCGCTCCCGGCTCTGCCGTTGATAAACAGAGGGAACCCTCCGTTGCGATTGTATGTGACGCTTCGTAGTATTTGCTCTTCCTCGCCTGAGAGGGCGATGTTTGCCAATCCGCCTGGCTGCCCTGCGAATGGGTCGTCCCTCTGTATCGCGCGCCAGACGTCGGGGTCTGCAAGAACGTATGCTGGATAGGCGCGTGCTGCACACCCTGCCGTTTGATCGGACGTAAGACTTATTTCGTCACCAGATGTCGGTTTCGCGAGCTCCGCCAAGGCGGTGGTATCAACAATATCTGTGACTTGAGCTATCAGATTATCATCTTGCAGCGTGTCCGCGCCACCGGTCCTAGCGATCGGCCGCAATAAAAATAGCACACGCCTGGAGGCTTGATCGCTTAGTATGACTCGGGCAAAGAGAACACCTCTGCTTCCCTCCGAGTAGACGAGCAGCCAAGGATGCTTGGGTGAGACCGGGCGACCTGTCGATCGGTCATCTGCGATTTTAGACACCATCTTGTGGTAATCCTGCCAGTAGTCGTCTATCTCCCTGGAGCGAAACGCGTTCACCCACCCGGCACCCTCATACACTGCATCATCATCGCACGGCTCAAGTGTGATACCCGGGGGATCAAACCAGGCCTCGTAACTGGGTGGAAGCCGACGTATATCTTCAACCTTAGGCTCTACGGCTACTGCAATCTCAACGCCCTTACGGGTGCAATCCTTCACAAAGTCTTGGACATCCTTCTCTTTGAAGTACATGGCCTCGAATTTCTCGGGGTCTGAGCATAATTGCCTATACCGTGGGTCATCCCTAGCGACCATGTCCACCATGCAAAGAACTGGATGGCCAGACTCCTGAAGCATTAGCCCGATCAGCCGCCAGTTACCAAGCCTCCTCTTAACGAGCCGGGAGGCACCCAGCGGTTCGAACAACTCGGAACCTTCAGGCCCGGAAGTCTGGAGCCGCCGTTTCAGATCCTGCCACGCTTGGGTAAGACCGTGCTTTGCCATATGGTTTGTGAATCGGGGTATCTCAGTCACCCTCATTTGAGCTCACATCTCCCTTCATCAAGATAACGATTGACGTTCTCACAGCTCCTCGAAGCCGGTTCGTCAAGCAGCAAGGGAAGCTGGTGTTGCACTGGAGCTATCTCTGGGGCACCCGACGGTGAGTCTTGTACCGGGAGAGCAGACGGATTAGCCTCATAGCGGCCCACCAAGGACGGGGAGTCCGGATCGTGGTGCTCTAGCTTGAGGCCCGGAAGACCAGCAGCATAGCAGTAAACGCAGCCGTGGCGGCAAGTACCATAAACGCCGATATCCCGGCTGAGTATACAACCGCAAGCCTGGCGCTGCCCTGTATCCTTGTCAGCCGATACCCGAATACCAAAGACCCGCTGAATAAGCTCCTCATCGATGCACTTACCCGGCCGTATTCCGAAGTCCTGGAGATCATATGGCTCTGCACAAGACACAATCTCCATACCGGCAGCACGGGCACAGTCACTCATTCTGCGTAGGAGTGAGGCGACTCCCGGACTCTCCGGAGTGCATGGTCTGAGTCCCTCGATTGTGCTCATGCGCTTCCACGCCCCCCGGTAATCGTCGACAAGACTGATAACAGCCCGTTCCGTATAGCCCCGGAGAGCAGCAGAAATCCGAGCGAACATGTTGAAGTGATAACCTTCATCGAAGGCTGCGGCCCATATAATCGGGTCGTAACGCCAAATAACCCGTTGCGGTGACACCCTCCGTGCTAGCTCTCTGAACGTGTCGATGCATTCCTCCAACGTGGGCACCCGCGGCTCGATCTGCCGCGGGTAACCATTTACGGTAAATTGGAAGTAATAGCGGTATCCACGTTCATCCAGCTCCTGCAGGTGCTGCATTAATGGCCGCGGATTCTTGGTCCAGAAGACAATCACGTCCACATCTTCCGGCTTCAGCGAGACCTGCACCACCTGATTACGATTGAACGGATTGGGGTAGGTACAGTATCCCGCTCTAATGCGGTTCATAAACCAGGTTGAGTAAAATCTCGGGATATCCGTGCGCCGACTAGCGCTCACTATCATCTCTTGGTCCCCCTTCGGGTAGCTGATCGATACGGCGCAAGTAGAGACGATTGAAACACGAACGAAGGTGCAAACGCTTGGGCACCCGACCTCCGTCTGGAATGAACTGCGCCGTCCCGTAGCATCCGTGGCTTACATCAACCAGTGTACCGGGACCGAAAGTCTCGTGGTCAACCCGCAAGCCCGGACCCACCGTACGCCGAGAGCAGGGGCAAGGCTCGGCCTTGCCACCTTCTCCCAGATCAAGTTCGTAGTGTTCCGCGGGCGATGACTTGATGGACCACACCGCGTTATCCGAGACTAACCTGTACACCCAGCCCGTCTTGAGCTCACCGAGCTCCGTCCTTTTCCTTAGCCATATCTCCCTGCCACGCTCTACATCTTTACCCACACAAACCTTATAAGAATCGTGCTTCGCAACGTCAGCGATAACCAATACCTGTAAATCCAGTTTCATGGGAACGTTCAACCGAACTGCGGGCAGCTGCTTGGGCCGCTGAGACCGAAACAGTCCATCGCGTCGCAAAACGCAAACTGAATAACGCACCTCTTCCGCCGTCCCATCTAGCGATGTTGTCGGGACTCTCATGTACGCCCAGCAATCGTGAGATCCGACGCAGTCTCCAAAACACGGACCGTAGACGTTCAATCCAACAGCGGATGCAGCAAAACAGGCTCGACGTACTCCCGCGAACTTCGGACCAGCTTGAGCAGGATCAATGATGACAACCGTCCCTTCCGTGGTAACCAGGTCCGCAACGCGACGAAGTACAGCTGTACGATCTAGTTGAGGAAGTTCACACATCACATTCGACAATACGACGACATCGAAGGAACCCAGTCTCTTGTTCAGCACGCCTAATCCGGCATCGTTGCGCAAGTCCAGTCTCACGAAGGTGTGTCGCAGCTTAACTTCAGGGGCCTCCCGTAAAGCATGCTTTGTCAAACTGCTGTTTACCTTCAGCAATAAGTGCGCACGGTCTACCGACGTCAAATCAGCGACTACCTCACTGGGCGTTAATCTCGAGTTACTGGCTCGCATTGCTCTAACCGATCGCAAGAACGCTATCAGAGCCAAAGAGTTCGTTCCACAGCCAGCCCCCAGGTCCAGTATGCGTGGCCGGAATGGAATAAGGCCGCAGTGAGCAAGCTGCAGTAGTGTTAGAAGAAATGCGTCCGCATACCTTGGGGTGTATTTCTGAAGGTAGGCCACGACCGCTGCCGGGCTGCAGTACAAGTCTGCTGGCGAGTCGTCCTTCACGTAGCATTGATGCAGCCGGTCACGGGCCGTTTCGATGTCTGCTGCAGGTATTTTGTACCTGTTGATCAGGTCCTCGACAGTGGAGGTGATTGCGCCGTACACCGACTTCCGACTGGCGTTAAGATGCTGCTCAAGGAGCTCGTCTTCTCCTAAGGTATCGCGACAAGCGTCCGGCCATGGCAAGCGAAGCGCAATGTCCTCTTGCGGCCGGACGACACATTCCCCTTGCAGACCCACAGAAGTTCACCTCCCTGGCCATCCTCTAGTCAAAGCTTGCGCTCAACCCGGTATGCATCCATTCACATTGTACCTCTGCCATAATTGTCGCCTGCCAACTACGTAACCCGGCAAGAAAGAACTCGTGCAGGGTATTGTCTGAGAGCTGGACACATAGAGGGTAGGGCAGGGACGGCAGCCATTGGTTGCGCGCGAGAAGCGCAGCCCCTACGGTGATGGTCGTATCGAGACGATCCAGCCACACCATTCGCGCTCCAGACAAACGCCGCATTTCCCTGTCTGCCAAAGTAAATAGAGAACTCCCTCCGGTCATCAACACTAAGTCAACATCACCGGCTTTCGGTCCTGACCGAGACAAGCAAGACTGCTTGTACCTCATCAAATAGGACATCACACCGCCTCACGGACAAGATCCTCAGACTGAGCTCTAGTCACGGTTTCGAGTAAACTGAGGCATTCCCCCTGATTCCGAAAGGCGCGTGGTGCCCTGACTGACTCTGTTCGCCCGCCTCTTCGTCGGTGTTGTCGGTGTTGTGGCCTTCAGCACCGCCGCGGGGGCACTACCAGCAAACTCCAGCTACCGTACCAGGACATCCCAGGGGCTCGTTGCCCGCGCCCACGCACTGCGATAACCATCAGCCCAAACAATCCAAACAGCTCCATGGTATTTCGTGGTTGGTAGACCGATTCCTGCCGGTAAATCTTTTTGCTCTGCAGGGTATGCATAGTCACGTAAGCAAGAGTGTTTCGAGTCGGGCACGAGACCTGCCGCGTCAACGGTCTAGTTCACGTGGGTGCGGAGTAGGGGTGTGTCGGTGCCTGTTGGTTGTTACGTGCAGGGCGGCAGATCAGCAAGCGAGGAGCCTAGTGTGTGGCACGGGGGATCGGTCGCGGGGTGGGTTGCGCGCTCCGGTACGTTCCAATTGCTTTGTTTCAGCGGGCTAGGAGACCGTCCAAGGTATTGGCCTGATCCTTGACAGGTGAATTCCTAATCTTGCTCATGCTGTCATATCGGAGCGCTAAAGTTGACCTCAAAAACCTGCGGTGCAGTCGTACGACCCCCGCATGGGGGTTGGCCGCGACCAGCTTCACCGTTATGCCCACGCAGCTGCTGCCAGGAGCTTCCGCATCGTATCCAAGACATGACGGGAAAACAGTGCCAGTTTCCGAAGATTATGGCCGATGGCCACACAGATCCACTCTACGCTGACGTTCTTCAATCCCCGCGTCAGAAACTGGGTAAAGCGCAACCCACGTTTGATCTCACCAAAAACCGGTTCGACTGTTATCATCCGCTTGGCATATCCCTCCCGACCCCGCTTGGCCCGCAGCTTGCGGCGCGTGCGATCGGGATAGGATAGGCTCGATGGAATACGACCTCTCAGGGCTGGATCCAGCTTGCGACCATGGCGCATCTTGTCAGGCGGCACAAGCACGTCAATGCCCCTGTCTTCCAGCTCCTGAAGTTCGGCTTGGTTGAAGTATCCCGCATCGGCAGAGACTTTGTCGGCGGCTCGGCCGCCGATCTGCCGTGTCATTTCCACCATCGGAGTGAGAAGGCCCTTGTCGTTGGCCTGGTTGGTTACCAGGGCAGCTACGATAATCTGATTGTCGCTATCCACGGCCAGCTGAGCGTTGTAGGCCTGGATGAATGCCTTGTCAGCCGAGAGCATGATGCGAGACTCCGGGTCCGAGAAGTTCCGCTGCGCTTTCGGATCTGGCGCTGCCGGGGGCCGATCGGACGGAGCTGTGGAGTTGCCGGGATGATCGGAGTGATCGCCTGACCCAGACTTGTGCCCTTCTTCAGCCTTAGCTGCCGCTTCCGCTTCCAAGGCAGTCATGGCTTCCTTGATCTTGGCCAACCGCTTCTCCCGGAAGGCCAGCTCCGTAGGAAAGTCGTCCTGACGGTCCGCTCCAAATTCCTCATCCTCTTGCCGGTCAATGGCCTCCGCCTTGGCCAGCAGTTCCTTGATCTCCGCTTCCAGCTCTTCTTTCTCTTTCTTCATCCACCCGTAGCTCATGGCCTTGTGCTTGGAAGCGTTTGCCTTGATCTTGGTACCATCCACACTGATGTGGCGCAACGTGGCTATACCAGCCTTGACTGCCACCTGTACCAATTGAGCGAAGAGGTGCATCATCTCGTCTCTATGGCGCTGGCGGAAGTTGTTGATCGTGCGGAAATCGGGCCGGGTATTGGCCGATAGATACCGGAAAGCGACATCGTCGTAAAGACGCCGGGCGATTTGCCGCGAGGAAAGGGTCCCTGTCGCCCAGGCGTAAAAGAGGACCTTTACCATCATCCGCGGATTGTAGCGGGGCTGCCCCCTCAGCCCTTTCTCATACCAGCGTGTGATGCGGGAGAGGTCCATCTCGTCAACGACGTCATTGATGAAGCGGGCGAGGTGACCCTCCGGCAACCATTCCTCCAGGGAAGGAGGCAACAGCATCATCTGGTCAGGCTGATAGTCCTTGTATCGCTTGCTCATGTTGGAGGAATTCGCCATGCGCTGCTCCTTTTCCTCGTCCCTGGAGATTATTTCTTGGACGGTCTCGTAGAGGTGGTTCTACGCCAGTTTCGCAACCGATTGGGCCAGGTGCTGGCTGATGTTGAATCCTCGGTCCGTGCATTGCCGCCGGCGAAGGTGCTCGAACTTGCTGACCCTTTGTTCGAAATCGGCAGCACGGAGCATTTGCGCGCCTGGCTGGCAACGAACGGAGAAGCTGCTTGCAATAGCTGAGGCTCTACAGCCAGGCTGGCGTGCCCCATCGCCCAGCAAATCTTAACGCGCCGCCCCCCGTTAGCTGGAACGCACGCTTCTCGGAGCAGCCGGAATCGGAGCACCCAGGATCCCCCGCAGCACGGGCTCGAGGCCGTTGGCGATGCGCAGGAAACCAAGATCGGTCGGATGGATGCCATCGACCGTGCACTCGTCGAAGTCGTCGCCCAGTAACGTCGAACCATCATAAAAGAAGATGTTGGCATCGCCGCTCGACCGGAACATTTTGACCGTCTGGCGCTGAAACTCCCCTCGCTCCTCACGTGCCTGCAGCACATCCTCGTGTACGAGATCGTGCGCATACGGGATGCGCGATACTACCAGAATGGGCACGCGCCTGTGTGCTTCCCGATAGATGCGGATGAACTGTGGCAGCGTCTCCCGCAGCAGTTCGGTGCTGACGCAGTTGGGTTCGTAGTCGAGGACGAGCAACCGGGGGTTGGGGATTTGGGCGATGAGCTTGGCCAGTTCAGGGTCGCCCCTGCCATTGCCGGAGAATCCAAGGTTTACGGTCTCGATGTTGAGACGCCGGCTCAGGATGTTGGTGTAGGCCATGCCGGGGCGCGAGGCGCAACCGCCCTGGGTGATGGACGTCCCATAGAAGATCAACCGACCTCTGTAGGCGTACGCTGGGAAGGGCAACACTTGCGCGCCGGCGTCAAGGCCAATCAACACCTCTTCTACGCCTTGATAGAGCGGGAAGTTGAGGGTGACCGCCTTGAGCCCGGCGGCAGCCGCCCCCGTTTCGAGCAACTTGTACTCGTAGCTCGTCGCCTTCAGATCGAACTTGGTGACGCCGTAAAACCTCTGCTCACCCGGACGGCCCAGGTACAGGTCAAAACCGCATTGTCCGGTGGCGGGCATGTGGTTCATGTCGGCGGGGGCTCGCAGGCGGACTTTGACCCAGATCTGCCGGCTGTCGGTCTGGAAGGCAATCTGCCCCCCGGCGGTGTGGTTGGCGAGCCAGTCGACCTCCGGCCGGATCGGATAATCCGGCTTGACCGGCAACCGGCGGTAAACCCGGTCCTGCTCAAACCACGGGAAACCGGTAAGCCGGAACGGTTTCTCCGCCGGCGAATGCCACTCGATCGCTGCCTGCTGCCGTTGTTGTTGCTCTTGCTCCTGCTCTTGCTCTTGCTCAGGCTCCTGCTCGTGAGTGGGGTCCTGCTCGTGCTTGTGCTCTTGCTCGTGCTCCGCCATCGTCTCCTGACCTTTCTCATAAGATGCCTCTGACGACACCCTCGACCACGACCTCGAACCTGCCGTCCGCCGATAACGGGCCGATCGTCACGGCTCAACTCTGCTCGACTTCCGCCCGGGCTCGAGTCCGGGCTCACGTTCAGCTCTGGCACGGGTTTACGGCCGGGGGGCGGACCGGGCTCACGACCGGGCTCAGGCGCTGGCCGAGGCTCTGCAACCGCGTCGAACCCGGCTAAGTGGGCACGAACGCCCCGGCCTCGGCAATGCTAATGAACCCGTGGATGGGGTCCCGCACTTCGTGCAGCCCGCCCACCCCCCGTTAGCTGCCAGCCGAAACCAGTAAGTCCGGCTCTATTGTAACCGAACAGGTGATCGCAGGCAACCCACTTTGCGGGATCACGTTCTCATCAAGTAGGCGTATGTTACCACGCCGAAACGCCATGCCCATGGTTTCCATCCTGGCCGACGATCCGGTTACGGCTGTCGACGGCAATGCACCTGGCCCCACCCCCCTGACTGGCTAAAGGGCAATGGTAAACATTGGCAGTGATTATGTCTATATATCAAATGCTAGTAGAGTGCCAAAACCAGACCGGGCACCTATACGTATCGTGCCCCGGCCCGTCGACCGATCGGCCGACGCTAAGCGTTTGCGAATACCAACCGTGCGCACCCCCGGCCCTCAGGAACTACAAGTACTCCTCCAAGCCTTCGCTCCGAAGCCGCTCCAACAGTTTCTTGAGATCTTGAGCTCGGCTTTTGCTGGCCACCAGCAACACGTTGTCGGTGTCCACCACGATCAGGTCCTCAACGCCGAGCAGGGCGATGAGGCGGGGACGCGCCCCTGACGCTGCCTGCACACGCCCGTAGTTTCCATCCTGGCCGACAATACAGTTGCGGCTGTCGACGGCGACACACGCTGCCGCTTCGATCACATTCCCCTGTTCATCGGCGGGAAGCAACCTCTCCAGCGCGGACCAGCTACCCACATCGTCCCAGCCGAAGCTACAAAGAATTGTCACAATCGGCCGAGCCTTCTCCATGACGCCATAATCGATAGAAATTGAAGGCAGCTGCCGGTACGCCCGGGCTACCGCATTATCCGAACCAGAAGCTACTGCCCCTTTTGTAGCCGAGATCGGGTCCACGCCGCCTACGTCGTCCACGTCGTCCACGTCGTCCCCGCCGTCCACGCCGCCTGCGCCGTCCGTACCGTCCATGCCGTCCATGCCGTCCATGGCGCCCGTCGCGTCCGTGGCGTCCATCCCGTCCACCCAATCCACGCCGTCCACGCGTTCCGCGCCCTCGAAGATAGCGTACACATCCGGCAGGTAACGGCGAAACGCCTCCCAGATAGCACTGGCCCGCCAGATGAACATGCCGCTGTTCCACACGTACTGACCGCTTGCGACAAAATGTTGAGCTTTTACGGCATCGGGTTTCTCGGAGAACTCGGCAGCTTCATAGGCGAAGTGCCCGTAGGCGCTGCGGAAGAATCTGCCAATCTTGATATACCCGTACCCCGTCTCCGGCCTGGTCGGCCAGATCCCAAGGGTAACGAGGGGATATGGTAACTGGTCGGTCGCAGCACCGTTCTGAACATCATCCGCGGCACCAACCTTAGCCCGAGCCCTTGCATCAGCTTGACCACGGGCGTTATCGGCGGTCGCCGCCACGTCCGCCCAACCTTCAGCTTCAGGGCCAGGCCCGCTCTCGGCCATTTCGATCCCGCTCCCGCCTGCCGCAGCTTGTGAACTACCGGCTGAAAAAGTCGACGCATCGGCTTCTGACACTTCCGGTGTAAAACGATACCGGGCCGCACTGATTGCCGCTCGCAGGGCCATACGGAAAGCCGCTTCATCTCTGATCACATGGTCCGCTGGCAACACTATCATGACCGGGTCTTCGCCCCGATAGCGCCGGCGGATAATTGCTGTCGCCAGGGCCACGCAGGGTGCGGTGTTGCGGGCTGCCGGTTCGACAATGATGTTCTCGGCCGGGATGTCCGGTAACTGTTCACGGGCCAGGCCGGCCCACTCCCTGCCCGTGACCACAAAGATATCCTCTTTGAAAACAAGCGGCCTGATGCGGTCCACGGTCGCCTGAATCAGCGTCCGGTCGCTTTGCCAGTTGGCCGCCCGAAGTTGAACGAACTGCTTGGGCAGAGCAGCGCGGCTCCGAGGCCAAAGTCGCTCGCCTCTGCCGCCAGCCATGATCACAGCCGTAACCCGTACGCGAGAAGATTCGCTCATGGTCGGACTTCCTGCCCCTCAAACTCTTTCGAATCGCTGTCGCCCAGGCGTAGAAACGGACCTTCACCATCATCCGCAGGTTGTGTGGGGCTGCCCCGTTACCCAGGTCTCGTACCGCCGTGTAATTCGGGAGAGGCCCGTCTGGACAACGACGTCGACGTCACAGATAAAGCAAGCAAGGTGACGCTTCGGTAACCATTCCTCCAGAGAAGGAGGCAACAGCATCATCTGGTCAGGCTGATACTCCTCGAGGGATTCACCGTGTGCTACCCCTTTTCCTGCCTCCTGGAACATATTTCCTAAACGGTCTCTTAGAGAGAACTTTCCCTGCGTAAAACCGTGCAACTACAGCTCCGGCAACAGCCCTGGAACCTCCCGTGCGCGCCACACGAACCAGGGCAGGATCCGGTTCTCGAAATCTCTCTAATGGAGCCAATAGGTCATGGCCCACTAAGCATCCTCGCGTACCACTCACTTCGAGCCGAAAACGCTCGCCGCCGCGGGGTAGGCAGTCCGCGAGCTATGCCACACAGAGACGTCATGTCCCCCACCCGCAGGATAGTACCGCCAAGCCCGTACCAGCTGCATGTGCAGCTGTGTCCACTTCAGTTGACCCTGCAACCATCCTGACCGCGCCGAATCCAATGAACCGCCCAGTGAACGGGGCACCGTACGCAGCAGGGTTCGGCAATTTCAATTTCAATCAGACAGAACTAAGCCCGCGCAGCCGAGCTAAGAGCAACTTCGCCTCGTTTATGGCGGCTTCCGCATCTTTCTTTGCAACGGCTTGCTTATCGTTGTAGTCAGCTATCAAACGCTTGACGTACAACCGCTCTATGCCCATGCCGAGAACCTTGTACTCTCGTTCTGCGCAACATTTAAACCATTTGATGAGCGCCTGATGTCGTCCATGGGCCGGCTCGCTGTACGCCTGGCTGCACGCAAAGCGACGAGAGATATGGTACACGGCGTAGTATGCTCTACTTATTGCACTTCGCCACTCAGCTTCCGAGACGCCAGAAGCCAGCTGCACCGAAAGATTCAGGAAGTTTTGCCAGTTAAAGAGCACCTCGCGGGCAGCCCCCCACTCGAGCAAGCCACGACCGCTTTGTGATCAGACTGTGTTCAGGAAGCTAAGACAACAAGACCATCTTCGACCGCTTCACCGCTTGCGGCGCGCTCGGCGTCAAGTTTCTCCAGAAGATAGGAGTCTCGCTCCGGGTCACCAGTGCCCTCGAACTGGACTACCAGCCGTTGACCTCCTTCCTCTGGGTCTACAACGAGGCTCAGCCGAAATGTTCGATGGGTGTCTTGACCCCACAACGATTCGACGCGCTCAGGTAACCTGCGAAGCTGCTCGACCAAGTATGGACGTGCCGCAAGGTACTGGAGGACTTCCTGCCTATCTTCGAATTCGTACAGCTCGCCAATGTCAACCAACTCATCCCACCACAGCACTGGACCCTTTGACGTGATTTCGACGCTTGCTCTAGTTGTGAGCACCGAGCACATGGTCGTCGGGCCCGTTTCCTCTTGGTGCCAGTATATGTTTTCGCCCGTGGTGGGATGCCCATGCAGGCTCCGTAGCCGGATTGGGTGAAGCTTGTACCTGTCCTCGCCCAGACCGGGCCAGCTGTTACGAATCCAGGCCTCCGTGGTTGCCACGTTGCTCATAGCTCACGCCTCCCCCAGACGGCCTCCCAATCCTCAAGGGGGATGCCCAGCTGATTGAGGAGGAATTTAGGCACTTCGACCGTGACACCTTGTTCAGTTTCGTACTGCTTTACCTGCCTCAATAGTATGAACAGCATAACCTTCAAGTGCTCCAAGCTCATCCTCACGGTCGCTCGCCGTACATAGCCCATAGGACTGCCGGGAGCTGGAGGAATGGGCTGCGACACGGAGAAGTTGAGGACACATCCGTAAGGACCGATGCTGCTCTGGAATTGGTCGCAATAGATGTCCGGTATCTCTTGGGGCATGCTTACTACGTCCATCCGTCTCCCTCCTCTACAGTTCAGCCTGGTGCAGCCTTAGACTATGGCTACTCCGCGAACAGCTGGGTAAGATTGTGGCCCATTGTCGATTCGGATTACGGGTTTGGTCTCCTGCCACTCAGGTCCGCGTCACCGCGGCGCTTCTCTGAGTGTCTAGGCCGCCTCCTCCGCTTGACAAGTCAGGCCAAGATATAGCTATACCACCGAACGACCGTACCCGTCCAGGATAGGCATAACGAAGAAGAACCGGTCTTCCCTTGCGGTTACCGGCTAGCCAGCGGGGATGGTGGGGGGCTCTTGGACCGCTGCGGTCGCAGCCGGCCGACCCCACCCCCGCTATGCGAAGAACCAAGGTGATTGGGTGCCCCCCTTTGAATTCACTTCTCCACCACCTCCAGCCGATCCTTCAGGGTTCGGTTGTTTTTGAAGGCCACGGAGAGTAGTGATCTCAAGGTCTTTCTTATCCAGCAGCTTCTTGAGCTGCTGTTTTCCGGCTGGACCTCCCTCAACTCGGGGGCGTCAAGTCGCAAGCTACGGCACCTTGCGGAAAACGCAACCTCGCCATCAGCTCCGCACTGCCGGACCCAAAGTGCCACTAGGTTAGTCATAATGAACGAGGCCGGCTCCGCTTCACGCTACGTGGGTTATCCTGGATGCGTGCGATAGCGCACACCAGGACAGAGCCACAAGTGAAGGGAGCCGGTACCATGAAGAGTATCACAAAGTACGTTGGTTTGGACGTATCGAAGAAGAGCGTGGACGTGGCGGTAGCGGACCATGGCCGGGAAGCTCCTCGGTATTGGGGAAAGATCCCCAACTGTCCAGAGGCGGTGAGCAAGCTCATGCGCAAGCTGGGTGACCCGAAAGAGCTTCTTGTCTGCTATGAGGCAGGGCCGACCGGGTATGATCTGTACCGTCAGTTGACCAGGATGGGCATTCAGTGCATCGTTGTTGCTCCCTCGCTGACCCCAGTTAGGCCTCGCGATAGGGTCAAGACCGATCGCCGGGATGCGTTGCGTCAGGCACAGCTTCTACGTGCGGGTGAGTTAACAGCAGTTTGGGTGCCTGGAGAAGAGGATGAAGCACTGCGGGATCTCACCCGGGCTCGTGAAGATGCCAAGAAGGATTTGTTAGCGGCACGCCACCGTTTGTCGAAGTTCTTGCTGCGTCACGGGCTATATGCTCCTGAAAAGGTTAAACCTTGGGGGGCAGCCCATAGAAGGTGGCTGGATGGGCTGCACTTTGAAAACAAGGCATTGCAGGTGACCTTCCAGGAGTATCTGCACGCTATCGACGAGATCACGGAGAGGGTCAAGAGTTTGGAAGCGGAGATCCATGAGCAAGCTTCCAATAGCGTACATGCGCCAGTGATCCAGGCTTTGGAGACATTACGAGGAGTAGCGGAGGTCACTGCGGTCACACTAGCGGCTGAGATTGGAGAGTTTTCACGGTTCAGCAATCCACCCCAGCTAATGGCGTTTGCTGGGGTAACGCCCAGAGAGCACTCGAGCAGTGGTACCACACGCAAAGGTGGAATTACCAAAGCGAGCAACGCCCACGTCCGACGAGTGCTCCTTGAAGCTACCTGGAGCTACCGTTATGCTCCGGCCCTTAAGGGTGGTTTGCGCAAACGTCAGGAGGGACAAAACCCACAACTCCAGGCTATCGGAGGTTTCGTCAATAGGTGTGTAAATGCGCATCAGGCGGCGGTCCCCTCCCGCGTGACCTCCATGCCGTCCTCATACCGTGCGCCGGCGCAAACCTCCGCCAGGAGTTCCGGGGCATTCAGCCGCCGAAACCTCTTCTCAGCTACCATCAGCATCTTCCAGATTACCGCTGTTGCCCTCTCCACTTTCTTGAACCGCTTGGCCGCATCTGTCCGTAGCCGCAGCGCCGCAAAGGGCGATTCCACCACGTTCGTGGTTCTTAGGTGCACCCAGTGCTCCTTGGGGTAGCGGTAGAAGGTCACCATCCGTTCCCAATCCCTGCCTAAGGTCTCCGCTGCCTTCCCGTACCCGTGCTGGCGACACCAGGCCTCGAACTCCTTCCGCTTACGTTCTGCTTCCCCCCGGGTCGAGGCATAGACGATCTCGCGGAGCCTGGCCTTAGCAGCCGCATGCTGGTAGCGCGGCAGTTGCTCCAGCACATTGAGCACCTTGTGGTTCCAACACCGCTGCTCGTCGGCCTCCGGCAGAGACTCGTAGCGCGCCCCATATCCCCAGATGCCCGTCCCCGATCACCAGCCGCGGTGCATTCATCCCCCGGTCCCGCAAGTCCCGCAACACCTCGGACCAACTCTCCACTGACTCCCGGTAGCCCGGGGTAACCGCCACCACCACCTTGCGGCCGTCCACCAGGCCCGCCACGGCCACTAACAACGCGGCCCGCTCTCGCTCTAATCCCGCTTTCACGTAGACCCCGTCTACCCACAGGTAGACCACCTGTAGGCCGTCCAGCCGTCGTGTTCGCCAGGCTTCCCATTCGGCCTGCCACTGCTCCTTCAGGCGGGCCACCGTGCTGGCCGATACAGGCGCTCCCTCTCCCAACAACCCTCGCAGAGCTAGGTCGAAGTCCCCCTCTGCCAGCCCGTGCAGATACAACTCCGGCAAGAGCTCTGAAACCTCTCGCGTGCGCCGCACAAACAAGGGTAGGATCCGACTCTCGAACCGTTCCTCCAGGCCTCGCACCCGC
Source organism: Bacillota bacterium (assembly GCA_012839805.1). GTDB lineage: Bacteria > Bacillota > Limnochordia > Limnochordales > DUMU01 > DUMU01. The sequence continues at coordinate 3,341 of DUMU01000009.1, read as the reverse complement.
GGACGGCGGAGGGTGACGGTACCCAGGGGTGTCGTCAGCTCCCGCGGCTTGCCGTAGCCGTTTCGGTAGCCGGGTGGGCCGTCAACGACGGCCCGGCGCTGATACCGGACGCGGCCCAGCAGTTCAGTCACCTCCGCCTCCAGCAATTCCTGGATAAGCTCCTGGATCTTACACCGAAGCCATTCATGCAGCCCTTCCCAAGTGGGGCTTGACGACAGGCTGCTCGATGTGGTGCGCTTGTCCATGGCGGTGGCTCTCCTCCTTACTGGAGTCCATGACCCCAGGTTCTTGTCTCAAGAGGAGGGTACACCGCCTAAGCACATTTCCACACCTATTGAGGGTACCTCGGCTATCGCCTGGAAGGCCCAGAATCGACTACATCGCAAATACCACAGACTGGTCCTTCGCGGCAAAAGCCCGGCTGCAAGTCAAGACCCGGGATGGCTGACCGGCCACGCCATTGTTAGATATATGCCTCCCCGCGCCACCTAGCCCCGCTACCTCTGGATCTTGGACGTAAGGGGCAATTTAGTGGCGAAAGTCCGGTCTGACCTTTCCCACTACCTGCCGGACCGGCTCGCCGACCAGGTTGTCGCCCACACTGTTCTCCCGTCATGTCCTTGGATACGATCCGGAAGCTGCGGGTAGCGGGTACGTGAGGATAGCTGCGAGTTGGGCGCGGTCGGCTCCTACGTGGGTGTCGGAAGATGGCATTTGACGGTTTCGCAGCCGCGTTGGACGTAGACACGAGCAGCATTCACAGTTAAACTGTAAAGGAACAGAGAGAAATACTTGGTCGGTTTCCCAGCCCGCGAGACCAGTGAGCAGGTTGCGCTGCGCCTAGGAGGGTGTCGGATGGTATGCAACTGGACCTTGCGGAGATAGCACAGGGTGTTACCAAGATTGTGGAGCGGTGGCGCCAGTTCCGCGCCATGTGGGAGGCATATTGGTTGCAGGCCATCGCTGCTCGGTCGGACATAGGTTGGACTCTGATGGGATGTAAGATAACAGGGGTGTTCAACCGAGGCGCAGTTCCTAGAGATGCGCTAATCAAGAGCGATTGGCTACTCGCAGTAAACCAAGTTATTGATTCGTCTAGATTCGAGACTCTCCTTGCGCAGCTCGCAGAGAGATCTGTCTTGGAGCTACTCGACGGGTGTGAGGCTTACGTGAACCCGACGGGACGGTGGGATATGCATGAGTGGGCAGGTACATCGCGATCCGACTGGACAGGACCCGATGCTATATCAGGTCGAGTATGGCACGTCGTGAAGGCTGAATGGCTGGAAGAACGCGTCTGTCGGGCAACTACGCTTAAAGAGAGCTTGGATCGTTTCGCCGAAACGCGCGGGTATGTAGGTTTCGCAGAGCTCTCCACAGCCTACATGGGATTAGACCTGAGCAACCGGCAGACTTTGGTCTGGGTGTACCTTCCGCTGGGCTTCATGCTGGACGCAGATGAACTTGCAGCAGGAAGGATTAGGGTGTACTTCCGCGAGCCCATTGTAGGAAAGGATATTAAAGTGTTCCTCTCACCTGACGCTCGTTGGAGCGATGACCTTAGGCCTTTACGATGCTACTTGGACAGAAAAGATCCCGACGGGAATGGCTGGAGATGGGTTAGAGCCGACGCGGCCAAGGTTTTGGATGGAATGCGCGAGCCCACCGTCTGGGTTCGGTACACCGGCTCGCCCACTATCCCGAAGGTGCTGGCGGAGCGCGTCGCTCCTGGACGTAGCGTGTTGCAGCGCATACGTGAGTTCATGTATAGTTCTACAGAGAGAGCGTCGGGGTCTATCATGGCATCTGGAGAGAAGCTTGAAACAGGGGTTCTCAATGGCCTGGCTGCCTTGGGGTTTGTTGTGTTTTACGGAGGAGACAAAGGAGTACAGACGCCAGGCGTAGACTTGGTGGCAGTGGATCCCCGGTCCCGGCGCATCGCGCTCATACAAGTTACCGACCAGAAGTATGGGATAGATGACAAACGTAGAAAGCTGGTGCAGGCAATGGCTCGTTTCCAGGATTTCGTGATTTCTCGGTGTGGAGATTGGACGGTTACGCCGGTCTTTGTGTGGCGAGGAGACACTTCGGCGTTGGGTCCTCAGGACTGGGCTAGCTTCCGTGCCAGCCAAATTGCTCTCCTCGGCCAGGATGACTTACAGCAATTGGGATCACTGGCCGCCAGCGCCGCTGACTGGTGGAGCCAGCAGTCGGGCTTTGCATCACAGCGTACTCGAGGTGTAAACCTGATACCTCAACGGACGAAATGGGTAGCCAGGGACAGCCAAGGCGTTGGTGCTGGCAGGCTGGAAGCCCACGCGGCTTCAGCCGCTTAACTACATGATGCCCACGCAACTTGTGCCCGTGGCCTACCGGTCATCTTGCGCTACGTCATGAACCAGATCGCCCACTGCGGCATCCAGGAGGTCGGCATCATCCTGGCTTTGTCACGCACGAGGCGTCCCTGGGGCTGGCCCATGCGGCGAGGTGGCCCTGGGGTTTTTGCGGGACGAGCCGTTTTTGATGTACCTGGTGATCAACACTATCCGAGGTGCTGCTAAGGTGGGGGGCCCAGAGGGACAAGACACTCTCTCTGGCGGCTCGAGCGGGCGTTTGGCTGACTAAAAAACCCGCTCGAGGGTCGGCCGGTGTACGTCTAGACCGAGGTACACGTGCGGGGCCACCTCGTGGTCTCCTTCTTGGCCTTCGTGGTGGAGGCGTACCTCCGGCACAAGCTGGGCAACGCCGTGCCCTACCGCGAGGCGATGATGGCCCCGCCAAGCTGAACGCGGTGCCCTCGCAGGTCACGGCGAAACGCTACCTGGTGCGCACCGCTCGGAGAACTCGGCCCCTCGTGTTCGTCTGCCCAACCGTGCCAAGGAGTTGCCTCCCCCCGAGTCGCGTAGCCGTACGTCCGTTGCCCACCCCTCCCAGATAGCCTAGTGAACAGGATCTTAAACCCCGGTTCGACAGTCCCTAGACACGGCAATGGCGCAAAGGTCCTTGGCAAGGGCGTTTCTCGGCATGAGCCAAAGAGCGCGTGTAACTAGACCTGAGGTTTGGGGGCAGGAGTCACCTGGAAGACGCGGGGAGGCTCTTTGATCTTCAGCGCCTTGAAGATCTGGTGCTGCTCAGCGGTGATTTCGGTACGCTGGCGGACGCGCCCATCCAGACCGGCAAATTCCCCTATGTGCATGAGCTGTAGGTGGTTGCGAAGAGTGCGCCAGGTTTGGCCGGTCCGGTATTCCGCCACCCGGATTAGAAGCAGGGCAAGCCAGCAAAGCAGGACATGAGCCCGGATACGGTCCTCCAGGCGATGGTATACCGGCCGGAGGTCCAAG
>DUMU01000043.1 GCA_012839805.1 Bacillota bacterium | reverse complement strand
TGGCCACCAAACGCTTCAAGGCCTCCCGGTCGACGTTTTCCTCTCGACCGAAGTTATAGAGTACCCTGGCTTTGGCACAGCCGGCTTCGGAATCCCACTCATTGTGGGCCAGCTGGAGGTAGCGGACAACAGAACCATCCTTGTTCTTGCGGGTCACTGTCCGTATGTACATGCCCAGACCATATCATGTCATCCGGCTGCTGTCAAGCATCATGAAGCACATCGTGTGCCTATGCTATCCACAGCTCTCGCGCGCTCCGACACGGATGGAACCGGGGTTTGGTGGCGCTCCCCCCGCTAAATGTGCCTAAGGACTGTCGAACCGGGGTTAAAGCGGCAGGTCTCTACCCCCAGATAACACGCTCGACACCGTCTTCACCCCCTTTCGGGGGCAAGTGCAACGAGTCCCAACCGCGTTTATGAAAGCCGCATTCAGAGGTAGGAGGGGATTGACGGGAGTTGGCGAACCTTGTCGTTTGGAAAGTGAAATACTCCGGTCGTGGACTGCCTAAAAGCAGCTATCAGGAGGTGGTAACTCGCCATGAGGTTCCGGGGTTTCATTAGGCACTTTCTGGCTACTTCACTCGCCCTAGGCATCCTCGGCGTAATGATCTGGATCGCGTATCGGCTACTTCATGTCATGGTATCATCAGCGAGTAAACTAGGCACCCAAGTTTGGCTAACAGTATTGACACCATCTATCACAGCTCTCGCTTCGGTCCTTACCATTGTAGTAGGTCGATATCTCGAACGCAAGATGGCAGTGGAGTCTCATCTACGTACCCGCCGAATACCAGTATATGAGAGATTCGTCCAATTCTGGTTTGAACTCCTGTTGTCTGACCAGAATGAGATTCAGAGGCAGGCACACCACCATGAGCAGAACATGAAGGATTTCTTTCGCGACTTTACGCAAAAAGCACTACTATGGGCCTCAGACGATGTACTTGCCCGGTATGCAGCTTTCCGACGGTCAGCCCTGAGCTCTGGTTCCAACGGTAAGTACGATTCCGAGGGTCTTTTCGCTTTTGAAGATCTTCTCTTTGCTTTTAGGCGCGACCTAGGCTACAAGAATAAGATGCTAAAAAGAGGAGACCTTCTGGCCCAGTTTGTGGTGGACATCGACAAGCACCTTCCCAAACGCGAGCACAATCGATAACAAGTAGGGCAGTTCACACTCGAAAGGGGCGAGGCTCTAGAACACCCAGAGTGACTACGGCGCGGCGTGGGCTACACCAGGCGTCAGAAGAGTCCGGACAAGCGTTCGACCTTCTCACGCCGGTGTTCAGACCCACGCTCAAGCTGAGTCGCCTGGTCAGATCTGCAGGCCACGCCGTGGCAAGGCCGAGTCCCGACGCTAGTCCACCGCAACGGTGGCCTCCGATTCCCAGTGATTACCGTCCACCTCCACTGAATCACTGTACGGTCCGCTTGCCAACTGACCGCTAGAAGCTGACCAAAGTGCTTGGGCATAGCGGTACGGCTCTAGGGCCAAAGCCCCTCGCCTCTGCGACTGGCCATGATCACGGCTCTTGCGCCGCCAAGGTCGACACGTCTTATGCCAGACCTCTCCTCTCTTCGATGGACTTGCCAGTGCCCTATAGGATTGAGATCAGCAGGAGGCTTCAACACCCGCTTCCTGGGTTATAATCGGTTATTCTATTCGGACATATTGACCTGCGAACGAAACGTTCAGCCCGAAATATCCGACGGCCGCGTTCTCCTCAGCGATTAACCGATCTTGTTGGAACGTTAATTGAAGTTTGTACCGCCGCTTACCGCGCAGAGGTTTGCCAGTATAGACAATCTTCCCGTCGCAGATGGGTGCCTCGAAATCAAGCTCGCCAATGTTGGGGCCGCACTCGCGGTTTGTTCCCCAGAGCGCAAAGCCAATAACTCTTGCCCGGTTCGGTGCGACCACGTCGATTTGCAGCTCAGCGTTCTCATACGCGGCGTCGCGAATGTAGCGCCCAGAGATGTCCCCGATTGGATGAACACGCACCCTATTGATCGCGACAGGCTGCTTCCAGACGTAATCAATGAGAGCTAGTAGCTCATTCCGGAAATGTCGTACTTCACCTTCTGTTATCCCTTTACTCTGCCGAAACCGGCTGTCATAGACATTATGATGCTCGAGGCAGAGAAACACGAGATTGTCGGGGTTACCGTTACCAGGATCATGGTCAAGATGGGCTATCTGCCCCAATTTGATGCCGAGATCTCTGTTTAAGCCATAACACAGACAGCATCTACGGCGGCATCTTATCAGGACTTCCGTCTCGATCCTTTGTGGCATTCGCTTTTTTCTCACGGCGCCATCCACCAACTCGATGTCTGCCAGGACACGTCCATCGTGCCCGCCGAGAACCGTTTCCAAGACTTCTAGAACCATTTGCAGAGCTACGGCCGGGGCCGTAGCTCTGCGTCATTCTAGAGTCAGCCCGGCTTTGGCGACTCACAGCGGATCATTACGTGCAGCAGCCCATTCCCGCTGGTCTTTGCTCTGCAGGCGCGGCCTCAGCCTCGGCCGCCACCCGGTCCAGCGCCGGCTCCTCCCGCCCCATGGCCAGCAGCAGCGCCCGGACCTTCCGCTGCTCGCCCTCCGCCACCGCCTCGGCCAGCAGCCTCAGCCCGTGCTCGAGCCACGCCACGTCCACGCCCTCGCCCTGCCGCACCCGGAGCTTGACGATGTCCTTCTGCGGCGTCGGCTCGACCGTCTCGCCTTCGGTGTGCAGTTCCTCGAAGAGCCGTTCGCCCGGGCGAATCCCGGTGAACTCGATCTTGATGTCCACGTCCGGTTCGAGACCGCTCAGCCGGATCATCTCCCGGGCAAGATCCAGAATGCGGATCGGCTGGCCCATGCGGAGCAGATAGATCTCGCCGCCCTCGCCGATCGCCCCTGCCTGTAACACCAGCTGAACTGCCTCCGGAATCGTCATAAAGTAGCGCTTCATTTCCGGATGGGTAACCGTGACCGGACCGCCGGCAGCGATTTGCCGCTTAAAGATAGGAATGACACTGCCCCGGCTGCCGAGGACGTTGCCAAACCGCACGGCAACAAACCGCGTATGCACCTCGGGCCGCCCGTCCCGGTGAATGAACCCACCGCTCAGGCCGGAGCCCCGAGCACCGGCCGCTCCCCGGCTCATCGCCTGAACGATCATCTCCGCCACCCGCTTGCTCGCGCCCATGCAGTTCACCGGGTTGACCGCCTTGTCCGTGCTGATCAGGACGAAGCGCTCCACCCCCGCCTCCGCCGCCGCCCGGGCCACGTTCAGCGTCCCGAAGACGTTGTTGGTCACCGCCTCGTCCCGGACATCTCCAATACAAGCCACCGTTTCGAAACCCGGGAACTTCTCCTTGAGCTCGCCCTGAATCGCAAAGATGCTGTTCTCCCCGTCCCGAAGAGGATAAGCCGCTGCGGCCTAAACCCCACTACCTGTCAAGTAATCCCGTCAAGGGATCCCGACCTGGGTGAACTACTCGCGTTCTTAGTTAGCTAAGTCGCGGGTGAACTGTATTCTTCGCCGACGGGGAAGGGTGGTGTCCCCCTCCTGGCAGCTGCGGCGCGCTACGCAAGTGTCTTCAGATCATGGGATGTCGTCAACCACTCAGCGAAACGGCGCAGGCCGTCTTCGAGTGTGGTAGTCGGGGAGTAGCCCAGTTCCGCTCGGGAACGGGTTAGGTCTGCCCAGGTGCGGGGCATGTCGCCGGGTTGCTCGGGAAGACGTTGGATGATGGGCTCACGCCCGAGTACGTCGGCAAGGAGCGCGATGAGGGTCATGAGTCGCACCGGACGGTCGCTGCCCAGGTTGAAAACGCGGTAGGGGACGCGGCGACCTTTGGCATTGCCAAGTCGATCAAGCCCCTCCCACGCCATCGCCCTCACGATGCCGTCCACGATGTCGTCGATGTAGGTGTAATCGCGCTCCGTCGTTCCGTCGCCGTATATGGGGAGGGACCGACCGGCGAGCATGAGGCGGGCGAATTTATGGATGGCGAGGTCGGGACGTTGCCTCGGGCCGTAGACGGTGAAAAAACGGAGGGCGACCACTGGAAGGCCGTAGGCAGCGGCAAAGCTTTCGCAAAGGGCCTCGCCTGCGGCCTTGGTCGCCCCATACGGAGAGGCCGGCTGCAGGATGGGGTCGTCTTCGGCGAAGGGGACCTTCTCGTTGCTCCCGTAGACGGAGCTGGACGATGCGAAGAGAAAACGTTCTACTTCGTAGTTGCGGGAGAGCTCGAGGAGGTTAACCGTTCCCATGACGTTCACCTCGGCGTAGCCCCGGGGATCTGCGAGGGACGGCCTCACCCCCGCCCGGGCCGCCAGGTGAACTACGATCTGCGGGCGCACCTCACAAAAGACATGCTCCATTGCCCCGTAGTCTCGGATGTCGGCTTCGAACAGGGCCACGGCCCCGGTCGCCAGATGCAGAGCGATGTTCGCCCGCTTGACAGTCGGGTCGTAAAAAGGGTCGAAGTTGTCGACCACCGCCACCTCGTGGCCTGCCGCCACCAGCCGGTCGACGAGGTGGCTGCCAATGAACCCTGCACCGCCGGTTACCAACACCCGACGCTTACCCAGACGGGGGTTCGGCTGCTCACCAGCGGATGAAGGGGAGGCCTCGGGAACCTGCGGCGAGGTGGGCTGAGCCGACGACGCGGGGTGGGGGGGTTGTCTCATCGGCCGATCCCCCAGTACTGGAAGCCGAGACGCTCAAGCGCAGATCGATCCAGGGCGTTGCGGCCGTCGATTACGACCCGGCCTCGCATGGCCTTCGCCACGGCCTGCCAGTCCACGTGCAGGAACTCGTCCCATTCCGTCATGAGGACGACCGCATCAGCGTCGTCGGCCGCTGCCACAGGGGAGGGAGCGTATTCGAGGGCGAGGTCCGGGTGCTCCCGCTGCGCACGGCTCATTCCGACCGGGTCGTAGGCCCGCACCCGCGCGCCCATCTCCACCAGGCGGCGGGCCACATCGAGAGCCGGCGCATCCCGGAGGTCGTCGGTGTTGGGTTTAAACGTGAGCCCCCATAGCCCCACCGTGCTTCCCCGCAGCACTTTGAGGGCCGCTTGGAGCTTGTCGACCACCACGCGGCGCTGCCGTTCGTTCACTCGCAGGGTGCCCTGGGCGAGCGGCATCTCATATCCGTATTGCTCCGCCAGTGCGAGCAGCGCCCGCACGTCCTTACCAAAGCATGAGCCGCCCCAGCCGGCCCCAGCACCCAGGTACCGCGGCCCTATGCGCCGGTCCAGGCCCACTGCCCGCATGACCTCGGTGATGTCCGCGCCGACCCGTTCAGCGATGCCGGCAATCTCGTTGGCAAAGGAGATCTTCATCGCCAGGAACGTATTAGCCGCATACTTGCAGAGTTCCGCACTGGTCGGCGTCGTTGTGATGAAGACTGGCAGCCCCTGTCCGTCCGGTCTCGGCAGCCCTTGGGGCGGCGTGAAGCTCTGCTCCAAGATGGGCAGGTATAGGCGCCGCAGCCGTTCAACCGCCCAAGGGTCTTCGGACCCCACCACGATCCGGTCGGGGTAGAAGGTGTCGTATAGGGCGGATCCTTCCCGCAGGAATTCTGGGTTAGAAGCGACACTCACCTGCGGCCGCACGCCCCGGCGGGCGAGCCCCTCCCGGACAATGGCCTCCACTCGCCGCGCCGAACCCACGGGCACTGTCGACTTGTTGACGATCACCGTATCAGCGGCTTCCGGCAGCGTCTCCGCCAGGGCACGGGCCGCCTCCTCAACGTAGCGCAGGTCGGCGTCTCCGTTTCTCTGAGGTGGTGTTCCAACGCAGACGAGAACTACGTCCGCCCCGGCCGTCTCGGCGGTCAGCTCCGAGGCGAACCGCATGCGGTGCCGCACTTCACTGAATAGGCTGTCCAGCCCGGGCTCATGTAACGGCGGCTTCCCCTTGCGGAGCGCTTCGACCACCGCTTCGTTCTTGTCGATGCAGCTCACCTCATGGCCCAGGTAAGCCAGCGCCACACCGGTGGTAAGCCCCACGTAGCCGGATCCAACAACCGTCACCCGCATCGTTCTTCCCCACCGTTCGGCTGGTTTGGTGCGCTATGGCTTGCACAACCCGATGTTCAGCGCGCCGTGCGTTGATCGCAGCTGGTCATTCATGTGCGGGACCACCTTCGACCTCGGTCAAGACGCGGTCCAGGGCCGGTTCCTCGCACCCCATGGCCAACAGCACCGCACCCAGCTTGTGCACCTCGCCGTTAGCCGCGGATTCGGCCAGAAGACGCAGCCCGCGCTCGAGCTACCGAACATCCACGCCCTCGCCGCGGAGCTTCACGACGTCTTTGAGCTGCGTGGGTTCGACCGTCTCGCCTTCGGTGTGCAGGTCCTCGAAGAGCCGCTTCCCTGGGCGGATGCCGGTGAACTTATAAGTACGACGGTGATCACCTTAGTTCTTGCCATTTTCCTCGTACTTCTGTATTGTTCCTGCAGCGGCGACCTCTGCATGCCCAATTGACTTCTCCTTTTGAAGAAACCACTGGAGTCGAAAACGAGTAATCAGACCCATAAGAGACACGGTGATCACTAATGATAGGGCGTAGTACAGGATAGGCGCGCCGTATATTACCACAGCAGCTGCGCCTGACAAACACGATAAGAGGTAGATCGTACGCACTACCGAGAAGTAGTCTATCCCAGACCGGAGAAGTCTATGATGCAAATGGCCATTGTCTGGTGCGAATATCTTTTTGTGGTTGGCCAAACGCCTGACAATGGCCCATAAGGTGTCCATTACAGGAACTCCTAGCGTTAAGGCGCTCACAAAGTAAACGGTTGCCAATAACTCGACATCTAGTGAATGCCACGACAGGGCGCCAGCAGTTGTGAATAATGCTCCTGCTCCTAGTAGGAAGCCCATCGTCAGGCTGCCGGAGTCGCCGAGAAAGATCGCAGCAGGGTGAGCGTTGTACATCATGAAGGCTAGCGCCGCTGCCCCCAGTGCTAAGGAGAGGATCAGACCCTCGGCGTTACCGCTTGAATAGCTCATCGTGCCTAGCGCAGCAGATGCAAGTACAGCAATGCCAGAAGCAAGCCCGTCCATTCCATCGGACAAGTTCATAGCATTTGCAGCCCCTGCCAGCCATAAAGCGCTCAAGCATACCACGAGAAGGCTACCTATGCTTATGGGCGGTGACCAGACCCAAAGGACGAGACAGAAGGCAGCAGCCAGCTCCACTGCGAGCTTCAACGATGCACTTTGTCGCCGGAAATCGTCGGACAGCCCGATTGTAAAGATGACCCCAGACACCACCAACGACTTCGCTAGCCAGCGCGAGGTTTCGGAGCTAAGGAATAGGAGACCGAGTATCGCGCCCGCCACTACACCGGGTACTACGCCTAAACCTCCCAGCCTCGCTTTCGGAATATGATGAAGTTTTCGCTCGTTGGGAGTATCGAGAACGCGCAATCGAAGGGCCAATCTTTTCGCAGCAGGCACAAAGACCGCGGCAACCCCGAACGCGGCAACCGCAATGGCAACGGCCTCTTCCAGGTCAAGCTGATTGGTGAGCATACAGTATCCCCGGGTTACTGGGTACCTCGTACGCCGCGAGCGGTTTCTTCGAGCAGCCGAACGAGATGGTCAAGGACTACGGATTTTGCTAAATGCTCCTCGGCGTACCTTCTTCCCGCTGCACCCATCTTGCTCGCAAGGCTAGGCTGCTGATAGAGCGTCAACACGGCTTTGGCAAGGGATTGAGGATCCCCCGCGGAAACTACCAGCCCGCACTTTGCGGCCTCAACCAGATCTCTTGTATCGCTCTGGTCAGGTACAGCGGCTATCACAGGTTTCCCTGCCGCCATGATAGACGCCACTTTCGACGGGACGACAGGGGTCCTTACGGACGGATGAAGGGTTACAAGACCTACGTTTGCTGCGGCTAGAAGGTCAGGATACTTTTCAGGTGGCTGCAGGGGTCGGAACAGAACGTTAGTCAGTTGCATTTCGCGGGCCATTGCCTTGATGTGGTTTGATCTGCTCCCGTCACCAACTATTAGAAATAGGACGTCATCTGTCTCAGAAGCAACGATTCGTGCAGCCTCCAGTACTACTTCGAGCCCCTGGGCATACCCGATAACACCGGCAAAAAGGACGACGAACTTCCCGGTTAATCCCCATTCCTCAGCGTACCATCGCCCGTCTCTTCCCGGATGTATCTCTTGAACGTCAACCCAGTTCTCAACAACGTCAACGTTTTGTATTCCCCTTGACAGAAGGAGGCGTGCATTGCCCGGAGAATGAACAACGACCCTCGAAGCGTGAAGGTAGGACTGCCGTTCGATAAACCTAAATAGCCAGATCAGCGCTGGGTTTTTAAGAACTCCTAGATCAACCAGAGCCTGAGGATACAAGTCTTGGGCGTTAAATACGTAAGGGCAACGGAATCGGCCCGATAGTGCTATGCAACTCAGCCCCAGCGTCAGAGGAGGTGAGTAGGCGTATATGACATCCGGCCGAGTGAACTGGGAACTAACTGTAACAGCGCGGGCTGCCAATGCGAACTGATCGAGTCCGCGACGTATAGGGCTTCGCTTCACGCTGAGACGGCCGACGCGGTATACGTCGATCCCTGACCGCCACTGTTGATGCCCTGGTTGCAAGCCGTCCTTGTTTGCAGTAACCACTGACACCTGGTGCCCACCTTCAGCTAGCGCTTCGGCTAGACTGGCCATCAGAAGGGCGGAACTCCGGATGTCCGGTGGGAAGTCTGCGGATAACAGCAATACGCGCATCTTCAGTAACAACCTCGTTGGTGAGAGACGAAGTCACTTATCTAATGGGGCACGGCCTGTCGATCATTGTGGCCTTCTGCCTCGCACTGATTGGCACGAGCGAAACGGGTAACCCCGTCAATGGACGGGACGTCTACACAAGAGCCGTTAACTAGACACCTTTTGGTAATAAGAGTCGCCATAGTGCTGTTTACATACCGGTCAAACGTCCAGGCACCCCGGCCCCACAAGCCCGACTACAGCGCTCCAGCGTACGCGAGTGCCGTTCACGATGCTCGTCCCCGACCCGGACCACGCACCCATCCTCCGGCCGAGCTTCCGCACCTGTCACCCTGTCGTGGACTGTTTCGCCCGGGAGCTCTCCCCCTTGCCTCTCGCGAACTTTGTACTGGGGTACCTGTGGGCACCGTCACCTCATGTCCTCGCCGGACGAGCACCCCTCCTAGTTCATGCTAAAGGTGGGATACGGCCCCAATCCCCGTACGAAAGTAGTTGGTGATCAGCAAGATCCGCATGAGGCGCTAAGCTCCTTCGACCGTGCCTGTACCGGTCACTGTTGAAGACATCCCGACCTGGGCTCCATTGCCTGGCCGGTCGTCTCGCGGCCCCACGGTTACCCAAGCCTTCTTGCCCAGCGCCCGCTCGATGGCCAAGGTGGTGAGGGTGGTGTTTTCGTACTCCTCAAGGGTGGGGAGCCCGGACGGATCACCTCTTACGGCTGCGAAGAACGCCTGCAGCTCAGCTGCATGCCCCCGGTCGATGTTCCACCCGCGCCGCCTGGTCGACCACGTGGGACTCGTAAAGGTGGCACCTCGGAAGTTGTCTATTACGCAGACCCCATGTCCTCGAAACGCCTCTACCCGCTCCCGCGGGAAGGCCTTGTGCCCGAGGGCTGAGTACACGATGGTAGCGATAGATCCGTCCTCCATAAGAAGGGTTATATGAGTCGTGTCGTTGCGTGAACCGTCCTCCCCTGCCTTTCGATATCCATCCATTCCTGAAGCCGCCACCTCACGCACCAGTCCCCCGGTCAGGTACTGGGCCAAGTCGACGAAGTGACACACCTCCCCGATGATGCGACCGGCGCCCTCATCTGCATCCACCACCCAGCTGGTCGGTGGGACTTGCCCTGCGTTCACACGGATGACGAGGGAAAGTGGCCCGCTTTCCCGTCCTAGCCACTTCTTGGCTGCCCGGGTAAACGGAGAATAGCGCCGGTTGAAGCCTACCATCAAGGTTCGGTCAGACTGCCGAGCTGCCTCCATGACGACCCGAAGCTGCTCTTCGTTGATGGCCAGTGGCTTCTCCACAAACACGTGCTTGCCTGCTGCCAGTGCACGGCAGACCAGATCGGCATGATCTCCATGGCGAGTGGCAATGATCACGGCGTGGGTGTCGGGATCATCCAGCAGCTCGTTCATCTCGGTAGCGCAGAAGCGGAAGCCGTAGCGCTCCGCCGCGTGGCGGGCAGTCACCCCCGACGTAGTCACTACCCCCGTTAGCCGAATCCTGTGCCCACGTCGCAGGATGGGAAGCAGCGTGCCTTTGGCGAAGAGCCCAGCTCCGATCAGGCCCACGCCAATCGGCTCACTCCTGAGGGAGGAATGAGACAGTTGCCGTGCGGGGGGGCTTTGCAACTCGACCCGGCGCGCGCCCGCCTCGCGTTCTGGATAGGTAAGCACAATGGCAATATGGGGCTCAGGCTTCTTCCCCGTGATGAGTTCGTAAGCTTGCTCTGCGTCATCAATGGTAAAACGATGCGTAATTAGCGGATCCAGAACGACCTTGCCACTCGCTACGAGCTCTAGGAACGCCTGCATGTTGCGCTGCTGGGTCCAACGCACGTATTCAATCGGATAGTCGACGCCTTTGCGCTCGTACCGGGGATCTTCAATCCCCGGCCCCCACGAACGGGAAACGATCACACTGAGTTCTTTGTGATAGTACAGCTCGCGAGGGATGTCCAGGCCAACCGCGCCTACTGCCACGATCCGCGCCCTGGCTCGGGCCATATCCCCTGCCAGCGCCACCGGAGCACTCGACCGGGTACTGGCAAAGATGAGCACCGCATCCAGCCCTACGCCATCGGTAAAGGCCATCGCCTCTTGGACGGCTTCGTACCCTGCTGACGACGTCACGCGGTCCGCCCCCAACCGCTCGGCCAACGCTGCTCTACCCGGCGCTACATCAAGCCCAAACACGCGGGCTCCACTTGCCTTCAGCAGTTGAACGGCTAAGAGGCCCAGCAGCCCTAGCCCGATCACTCCCACCCGGTCCCCCAATTGCACCCGGGCGTTGCGTACCCCGTGCAGGGCGATGGCGCCGAGACCCACAAACGCAGCATGCTCGTAGGAGACTCCAGGTGGAACCGGACAGATCAGGTTAACGGGGACTCGGACCACCTCTGCGTGTGATGCATAGCCGCTCCCCAGGCATGCCACGGCCTGGCCCACGGTGACTCCCTGCACCCCGGGACCCACCTCGATTACGTCCCCGGCACACGTATATCCCAAGGGCACTGGGGTGTCCAACCGGCTCGTCGCCTGGAGCCACGTCTCCTTGAAGCCCTCGGTGCGGAGCTTGTCCATCACCTGCTTTACTAGGTCCGGTCGGGTACGCGCCTTACCGAGCAGGCTCATCCGGGCCAAGCTCACCATGAGGCGCTCGGTACCCGAGCTAATGACGGAGGCCCGGGTTCGCACCAACACTGTCCCGGGCCGTATTGCAGGTGCCGGTACCTCCTCGACCCGCAGAATTCCGCTCCGATAGTTCTGAACTACCTGCTTCATCCGGCTATCGCCCTTCGCCTGCCGCGGCTACGATCTGAGCTGCGCCTTGAGCGAAGTCCCGCACCGCCGAGGACATCCCGGGAGGGAAGTCCGCCGCGGCTTCGATGCGATCCCAGTTCGCCCGGAACCACTCGATCGTACGCTTCAGCCCTTCCTCGAGGGATGTCTTCGGGCTGTATCCTAATTCCGTTCGCGCTCGCTCGATGCTAGCCTTAATGCGAGTCTTGGTGTCCCACTTACGCCGGGGCAGGAAGACAACCCCAGCCTTGTTCCCCGTGAGTTCGTTGATCAGACGGGCTAGGTCAATGATGCGTACCTCCTGGTCGCCAGATAGGTTGTATTCTCGCTCTACGGCTTGCTCACAAGTTGCTGCTAGAAGAATGCCGTCGATCAGGTCCTCAACAAAGGTGAAATCCCGCGTCTCTTCGCCTGTGCCCGTGATCGGCAGGGGCTGCCCCTTAAGCGCCCAGTAGATGAAGTTGGGGATGACGTTGCGATACTGCCCCGGCACCTCGCCCGGACCGTAGGAGTTGAAAAACCTTGTCTTGACCACCTTTAGCCCGTAATGGTGGTGGAAGAAGTTGCAGTAGAGCTCCCCGAGCATCTTCGTGATCTGATACGGGGTGCTGAGGTGCATGGACATGAACTCTTCCCTGAGCGGTAGCGGTGCCTCGCTGCCGTATATCGAGCATCCGGAGGAAGCATAGATGAACCGCTCCACGCTCCCCGATAGTGTCGCATACTCGAGCATCTTTAGCGTGCCAAGTCCGTTGACATGCAGATCCCGTTCCGGGTAGTCGACCGAGTTTTGATTGGCGAAAAACGCCGCCAGGTGGAACACCACCTGGGGCCGCTCGTGGAATACCCGCTTCAGGCTCACGTCGTCCGTAACGTCGCCCCGAACGAACAGGACATTCGGAGCAGCCAGTATGTTCCACTCAACACCGGACGATAGGTTGTCCAACACGATGACCCGTCGGCAACCCAACGAGCTAAGTCGCCTGACTAGATTACTCCCGATGGCACCCGCTCCACCCGTCACGAGAACGGTGCGATCCACCAGCGCCTGCTCTGCCGAATTCAACTTCATACCTCCTCTGTCCATTGACCAATGTTACCCTTTTACTCCTTTACCTCCTTGTGAGCCAGCTCAAGGGCGTCTTCGTACATGCTCATCAACTCCCTAGCCACCGTCTCCCACGTGTAGCGCTCCCACACAAGCCGTCTGCCATTGTCGGCAAGCCGCTGCGCTAACTCCGGAAAGGATAGTACCTGGTCGATGGCGCTGGCCAACGCTTCGGGATTCGAATCCACAAGAATGGCTGCCTGGTTTTGCTCCAGCGTACCGATCTCGCAGGCCCGAGTCGCTACGACCGGAATGCCCGCAGCCAACGCCTCTAGAATTGCCATGCTGAAACCTTCGGAATATGAAGGGAGTAGGAAAAACTTCGCATGGGTCAGAATGTCCCACTTCTCGTCACCTTTCACAAGACCCAAGAAGAGAAGGCGGTCTCCCACCCCCATTGCCCGCGCCAGGCGTTCTATGTAGGCGCGATGGCCCCGCTCATCGGGTCCGGCTATAAGGATCCGAAGATCCGGGTGCTTCGTGATGAGCAAGGGGAGGGCCCGTACAAGCAGGTCCAAGCCCTTCTTCGGATGAATTCTTCCGAGAAACAGGCCGTATTCACGAAAACCTTTCGTTTTGATATTGTTCTGCTTAACTTGGTGACCCTTTCGCTTTTCTGAAAGCTCTCCCAAAGTAAGCTTGGGTATACCATTAGGTACGATGCGGATGTGGTCCTGCGGTACCCCAAACCGCCTAATAAGCTCGGCTTCGTTCGGGGTCAGCGCCTGCACGAATGCAGCCTCCCGCAGCGCCCGCCGTTGAAAGAAGTTACTATAGAGTTTTTTACGCAAACCTTTGTAACGCAGCACCCAGGGCTCTAGGGCTCCATGGGGAGTAATAATCACAGGAACCTTCTTGCGCTGCGCCACTTGCCAGGCCACGTAGTGGGGATAATGCCAAAGTTCGTGGATATGCACCACATCGCAACCTGCCACGAATTCAGAGAGCCGCTTCGCCACTTCACCACCGTATCCGGTCCAGAACCTCGAGGCGCTCCCGGCCATAGCAGCCCAAAGGTCGACCCCATTGACCTCCACGTCCGGTTCCCCGCTCCGGTACCCAATTGGCGTGAAAACGCGAATATTGGCGACCTGGGCAAGCTCGGGTAATAGACCGGTGATCACGCTAACTGGGCCGCCCCACTTAGTAGATAGGCTAGCAACTACGTGCCCAACGGTGATCTGCTTTCTCATCGATTTGCCTCATCGCACGCTCGTGGGCCCCTTGTCGTCGTATGGATGATCCATAACCCTGCGTTTACCGTTAACTTCGATGCTGTTAAGAACGACCGACCAAACGTCAAGATCCGGCTCATCCTCCGGTTAGTGATGCGCAGTTTCGGAAGGATGGGGAACTAGCACCTTCGACTGTTACGCAGTTCGGTTGCCAAAATCAGCGCCTCGTGTATCTTCGCGGCGTACCGTTCCGGGGTATTGGCCCGCCCCCACCTAGCAATAGCTTGACGGTCTATGCCTGAGCGTACCCGCTCAATGGCCTGCAGTAATGCATCGCGGAAGTCTTCAGGGTCCCCGGGATCGAAGGATCGTCCAACCTCCACGGGCGCCAACTGAATTAGGTCCGGTGTGGCTCCTGCGCGGTTCGAAGCCAGTGCGTACAGCCCCGAGGCTAGCGCTTCGTTTACTACCAGTCCCCATACTTCCACCAGTGAAGGCATCACGAAAACATCGGCTTCAGCGTAATATCGAGCAGCTTCACTTAGCGTCGTGGTACGTCCCGCAAAGTGGACATTAGCCATCCCCTTGTTGGCGACCATCGAACGGAGCTCAGCCTCCAGGGGACCGTACCCTACTATAGTAAGGCTCGCAGCCTCAGGCGAAACGTAGCTGAACGCTTCCAAAAGTTCTCGTACGCCCTTGCGCTCCAGGAACTGACCCACAAAAAGAAAGCGCACGCAACCCGTCCCTGATATTCTGCTTTCATGGTCTCGCTGATTGTCGACAAGCCGACCTATCGTTTCGGCATCGACGGCATTAATCCCGGTGACTATACGATTCGGGGGAACACCAAGCGAAAGAAGTTGTTGGCTTGCTAATTGGCCATAGGTCACAAACGTGTCGGCCATGCTTGTAGCCTGCCGTCGAACCGCACAGGCAATGCCCCGACGGGACCGGCTGCTCAAGTCGTGACTTCCCCACCATAGCGTCAAGGGGATTCCTTGGCGCTTGGCGTAGAGCATCGCCATCCAGTAGCTGGGGGTGTCGTAGCCAGTTACCAACACATGCGTCGGCCGCACCTTTGCCATTGCGTACCAAAGCCCGGGGTTAAAGTGAATCCCCCAGTCCCGATGCCTCATGAAGCCGTGAAGTCCGGGCAGCACGTGGACCTTGAGTTGCTGCTCACCCTTCGGCAATTCTACGTTCCAGACGCGGTTGGGTTCTCGCTCGGCGCACGCGAACACGTGAACCTCACCACAGCGCTTGGCAAGGGCTCGCCAGGTGGGAAGCCTGTACGGGGCAACGATATTCGTCACCAGAGCTACTCGCATCGGTGCAGACAACACCGAACGCCCTCCTGTTTAGCCGCCCCGACGGCTCTTGGATCGCGAGAGAATGCGTTCGAAGACCTCCTCCAGCCTCCGAGCGTTAGCCTCCCACGTAAGACGGCTGGCTGTTTCCTTTGCCTTTTTCCCCATCTTGTGGCGGACAACCGGGTCCACAAGCTTGTGAAGCGCATCGGCTGCCCCGCGCGCGTCTCCACGAGGAACCAGGAATCCTTCCTCGCCATCCGTTATGACCTCCGCGATCCCTTCGCCTGCCGTACCCACGATAGGCAAGCCTACACTCATCGCCTCGAGATACGCCACCCCAAGCGGCTCGTCCCACGAGAGTAAGGCGAAGACATCCGCCTCCTCGCTCATCATCCGCAGGACTTCAGCATGGGATCTACTACCCACGAGACGAACGTGGTCGTGCAGGCCGAGTTGCCGTACCAGGTTCTCCAAGGTCGGCCGGAGGCTCCCCTCACCCACAATGGTCAGTGTACACGGCACCCCGCGGTCCACCAACTCCTTGATGGCCCGAATCAGGACCGCGTGCCCCTTTCGTTCACCCAGCCATCCCACGGAGAGCACACGTAAAGTCGTCCCGAGGCACAGGCGAGTCGGCTGCGAACGGTCCGACTTCTCCAACAAGGCACTTCCACCGGGGCGCAACACATGGTCTTCGATATCATCACTGGTTACCCACCCAACACCCTGGAGCCGCATCATCTCCTCTGCCATCCGCCGGTTAACCGCAAACCACCAGTCGGCCTCGGCCAACACCCGGACGTACCAACGCCTCGCCCGGGGGTTATCCACGGCGCGTTTGAGGTCGGTCCAGGAATGTTCAACGGTGACGAATGGCACGCCCTCCTTTGCCTTGAATTGCCGAGCTAACTCGCCCTCCCATAACGGGTGGTGGGCAAGAATCACATCCGGAGCATGCTGTGCTAGAGTACGCCACACCGATGGTCCTAGCACCTTGGGCCAGTTGTTTGGGAGTAGGTAAAAGAGACGGAGACGTGCCACTTGCGGAGGCACCGGCCACCGTGGATACGCAAATGCTATACCTTGAATGCACGCGCGTTTCTGTACGGCACGCCATCTGGCCAGCTTGCTCACGAGGCCCGCGCCCCGGGGAACCCAAGGCGTCGGGGAGATCACGGCGACCTGATACCCGAGCCTTTGCAGTGCGAGCGCCTGGTCAAGAACCCAAGTCCCTAGATGCAAAAGAGCCGGGGCTTTGGGAGCGTACCCCGCGAGAATCACGATCCGCAACGACCCTCAACTCCGATCCGTGTACCGCTGTAAACCTCAATCATGATAACCCGCTCTGGTAGGTTCCGTGCAAATGAGACCACGTGCTTTCAAGGCCACCGGACTGCGTACCGTTCCGTTCCATTGCTACAAGCAACCCCAGGAAGGCAAACATGCTCTTGTGCCCATCCAAGGCGAAACTTGTCTGACGGTAGATGAAAGTAAACAGAAACAGAGACAGGATTAGCAATACGGCCTCGCTTCGTTGGCTCGCCCGAACAACCCGCCGCCACCGAACCGATGCGAGCACAAGCAAAATGGCTCCAAGGCCAATCAGCCCCATAGCGGAACCTATTTCAAGGAAAAGGTTGTGCGAGTAAATGACCCCGAGACCCGCCCCGAGAATGGGAGACTCCGCGATTGTTTCCAGTGACATAGACCAGCGCTCAAGCCGCCCAATTTCGTGCTGGCTACCAACTACCGAGGGATCTCTAATGATGTTTTCGAGTCGGAACCGGGTGGCAGCGCCGCCCACCCCGTTAACGACGATAGCCATGGTAATCAAACCGGCCGCAATGGCAAGCCTTAAACTGGCCCGTCGCAATCGCGGGATCAGTACTACGACAATCGCTAGCGTCACGAATACAGCAGCAACCGAACCGCGGGATCCTAGGGCCATAACTTGGGCCGTCAGGCAAAGGAGTCCGGCGAGGGCTGCAGGCCATTTGATTTTTGCAGCACCGGTTATGCCCTGGACAAATCCGGCTACCGTACCGAAACCCACTGCCTCAGCCGCCGCGATAGGATTGGCACCCCCTAAGCTAACCCGACCGAACCAAGGGGTCCTCATTGCCTTGGTCAAAAGGAGGATCGAATATAAGGTGCCGACGCTCAGCGCCGTGCTTCCAACGATACGACCGACGGTCGCATCTGGAAGAATGTACAGCCTTGCGAGGAAATATGGCAGAATGGAACCAAAAACCACCCTGAATGCCAGACTCGGGTCCGTCCCGTGGATGATCGGCGATACAAGAACGATCATCGCAAATGCAAGAACAGCCAGATCGCTAGGCATTACTACCCTAACGCGGCCTTTTAGCAGCACCGAGACAAGTGCCATTGACCCCGCTGTTGCTCCGAGGGGGTACGTTAGGTCGGTACTACCGCGGAACAGCAAGTGCTCCAAGGTATAGCTTTGGAGAAACAAGACCAGTAAAACAAGAGACCCGGCTGCCCAGCCTGCACTGGAAAGATGACGGCCTCCAGACAACATGTGTGGCACAGTGGCACCTCCATACGCACCATGTGTCGTCCTCAGCATTGGTTTAGGCGTCGCTCTCCTAACAAGACAACTTGGTGTAGCCACCGATGCCATTAGTCACAGGATCCCAGACGACACACTGTCTCCTCGGAAGCCGAGTGTATGGTTCCGCTTAGCCAAGTGGTGAGTTTGCTGAGCACCCGGCTCCTGTATTCATCCCACGTAAACTGCAGGGCACGTTCTCTCGCGTTACGCCCCATCTCGACGCGGAGACCTCGATCCGTTCTCAGTAGCTCAATTCGTTGAATCAAGGCATCGACATCTCGGGGCGGGACGACAAAGCCGTCGACGCCATCACGCACAATATCTCCTGGGCCGTTGGGCGTCGTGATTACTGGTAAGCCGCTTGCCATTGCCTCTAGCACAACAAGTCCCATGCCCTCAATCAGCGTCGGGAATACAAACACGTCAGCTTTTTGGTAGATATGCCGAAGCATGAAATTCGGAACATGCGGAACGTGACGGAACAGGTGCCTATATGGTTCCAGTACCCTACCATCGCCCTGAATCTGTCCAACCAATGTGAGGGAGATATCTGCTCTGTCAAGCCTCCGTACAGCTTCAAGCAGGTAGGAAATACCCTTTGCTTGGCTGATCTTGCCGACAAACAGCAGCCGTAGTTGGCGTCGGGGACTCACGCTATGCTCAGGTGGCGCAAAGAGGCTCACATCAACGCCATAAGGAATAATAACCACCTTGTCGGGTGGCACGCCCTCCGTGATGAACGAGTCGCGCGCGAAGCTTGACCCGACTAGAATGTAGTCCGCCATATGGATTTCTGTGTCGCCCCGACCTTCAAGCCACGCCGGACGATCGTGGTCAGTAAGGGTCCTGGAAAAGGTTGGCTGAATTTCCGCCTCCTGAAGAAGATAGCGCCGCGTAAACCGATGGTGCGCGCTCGGATAGTCGAGTACGCAAAGGGCGCCCCGCGCCTTTGCTTTGCGGAAAACAGGCTCGGCGCAACCCCAACTCGCAATGACGGCCCGCTCAGGGCCCAGCAATCGCGCTGCGGATCGAGCGATGGCGTTCATTCGGGCATAGATCAGTAATTTCCGCACTGCATTGTATCCTGGGGTATACCATGGCAGGCGCGCGTGCATCGCCATAGCAAAGTCGGCCATGATACCTGCCTGGCAGACGTGTTCGACACGGAGCGGGTACGGAAGTCTGCGTCGGGCAAGGAACGCTGTGTGGACCGAGTGTAGGCCAGGTAGCCGGGCAACCCATTTCTCCCATGGGCGACCTAGGTTTGCATAAGGCCGAACATATTTCGATAAAAGGCTCTTTTCCGCTAGCGCGGCCGCTAGCTGATCGAGTTCACGAAAGGACGTGTTGACCACTAGAACCATCTCTTGACACTCCGCATAGCTGGAAACTCAATCTGCTCATTGAGCGATGGAGTTGCCTCCGCGATGAATGGCTGAAGCTCGTTTTTCGCACCCACCCCTATGTGACCGAGGGTTTTTCGATGGCTGAGGTCATGGACTACCGCTGCGTGGGAAGCGCCTCGGGGTATCCGGCCAAGCGGAGCACCTTCAAGGTTTGCGGACTGATGTTGCGGGGGAGGGACCCGTTGCATCGTTTGACCCGCGTCGACCAGCACGATCTGCAACGATCGGAACAACCCCAGAATCGACTGGATAGTAGACCAGTCCCTCGCTCGGTGGGCGGGCACGACCAACGCGTCGTGTTGCGCGTGCAGGGCCTGGCGGATACGTCACTCCAGAAAGGCCACCACGAACAAAGCCAACAAGAAGCCGTAAGCCAGCGCCTTGGCCTGATCTGGGCGCTTGAGGTAGACCCCGGTGACGACGACCGGGTCTTTCACCAAGGTAAAGCGACGCTCAGCCGCTGGCTGAACCTTGCATTCCACCCAAATCTCCCGGGCCGACAGCTCCTTGGGCGGGAAGTTGGTGATGTGCATGAAAGGCGCCCGTTTGTCCATCTCCTCGCGCAGCCGCTCTGGGGAGGGCGGCTGGATAGGAACGGCCGCATAGCAAGAGCGGCGATTCGTCGAGGTACTCGAAAGATATGTAGACCCTTCCCGGATGTGCAAACCACCACATCACAGGGGCCCCAAGCCTGCGGGGGCCCTCGCCTTCGGGTAACCCATTAGGAGCTCGCCCAGCATTCCCGCGCGGCCAGCCCGCTAGTGAGGTCGAAGTAGTGGTAAGGACCCCACGCGGAGATGGTCACCCACAAAGTGTCGGAGGACCCTCGACTCACCGGACCGCGTTCCGTCCCCTCAGCGTCTGTCCAGCCGCGCCGGTCGCTCGGAGAACAACTGAGTCCGCTCGCTGAAAACTGCCCTCAAACCGTCTCGCACCCCCTCCCACTCCCTGTGTTTGTCGCCCCACGCCAAAGACCACAACCGCAGCTTTTCCCGTGGCCGTCCCAAGCGCCGAAGCGCCCTCGCCATGTTCACCGCCTCGCCTGCATAGCAGCCGGCGGATGTTCTCTTCGTGAATCGTAGCCAGATCGTTAAGGTTACGCCAGTTCACGCCTCGCAGAAGGTCATCCTGATCTAGGGGCATCCATTGAATGACGGCTCTGGGATGTACACCGCATCGAAACGTAGAAAAAGGCGCATCCACAAGTCAAGATCGCCGTTCCACCGGACCCGACCGTCGAACCTGCCGACCGTTAGCACCAGCGTCACCGTCGCTGCGCCCACATTTCTGCACTGCCGACCCACCCGGCGCAGGTTCAAGGATCAAGGCCGCAATTATGACTCGCCCCGTGCGGCGAGAAAGCCTTAGCCTCCTTGATCGCCCTCGCTCTATGCAACCTACGTAACACTTGCGACCGTAGGATTCGTCGATCTTGTGCATCCAACCACGCAAACCAGAACACCAGCCCGCTGGCCGCTCCTGTCGAGGCACCGACGGTCGCCCACCGGAGGGGAGCGAAGCCCGCGGGTACCTGTGAAGCAAGCCATCCAGCTGCCAAAGTTAGCATGGCCACAAGTACCCAGCGGCTCCACAAGCGCCGCGCGAAGGTCCCGTACGGTTCGCCTATCTGCGTGCAGGTATCTTTGACAACGAAATGGTAGCAGGCTATGGCCTCACCAACCATGAGCCCTAGTGGAATCCCCACAACGCCAACGCTCCGCAGGAGCAGGCCGGCCGTAACGAGACCCACCACGGCCGAGGCGAGATAGGACCAGGCCAGCCTGGTGTTACGATTGGAAGCTGCTGGGACAAGCGAACTCGCCAACCAGGGAGCCTGAAGCGCCACCCACAGACTCAAGGCACGCATCAACCGCAAGTCAGGTTCCAGCCTTACCGACGTCCACACTCGAACGATATCGTCCCCTATATACCACAACGCGGCAGCAGCTGCGATAGCCGCCGCGCTTGAAACGGCAACCAGCAAATGATGCATCCGGCGGAGCCTTTGGTGTAGACCCTGAGCGTCCAGGGTCGTAACGTCAGGCCACAGCGCATTATTCATGAGCCCCACACCTTGTCGAACCAGGTTGATCACCGTTCTTGATGTGGCAAACAGGGCCACCGTAACCCCGCCGAGGGTTGACGAGATCAACAGAACAGACCCCTGCTGTACCAGCGCGTTGCTCAGCACCACGGCCAGAAAGCCCAGGCTGGGCCCCACAAGCAACCGAAGCAGTGACCAATCGGTATCGCGCCCGGTTCCCAGCCATGTACCAAACCGTCGCCGCGACGCAAAGTAAACAATAGACCCGATGACCAAAAGAGGCGCAAGCTGCAAGGCAGCCACTTGGGTCATGTTTGCACCAAGAACTAGCGCCGCCGCAACCAGCCCGTATGTTGCCCCCCGCTGGGCATTGCCAATCCATACCGTCGTGGACAGGTCGCCAGCACTGCGATACACGCTTGCCATAAAGCCGACGGGCATGGCCCAGAAGAGCTGCGCAGCTAGAAGCAGCATCACTATACTCGCTTGCCAAGGTGGGGTCTCCCGGAGGCCCAGCCACCTGCTCAAGCGCGTCAGCGCCACACCTGCCCCTACCACTGCAAGGCCCACAGTCGCGAGAAGGACGTAGAAGCGAAGCCCTGTGGCGTACGTTCGAGCATAGCCGGCCCGATCCTTCAGTGCGTATTGTTGTGTAAGCCGGTTCACGACCGCCGTGTACATGCCGAAGTCCAAGCTAGATAGGTATCCCACCACCGCGTACATCGTCAGCCACTCACCGTAGACCTGTGCACCCCAGTGCGTGAGGTACACGGGAACCAACATCAGGTTTCCTGCCGCAACCACTGCCTGCCCGACTAGCATCGCAACAAGTCCGCCGGAAGCCCTAGCTGCCACATTGTCGGATGCGTTGCTGCTCTCATTAGTTGCGCAGCCCAAGCCCCTTTGGATCAGCTTCCCAGTAGTGTCACTTGTCATCGTCGATACATTCTCGCTCGGATTAACAGAACTCAATACATTACGCGCCAAGCCATCTAGTAGGTTCCACTCCGGCAGCCAAAGGAAAACTGCCCACTTGTATCCAAACTACACCGGATGGGTAATACGTTCGTACACGGATCTAGCCACCGTTCGCAACCTTTGAGCCAAGCCAGCCTCCCGCAAAACCGCACCCTCCTTAAATCGCTGGAGCAGAAGTTCTCCCCCTACCGCTGAGGCCCATGGAGTGAGCACCTCCGCTACCAGCCTACGTGCTTCCGTTTCCTCGGGACGTAACAATTGGCTGGCATGTGCTAGACGTTTCCGGAACCGTATTCGAGACGCTCGGTCCACAAGTCCTCGAGGGACGTTTATGAGTTGTGCTGCTACATGCGGCATAATCTCTTTATAAATTACTACATCGTCCTCCAGTTCATGAAATAGCCGTTCCCGGGACAAACCAGGACGATATGCTACACGGTATTGACTCGCAATCCTGTCCACATACACGAAAGCACCAAGCGGCGAGAGCTTTAGCCATAAGCCCCAATCAGCGAAGAGGTGCAACGACTCCGGGAAGCCGCCAACAGCTTCCCAGACCTTCTTACGCACGGCAAATGCAGCGAAACTGCATTTTGGACCAAGCAACTGTTCAGTGAAAGTACGCGCAGGCTGAGTAACAGGCCGTACAGACAGCAGCCGCGATGTTCCCAAGACCTTCCCCGAACCGTCTATTCGCTCAAAAGCAGCCCGAACAAGTACAGCGTCCTCCTGGCGTCTCGTTCCTTCAAGCAGGATTTCTGCATAGCTTGGTTTGGCAACGTCGTCACTGCTTAGCAGAGCCACCCACTCAGCCTCGATCGCGGCGACCACGAAGTTCCAGTGCTCGCTCATTGACAAGGGGTGCGGCGGGCGAATAACCCGCACGGCTCCGCGGAACTCGGATAGCACGCCTTGCGTGTCGTCCGTGCTGTGGTTGTCAGACACCACAATAGGTACGGGGATTGACTGGGATAACAGCGATTGTAGCGTGTGACGTAAGTAGCCCGCTTGATTGCGAGTCGGCACCCCTATTGCAAGCATGGAACTATGGGTTTCCTCCCACAGTAACGTCATCGAGAGTACACAGACGTCTTGTCCAGCAGTTCAATCACGTCCAATGCGAAGGTCAAATGCGGAGGTCATACCACCCGTTTCCAATGAACCAACTTTCTGACGGTTCTCGTAGCGGCGCGGCGTTGCTAGTGCCGCTCCCGGATTGACACGCACGATGTCAGACAATTCTGGAAGCCACGGGACGTGAGGGTGGATGCTTAATGCGAGTGCTGGGCTAGAAGCTTTTCGATGACTTCGGGGTCGGCGACGTCCACCCAACGCCGCGCCAGCGCCGTCTCTCGAAGCAAGGAGGCTGTCCATCGTTTCTCCCGTAACCCGACGGCCTCCGGAGGCATCTCGATGAGTTCAATGAGGATGGGGACCTCCTCCGGAACCATTGCGGTCCGCTTCTTCCGCACCCCTGCGGTTACCGCTGCCATGCCATGTGTATTGAATTCACTGATCAGGTCCTTGAGGTACGATTCGGGGATGTGGTACCGCTTGGCCAAATCCTCGACGCTGGCTCCCAGTCCGGACTCAAGGAGGATTTCGGCACGACGAACGGTCACCGGGTTGCTCCCCTGGCGCAGCAGCCTTTGCAAGCGCTCGCCTTCGTAAGGACCAATCTTGGCGTGCACCCACCTCACCCCGGCGATATAATTCGCCAATTCGCCGCCGAGGTCTACGCTACCTTGACCCTTTTCTGGATTTTGAGGATCCTGGGGTCCTTCGGATCGGCATTACGCCAGCGCAAGTACCTACGGATGGCTCGTTGCAGGTCACGATGCGTTCTCGGGAACGAGCCTTCCAGAGCGAACTTTCGCAAGGGTGCAGCAGCCAGAAATGCCGTGTCCCGTAGGGTCTATGGAAGGTGGCCGGCAATCGGTAAGGATGTTTCTGTGGTGCCCAACTCCGGCGCGCATAGGGGCGCAGTTCCAGTGGGCCAAATTCGTCCACGCAAACCGCCACCCCGTCCTCGGGACACTGCTTGTAGCGCGTTTGCACTCGGGCGAACTTTGGGGATCATTCGACATCCTCCAGGTCTTGGTTCGCTGATAGGTGATCTCGTTCCGGAGCAGAGTGGTCCGGAGGGTTTCAAGCGAGATCTTCGGGATGATTCCCGCTTTCGTTGCATAGAGGTGGATCTTGCTCGGCGACCATTGAGTCCAGGGCAGGTTCAGTACCGTGGGAGGTGTACGTACCAGGTCGGCCAAGGCCTTTGCCTGATCTTCGGACACCGCCCGAGGTCTACCCCCGCCGTGCTTAGGAGGAAGGGCCTCCAACTTCCTCTCCCGGAAGTCTCGTACCACTCTACGAGCATAGCTTTCACTAACCCCAGCTTCGCGTGCCGCTCGCGGTATGTTCTCAAATCGAAGCATGGAGACGATCACACGAGCCCTGGTCCGTGCGACCCCGTCCCGAGCGCGCCGAGCCACCTTCTCCAACGTCTTCCTGGTCTGTCGAGGCACCTCTTCCAACCAAAGCACCGCGCTCACCCTTGCCAGCAACCGTTGGGTATTGCTGTGACAATTCGCGCGGCAGTTCAGAATTCCTCCTTCCTCCTACAACGGACCTTGCAATTCGGGGGCGGCACTAGGCCGGTCGCAGTTGGTCGGTACAAGCTGAACCTTGCCTAAACTATCAGCCTTACGCTTCGGTACTGTCACGGCGCGGACAGGCGCTCTCTAAACCACAAGCTGCTCTTATTGTATTGCGCATGTGAAGCGAGTTTCGCGAACCCATCGCCGGGCCAACCGGCCGGTTTGCAGTCAAACCTATGAAGAGTTCCCTACGCGAACAGCCCTGCTTAAGGCATTACCCACGTAGTCGAGTTGTTCTTTGTCTAAACCTGGGTAAACACCCAGCCAAAAGGTATGGTTCATCACGCGGTCAGTGTTCACAAGTGGCCCCACAACCCGATACTCCGCCCCGCGATATGCCGGTTGACGGATCAGGTTTCCCCCGAAGAGCAAGCGGGTTGCAATGTTCCGGGCTTCGAGTGCCCGGACCATTTCGTTCCGGGAAAAGCCTGTCCCTTCCCGGATAGTAATCGGAAACCCAAACCAGCTCGGATTACTGTTACGAGTCGGCTCCGGAAGGATGAACACATCCTGCAATGGCTCCAAGGCAGCTCTCAAGTAAGCAAAGTTGCGGCGGCGCTTGGCAATGAACTCAGAGAGCTTCCGCAACTGCGCCACGCCCACAGCGGCTTGCAGATCGGTTACCTTGAGGTTATACCCTATATGGCTATACGTGTACTTGTGGTCGTACCCGTACGGCAGGTCTCCCAACTGCCAGTCGAAGCGCTTGCCACACGTGTTGCTCTTTCCCGGCGGGCACCAGCAGTCGCGGCCCCAGTCTCGGAACGACTCGACGATACGCTTCAGCAGCGGGTTGTTGGTCAGCACGGCCCCACCCTCGCCCATGGTGATATGGTGCGCGGGATAGAAGCTGACCGTTGCCAGGTCGCCAAAGGTGCCAACCTTCCGGCCCCCGTACTCGGCCCCCACCGCATCGCACGTGTCTTCAATCAGCCACAACCCATGCTTGTCCGCGAAACGCTTGACGGCATCGAGGTCAAAAGGATTACCTAGCGTGTGCGCTAGGAAGATGGCCCTGCTGCGCGGCGACAGGGCCTCTTCCAGCCAGGTGACGTCGACGTTGTACGTCGGAATGTGAATGTCCACGAAAACCGGAACAAGACGGTTCTGGATAATAGGGTTGACAGTCGTTGGAAAGCCAGCTGCAACCGTTATGACCTCGTCGCCAGGACACAGGCGCCTTTCACCAAGGAGCGGAGACGTCAGGGCCGAAATGGCCAGAAGGTTTGCGCTGGACCCCGAGTTCGTCAGGAGAACGTAGCGTACCCCCATGAACCGCGCGAATTCGCGCTCGAACTCATCAGCAAACCGTCCGGCGGTCAGCCAGAAGTCCAGGGCCGCGTCAACCAAGTACACGAGCTCCTCCGCGTCGAACACCTTGCCGCTCACGGGTATCGGGTCGATCCCAGGCCGAAACGGCTGACTCGGCCATCGAGCAGCGTAGTACTCCCTGACGAGTGACAAAATACGGGCTCTGAGCTCATGCGCATCCGTCATCGCAGTATAAAACCTCGCTCTTCATTTGTGAAAGACCTTCCTTGTATCCTAGCAACCTCACGTTTAGGACCGCCTGGGCCTTCGTCACAACCATGCCAGCATTGAGGGGGCGCTTCGCTTTCTGGTTGAGTTCGCTGGTTTTAACCGGAAGCACTCTCTCTTCGTTAAGTTCAAAAACCCTTGCGAGTTCTCGAGCAAATTCGTAACGAGAGACTCGCTCTGGTCCGGCCAAGTGGAACAGGCCTACGAACCCCCGTAGCGCCAGCTCCCGAGAGGCCTCTGCCAGGTTGGAAGCGTAAGTCGGGTTTCCAAGCTGGTCGGTGGGCGCTTTCACTGTGCCACCAGCCCGTAGGACGCGAAGAGCACGTTGAGCGAAATTCTTGCCCTCCTGCTCCCATCCGTACACGACGGTGACACGCAAGATCAGCCAAAGATCCAGGTTTTCCTGTATGGCGCGTTCCACCGCCAGCTTTTGCCGGCCGTACTCATTGATCGGGTGCGGCACATCCGACTCGTCGTAGGGGCCGGCCTCGCCATCGAACACGTAGTCCGACGAATAATACACAAGCTTCCGCCTCGACCCTCGGAGGAGACGGATTAACTGAAGAGGGCCTTCGACGTTGACCAAACGGCTCTCCGCCGGGTGCTCCTCCACCCAGTCCACATTGGGTCGAGCAGCTGGGAGGTAGATCACCTCTGGGTCGAACTCTTCCAGTAGCCTTTCCACTGCATCGGACTCTCTTATATCCAGAAAACGAAGGCCCGGCAACGGATGAGACCAATAAGTCCCCACCACTGCACTGCCCGACCTTCGGGCAATTCGATAGAGATGCGAGCCGACAAGGCCGGATGCGCCGATGACTAGTTCGCGGATCACCGATGGCGAAGTCCCCAGTCATACGGGATCGGATTGTTAAAGGGGTCCATGCGGACTATTTCTTCTGGGTCATGGGGTATCGTAGCACAGTTCGCAACAAGCGCAGGCTTAACTCCGATCCCTTTAAAGCCATTCCAGATGCCTGGGGGAATGGTCACAAGGACGTAGTTGCTCTCCCCGATAAACAGCTCCATGATCTCTCCCCTGGTGGGGGATTCTTGGCGATCGTCATAAAGCACAAGCTTAATCATGCCAACAGGCACCGCATAATTCATGGTCATGCGCTTGTGCAAGTGCCAGCCTTTGACCACCCCTGGGTACACCATGGAGAAATAGATTTCTCCAAACTGTTGAAAGTGGGGTGCGTCATTCCGAAGCATATGCATAACTTGACCCCGTTCGTCTGGTATGATCTGAAGCGGATGTATGGAAACCCCGTGGATCATGGCGCCCTCCCGGAGAAAAACTCTTTGTACCAGTCGACAGTAGCTTTTAATCCGACTTCGAAGCTGTACGTGGGTCTCCAACCCAGTATCGTCCGCGCTTTTTCTGCCGACAAGTATTGATCGCGAATCTCCGCCTTCGCCTCATTTAGGATGACCGGTTCAAGGTCGGTCCGGCCCATGAGCTCCCGCAGAGCTCCTACAACCTCCAGCACGCTTCGGGGCCGTTCGGGCGCAAAGTTAAACGCTTCACCCGCAACCCCTGGACGGCCCACCGCCTCAGCCGCCGCTAAATACCCCATGACGGCATCCATGACGTAAAGATAGTCTCGAGTGTACCGGCCATCGCTGCGAATAACGGGGCGTTGGCCATGGTACAGGCTGCGAATTGTTCCGGGAACAATCCGGCTCCAATTAAGATCGCCCCCCCCAAAGATATTCCCGCAACGGACCACAACGACGCGTGTGCCGTAGGTATGGTAGTACGCCTGAGCCAGGAGGTCTGCGCAGGACTTAGACACGTCATACGGGTGGCGGCCCAGTGGCGGCATGTCCTCGATGTATGG
The DNA here is from genome assembly GCA_012839805.1 of Bacillota bacterium. Lineage (GTDB taxonomy): Bacteria > Bacillota > Limnochordia > Limnochordales > DUMU01 > DUMU01. Next base: position 6,167 of record DUMU01000043.1, on the reverse strand, counting down.
AAGGGTTGCCACCTCTCCGTAAGCTTTGTCACTTGATGCGACCACAACCCGCTGAACAAGCTTCGCATGAACCCGGCACGCTTCCAGCAAGTTATAGGTGCCTCGAATGTTCGCTTCAAAGGTCGCAAGCGGGCTACGCAAAGCTGTACCGACAATGGTTTGAGCTCCAAGATGAAAGACCGTGTCCACCTCGTGTTCGTTGATAGCCCGCTCCAAGGTTCCGAAGTCTTCCAAGCGCCCGTGAACAACATGGGTGCGATGAATGGTACCACTACGAATCAGCTCGGACTGAGGATCCCAGTCCCGCACCAGAACCACGACGTAAGCGCCCCGGTCCACCAGCTCTCGGACAAGCCAGGAGCCTACCAGCCCGGTCGCGCCGGTGACGAAGACGCGCCGATCCGACCAGAACCTCGAGTTCATAACCATCATAGCCATACCTTCCAGGGCGCCTTCCCAGACTCCCAAAGCGCCTCAAGCAACTGCTTCTCGCGCAAAGTGTCCATCGGCTGCCAGAATCCGGCGTGCTTGTAGGCTACAAGCTGGCCGTCAGCGGCCAACCGTTCTAAAGGCTCACGCTCCCATACGGTGTCGTCGCCTTCTATGTAGTCGAGCACGCCCGGCTCGAGAACGAAGAACCCCCCATTGATCCAACCCTCGCCCGTTTGAGGCTTCTCGACAAACCGAACCACTAGATCCCCGTCGAAACCCAGGCCTCCGAAGCGAGCCGGGGGGCGAACCGCAGTCACGGTGGCCAACTTGCCGTGGGATCGGTGGAAGTCTAAAAGCCCCCGAAGGTCGACGTTTGCGACCCCGTCCCCGTACGTGAGCATAAACGTTTCATTACCAATCCAACGAGCAAGCCGCTTGATGCGGCCCCCCGTTTGGGTTCGTAGCCCCGTATCGACCAGGTGTACCTTCCAGTTGGGCTGGTTTCCGTCGTGGATGATTGTTTGACCAGTGCTCAGGTCGATGGTCAGGTCGTTATTCAGGGCATAGAAGTTAAGGAAATACTCCTTGATAACCTCACCCTTGTAGCCTAGCGCTACGATAAATTCATTGAACCCGTAGCTTGCGTAGATACTCATGATGTGCCACAGAATCGGCCTGCCGCCGATCTCGACCATCGGCTTGGGGCGAACGGTGGTCTCCTCTGCAAGCCGCGAGCCTATTCCACCAGCCAGGATCACTGTCTTCACACAAGAGTCCTCCTTCCCTTAACACCCCAGGAGGCCTCCGGACCCGAAGAAGCGGACTCCACGTCCTGGATCGGTTCTCAGAAGGCCGGACCCACCACGAGAGAGGCCGGGGCCGTGGCGCCGGTGACCTTGTTGGGGTTCTTGGTGATGTAGCGTTTGTTGCCGAGGTCAACCCGCTCGGGAGACCATAGGACTTGACCAGCGGCAAGCCCCAGGTAACCTTATAAACTTTGTCCTCGACGTACCGGACACAGCTGCACCGTCTGGTCCCCAATGAGCTTCGGCGACCGCCGCAACACCCCCATCGGTGGCGTTCAGCCGATCGGACTGAGCTGAGTTCGGCCTTTCTCGGTGGCCCGTTCAGCTTCGGGAAAGTCGCCGGGCCGGTAGCCCACGGGCTCGAACACCTTCTGTAAATGGAGTGCGAGCGGGTAGTAGACCGCCGTCTGCACTCCGTGCTGAGCCAGGTGCTAGCGCAGGGCATCCCGGTACGGGCGGCGCACCCGGATGGTGAACTGGTGGTATACGTGGTACGCATGCCCGGCTCCGGCCGCTCCGGCCAGGTCTGCTGCTTCGGGTGCGGGTGCCTGCGCTGGTGCTGCCGCTGGCCACGCCTCGGCCGGGAGCTCCACCAGCCCGTCCCGAACGGGACAGGTATCGGCCAGGAGCAAGCGGTAGCGGGCGGCGATGGCCCGGCGGCGTTCGATCCAGGCCGGCAGGTACGGGAGTTTCGCCCGCAGGACCGCGGCGTGCAGGGCGTCGAGGCGGCTGTTGTATCCGAACAGGTGGTGGTAGTACTTGGGCTTTGAACCGTGAGCCCGCAGCATCCGCAACCGCTCGGCAAGCTCGGCAGAGTCCGTGACGATCATGCCGCCGTCGCCAAACGCCCCGAGGTTCTTGGTCGGGAAGAAGCTGTAGCACGTGACGTCGCCGATAGCGGCGATCGGCGCGTCGTTACCGCCTCCCAGGGCTTGAGAAGCGGCAGTTCCCACCGGCGTACGGACGCTCCTCCCGGCCAAGTCTCGGGGCGTAGGCCTGTTGGCCTGAGCAGGTGGCGACGGCGGTTTGCGGTGGGTGTCCGTATCCATAACCGCGCAGGACCGTCTTGTCGGAGGGTCAGGCGCGGCTGGACCGGCGAGAGTGGAGGGAGACGGGGCCCCGGTAACCTGAGCTCCAGCAGCCGGCTGCCCGGCCTCCTGAACTCCGGCAACCCGAGCCCCCAGCGCCTGCGCCGCGTCCTGGATCAGCACCAGGCCGTGGCGGTCGGCCACTCTGCGGAGCGCCGGCAAATCCGCCGGCAACCCGTAGAGGTGAACGGGGATAATAGCCCGGGTCCTCGGCGTTATGGCCGCCTCCACCCGGGCCGGATCGATGTTAAAGGTCACGGGATCGATATCCACGAAAACGGGCCGAGCCCCCAGCCGGGCCGTCCCCCCGGCGGTGGCAAAGAAGGTGAAAGGCGTCGTGATCACTTCGTCCCCCGGCCCGATCCCGATCCCGAGCGCGAGCTGCACCAGGTGCAGCGCATCCGAGCAGTTGCCGACGCCGATCGCGTAGCGGACTCTGGACAAGCGGGCGATCTCGGCTTCAAACGCCTCGACCTCCTCCCCGAGGATGAAGTGTCCGCTTCCGATCACCCGCTCCAGCGCCGCGAAGATCTCGTCGTGCAGCTCGGCATTCTGCCGGCTGAGGTCGAACACGGGGACCTTAAAGCCGGGCTTGTCCCCTGCCTTTTCCAAGGTCTTCGCTGCCACTCCGACCTCAACGGATGTACCCATTAGCCTACCCTCTGCCTATCCTCGTAGCTTCCTGTGTCTAACCTCTATTTACGGTCGCCTTCGTTACCTTCGGCGATATCGACGTACTTCCTGCACCAGTCGATGAAACCTCTGATCTCATAAATCCACCGTCGAATGGTCTCGTACTCGAACCTCGCCAGCGGTTGATAGTCAGCTCGCTCTCGATTCAAGAACAGCATGTTGTATAACCTGCCCAATTCTCTCGGAATGATCCCTTTCTTGACATAATCACGATTTAGAGCTGCGCGCACCGCAGCGTGTTTCCTAAAACGCCGGCCGGCCCTGGTAAGTACTGCGCTAAACGCATAGAAACACGCGTAATAACAACGGTTAACTGCAGCTTCCTTATGGCCACCCTTCAGCTCTAGAACGGCCGACTCTAGTGCATCTTCCCCCTTTTCTAGCCAGTGTTCAGCTAAGATGCCTTTGTACTCATCCTCTCTCACACCAAAACTCCTTCTCGTTCTACGTCAGGACGAATTGGAAGATAGAACGGACCGAGGTTCCATAGCTCCTCACCAACGCACACGATGCTTAAGTTTGTATCGTATTGGATGTTAACGTCGAAAATGATATCGTAAATCCGCTGCTTCTCTTCATAGGGTAGCTCGTGCGTAGTCAAGGCTAGCAGGTCTAAGTCCGAGTCCGGACCTGCCTGACCCCGCGCCACGGAGCCGAAAATAACCAGCTTCTTGACTTCCGGGACTTCCGCCTGAAGACGCCGCTTGACCTCAAGTACCGCCGCTTTGCTCCCGGTATCGAGGTGCAGGTCCTCGAGCCTGCGCCCGCTGAACTTGCTATCCTCGCTGCCCGGCTCCTCTTCCCAGGGCGCTAAGGGCAGCATCCGGGCTATCACCATTGGCGTTTTCAGCCGCCCGACGTACTTGTCGATTCCTTTCGGCATGGGGGTCACGTTGGTAAGGGACCGAACGCGACTCTGAAAATGGACCATTACTCGCTGTTGCGGGTCTTCTTTCGGCCCCAGCTGGTCCACTATGGCTCGGTAATCGCCCCTCGAGACAGCATCGTCCAAGTACCACGAATAGATGGCCGGAACGTAACCCACATGAACCCGGGACGGGGACAACACCCGGATAGCGCTCGCGTCAAACGGGTTATCCGGCTCGAGTTCAAGCCATACTCTGGCCCCGGGACGTAACTCGTCAATAACCGCCTCGCCCTCGTAGTACCGCCAGCCGGCTACCGGGAACCGAACCGAATACTCCCCGGCCCTCTCCCCGGGCTCGATTGGCTCGAGGAACTCCAGCGTATCGTTGACGAGTCTACCGCCGGTCAGGCGCAAGAACTCCATAGGGTCGTCGAACGGCACGCCCGCCTCCTTAAGTCCTTCCGCTCGCTCGCCCCGAGGTAGCCGGCGGGCGAAGACGGGAAACAGCCGGTCCGAATGCCACTCCCCCTCCGGGTCGGGGAAGGCGTCTGGCAACACGAACCCCACTTGCATCGCGGCTTTGAGTGAACGGGGTGACGCCAGGTCGTAGCGAAAATGGTAGCCGGCCTCATCCCGGGAAAGGTATCCGATCAGATACCGTTGGCGCGTTGCCTGATTCTTCCATACCAGGCAGAGCACCTGCCTGCCCTCACGTTTCGCCACCCCGGTCACCTCCTTCGTTGCCACAGATGCCTCCCATACTACAGATGCCATAAACCAACCCGCCACAGGACCCCATGCCGTCCGAAGAAAAGCCCGGCAGCGCGCACCGGCGGTACTGGTTATTCATTCCAATGACGGCGGCCGTCATTTCCTTAGTTTGCCACAAGTCCGTTAACTTACCAACCGGCAGCCCACCCCACGCTTCACCGTAAGCCTTCGGCTACCATCCCTGTTACGGTATGGTAACCGTTTCTAGGACCGGTTGTGTTCTTCTCCGGCCGCGACCATTTTCCTCCCCGCTCTCGTAATTCTTCGTCATTCTTCGTCGCGTCGGGTAGAGGTGATTTTTGCCGGCGCCCTGACCCGGCGTCCGCTTGCCCCAGGCCACACTTTATCACATGCCCTTCCTGCTTAACCGGCGTTCCTGCCGACCGGTCTTCCTGCCGGCCGGTCTTCCTGCCGACCGGTCGCGCCCTCGTTGGCAGCAGTAGAAAAAACGGCCATTCCCTACCAAGGAAGTCGGCGCATCCCGCCTAAGGATTACCGTTCTCGGCCTGGCGCTCCTGGTGGCAGGTTGTGGCGGTGGTGGGGGCGGAGGTGGCGGAGGTGGTGGTGGAGGCGGAGGTGGCGGCGGCGGACCGGAGCCTACGGGTTCAATCGTCGGAAAAGTGATTGATCTGCAGGGTCTCGCCGTCGCGGGTGCTCGAGTCACCGTAAAAGGAACGGCACTGGTGGCCACCACCGCGGCGAACGGTCAATACCGCCTGGACAACGTGCCGGCGGGGTGGCAGACCGTTCAGGCGGTCAAGGCGGGAATGGTGGCGGGAGCGATGGTGGCGGTGGCCCGGCCGCCCGTCGACCGGGAGGCCCGGGGGTTCGCCGTGAACGGCGAGCCACCCGCAGGCCGCGGGCTCGCCGGGTTGCCGGACCGGGCGAACCGGACCGCTCGCAGCCTCCTGGCACGACCGGCCGAGACCGGCCAGGCGGTGGCTGAAACCCGGGTCTTCGTAACGCCCGATGAGACCGTCACCGCTCCCGACCTTCTGCTCGCGCCGGAAGGGGCAGCCAACAATGATTCCGTGGCGCTGGTCCGGCTGAACCCCGCGCCTTCGAAACTCGGCGTGCCCACGGGCTCGCACCGCCTGCTGCGGCCTCGCTGGGGTGCAGCCCGGGTCCAGCCGGCCGCACCCTACACCCCTGCGAGCGGGGCGTTGACACACCTCACTGTACGGCCGGCTTGCCCGGACGCTTACTTCTCACAGTCGCCCCTCACGTCTCAGCTTAGCGACAAACGTCTCGTAAGAGAGGGGGCAATCTACCAGGTCATCAAAGTCGCTGGTTGACAACTGTAGCTGGCGTGCCATCCGGGACTGGAGGTCAGCCCCGCACTCCTTTGACCCGTGGCTCACCTTGGTGTATATTGTTGTTTTCAAAAGTCGCGTACCATATTTTACCAGGGATTATTGTAACCAAGAAGTGCTGCGGCTTGCAGGACCCTACAAAAAGCCCACGAATCATCTTTGGTGAGACAAAACCAAAGGAGTGACGATTCGTGGG
>DUMU01000008.1 GCA_012839805.1 Bacillota bacterium | reverse complement strand
GAGGAGTAAGCCGGCCGGAGCAGCGAGCGAGACGGGCTCGGGGGGTGGAAGGCCCGTTCTGTTCACCGGCTGAAGGTCGCTCCGGAGCTGCTGCTGCGAAACGACCCACCGGGTAGCGAGGGAGTAGCGGCAGCCGGGTCTTGCCGTTACCGAGCAGGAGCGCCTGGGCCAAGCCGGCGGCAGACGGCTGCGGGATGGCTCAGGAATTCAGGTGGTACCGCGGAAGTGCCTCTTTCGCCCTGGGAGCGAAAGAGGTTTTTTGTTGTTCCGCTGTTGTTCTGCGGGTTCTTGCCTCCATTGCCTCCAGGAGGCAACAACCCCGGGCTGCGGGCAAGGAAACATGAAAGGTCAGGTAAGGGAAAGACCAAGGAAAGGCGAGGGGGAAACGGGAGTGGCGGAAGAGAGCATGGAAACTACTACGGCAACCAGCGCTGGTAGGAGCCAGGAAGCGTTCGGACTGCCGAAGGCGTACGATCCCAGAGAGATCGAGCCTCGCTGGTACGATTTCTGGCTGCGGGAACGACTCTTTTCTGCCGAAGTCGATCCCAACCGTGAACCATTTTCGATGGTGATCCCGCCGCCCAACGTGACCGGCCAGCTCCACATGGGACACGCCCTCGACAACACGATGCAGGATATCCTGGTCCGCTGGGAACGGATGCGGGGGAAGAATGCCGTCTGGATACCCGGCACGGATCACGCAGGCATTGCCACCCAGATTCGCGTGGAAGAAGAGCTGGCCAAGGAGGGCAAGACCCGCTACGACCTGGGGAGAGAGGCCTTCCTGGAACGGGTCTGGGCCTGGAAGGAGCACTACGGCCACCGCATCATCCAGCAGTTGCAGCGGCTGGGCAGCTCCTGCGACTGGAATCGGGAAAGGTTCACCATGGATGAAGGGTGTTCCCGGGCGGTGCGGGAGGTATTCGTTCGGCTCTACGAAAAGGGGCTCATTTACCAGGGAGATTACATCATCAACTGCTGTCCCCGCTGCCGTACTGCCTTGTCGGACATCGAGGTCGAACACGAAGAGAGCGACGGGAGCCTCTATTACATCCGTTATCCGCTCCTGCCCTCTTCCTCACCGGCTGCCGCTTCCTCTTCTGCGGCCGCTCAGACGGGTGAGTTCATCGTGGTGGCGACCACCCGGCCTGAAACCATGCTGGGGGATACCGGCATAGCAGTTCACCCGCAGGACGAGCGCTACCGGGGGCTGGTGGGCCGCCGGGCACTGCTCCCTCTGGTGGGCCGGGAGCTGCCCGTTTTCGCCGACGAGTATGTCGACCCCGAGTTTGGCACGGGGGCGGTGAAGGTCACGCCGGCCCACGATCCCAACGACTTCGACATGGGGCGCCGGCACGCGCTGGAGATGGTGAAGGTCATCGACGAGGATGCCCGCATGACGGACGCCGTGCCCGTGCCGTACCGGGGCTTGAGCCGGGAGGAGTGCCGCCGGCGGGTGGTCGCGGATCTCGAGGCCCAAGGGTATCTAGTGAAGGTCGAGCCGCTGCGCCACGCGGTCGGGCACTGCAGCCGCTGCGGGACGGTGGTCGAGCCGCTAGTTTCCCAACAGTGGTTCGTGCGCATGCGCCCCCTGGCCGAACCGGCCCTGGCGGCGGTGCGGGAGGGGCGGGTGCGCTTCGTCCCGGAGCGGTTCACCACGCTCTTTTTGAACTGGGTGGAGAACGTACGGGACTGGTGCATATCCCGGCAGCTCTGGTGGGGTCACCGGATCCCGGTCTGGTACTGCGACCGGTGCGGTCACCGGTGGGCGGCGACCGATGACCCCGAGGAGTGTCCCCGCTGCGGAGCACGGGGAAGCGAGATCCGCCAGGATCCGGACGTGCTCGATACCTGGTTTTCCTCGGCGCTTTGGCCTTTTTCCACCCTGGGCTGGCCTGAGCAGACGCCGGAGCTTGAGCACTGGTATCCGACGACGCTCCTCGTCACCGGCTTCGACATCATCTTCTTCTGGGTCGCCCGCATGGTTTTCATGGGCCTGGAGTTCATGGGAGACGTGCCCTTCCGGACGGTGCTCATCCACGGGCTGGTGCGGGATGCCCTGGGCCGGAAGATGAGTAAATCCCTGGGCAACGGCATCGATCCCATCGACGTGATCGAGGAGTACGGGGCGGACGCTCTCCGGTTCACGCTGGTGAACGGGGTAGGGCCCGGCAACGACATGCGCTATGTACCGGAACGAGTGGAGGCCTCCCGTAATTTCGCCAATAAGGTCTGGAATGCTACCCGTTTTGCCCTGTTGAACCTGGAGGGCTTCTCACCGGAGCTCCCGGCCATACCGGGGACCTCCGGTACGGTCGCCCGCATGGCCGGCTGGGTGGCGGCGCATCGGAAGGACCTGAGCCTGGCGGACCGGTGGATTCTCTCCCGCTGGAGTCGCGCCGCCCGCGAGCTCACGCATCACCTGGAGGAGTACGACCTGGGCGAAGCCGCCCGCGAGCTTTACGATTTCATCTGGGATGAGCTGTGCGACTGGTATATCGAGATGAGCAAGCCGCGGCTCTACGGTGCGCCCGGGCCCGCGCGGGAGGCAACCCGGCAGGTGCTCTGGTTCGTGCTCCGCAGCACCCTGGAGATGTTGCACCCCTTCATGCCGTTCGTCACGGAAGAGCTGTGGCAGCGCCTGCCCGACCCGCCGGGGCCCGGGGAAGGGTCAGGCGACGGAGGGGCCGGGGGACCACCCTCCCAACGCCGGGTGCGCTCCATCATGATTCAACCGTGGCCTACTGCCGACCCCCGGTTGATCGATGAGGAGGCCGAGAGGGAGGTGGGGCTCTTGCGGGAGGTGATCGGCGCCATCCGCAACCTCCGGGCGGAGCTGCAGGTCGCTCCCGGGCGCAAGATCCGGGCCCTCTTCTACGGAAGCGAGCCTTCCCTGCGGACGCTGGGGGATTCGCCGGAGCTAATGCAGCAGCTGGCCGGCCTCGATCCCGAAGGGGTGGAAATGCACGACACCGGGGCGGCCCGTCCCCACCAGGCGCTGGCCGTGGTGGCAGGCGGCGTCGAGATTTACCTGCCTCTCGCCGGGATGGTGGATCTGGCGGCCGAAAAGGCGCGCCTTGAGAAAGAGCTTGCCCAAGCAAGGACCGAGGCCGAACGCTCGGCCAGGCGTCTTGCCGACGAACGCTTCGTTGCCAAGGCGCCTCCATCGGTGGTGGAACGGGAAAAGGAAAGACTTGCCCGTTACGAAGAGATCAAGGCCAAGCTCGCCGCCCGGCTGGCGCTGCTGGCCGGGGTCACCGGACCGGAGGCCGGAGACGGGGCCGGTGCCGAGGGGTGCCGGTCGTGATACGTGCGACGCGGATGGCAATGACCTACGCGGAAGCGGTGGCCGCGGTGGCAGCCCGGGAACGATTCGGTATGCGACCGGGACTCGAACGAACCGAAGCGATTCTGTCGCGGCTCGGTCACCCCGAGCGGGCATTCCCGGTGGTTCACGTAGCGGGGACGAACGGGAAGGGGGGAACGGCGGCGGCCATAGCTGCCATCCTGCAAACGGCAGGGTTACGCGTAGGTCTCTTCACCTCCCCCCACCTCTCGTCGCCAACCGAACGAGTGGCCATCGATGGCAGGCCACTGCCGGAGCCGGAGTTTGCCCGGGTAGTGGCCGAGACCTTGAGCGCGGCGGCACAGGTCGAAGAGGTCCGGCCCGAGCTCGGGCCGGCGACCCAGTTCGAGCTCTATACTGCCGCCGGCTTCCTCGCCTTCGCCCGGGCCGGGGTCGAGGCCGTGGTGGTGGAGGTAGGGCTCGGGGGCCGGCTCGATGCGACCAACGTGGTTTCGCCGGAGGTGTCAGTGATCACCCCCATCGGGCTCGATCATACCGAGGTTCTGGGGAGTACCCTGGTAGCGATCGCGGGTGAGAAGGCTGCCATCATCAAACCGGGAGCGGCGGCAGTCATCGCGCCCCAGGCCACGGAAGCGGCCATGGTCATCGAGGAACGATTGCGGCAGGTGGGGACGGTCGACGCCGTCTGGGTGACGGAGGAACCTACCGCATCTGTTGCACCTTCAGCTCTGACCGCCTCCGAGGCCAGGTCAGAGGGGGCGGCGCAGACACCTACATATGGGCGATGGACGGTAGAAGTTCGCGAGACGAGTTGGGAAGGCACAACGTTTACCGTGAAGGAGAACCGGCAAGGAATCGAGCTGCGGATTCCCCTGGCCGGTGCACACCAGGGGGTAAACGGAGCCGTGGCCGCGGCGGCGGTGCTCGCCTGGACCCGCCGGCAGGGGAGGCTGGGAAAGGCAGGGGAGCCCTGGAGCGCGATCCGGGAAGGACTCGAGCGGGTACAATGGCCCGGGCGGCTGGAGACCGTCGCTTTTGCCCCGCGCGTGGTCCTCGACGGGGCCCACAACCCTTCCGCCGCCCGGGCCCTGGCCCGGGCGCTACAGGTTCTCCGGCCGAGCCGCCCGCTCATCATCGTCTACGGCACGCTGGCCGCCAAAGACTGGCCAGCGGTACTGGGTGAGATCCTGCCCCTCTCCGACGGGTTCGTGGCCACCCGCCCCCGGCATCCCCGGAGCCGTCCCGCCTCCCCGGAGGAGTTGGTCGGGTACGTGCGCGCATCAGGCCTGCGTCTCCCATCGGGTTGGGTCGCGGCCCATGACCCGGAACGGGCGGTCGAGCAGGCATTAACCTTGGCCGGGCCGCAGGGCACCGTGCTGGTATGCGGCTCGCTGTATCTGGTGGGGGACGTCAGGCCGCTCTGGCGGCAGGAATGGAAGACCTATGCCAAGAAGATGAACCAGGTGGAACGCGTGGGGGGATGACAAGATGCACGGGGGCAGGCATAGAGCGGGGCGTGTCAAGCCGGCCGGCAAGCCGGCTCCGCCGTCACCGGAAGTAACCAAAGTAGCAGGCAGGGCCAGGACCAAGAAAGCCAAAAGCTATCGTCCCCAGGCGACTATCCTCTACATCATCGCCGTGTTCGCCTGTCTCGCGCTGGGATACTACGTCGGACTGCGAATCTTAGGAAACCCGGGCGGGGATGGCCGAGAACCTTCCGTCCCCGTCGCCAGCCAGGGGCTTACGACGGGTCCCGGCTCCCAAAACGCGGACGCGACTCGCAGTGAAACTGCCGGCCCGGGGTCAGATACAACCGCCGGGGCGGCAGCGGGTGGGGCAGGCGAGGCCAACGAGGGGGAGGTACTGCCGCCTCTTGTTCAAGGTGAGTCACCCGCCATCTCGCTACCCACCGTCGGGCCAGAAACACCACCGCCGGAGACCCCGGCAGCTGGAAGTTCCGGGTCTACTTCCCAACTTGCTACCCAACCTTCTTCTCAACCTTCCCCTCAGCCAAAGCCTGAGCCCAAGCCGGCGGCGCCGCCGGTGTCGTCGCCCGGGTCCCCCTCCTCCGCGCACCAGTCGCCAGAGGCAGGAGCAACGAAGTCCTCGGGGCTCTACCGGGTGATCGTGGGGCGGCGGGACAGCCGGGAGGCCGCTGACTCCCTGGTCGAGCAAGCTAAAGCAGCCCAGCTGGATATCTGGGTGACCAAGGCAGGACCGGGCAGCAACCAGGTGGTGGTGCAGGTGGGGGCGTTCAGAAGCCGTAAGAACGCGTATGCGTTCGCCGAAGACCTGCGCCGCCGCGGTTTTTCCGAAGCCGAGGTGATCGAGCCGGCCTCGAATTGAGCCAGCCGTGACTTCGGCCGTACTACGCTGCCACTTTCCCGAATACCGGTGAGGGGTGAAACCAGTAGACAGCCCGGGTTCGGGAGGCACGATGTGGGCACCGGGTCACGGATGGTTGGGGTTATATTCATACCGGCAGCCGGGGCTACGTCTCAGGCAGCGGCCTCCAGGCAGGAGGGCTCTTCGGCCAGCCCGATCAGACCGGCGGCGCCTCTGGATGCTCCTGCTAATTCTGGTCCTGGGCTTATTGCTTCAGCCGTGGGTGACGTTACCGGTCTTGCCTCCCTTCCGCTCCCCGGCCGTGACTTCCGAGCGGTCCGGTCACCCTGGCCCAGCCGGTCCTACCCTCACCCTTTGGGATGTAAAAGAGCAAGAGCTGCTAGAACTCCCCCTCGAGGAGTACCTGGTGGGGGTAGTGGCAGCCGAGATGCCGGCCCAATTCCCCCTGGAGGCACTCAAGGCCCAGGCGATCGCGGCCCGTACCTTCGCCTTGCGGGCGCTCGTCTCCGGGGTCAAGATCCCCGAGGCACCCCGGGCGAGTCTGTCCTCCGATTTCCGGACCGGGCAAGCCTGGCAGAGCCAGGAAGAACTGAAGAAGAAATGGGGTTTTCTACTTTACCAGTGGAACATCTGCCGCATAAGAAAAGCGGTCAGCGAGACCCGCGGCGTCGTTATCATCCACGACGGCCAGCTTATCTTTCCTGCCTTCCACTCCACCTCCGGCGGGCGCACGGAGGACAGCGAGAACTACTGGGCTACGGCGCTGCCTTACTTGCGCTCGGTCGAAAGCCCCTATGAAGAGGATTCCCCTTACTGGCGGACGACGGTTACGATTCCTATCGCCTCGGCCCTGGCCAGGCTCTCCGCCTCATCCCCACATGCTTCCGGTTCGGCGGGAACCGGCACCGGCCGGGGCGCGGCGGTCGGCAGCGGGACGGTCCGGGTCCAGGTGGTTGGCCGTTACCCTTCGGGACGTGTGCGGCTCCTCCAGCTGAACGGCCATTACTACACGGGCCGGGAGGTGCGAGAGGCGCTGGGGCTGCCAAGTTCCTGGTTTGAAGTGGAAGCGCAGGGGAGCATTTTGCGCTTTGAGGTCCGGGGGTACGGGCACGGAGTAGGGCTTTCTCAGTACGGGGCCGCGGGGATGGCCCGGCGGGGGGCGAATTTCCAGCAGATCCTCACCCACTACTACCAGGGCGTAACCCTGGCTCGCGCGTATTAGTGACCGCGTCCGGCGCGAATCGACGCGCGGCGGTTGACGCCCTTTACGCTCGGGATTACCATTAGCATGGTTCGTACTTGATTTACTCTCTCGGGAGGACTCGGCGTGGCAATAACCAAAGAGGATATCATACAGGCCCTGCGTGAGGTCTACGATCCGGAACTTCACCGGAGCATTGTAGACCTGCACATGGTGAGGGCCGTTGACATAAGCGGCGGTAAGGTGCGGGTGGAGATAGCCTTAACGGTTGCCGGCTGTCCTTTACAGAAGACCATTAGTGAAAGCGTGCGCCAGCGCCTCCAGCAAGTGCCCGGGATCGAAGAGGTGGAAGTGAAACTGGGCACGATGACCGAGCAAGAGCGCCGGCAACTGGTGGGCGAGCTTTCACCCCGGGCCGAAGCCCGTTCGCATATCCTGGACGAAGACACGAAGACCGTCATCGTGGGCGTCACCAGCGGCAAGGGCGGGGTAGGGAAATCGACGGTGACGGCGAACCTGGCGGTTGCTTTGACGAGGCAAGGGCTGCGGGTCGGAATCCTCGACGCCGACATCTACGGTTTCAGCATCCCCCACCTGATGGGGGTGGAGAACGCGCCCGTAGTCTTAGACGACCAGGCCATCGTACCGCAGAGTGCCAACGGGGTTCAGATCATATCCATGGGCTCTTTCGTAGACGAGAAGACACCCGTGGTCTGGCGCGGACCCATGTTGACCAAAGCTTTCCAGCAGTTCCTCAGTGACGTGCTCTGGGCCGATCTCGACTACTTGCTGGTAGACATGCCGCCCGGCACGGGCGACATCGCCCTCAGCATGTACCAGCTTATCCCGCAGGGGATGCTCTTGCTCGTGACTACTCCGCAACCGGTGGCGGCCAACGTGGCCTCCCGGGTGGCGGCCATGGCCCGCAAGACCCGCCAGCGCTTGCTCGGCATCGTGGAGAACATGTCGTACTTCCGTTGCCCGCACTGCGGCGAAGCCACTCCCATCTTCGGCCGCGGCGGAGCCGACGAGATGGCCGAACGCCTGGGCATCCCGCTCCTCGGCCGGGTGCCGCTGGAGGTGGGCCTGCGGGAATCGGGAGACACCGGTAACCCGCTGGCCGATCCGGAGACCGCCCGGGTATTCGCCGAAATCGCCGGTCGTTTCCATGCGCGGGCTCAGGAACTACGAGCCGGAGCCACTCAAGCCGCAGGGGGCAACGGCGAATGACCGTCAACCCGTTCCAGACGCTGGTCGAGCGGGGCTTCGTGCAGCAGGTGACCCACCCCGAGGAAGTGGAACGGCTCCTCGGTGAAACCCAGGTGACGGTCTACGTGGGCTTTGACCCCACCGCGCCCAGCCTGCACCTGGGGCACCTCCTGCCCCTCATCGCCCTCAAACACCTGGAACTTGCCGGTCACCGGCCCATTGTCCTCCTGGGTGGCGGTACCGCCATGATTGGTGACCCGAGCGGCAAGACCGAAATGCGCAAGATGTTGAGCCGGGAGACCATTGCCTCCCACGCGGAGTCGATCCGCCGGCAGGTAGAGCGTTTCCTGGACCTCTCCGGCCGATCCTTGCTCCTCAATAATGCCGACTGGATCCTGCCGCTCAACTACGTGGCCTTCCTGCGGGAGATCGGGGTTCACTTCTCGGTGAACCGTATGCTGGCGGCAGAGTGTTTCCGCACCCGTCTCGAGCGGGGGCTTTCCTTCATTGAGTTCAACTACATGCTGCTACAAGCGTACGACTTCCTGACGCTCTACCGGCGCTACGGCTGCCGGCTGCAGATGGGCGGGGACGACCAGTGGTCCAACATACTCGCCGGCACCGACCTAATCCGCCGGGTAGAGGACGTCGAAGCCTACGGGCTCACTTTCCCGCTCCTTACCACGAGCAGCGGCAAGAAGATGGGAAAGACCGAGGCGGGAGCGGTCTGGCTTTCGCCCGAGCTTACCAGCCCTTACGACTTCTATCAATACTGGCGCAACGTGGACGACCCCGACGTCGGCCGCTTCCTCGCCCTTTACACCTTCTTGCCCATGGACGAGGTGAGACGCCTGGCCGCGCTGCCGGGTGAGCAGATCAACGAGGCCAAGCGCGTGCTCGCCTACGAGGTTACCCGGCTCGTGCACGGCGAGGAGGAGGCGAAGAAAGCCCAGGCGGCCGCCGACGCCCTCTTCGGCCGGGAGGGCGGACAGGCGGAGGCCATCCCTTCGGTGAAGGTGCACCCCGCTGAACTGAAGGCCGGCCTCCCCATCTTGGACGCTCTGGTTCGAGCGGGACTCGCGAGCTCCCGCTCGGAGGGGCGGCGGCTCATCGACCAGCGGGGAATCGAGATCAACGGGGAGCGGGTGGAGAGCATCGACCGGCTGGTCACGCTGGCCGACGCGAAGGACGGGCTGGTGGTCTTGCGTAAAGGAAAGAAGACGTACCGCCAGCTGGTCCTGGAAGCACCGGCATCACCGGGTCAACCGGGGGCCGGTCGATCTTGAACGAAGCACCGAAGAAAGCGAGTGAGTGGGGTGCCCCAAAGCCAGGGAATTCACGCTGTGGTATGCATCAAACAGGTTCCGGATGCGACCGAAGTCCGGATCGACCCGAAGACTAACACGCTGATCCGGGAGGGTATTCCTTCGATCGTCAATCCCTACGACCTGCACGCGGTGGAGGCCGCGGTGCAGTTGCGGGAACGATTCGGCGGCCGGGTGACCGTCATCTCCATGGGGCCACCCCAGGCCGCCGAGGCACTGCAAAAGTGCATCGCTCAGGGTGCGGACGAGGCGATCCTGCTGACCGACCGGGCCTTTGCCGGTGCCGACACCCTCGCCACCAGCTATGTGCTGGCGCAAGCCATCCACAAGCTCAACCAGGAGCGGCCGGTCGACCTCGTCTTCACCGGTAAGCAGGCGATCGACGGGGATACCGCCCAGGTGGGTCCGGGGATCGCCGCCCGGCTTGGAATTCCGGTCCTCACCTATGTCTGTGGGATCCGGTCTTTTTCCCTCGAGGAGCGGAATATCGTGGTGGAACGTCTTCTCGAGGAGGGCAGGGAAGTGGTGCGAGCCAGGCTTCCGGCGTTGCTTACGGTAAGTAAAGAGCTGAATGAACCCCGGTATGCGAGCCTGCCCTCCCTGATCCGGGCTGCTCGCTACCAGGTAAAGATCTGGACCAAGGACGACATTGCGGCCGACCCGAACCAGATCGGCCTGAAGGGGTCGCCGACCGTGGTGGGGCGGATCTTTTCCCCACCGGAACGGCAAGCCGGGCCGCGCCTTGCCGGCCCCGCGCCGGAGGTGGCCAGGAAGCTGGTAGAGCAGCTCCGAAGCCGCGGCATCATCGCGATGGGCGCCTGAGCCCGTGAAAGGAGCAAGAGTCCCGTGGCCAAGAAGCCGATGCCCAAGATTCATGTTCTGAAAGCCAAATGTATTGGATGCCAGATCTGCGTCTCTACCTGCCCGTTCGGAGCCCTTGAAATGGTGGACGGTCTGGCCTCCTCGATCGAAGATAAATGTACCGGCTGCGGGCTCTGCCTCGTCCCCTGCCCGACCGATGCCCTGGAGCTGGTGGGGCCGCGCGCCGAAGAGGTTACTGCCCGCATGATGAAGAAACGGGAACTGGAACGGGCCAAGAGCGGGGGGGCGGGCGGCAAAGCGACCGCGGCGGCCGCCGCAGGGAGTACGCCCGGCGGGAAGACGCCGGCTACCGGCGAACCCGGTGGCACCGGCCGGGCTGGGGAGATGCCGGTCCCCGCAGCGGGTGGCTACGAAGGGGTTCTCGTCTTCGTGGAGGTAGATGGCGTCACCCGGCAGGCGGCCAGCGTCAGCTGGGAGTTGCTAGGTAAAGGCCGTGAACTGGCGGATGTTCTGGGGGTTCCCCTTTGCGCCGTCGTCCTCGGTTCTGAGCTCGGCGAGATCCCGCAGCAGGCAATCGGCTACGGTGCGGACAAGGTTTTCGTGGCGGACCATCCGGTTCTCGCCCGCTACCGTAACTCGCCCTACGCTCAGGTGCTGGTACGGCTCGTACAGGAGGAAAAGCCCGAGATTATGCTGATGGGGGCGACCACGCTCGGGCGGGACCTGGCCGGCTCGGTGGCCACCTTGCTTGCCACCGGTCTTACCGCCGATTGTACCGAGCTGGCCATAAACAAAGCCGAGCGCCTCCTGGAGGCCAGCCGCCCGGCCTACGGGGGTTCGATCATGGCCACCATCCTTTGCCGGGACCGTCGCCCGCAAATGGCGACCGTGCGCCCGCGAGTCTTCCGTGCCCTCCCCTTCGATGGGTCGCGGGCGGGTGAGATCATCCCCGTTCCGGTGAACCTCAACGAAGAGGACATGCCCACGGAGGTGCTGGAATTCGTTCACGAGGGGGGCAGCACCATCCACCTCCAGGATGCCCAAGTTATCGTGGCCGGCGGGCGGGGGCTCGGGGGACCCGAGGGGTTCAAGCTTCTTCAACAACTCGCAGACCTCCTGGGCGGTGTGGTGGGTGCTTCTCGCCCCTGCGTGGATGCGGGCTGGATCACCGCCGACCACCAGGTGGGCCAGACCGGCAAGACGGTACGGCCCCGGCTCTACATCGCCGCGGGCATTTCGGGAGCAGTACAACACCTGGTGGGGATGCAGACGTCTGACGTGATCGTCGCCATCAACAAGGATCCGGAGGCGCCGATCATGAAGGTAGCCGATTACGGCATCGTCGGTGACCTCTACGAGGTCGTCCCCGCCCTTATCGCCGAACTCGGGAAGCCGGGAGCAAGCGGCGCGGATCTGGTGGCCGCGGTGAAGAAACAGGCGGTATGAACCGGAAGAAGGAAGAAGAATGAGGGCAGCCGGTGCTGGCCGGCTGAGAACAGGGCTCGAGAACAGGAGCGATACGAATGCCGGAAAAGTTCGACGTCATAGTGGTGGGAGCAGGCCCGGCCGGGATCACGGCCGCTTACTGCCTGGCCAGGGAGGGCCTGAAGGTCATCCTCATCGAGCGAGGCGAACAGCCGGGGACGAAGAACGTGATGGGTGGTGTCCTCTACCGCCAGATGCTGGACGAAATAATCCCCGGCTTTTGGAAGCAGGCGCCGCTCGAGCGCCATGTCATTGACCAGCAGTGGTGGGTGCTTTCGGAGGACAGCGCCCTCAAAGTGGGCCAGCGGACCGCAGTTCACGACCGGGAGCCGTATAACGCCTTCACGGTGCTGCGGGCGAAGTTCGACCGCTGGTATGCAGCGCAAGCGGTCAAGCAAGGTGCGCTCCTCATCACGGAAACGGTTGTCACCCGGCTCCTGCGGGACACCTCCGGCCGGGTGATCGGGGTGGAGACCGACCGTCCCGATGGCCAGCTCCTGGCCAACGCGGTGATCGTTTCCGAAGGGGCGAACACGCTGGTCCTCGAGGCCTCGGGGCTGCGGGCGCGGCCGCGGGCGGATACGATGGCCGTAGCGGTGAAGGAAGTCATCTCGCTTCCCCGCGAGGTGATCGAAAACCGCTTCCAGCTCCAGGGAGATCAGGGAGCAGTCATCGAGTTCTTCGGCGACTCGACCCTGGGGATGGTCGGCAACGCGTTCATCTATACCAACCGCGAATCACTCTCCGTGGGCCTCGGTGCGATGATCAGCGACTTCCAGCGCCGGAGGGTCCGCCCGCACGAACTCCTCGAGCGTTTCAAGCAGCATCCGGTGGTCGCACCTCTCGTCGCCGGAGGCGAGCCCAAGGAGTATATGGCCCACATGATACCCGAAGGCGGCTACGAAGCAATGCCGCCTCTTTACGGTGATGGCTTCCTGGTGTGCGGCGACGCGGCCGGGATGGTGATCGCAGTTCACCGGGAGGGGTCGAACCTGGCCATCACCTCGGGGCGCCTGGCCGCCGAGACGGTGGTGGAAGCCGCCCGGGCGGGCGACTTCAGTGCCAGGAGACTCGCGGCTTACCGGGAGAAACTGCAGGCGAGTTACGTGCTCCAGGATCTGCGGCAATACCGTCATACTACCCCGGTCATCGAGAAGATCCCGCAATTCCTGGGGGTCTATCCCTCGCTGGTGAACCGGGCGCTGCAGGAGTTCCTCACCGTTGACGGGGTGCCGAAGAAAGTGAAGGAAAAGAAGATCCTGCGGATGATCCTGAAAGAACGGCCCGTGACCGCGCTCATCGGCGACGCGTGGCGGGCTTGGAGGGCGTTCATATGAACACTGCCGTTGATACACGTTCCCGGACGGGGGAAGGCGTGACCACCGGATACCGGCCTGATGGAAGGACCGGGTTGCCGGCGGTGGATGTCCAGCGCAAACTTTTCACTACCCGTTTCAAGGCCGACAAAGGGTCCCATCTGGCCATCAAGGATCCGGAGGTCTGCCGAGACTGCGAAGCCAAGCCCTGCCTCTACTTCTGCCCGGCCGAGGTCTACAAGTGGGAAGAGGGCCGCATCACCATCGCCTTCGAGGGTTGTCTCGAATGCGGAACCTGCCGTATCGGCTGCCCCTTTGGAAACATCGACTGGAGGTACCCGCGAGGCGGTTTCGGAGTTCAGTACAAATTCGGATGAGATTGAACCCGTTTCCCGCTTTACCGCCGGTCCTCACCACTCTTGACCGCCCGGGCGCCTGCTGGTAGGATTAGCCAGGAAGGATAGATCCGTCTTCCCCCGCTGGTCTTTCCCAATCACGGAAGAAAGATCGGGGCCTTCGCGGGCCAACTTCAGCCAGGGATTGGGCCACGTACATCGAATGCATGCAGAGTTGCAAGGGGGGAGGACGGCATCGTGCGGCAACATGACTGGCTGCGATGGATTCTGATCATCATGGTGGGAGCACTGGCCGGGACACTTCTCGGCGAATGGCTGGGAGAGTACGTACCTTTGCTGGGGAAGGCTGTAAGCTGGGGCTTCCGGCTGAGTGAAGTCCACCTGGCCGATGTACTTACTTTCGACTTCGGGCTGACGTTACGTTTCAACGCCTTTACCCTGATCGGAATCGTTCTGGCCGCCTGGGCACTGCGGCGCGCTTGACCCGGGCGACGCGGCTGGATTAAGACGCGCAAGTTCGAGACGAGGTCAGGGAGTTGGTCGCCGTATGGGTGAGACCGGGGTACTAACCCGCCCGATCGTGCTGGCATCGGGGTCCCCCCGCCGCCAGGACCTGCTCGGGCGGATCGGTTTAGCCTTCCGGGTGATGGTCCCCGGGCTGGCGGAGGAGCGCCTTCCGGGAGAGGAGCCGCCCGCCATGGCACGGCGTCTGGCTTTGGAGAAAGCCGTGTGGGTCGCGCGGGAGCTCGGCGGGGAGGCCATACCGGGTACACTCGTCATCGGCGCCGATACCATCGTGGTTCTGGGAGACGAAGTTTTGGGGAAACCCGCGGACGCGGAGGAAGCGTACGCCATGTTGAGTAAGCTCTCGGGCCGAACCCATCGGGTGTTGACGGGGGTGGCCGTGGTAGAGATCGCCAGTCCCCCGGACGGGTTCGTCTCGAGGGCGGAGGTCGAGGAGACCCTGGTCACGTTCCGGCCTTTGAGTCCTGAGGAGATCTGGCGGTACATCGAATCGGGTGAACCGATGGACAAAGCCGGGGCCTACGGGGTTCAGGGGCTCGGATCCGTCATCGTCCAGCGGGTGGAAGGATGCTTTTTCAACGTGGTGGGCTTGCCTTTACCGAGGCTCGCCCGGCTGCTCAAGGAGTTCGGCGTGAGGGTTCTGTGAGGAGGGCAGACGGCGGCGTGAGTCTGAAGGAATGGGAAAGAGGAGCACGGCCGCGGGAGCGGCTCTTGTCGCTGGGTCCGGAGGGATTGAGCGACGTTCAGCTCCTGGCCTTGCTGCTCGGAACCGGCGGGGTTTCCAGGAGTGCCCTGGACCTGGCCCAGGAGATGCTGGCCACTTACCGGAGCCTCGGTCGCCTTTCCCGCGTGCCGGCGCGTGAGCTGATGGACCGGCGAGACGTGGGCCCGGCCAAAGCCGGGCGACTGGTGGCCGCTTTCGAGCTGGCACGCCGCCTCCAGCAGGAACCCCTCCTGGATCGGCCGGTGGTTAGGTCCGCCGCCGAGCTTGCCCGGCTGGTAAGCGGGCGCTTGGCTAATCTCGACCGGGAACAGTTCGAAGTGGTGATGCTGGACGTAAAGAGCCGGGTGATCGGATGTGAAACGGTCTCGGTCGGCCATTTGAGCGGAGCTCCCGTAAGGCCGCGAGAGGTTTTCCGGCTCGCTTTGCGAAGCGGTGCGGCTGCCATCGCCCTGGCGCACAACCATCCGAGCGGCGACCCCACCCCCAGTTCCCAGGACATATCCCTGACACGCCGGCTGGTGGAGGCCGGCAGGATTTTGGGTATCGAGGTGGTGGAACATCTTATCGTCGGAGATCGTCAATACGTCAGCTTACGCGAAGAAGAATGGGCGGTATTCGACGCCGGGACCGCGCAGGAAAAGGGGAGCGGGCATGCTGGGCAGATTTAGTCGGGACATGGGCATCGACCTGGGAACCGCCAATACGCTCGTATACGTAAAGGGCCGGGGGGTGGTCATACAAGAGCCGTCGGTGGTGGCCATCAACCGGGAGACCAAAGAGATCCTCAAGGTGGGTATTGAGGCCAAACGCATGGTGGGGCGCACGCCCGGAAACATCATCGCTTTACGCCCGCTCAAGGACGGTGTGATCGCCGACTTCGACGTTACCGAACGGATGCTCAACTATTTCATCAACAAGGCGGTCCGGCGGGGGCTCTTCTGGCATCCCCGGGTATTGATCGGCGTTCCTTGTGGCGTTACCGAGGTGGAGAAGCGGGCGGTGGTGGACGCGGCGCAGTCGGCCGGGGCCGGCGAAGCCCGGCTGATCGAGGAGCCGATGGCGGCTGCGATCGGGGCGGGCCTACCCGTAGCCGAAGCTACCGGTAACATGGTGGTGGATATCGGTGGAGGTACCACTGAAGTGGCCGTCATCTCCCTGGGCGGTATCGTCGCCTTCCGCTCCATTCGTATCGCCGGTGACGAGATGGACGAGGCGATCGTTCAGTACGTGCGGCGAACGTATAATCTCCTTATCGGAGAAAGGACGGCAGAGCAGGTCAAGATCCAGATAGGCTCCGCTTACCCGACCGAGGAAGAGGAGTCCGTAGAGGTCCGCGGCCGCGACCTGGTGTCGGGATTGCCCCGGACCATCACGGTAAGTACGAGCGAGATTCGGGAGGCCCTGGCGGAGCCGGTGACGGCCATCGTAGAGTCGGTACGCAGCACTCTCGAGCGTACTCCGCCGGAGCTAGCCGCCGATATCATGGAGCGCGGCATCGTCATGACCGGCGGGGGTTCTCTGTTACGAGGACTCGACCGCCTCATCGCCGAGCAGACCGGCATGCCGGTGCACGTAGCCGACGATCCCTTGACCGCCGTGGTCAACGGGTGCGGGATGGCTCTCGAACACTATGACCTGCTGAAGCAGGTAACCATCAGTCCGCGTCGAGCATGAGCCGGACGGGAGGGAGAGGCGACCGGAGTCGTGAGCGAGTGGGGCGCTGGGGCCGGAGAAACGCGGGCCCGGGTCTGGCGATGGCGGTGGCGGGCTCTCTTGCTGCTTCTCGTGCTCATGGGAGTCCTGACGGGCGGATACCTGACCCGCCGGGATGCAGCCGGTCTTACGCGCTTCTCCGAGGCAGTCCAGCAGGCAATGGCGCCGATCCAGAGCCGGCTGACGGGCTGGCTGCGAGCCGTTCACGAGGAGGTAAGTTGGCTCGCGCGTCTTCGCCGCATCGACGCCGAAAACCAGCGACTGCGGGAGGAGATCGTACGTCTCCAGCTCCAGCTGACCGCGCAGCAGGAGGCGGAGCGGGAAAACCGCCTGTTGCGCCAGCTCTTGCACATGGACCCTCCCCCGGAATACGTCGCCATTAGCGCTTCCATCATCGAGCGTGTTCCGCGGCAGTGGACCCGCCAGGTCCTCCTCGACCGGGGCGAGAAGGCCGGCGTGGTACCTAACGCCGTCGTGGTGAGTCCGGGCGGGGCAGTAGGGAGGGTGGTGTCCACCACCGAAGACACGGCCCGGGTGCTGCTCCTCACCGACCCTACCAGCGCCGTGGGCGGGATCGTCGAGCGAACCGGTGACCTGGTCCTGGTAGAGGGCGTAGCCGGTAATTCCGGCCAGTTGCAGGCTCGAACCCTCTCACCCCATGCCGAGGTGAAGCCGGGTGACATGATCATCACCTCCGGGCTGGGGGGCATTTTCCCCAAAGGTCTCCCCCTTGGGAAAGTCGTCTCCGTGGACCCGGACCCCTATGGCCTGGCCACGCACGCCACCATCATGCCGGCCGCCGACTTCGGCCGGCTCGAGTACCTGCTGATCCTGGTGGATAGCAAGGCGTACGCCCGGCAGCGAGAGATGCAATCGCGCCCGTCTCGGGAAACGGCCCCGGCCTCCCCCGCGCCCTCGTCGCCTGCCTCCCGGCCGGACGAAGAACGCCCGGCACCGGCAAAACCGGCAACGACGACCTCGCCAGCAGTGTCAGGGGTTTCGTCTTCGTCCCCATCTCCGGTTTCACCGGGCTTGGTTTCGTCGGGTTCATCCTCTCCTTCGCCGGCGCCATCGACAGCTTCGCCCGGGCAGCCTTCCTCCTCCGCGAGTTCCTCCACCACTACTTCTACGACCGCCGGGCCGTCTTCGGACTCGAGCCCCGGGCCCGGGACGTTGCCCGGTCCACTTCGCACCCCGGCGGAGTCACCGTTGCCGGAGGAAGCAAATGGAGGTGAGCCCGTTGAGCCTGCGCCGGCTCCTCTGCCTAACGGTTGAAGTCGTGGTGGCGGCCTTGCTGCAGGGCTTGCCTCGTGACCTGCTGTGGCTTCCCCTGCCCTGGGAGGGACGGCCGGCCTTCCTGGCGCTCGTGGTCCTGGACAGTTCCTTGCGGGACGGGCCGGTCGCGGGGGCATGCACGGGTTTTCTCACCGGCTGGTGGACCGACCTGGCGGCAGGCAATCTCCTAGGGGCTGGCGCAGGGGCCTGGCTCCTGGCCGGGTACGGAGTCGGACTTCTCGGCACGTATCTCTTCCGTGAACGGTGGGAAGTACCGGCCGTGCTCGTCCCGGCGGGAACGCTCGCCGGAGCCACGCTTGAACTCCTTTTCGGGTCGATCTGGCATGCGGGGCCTGCGCTACCGGGCCTCTGGCTGCAGACGGTAATGCCTGCAGTTCTCTATAACAGCTTTCTCTCGGTGTTAATCTACGGCCTTATGCATCGCTGGTTCTGGCGGCCGCGTCCCGTCGTCTACCGGCTGGGGGAACGGGCTCATGGTCGATGAAACTCAGTTGGAACGGCGCATTCTTATCCTGCGCGTCCTGATCGCGATAGTGCTCTTTCTGCTCTTCGCCCGGCTGGTCGATCTGCAACTGGTAAATGGTGACGAATACGCGCGCCGGGCGGAGGGAAACCGCATCCGGCTGATGCGCACGGGAGCACCCCGAGGGCTTCTCTACGATCGTTTCGGCCGGGTCCTGGTGAGCAACCGGACCTCCTTCGCGGTGGTCGCCTGGCCGGAAGGGCTTCCTCGTGACAGTGAGCGAGTGCTGAATGAGCTGGCCGGCATCCTTAAGATTCCGGCCGACAGATTGAAGGAGGCTCTGGCTAAAGGAGCAGGATCGCCGGTTCCCATTGTACTTGAACGGGACGTCGATCCCCAAGCAGTGATCGCGATCGAAGAGCGGCGGGACGAACTACCGGGTGTTTTCATTATGGACATGCCAACCCGCTCCTACCCTTACGGGAGCCTCGGAGCCCACGTCTTCGGTTATCTCGGCCCGATCGACCTCGATGAGCTGAAGCGCTGGCGCGGCCAGGGTTACGTGGGCACGGACCAGGTAGGTAAGACGGGGATCGAACGCCTGTATGAAAGAGATCTACGGGGAGTTCCCGGCGGGCAGCAGGTTGAGGTGGACGCCTCCCTTAAACCGGTTCAGGTGCTGGGTGAACTGCCTGCTACCCCCGGCACGAGCCTGGTGCTCACGATCGACCTCGACCTCCAGAAAGCGGCGGAGGAAGCTTTGTCCAAGTCGATCAGCCGGCTCGACCGGCGAAGGCCGGGGGTACGACACGCCGGGTCGGTGGTCGTGCTGGATCTTCGCTCGGGGGCGATCCTCGCCCTGGCCAGCCAGCCGGCCTACGATCCCAACCGTTTGACCAACGGCCCTGACCGGGGAGCGTACTTCACCAGCCTCCTGGGGCCACCCTCGGCCCTCCTTAACCGGGCGCTCAGCGGCATTTACCCCCCTGGTTCCGTTTTCAAGCCCGTGACCGCCATCGCCGCTCTGATGAAAGGGGTGGTCAAGCCGGAAGACCGGTATTACGCGGATGGCTATGGCCCCTACGGGAAAGTAGACTGGAACATCCAGGCTCACAAGGCTCCCCACGGCTGGGTAGACATGTACCGGGCTTTTGCCGTATCTTCCAATGATTACTTCTGGCATCTGGGAGAACTCGTGGGTGTAGACGATCTTTCTTATTATGCCCGCCTCCTGGGTTTCGGGGCCCCGACCGGCCTTGATTTTTACCCGGAAGAAAAAACCGGCACCGTCCCGGACCGGGAGTACAAGCGGTCTCTCTTCCAAGACCGTCCCTTGGCCTATCAGATTTGGTATCCTGCGGAAACCCTGGACTTTGCCATCGGTCAGGGCTTCATGACGGCCACTCCCTTGCAGGTGGCCCAGCTTTACATGCTCATCGCCAACCGGGGCGTGGCGTTCCGCCCGTATCTGGTAGCCGGGAAGGTATCGCCACAGGGTGAGTGGCTCGAGCACACCGAACCGGTGGTGGGAAGACAGGTGGACTTACCCCGTGAGGTATGGGAGACGGTGGAACGAGGTTTACAGAAGGTGGTTCAACCGGGGGGAACCGCGTATGGGGCGTTCATCGGGGTCAAATACCCGGTAGCCGGCAAGACCGGCACCGCCGAACTCTCCAACGGACCCTCCCATGGCTGGTTCGCCGCTTACGCACCGGTAGGAGACCCGGAGGTGGTGGTCGTAGCCATGGTGGAACACGGCGAAGGCGGTGCTTCGGCCGCCGCCCCCATCGCCCGGGCCGTCCTGGATGCCTATTTCGCGGCCCGTTCCCGCCCGCCCGCCCTGCCGGCTTGGTGGCAAACGGGCCTCCAGGACGGCAGGAAGGGAGCCCGCGCTGTCGAAAACCCTTCGGTAGGCCCGCAGGCGAGCCCCGACGAACACGGGCGGTGAATTCGGTACGTGAGGAAGCCGAAGATCGTCTTTAGAGGAACCCGTGAAGGGTTGATGCTCTATTTGGACGGAACGGTACCTTTCCCCGAGCTGCTCTCGCACCTCTCGGGGCGTCTTCAAGAGGCGGCCAGCTTCTACCGGGGCGGGGAGATCCGGGTGGACTGGGGCGGGCGTAACGTGCAGGAGAGCGAGCGCAAGGAGCTGGAACGGGTAATAGCCGAGCACGGGCTGCTGATGGCGAGCTCCGATCCGGCTACCGCTTCCGCTGCGGCTACCGCCACCGGCGCTCCGGTTGCCCGCACGGCTCCTGCTCCGACCTCATCGGGAGCCGGGCGTCCCGGGGTTGGTGTCTCAGACGGACGGGGGACCGATTCCGCGGACGGGCTCCGGACTCTCTATATTCGCCGCACGCTCCGCTCCGGGCAGCGGTTGCGCTTCGACGGGCACGTGGTGCTATTCGGTGATGTTCACCCGGGAGCAGAAGTGATCGCCACCGGAGATGTGATCATCCTGGGCCGGCTCCGGGGAATGGTGCATGCGGGAGCGGGTGGCGACCGGAAGGCGGTGGTGGTGGCCCTCCAGTTCGCCCCCATGCAGCTGCGGATCGCCCAGCTGATCTCCCGGGCTCCCGACGACGCCCCTCCGGCCCGGGGGCCCGAGCAGGCGGAGATCCGAGGAGAACAGATCGTGGTACGTCCGTTGCTCAACTACTGATAGCTGCTGGTGTCTGCAGGGAGCGCCGGTCAGGAGGAGCGGACTTAAGGGGGCTGGTCGAGATGGCAGGAAGAGTCATAGTGATCACGAGCGGCAAAGGAGGCGTGGGAAAGACCACGACCACCGCCAACGTGGGGATGGCCCTGGCGCAACTCGGCCGCCGGGTAGTCCTGATCGACGCCGACATCGGGCTTCGAAACCTGGATGTCGTCCTGGGGCTGGAGAACCGGATCGTCTACGACCTGGTGCACGTGGCCGAAGGAAGCTGCCGCCTGCGGCAAGCGCTCATCCGGGACAAGCGCTGCGATACGCTCTTTCTTCTGCCCGCAGCCCAGACGCGGGACAAGGAAGCGGTCGCTCCCGAACAGATGCGCAAGATCACGGCGGATCTGGCAGAAGAGTTCGACTATGTGCTGGTGGATTCGCCGGCGGGCATCGAGCGGGGGTTCAAGAATGCCATTGCCGGAGCCTCCGAAGCCCTGATCGTCACCACACCGGAGGTCTCGGCTGTACGCGATGCCGATCGTATCATAGGGCTTCTCGAAGCGGCCGAGCTCCACGAGCCCCGCCTCATCCTCAACCGGGTACGGCTCGATATGGTCCGCCGGGGTGATATGATGAACATGGATGACGTCCTGGAGATCCTGGCGATCAAGCCGATCGGGATCATCCCGGACGACGAGAGCATCATCGTCTCGACCAACCGGGGCGAGCCGGTCGCTCTGGATCCGCATTCCCGGGCGGGGCAGGCATACCGGGAGATCGCGCGCCGGCTGGAGGGGGAGGATCTGCCCCTGGTCCCGCCCCAGGCGACCGACGGGTGGATCGGCAGGCTCCGCCGGTTCATCGGGCTTCAGTCCCGTTGAGGGAGGTCTCGCGCGTGACGGTGTTGCAGCTGCTACAGCGTTTATGGGGAAAAGAGTCCGAAAGGCCCAGCAAGGAGCAGGCTAAAGAACGCCTGCGTCTCGTGCTGGTCCACGACCGCGCGGGAGTCACTCCCGACCGCGTCCTGCCGTTGCTTAAAGATGAGCTGATCGCGGTGATCTCGAAGTACATGGACATAGATGAATCCGGACTGGACGTCACTCTTTCCACGGAGGATTCGCAAATGGCCCTGGTAGCCAGCATTCCTATCCGGGGCCTGCGCCAGAGGCTCTAGGACCGTGGTAGAGCGGCGGCTCCTACGCTACTTAGATTGGTATCTGGTAGGGGTGGCCGCGTCTTTGATGTCGGTGGGGTTCCTTGCCATTTTCTCGGCCACCCACCGGGGTCTGCCGGGTCTTCCGGTCGGGCCTTACTATTTCGTCACGAGACAGATACTTTCCGCCGCTGCCGGCCTGCTCGTTGCCCTGCCGATCCTCATCGTCGACTATCACCGTTTTGCCGACTGGATCAGACCCCTTTACCTGAGTACCCTGGGTGTCTTGTTCCTCGTTCTGCTCACAGAGGCGATCTCAGGTGCCTCCAGCTGGCTTCGGCTCGGAGGCTTCAGTATCCAACCTTCCGAGCCGGCTAAGCTCGTTTTCATCATCGTCCTCGCCCGCTATCTGGAGCTCCATCCTCCCGAAGGCCGCTGGCGGGATCTGGTGGTACCCTTTTTGATTGCGGGACCGATGCTCGTGCTGATCCTGGCGCAGCCCGATTTCGGAACCGCCATCGTCTTTGCCGGTATTCTCCTCGGCATGCTCTTCGTGGCCGGGGCAAAACCCTTGCATCTCGTGCTGGTCTTTGCTTCAGGCCTGGGCACGGTGATCCTCGTTGCCTACCTCGTGCTCCACGGAGTCGATCTAAAGATAGTCCACCCTTACCAGGTGCAACGGCTCCTCGTTTTCTTAGACCCCTACCGGGATGCGACCGGTGCAGGATGGAACGTCATCCAGTCCATGATTGCCGTCGGGTCGGGACGCCTGACGGGTAAAGGACTTTTCTCCGGTTCCCAGACGCAACTTGCCTTCTTGCCGGCACGGCATACCGACTTCATTTTTTCGGTCGTGGGAGAGGAACTGGGTTTCCTCGGAACCACCGCTCTCCTCGGGCTTTTCTTTTTGCTTTTGTGGCGGGCCTTGCAGGTGACTCAGAAAGCGAAGGATGCATTCGGGGTCTACCTGAGCGCCGGAGTGCTGGCCATGTTCCTGGTCCACATCCTGGTCAACGTGGGTATGGCCCTCGGCGTTATGCCGGTAACGGGCATACCGCTTCCTTTCCTGAGCTACGGGGGCTCCTCGCTGGTCACGAACCTGGCGGCCATCGCCCTCCTGCTCAACGTGGAAATGCGGCGTCATAAGATTCTTTTTTAGACTCCCTCCTCACCCGATTAGCACGCCTGGCTTCTAGCCGTGAACGCTGCCCGAATACATTCGGTAGCAGGCGCCCGGGTTCACCCGTAGTTTCGAGACAACAATCTAGCCCACCGCCTGGCTGGGCTCTGAGGAGGGGGCAGGTCGCGGGAGCATGGCAATGCGCTTTCCCTGGATCTCCGTGGATCCGCTTTTGATCGTCGCCCTGGTTGTCCTGGCCGGTATGGGACGTCTCGCAGCCGGGCTCCTCTTTCTGGGACTCGTGCTCTTGCACGAGATAGCCCACGCGCTGGTCGCCCACCACTACGGGCTCCGCGTGTCCCGGGTGGAACTCACCCCTTTCGGCGGGCGCGCCTGTATCCCGGAACTGACAGTTCTGGATCCGTCAGTGGAGATCAGCATCGCTCTGGCCGGTCCCTTCTGCAATCTGCTGCTGGCCGCCGCGGCACCCGCATTGGCCGGGATGGCCGGCCATCTCCTTGATCCGGCGCTGCTTTCCATGTGGACCGTGGTCAATCTGAGCCTCGCCCTTTTTAACCTGCTGCCGGGTCTCCCGCTGGACGGAGGAAGGGTCGTGCGAGCTCTCCTCGCCTCCCGGGTGGGATGGACGCAGGCTACCCGCCGGCTCGCCGCCGCGGGGCAGGGGTTGGGCCTGCTGGTCACCGCGTCGGGAGGGATCTTGCTTTGGAACAACGCGGGCCTGCCCGGCTTCAGTTTCCTCCTGACCGGAGTTTTCTTTTGGATCGCGGCCCGCAGCGAGTCCCGGGCGGGTTCACTTTCGTTCCAGCGGTACGTGTTGCAAAAGACAAGCGGTCTCGGGAACTGGCTTACGGGAATCCGGGAGGGCCGCTGGCTGGTAGTGCATGAGGAGGAGCCCTTACAAATGGTGGTCCAGCGCCTGCTACCGCACAGATATCATTGGGTGGTGGCGGTCGACGGGCGGGGCCGTCCCCGGGCACTGCTAAACGAGGCCGAACTCTTCGCTCTGGCCCGGAGGCACGGCCTGGCCGTTCCCGTGAAGGCGATAGTGGAAGCAAGCCGGCGGGCAAGTCCCGCTCATTGACGAGCAACCGGTCATTATGATACAGTTTGTCCCGAACAAAGTTTCGATGGGTTCCGTCTGGACCTCTGGCTTCAGGCTCAGATTTGACCCTGGCTGGGGGTCGGCTTGAGTTGGGCTTGATTCGCTTGCTTGATTTGAGTTCGTTGGGTGCTCCCGGTGCACGATCCCGCGGCGCATGCTCGTCGTCGGATCGGCTCATCCTAAGCGAGTCAGGCAGGGGAAAGAGCAGCTGGTAGGCCTCGGGGTCTCTGCCGGGGCGTTTGACCCCCAAGGTTTGCTCGTGTTTACGGTCGCGCGCGGTTGGTCTCGTTCCTCCTGCCTCCCAGCGGTGAGCCGGCCTTTTCCTCCGAGCAAGGGATTCGCCACCGTGGAGGGTCACGCGTCGCCGGCCTCCCCGGTGCTGGTTTGTCGCGCCGGCCCGCCAGTCTCCCCGAGCCAGGCTCCGGCCCGGACCGATCGAGGGAGTGATGGGGTAGGGATGAGCAAAGAAATCCTCGTCAATGTGAACCGCATGGAGACCCGGGCGGCCGTTCTCGAAGAAGGACGGCTGGTGGAGTTACACATCGAGCGAGAGAACAACCAAAGGGTAGCGGGCAACATATATAAAGGACGGGTCATGAACGTTCTTCCCGGTATGCAGGCCGCTTTCATCGATATCGGCCTTGAGAAGAACGCCTTTCTTTACGTGGACGATTTGGGCGGATACCTGCGTCACGCAGGAGAAGAAAACGAGGCGGTCGAACCGGCGAAAAACCTCCCCCGTCCCCACGCCATCGGCGAAATCCTCAAGGAAGGTCAGGAGATCATCGTTCAAGTTACGAAGGATCCCATCGGCACGAAAGGCGCCCGCGTGATCACCCATCTCAGCATCCCCGGGCGCTTTTTGGTACTTATGCCCACGGTGGAGTATACAGGCATATCCCGCCGCATCGAGGACGAGCAAGAACGGGAGCGCCTGAAAGCGTTGGCCCGCAAGCTCCGGCCCCGGCACGCGGGCTTGATCGTGCGTACGGCCGCCGAGGGTGAAAGCGAAGAGGAACTGGCCCGGGACCTCCGTTTCTTGCTGCGCACCTGGGAAAAAATCAAGAGCCGGGCACGTAAGCTGACCGCCCCAGCCCTCCTGTACAAGGATTACGATCTAGTTTACCGGGTAGTCCGGGACATCTTCACCAGTGAGGTCGATCGGCTGGTGATCGACTCCAAGGCGGAGTATCAGAAGACCCTGCAATTGCTTAAGGGGCTTTCACCGGAACTGCGGTCCCGGGTGGAGCTTTACGAGGGCGAAGTGCCCCTCTTCGAGGCCCGGGGGCTCGAGAACGAGATCGAGCGGGCACTGCGCCGCAAGGTGTGGCTTCCCTCCGGAGGCTACCTGGTGATTGACGAGACCGAGGCTTTGACCAGCATTGACGTGAACACTGGCAAGTTCACCGGGACGACCGACCTCGCCGACACGGTGCTCAAGACGAATTTGGAGGCGACGGCCGAGATCGCCCGCCAGCTGCGACTGCGGAACCTGGGCGGCATTATCGTGGTCGACTTCATAGATATGGACTCACCGGAGGACGAGAAGAAGGTACTGGCCCGGCTGGTGGAACAAATCGGTAAGGACAAGACCAAGACGCACATTTTGGGATTCACGCAATTGGGTTTAGTCGAGCTTACCCGTAAGAAAACCCGCCAGAGCCTCTCGTCCCTCTTGGAACGTTCCTGTCCCTACTGTGACGGAACGGGACGGATCTTTTCCGAGGAGACGGTCGGCGCCCGGGCCGAACGAGAGATCAGGAAGCTGGCCCGGATGTCCGACGTGGAAGCCATCCTGGTCGCGCTCCATCCCAGTGTGGCCGCGCTGGTGATCGGAACCGGCGGATCCAACCTGAAACGACTGGAAGAGGAGACCGGGAAGACCATCTATATAAAAGGCAACGACCGGTTGCACATGGAGGACATCCGGGTACTGGCAGCCGGTACCCGGGCGGAGGTGGAAGCACGGGCGATGCCGGTTCACGCGGGTCAGATCGTGGATGTGGAAGTGGAAGAACCCCACGTTACCAACCCGCAGGATGGCATTGCCCGGCTGGAAGGATATGTTCTTAACATCGAGGGTGCGGGCAAGCACGTGGGTAAAAGGCTGAAGGTCGAAGTGACCAAGGTGTTCCGGACTTATGCCCGGGGGAAGATGGTGCAGGAAGAAGGCGGGCCGGTCGCTCCTGCGCCGCCCGATCCGGGGAACGGGGAAGCCGGTACCAAGCTCGGCGACGTGGCGACGGGCGTAGCGGGAATAACTGCTTGACCGGGCCAGGGGTAACGGGTAGAGTAAATGAGTGTGCTCCCACCGCTCGTTCCGGGTTTTTACTGCAAGCGCCCGCCGGCCGGCGGCCGGGGAAGGATTGCGGCCGGACGCCGGGGGCAGGTCACCTGGGAACGGCGAGTCAGGGCCAGGAGCGGGGTGAAGGTGTGTACGCCATCGTAGAAAGCGGCGGTAAGCAGCTGAAGGTTGAGCCGGGGCTCAGGGTTAGGGTGGAGCAGTTACCGGCAGAGCCAGGGAGCCAGGTGGTCCTGGACCGCGTCCTGCTGGTCGCGGACGGAAAGACGGTGACCGTCGGCCGGCCCCTGGTCGAGAAGGCCCGGGTGTTGGCCACGGTGGTGGCCCACGGGCGCGGGCCGAAATTGTATATCCAGAAATTCCACTCGAAGAACAATTACCGGCGTCGTACGGGCCACCGGCAGCCGTTCACGGAGCTGCTGGTAGAACGGATCGAAGCGTGATCAAGGTTTTGGTGACCCGGGGAACGCACGGGCATGTCGAGGGTTTCTCGGTGCACGGGCACGCCGGCTTCGCCCGGGCCGGGAAAGATATCGTCTGTGCCGCAGTTTCGGCGGTGACCGAAGGAACGCTTCTCGGTCTGCTCGAAGTAGTCCGGGCGAAGCTTTCCTACCGGGTTGATGAGAAAAAGGGGGAGCTCGTCTGCCGGCTGGCAAGCACCGCTGAGGGGGAGAGTCCGGAGAAGGCGTGGGTACTGCTGGATACGATGCTCCTGGTCTTGCGGGAGATCGAAAAGCAGTACCCCCGGCACGTGGTGGTCGAAGAGAGCGTACCGCGACCACCCGGCGAGTCAAAGGCTGATTGACCACCGGTAGAAGGAAGGAGGGGCGATATGGTGAATACGGGCTTGCGGTTCGATCTGCAGCTTTTCGCCCATAAGAAGGGCCTGGGGAGCACCCGCAACGGGCGGGATAGCCATGCGAAGCGGCTGGGCGTGAAGCGTTCCGACGGCCAGTTCGTCTTGGCCGGTAATATCATCGTGCGCCAGCGGGGCACGCGCATCCGCCCCGGTCGTAACGTGGGGCGCGGCGGTGACGATACTCTGTTTGCTCTCATCGACGGCACGGTTCGGTTTGAGGGTCCGAAGGGCGCCCGCCGGGTGAGCGTGTTGCCGCTTGACTCGAAGGAGACGCCGCCCGCGGCGGCGCAAGTAACGGCCGGAGCACGGGAGTAAGGCCCGAGCCGGGCAAGAAAGGCGACTTAAGACCTTGCAGGCAAGTCCTGCGGGGTCTTTTTTGCACTGGGATCCCGACAACCGTTCGGGGACGAGAAGGACGGAGGGCAACGGATGATCGATCGTGCCCGGATTGAAGTGAAGGCGGGAGCGGGAGGCAACGGCGCGGTCAGCTTCCGCCGGGAGAAGTACGTCCCGCGCGGGGGACCGGATGGGGGAGACGGTGGCCGGGGGGGTCACGTGTACCTCGAAGCCCGGGCCGACCAGTCCACCCTCGCCTTTTTCCGCCACCGCCACCGGTTCGAGGCCGGTTCGGGATCTCCGGGGCAAGGCTCATTGAAGCACGGCAAGGATGGAGAAGATCTGGTGATCCCGGTGCCGGTGGGGACGGTGGTCATCGATGAGGAGACGGGGGTTACCCTGGCCGATCTGGTTCGGCCGGGCCAGCGTTTCCTGGTGGCCCGCGGCGGGCGCGGGGGACGCGGTAACGCGTACTTCGCCACCCCACGACGCCGCACCCCGCGCCTGGCCGAGCGGGGACAGCCGGGGGAGGAGCGAGTTTTGCGCCTGGAGCTTAAGCTCCTTGCCGACGTGGGGCTCATCGGACTACCCAATGCCGGCAAGTCGTCGCTTTTGGCTCGCATCAGTGCCGCCCGTCCCCGCATCGCCGACTACCCCTTCACCACGCTCGAGCCCGAGCTCGGCGTCGTGGAACGGGAGGATGGTACGAGTTTTGTCGTTGCCGACATCCCCGGGCTGATCGAAGGGGCCCATGCCGGAGCCGGGTTGGGACACGAATTCCTGCGCCACATCGAACGGACGCGACTTCTTATCCACGTGGTGGATCTTTCCGGGTTGACCGGGGTATCTCCCGAAAGAGCCTACGAGATTGTCCGGAACGAGATCGGGCAGTACGACCCCTCCCTACGGGAACGGGCGGAGCTCGTAGCCGCCAACAAGCTGGATCTCGGTGAGGCCCGGGAGAACTGGCCGGCGTTTGCCGCCTACCTCGGCGAACGCGGGGTACCCCCCTCGCACCTTTTCCCCATCTCTGCTGCCACCGGGGAAGGAGTTCGACAACTCTTAGACGCCGCCGCGGCACTCCTTGCCCGGCTGCCTCCGGCGTTCGCCCCGTATCCCGCGGGGGAAGAGTCCTATCGTACCGGCCAAGCTGACCTCGCCGGCCGGGGAACGGGGGACGGGGAAGAAACGGCGGATAAGGTCATCGCTCTGCCGGCCAAGAGAAAAAGGCAGGAACACCGAGAGACCGGGATACAGGTGATCCGCCAGGGGAACGAGTTCCGGGTGGAAGGAGAAGCGGTCTCCCGTTTCCTGGAACGTTTCGACATCCGCGGGGAAGAGGCGCTCCGCGAGTTTCTGGGCTGGCTGCAACGCACGGGCGTCGAGGAACTGCTGCGACGATCGGGAGCACGTGCAGGGGATACGGTCCGTATCGGCGAAACGGAGTTCGAGTTTTGGGAGTGAGGAGAGGTGGCCCCGGATGAACGATGAGACATCCTCCTCCTTACGGGGACGGCTGGCCGCCGCCCGCCGGGTCGTGGTCAAGGTGGGAACTAGCTCCCTCACAACTCCCGGCGGAAGCCTGGACCAGCGCCAGCTCGACGTGCTGGCCGGAGAGATTGCCGCGGCCCGAGCAGAAGGGCGGGAGCTACTGTTGGTCTCCTCGGGAGCGGTGGCCGCAGGGCGGAGCCGCCTGGGCCTGGCCGAGCGGCCGCGGGATCTGCCGGGGCAACAGGCCGCGGCGGCAGTGGGACAGGGCCTGCTGATGCACGCCTATGAGCAAGCCTTCGACCGCCGGGGGTTTACGGTAGCCCAGGTCCTGCTCACCCGGGACGACGTCGCCAGGCGAGAACGGTACTTGAACGCTCGTAACACCCTGTTCCAGCTTCTGCGGTGGGGATGCATCCCGATCATCAACGAAAACGACACCGTGGCCGTAGAGGAACTGCGCTTCGGTGACAACGACACGCTCTCGGCCCTGGTGGCCACCCTGGTGGGAGCCGATCTCCTGGTCATACTGACCGATGTGGAAGGATTATACTCGGCCGATCCCCGCCGCTGCCAGGACGCAACCCTGCTATCGGAGGTGACGAATATCACTCCCGACCTGGTGGCCGCGGCAGGTGGACCCGGGGACGCCAACCGCGGCCGGGGGGGTATGCGCACCAAGCTGGAGGCGGCGCGCATCGCTACCTCCTGTGGCACTCCGGTGGTCTTGGCGGCTTCCCGCCCCGGGACACTTCCTGCCATTCTCAGGGGAGAGCAGGTGGGTACGGTCTTCGCACCGCGCCAGCTCCAGCCGGCCCGCAAGCGTTGGGTGGTCGGGCACGACCGGCCGCGCGGACGGATCGTGGTGGATGCCGGCGCGGAGCGTGCGCTGCTCGAAGAGGGTAAGAGCCTGCTGGCCGCCGGGGTGGTCGCCGTAGAGGGGAGTTTCCCCCGGGGAGCCCTGGTCCAGGTGGTAGACGGAACGGGTCGGGAGCTCGCCCGGGGACTCACCAACTATTCGGCGGCGGAACTGGCAGCTATTAAAGGAGTTCACACCGCCGACATCGAACGCATCTTGGGCCGCCGGGATTTCGACGAGGTAATCCATCGCGACAACCTGGTGATTTCCTGGTGAAATCCTGTCTGACGGTGCTGCCGCGGCACCGTTCCGGGCGTGCTTGTCAAAGGGGTCGATGCAACATGAGTGAAGAAAGGATCTCAACGCCGGCAGCCCAAGAAGTGGCCGAAAAAGGAGCCCGGGCCGTCGCGGCCAGCCGGGAGCTTGCCTCTTTGCACCGTGACCGCAAGGACCGGGCCCTTCTAGCTATGGCCGACGCTCTGCTCGCGCAAGCCGAGCCCATTCTCGCCGCCAACCGCAAGGACCTGGAGGCGGCGACGGCAGCGGGAAGAGCCGGGGCTATCCTCGACCGTCTCAAGCTTACGCCGGCCCGGGTGGAGGCCATGGCCCGGGGATTGCGGAACGTAGCCGCCCTGCCCGATCCCGTGGGCGAAGGCATATCCCGCATCGTGCGGCCCAACGGCCTCGTAATCGAGCAGGTCCGGGTTCCGCTCGGCGTGGTCGGCATCATCTACGAGGCACGGCCCAACGTGACCGCCGACGCCGCCGGCCTGTGCTTGAAGGCCGGCAACGCCGTGATCCTGCGGGGCGGCCAGGAGGCGCTCGGTTCCAACCGTGCCATCGTGGCGGCACTGCGAGCCGGACTGGAACAGGCCGGGGTGAACCCGGACGCGGTCTTGCTCCTCGAAACACCCGGGCGGGAGTCCGCCCGGGCGCTCATGGCTGCTCGCGAGTACGTCGACGTGCTCATCCCGCGCGGGGGAGCCGGCCTCATCCAAACGGTAGTGCGGGAGGCACGGGTGCCGGTAATCGAGACCGGGGTCGGCAACTGCCATACCTATGTGGATGCCAGCGCCGATCTGGACATGGCGCTGGAGATAGTATTCAATGCGAAAGTCCAGCGGCCGTCCGTCTGTAATGCCATGGAGACCCTGCTCGTGCACCGGGATATCGCGGCGCGTTTCCTGCCTCTCGCGGCGGCGCGCCTTCGGGCCGCGGGGGTGGAGTTGCGCGGCTGCCCCCGGACGCAGGCGATCCTACCCGGTGTACGACCGGCTACAGAGGAAGATTGGTATACGGAGTACCTGGATCTGATCTTGGCGATCAAAGTGGTAGACAGCCTCGACGAAGCGATCGCCCACATCAACCGTTACGGGTCGCGGCATTCGGAAGCGATCGTGACCCGGGATTACGAGGCGGCCGGGCGTTTCCTCGACCAGGTGGATGCGGCCTGCGTATACGTGAATGCTTCCACCCGTTTCAGCGATGGAGAGCAGTTCGGCATGGGAGCGGAGATCGGTATCAGTACTCAGAAGCTGCATGCCCGCGGTCCCATGGGCTTGCGTGAA
This sequence comes from Bacillota bacterium, assembly GCA_012839805.1. Taxonomy (GTDB): domain Bacteria; phylum Bacillota; class Limnochordia; order Limnochordales; family DUMU01; genus DUMU01. The sequence goes on along the minus strand of DUMU01000008.1, from coordinate 89,086 downwards.
CTGACTACTACCAAATTCCGGGTGTACGGCAACGGGCAGGTTCGCTCGGAGTAAGGTGGCAGGTTTTGGGAGATGGCGAAAACAGTTCACAAGTTGGGTATCATGGGAGGGACCTTCGACCCCATCCACTACGGGCACCTGGTGACCGCGGAAGCAGTGCGAGCGGAGTTCCATTTGGATCAGGTGCTTTTTGTACCCACCGGGCAGCCGGCCCACAAACCGCCCGGGACGACCACCGACGCCAAACACCGCTATACCATGGCCGTCCTGGCTACGCTCACCAACCCGCATTTCGATGTATCCCGCGTGGACATCGAACGGCCGGGATACACCTATACCATCGATACTTTGACCGACCTGCGAAAGATCTATGGGCCGGCGACCGAGTTCTATTTCATTACGGGAGCGGATGCCATCCTCGAGATCCTAAGTTGGAAGGAACCGGATGAACTCTTCCGTCTCTCGGCCTTCGTCGCCGCGACGCGACCCGGTTATGATTTGGACCGATTGGAACACGCACTGGGAGATCTTTACCGGCGTCATGCGGACCAGATCAAAGTGATCGAGGTTCCGGCGATGGCGATCTCCTCTACGGATATCCGGGAGCGGGTCCGGTCGGGTCGACCCATCCGCTACCTCGTTCCGGAGACGGTCGCCTCGTACATTTACAAGAACGGGCTTTATGGGGCGACGACGCCGGTACCGCCCGACGACCCGTGAGGGTAAGGAGGTGACGATGGGATGGCCAAAACGCTTTACGTTGGTAATCTCCCCTGGTCGACGACGGAGGAGGAATTGACCGCGGCTTTCAGCCAGGTGGCACCGGTCCTGAGCTCCCGGATCATCACCGACAAGTTCACCGGACGCTCGCGCGGGTTTGGCTTCGTCGAAGTCAACGACGAGGACGTGGGCAAGGTGATTACGGCGCTGAACGGTTCGGAACTGGGCGGCCGGACGATTGTGGTCAACGAGGCGCGCCCGCGACCGGAGCGGTAGGCATGATCATCGCGGCAGCAAAGGGAAAGCAGGCGCCGCCCCCGATTCGGGGCGGCGCAGCGTTTCTGATGCGCTATACCCCGTAACCACCGGAGTGCAGGAGCATGACGCAGCAGGCCACGGAAAATACGAGCGGAGGCGACAAGCAGCACCGATACCAGGAGTGGAGCAGGCTGGCCCGAGCGATGGCTTCCCGGCTGTCACCGGCCCGCCAAGCGCACGTCCGGGGGGTGGTCCAGGAGGTGGCCCGGCTCTGCCGACGTTACGGGGAGGACCCGGTGCGGGGTGAGGTCGCGGCCTGGGCTCATGACGCTATGAGAGAGTGGCCATCCCAGCGAACGTTGAGAATGGCGCAGGAGTTGGGTATAGTGGTCGACGAGGTGGAGGCGAAGCTCCCGGTGCTTCTCCACGGGCCGGTGATGGCCGCGTGGATGCGGGTACACTGGAAGGTGGAGGATGAGGGACTCCTGCAGGCGATAGCCTACCATACCACGGGGCGAGCGGAGATGGGGCGCCTGGAGCGGATCCTTTACCTGGCCGACCTTATCGAGCCGGGCCGGGAGTTCCCGGGGGTGGAAACGCTCCGGGAGGTGGCCCATGAGGACTTGGAGCGGGCATGCCTCCTGGCAAGCGAGAGCACCCTGCGCTATCTGCTGGATCGGGGAGAGTTGATTCACCCGCGGGCGATCGAGATGCGAAACGACCTGCTCATCCGGCTGGGTGGCAGATGACGAGGCGGCCCGCAAGGGCCGGGAAGGAGGCGGGACATGGGAAATCCGGGGGAGGAACTGGCCCGGAAAGCCAAAGCGGTCGCCGAAGAGAAGAAAGCTCAAGATGTGGTGATCCTGGACGTTCGTTCTCTCACGCCGGTAACCGACTACTTCGTGATCGGCAGCGCTCCCACCCGGATACAGGTACGGGCCATCGCCCGGGCGATCCGGGAGCGGCTGGCGGAGGACGGGGCTAGTTTGCATCATCAGGAAGGCGAGGACGATTCCGGCTGGGTACTGCTGGATTACGGGGCGGTCGTCGTTCACGTCTTCGTCGAGTCCATGCGGCGCTTCTATGATCTGGAACGCCTGTGGTCAGAGGCAATACCCGTAGACGAAGATGAATCTGAGTCCCCCGCCCCGGTCACCGCAGCTACCGGGGCCCCGCCGGCTGCTTCCGTCGCTGCGGCACCTGGTGGCGCTTCGGGCGGCCAGGCCGTGCCGGCACGTGACGGAACCTGCGGAGTGTGATGGCAGGTCCCGGCCGGGGGTTGACGGCGGGAGCTCCGGTCACGTATAATGAGCGCTGCTGGCGCACGATACGAGTGGCCGCACCAGGATGCCGATGATGGGGAGTAGTAGGCGGGGACCACAGGGAGCCGGCGGGTGGTGCAAGCCGGTGATCCGTCGAACTCGCCCCGGAGGTGACCGGTGAATCGACGCCAGGCGGGATGAGCCGGCTGGCGCCGGCTAGCCGGATCCGGGTTCGCCCGTTAGCGCGAAAGAGTGGGTAGACCTCTGCGTGGGGCTGTAGCTCAGCTGGGAGAGCGCGTGAATGGCATTCACGAGGTCGGCGGTTCGATCCCGCTCAGCTCCACCAGTTTATTGACTGCGGGAAGCGGTCTGCCAAACGGGGTGGTACCGCGGGAGCCTCCCGCCCCTGACCGGGGTGGGAGGCTTCTTGTGTTACGGATCCTATGGGTCATGACTGGCCGGGTTCAGGTAGAGTGCACGCCGGCCGATGGGGGGGCAAACGGTGAAACCGTATGCGTTTTCTGAAATCGAAGCCAAATGGCAGCAGCGCTGGCAAGAACAGGGCATCTACCGTGCGACTCCACGACCCGACCGGCAGAAGTTCTACTGCCTCGAGATGTTCCCGTATCCCTCCGGGCGGCTCCACATGGGACACGTGCGCAATTACGCCCTGGGAGACGTGGTGAGCCGTTTTTACCGCATGCGTGGTTATGAAGTACTCCATCCCATGGGTTGGGACGCGTTTGGCCTGCCGGCGGAGAACGCGGCCATCAAGCGAGGAGTACATCCGGCCGACTGGACATACGCCAACATTGCCTATATGCGCCGGCAGATGCAGAAGCTCGGCCTCGGCTACGACTGGGAGCGAGAACTCGCCACCTGTGACCCGGAGTACTACCGCTGGACGCAGTGGCTCTTTTTGCTCTTCTACGAGCGAGGGCTGGCTTACCGCGCGGCTGCCCGCGTCAACTGGTGTCCAGGTTGCCAGACGGTACTCGCCAACGAACAGGTGGTGGACGGTGCGTGCTGGCGCTGCGGTTCACCGGTGGAACAGCGTCATCTCGAACAATGGTATTTGCGTATCACCGCGTATGCCGATCGCTTGCTGGCCGATCTGGAGCGCTTGGACCGCTGGCCCGAGCGGGTCCGGATCATGCAGCAAAACTGGATCGGCAAAAGCACGGGGGCAGAGATTGACTTCCCCGTGGAGGGGCTGGAGGAAAAGATTACTGTCTTTACTACGCGGCCGGACACTCTCTTTGGCGTGACCTTCATGGTACTCGCCCCCGAGCATCCGCTGGTAGACCGTCTCGTCGCGGGGCACCCCGATATCGAAGGGGCGGTTAGAGAGCTGAGGGAAAAGGGGGTCCCTGTGACCGAACGGGAACGGGCCACGCTGGAGAAGATCGGAATCCGTACGGGAGCCCGGGCCATCAACCCGGCGAACGGCCAACCCGTCGAGATATGGGTCGGCAATTACGTCCTGATGGAGTACGGGACCGGTGCCGTGATGGGCGTCCCGGCTCACGACCAGCGGGACTTCGAGTTCGCCCGCCGCTACGGCATCCGCATTGTGCCGGTCATCTCTCCGGATGGTGGCCCGGTATCGGCCGAAGCCATGGAGGCCGCTTATGAAGAACCCGGGATCATGATCAACTCGGGGCCGTTTGATGGGACACCCAGCGAAGAGGGAAAGGCCCGGGTGGTCCGCTGGCTGGAAGAACGGGGGGCAGGCCGTCCTAAGGTGCAGTACCGGCTGCGGGACTGGCTGATCAGCCGGCAGCGGTACTGGGGAGCGCCCATTCCTCTGGTGTACTGCGACCGCTGCGGAATCGTACCGGTGCCCAAGGAAGATCTCCCCGTGCTATTGCCACGCCAGGTGGACTTTCGGCCGGGCGGGCTTTCCCCGCTGCTTGGCGTCGAAGAGTTCGTAAACACCCGCTGCCCCCGCTGCGGCGGGAAGGCTCGCCGGGAGACCGACACCATGGACACCTTCATCGACTCATCCTGGTACTACCTGCGTTATGCCTGCGCCCGGGACGACCGGGAAGCGATTGACCGTCAATCCGTTAATTACTGGCTTCCGGTCGACCAGTACATAGGCGGGGTCGAGCATGCGGTGTTGCACCTGCTATACTCCCGCTTCTTCACCAAAGTGCTGCACGACGCCGGGCTTCTCGATTTCGAAGAGCCGTTCCAGGCGCTGTTCACTCAAGGCATGGTAACACTGGGAGGAGCGGCCATGTCAAAATCGCGGGGTAACATCGTCGACCCGGAGGAGATTATCGGCCGCTACGGAGCCGATACGGCACGGATGTTCATCTTGTTTGCCGCCCCGCCCGACCGTGATCTTGAATGGAGTGAGAGTGGGGTCGAGGGAATCTACCGGTTCATCCAGCGGGTGTGGCGGCTTTTCTGGGACTGGAAGGAGAGCGCAGATCGGGCCACCTCTCGCGGTCCCGCCTCTCCCCAACTGGACCGGCTCGTGCACCGTACGATCCAGCGGGTCACCCACGACATCCAGGACCGTTTCCAGCCCAACACGGCCATCGCCGCCATCATGGAGCTGGTGAACGGTCTTTATGAGTATCGTTCCCGTCCTGCAGCCGAGCAGTGTGGCGAACAGCTCGAGCAGGCGCTGCGCACGTTGATACTGCTCCTTGCTCCCTTCGCCCCTCACCTGGCGGAGGAGTTGTGGGAGGCCATGGGGGAGAAGGAGAGCGTTCACCGGCAAGCCTGGCCGGTTTATGACCCGGCGAAGCTGGTGGAAGAGGAAGTGACCGTTGTGGTACAGATAAACGGCAAACTACGGGACCGGGTGGTAGTCCCGGCCGCCGCTAGCCGGGAGGAGATGGAAAAAGCCGCCCTCTCCTCCGAACGGGTTCGCGCTTTCCTTAATGGCAGGACGCCCCGGAAGGTGATCGTAGTTCCGGGAAAGCTGGTAAACATCGTGGTGTGAACCGGGAGTCCCGGAAGGGGAGGGAGAATGGCAGCCGTAATCTAACTGTTCTGGAAATTAAAGGAGTCAGCCCCCGGATATCGAACCTCCGGGTGAGATCCTTCGCGAACGGCAAAGCCCATACGCCCCCGACGGCGCGAGCGGGGACCGCTCCGTGCAGACGATGAGTTCCGCCGGGGGAGGATGGGCTGTTTTCGTTCGCGGCCGGAGGTGAGCGGGCTTGCTAACTGGCGTTCGGACACCTTTCTTCACCCGAAGAGAAAGAGCCATTCTGTCGGCAGCGCTCCTGCTGGTCGTCAGCAGTCACCTCTGGGGATGGTGGCAGGCCAGGCGGGCGGCGGAGGTGGTTCGGCAAGCTGAGGTGGGAGGGCCGGGGGTAGCCGGAGGGCAAATCGAGGTGGGAGGTCTCGGCCCGGCCGCGGTCCTGCCGGCAGGAGCGGGGAGAGCCTCCGAAGTGGGCACCGAAGGGCAACTGCCGGCACCGGGGGTGAGCGAGGCAAGCCGGGGGCGGTTGGGCGTGGCTAATATCGACCCGACGGAGACAGAAGTGAAACCGCCAGAGGAGGTAGAACCGCGAGAGGCGGGAGGCAAGACTGATCAGGTAGCGGAGATGGTACCGGCGGCGCCGGCAACCACAACGACGCCGGCAGGGGCTTCAAGCACAAGCGCCGGAGGCGACCGCATATCGCTCAATCAGGCCGGGATAGCCGAACTCGTGGCGTTGCCGGGCATCGGCCCCGAGCTCGCTCGCCGGATCGTGGAGTACCGGGAGACCCACGGGCCCTTCACCAGCGTAGATGAACTCCAAAACGTGCCGGGGATCGGTCCGGCGAAGCTTGGCGAACTACGGGGGCGGGTGACGCTCCCCTGAGCCGGCGCCCGCTTTTCATGGTAGCGGGGGCCTGGGCCGGAGGAGTCGGGTTCGCCTATTGTTTCCCGACTCCCGCCTGGCCGGCAAGCCTCGGGTCATTGCTTCTTGCCCTAAGCGTACTGGGTCTGGCCCGGTGGGAGGGGGCGGGCTTCAACACCGCCGGGAAGGTCGCTACGGGCTTGTTCCTCCTCGCTTGCTCTCTGGGAGGAGCGGCCAGCTGGTCATGCCAGGTGGAAACTCTCGAAGGGTGGCCGTTGCTCGAGTACCGTTCCCACGGGGCCGAGCGCCGGCCGCCCATCTGGATCGCCGGCGAAGTACAGGAAAGCCGGTATGACACCTCGGGGGAGACATCCCGGCATGAGCTCATCCTCCGCCCCGATTATTGGGCAACCGCACCCCTGGCGGCCGCAAAACCAGCACCGGGAAAGCCGGGGCCGGCCGGGCCCGGGGACCCGGGAAACCGGCCCGAACCGGACTGGCGTCCGGTACGCCCCCCTACGGGTCGGGTGCTCCTACTGGTTACCATGCCGGGCGGAGGTCAGGCGAATGAACCCCTCCCCGGCGATCTCGACCTGTTGCCCGGCGACCGGGTCGAAGTTTTGGTGGAGCTGCGGCGTCCCGACGGGGACGGGAATCCAGGCGAGTTTTCCTATGCTGGGTACCTCGCCCGCCGGCGGATCCTGGCCCTCGGGTACGTCTCCCCCGATCTCGTGCGCGTCGCCGGAAAGTTTACCAAGACCCCCGGGCCCTCTACCCGGACTAGGATCTTGCGGCTTGCCGTTCACCTTAGAGAGGAATGGCTCGAGCGTGCGGGCCGGGGACTACCCCGTTCCTCGCGGGCCGTCCTTTCCGGCCTGCTGGTGGGTGACCGCCGGCAGATGGACCAGAAAACCGAAGAGGTTTTCCGCCGTTCCGGGCTTTCGCATCTTTTATCCGTGTCGGGGCTGCACGTAGGACTGGTGGCCGCACTTTTATTCCAACTCGCCGCGGCCCTCGGGTGGCGAGCCGGCATCGCCAAGACGTTGATGTTGCTGGGAGCGGGGGTTTACGTACTGCTCTGCGGTGCCAGCCCTTCGGCGGTCCGGGCCGCAACTATGGTGGGTTTACAGATGGCGGTCGGAGAAGAAAGGCGGGTAGACCGGCGCCAGGTCTGGGCTGCCGCCGGCCTGGCTATGCTGGCCAAAGACCCCTTGCTCCTGCACGACCTGGGATTCCAACTTTCTTTTGCCGCGACGGGCGGGATTCTCTTTTGGTATGAGGGTTTCCGCGGGAAGTTGGCCGGATGGCACCGGCAGCTTTCGGGGCGCGCGGGCCAGGCACTGGCGGTCACGATCTGTGCCCAGCTGGCTACTCTCCCCTTCATCTGGAGCGCTTTCGGGGAGTTCCCGACCTACGGAATCGTGAGCAATCTCTTAATCGCCCCCGGGATGGGAGTCCTTCTGTCCATCGCCCTGGCGCGAGCCCTTCTGGCCGTGGTGCCCGGAGTGGACTTCCTGTTACAGCCGCTCCTTGACCTCACGCTGCGCGCCCTGCTGGCCTGGCTGGGTTTCATCGCGAACTGCCCCGCCGGAGTGATCCACCTGCCTCCGCTCTCGCTACCCGCCCTGGTCATCGTGGCCATGGCTGCCGGGGAGCTGGGTGGCATGATGGCCGCCAGGGGCAGGCGCCCATTTCCTCACCTGCCTCCAGGCGGCGGGCAGCGGCCGGGCCGGAGAGTGAGCGTGGGGTTGACCCTCCTGGCCCTGGCCACCAGCCTTCCAACCTGGGCGGGAAGTAGCCGGTACCTCCATGTATATTTTCTGGACGTGGGGCAGGGGGATGCGGCCCTCCTCATCCCGCCGGGTAGGCGATCACCGGGCATGATAGTGGATACCGGTCCGGCCTATTCATCCTCACGCCTTATCGCCGCCGCGCGGTGCTTGACCGGAGGGGCCGGGGTAGACACCGTGATCCTGTCGCACGCTCACGACGACCACACCGGTGGTCTGGCCAGCTTGCTCGCAACCGGTAAGGTGAAAAAAGTGTGGATCGGGCCGGACGGCAGGGAAGAGCCGGGAGTGGCGGCGAATTCCTTTTTGCAGGTCGTGCACCTTGCGCACGAAGCAGGAGCCACCGTAAACCGGCTCGAAGCGGGCGACCGGGTGAATTGGCCCTCGGGTTTGTCGGTGGTCTGTTGCTCACCCTCTAAAAAGGACCAGCCGGCAAACGGAAACGAAGATTCCTTGGTCCTGATCTTCCGCTACGGCCGGGTGCAGTTGCTTTTCACCGGGGATGTTCCGGTGCACGGGCAAAGGGCGCTGGTGGCCACTCGAGAGTTTCGCGAGGCGCTAGAGGAGCAGCCAGCTATCAGGGTAGTGAAGGTACCTCACCACGGGGGGCGTTCTGCCTGGTGGCCGGCGTTTTACACCACTTACTACCAGCCGGACCTCGCCCTGGTGTCGGTGGGGCGGAACCCTTTTGGCCACCCCGCGCGCGAACTGGGTGAGGAGTTGGGGCGACGTACGGTCCTGGTACGGACCGACCAGCAGGGTTGTTTGCAGCTTTTGACCGATGGGCAGCGTTTGCAGGCGGTGGTCTGGCCTCCCGACCTTCTGGGTTTGCGCCGGATACGTCCTCGCCCGGTATGGCCTCCTCGAGCAGCTGAACCGGGCCGCCAGGTCCGGTCGACAGGATGATTCAATGGGCATTGAGATGAAGACACCGTGCTCGTAAAAGACCGGGGAAGATGGTGTAAGTGAAAACAACCACGGCTGAACTGTCGGCAAAGCTGGAAAAGGGATCTCTCGCCAGAGTGTATCTACTGCTGGGTGAGGAAGCCGTACCGGTCGCGGAGGCCTGGTTGGCACTACGACGGGCAGCTCTTTCTCTGCCCTCTCCAGCCGGCTCGGGACCGGTCGAGCCGGCGTCGTCTTGGAATGAGATCCACCTCACCGCACCGGAGTTGACTGCTGCCCAGGTCTTCGAGGCCGCCTGCGTGCTCCCCTTTTTCGGCGGCCGGCGACTGGTGCGGGTGACGGGAGTAGAGGAGTGGCCCGCTTCCGAACTGCAAGCCATGGCCGCGATGGTTCACCGCCTTCCGGACTCTGCCTGCCTGGTATTGGTGGCGGGCAAAGCCTCGCCGGCGCTGGCTCCTCTTCAGAAGTCCGTCGAGGAACGGGGGGTGGTGGTGGAGGCTACCCCCCTCCCGGTAGCCGAACTCCCCCGCTGGCTGGTTCAGAGGGCGGCTCAGGCCGGCTACCGCCTGGAATTGGTGGCCGCCCAGCGTATGGTCGAACAGCTAGGCGATGACCTCAGCGCTCTCAATACCGAACTGGAGAAGGTCCTCGCGTATGCCGGGGCAGAACGGACGGTAGGTGCACGGCACCTGTCGGCCGTGCGCAGTCTCAGCTGGACTCGGGTCTCCGAGTATCGCATCTTTGATCTGGCCGACGCTCTAGGTGAAAAAAAGATACGAACTGCCCTCGCTATTCTGGGTGAACTCCTTGAGAGCGGTCGCCCGCCCCTTGCTATCCTCGCCACCCTAGCCTGGCACTGGCGACGGCTGGTGGCCGTCTCCGAACTCCTGGCCGCGGGCGTTCCCCTCGCCGAGATCGGGACTCGTCTTTCGCTGCGCCCAACTCCCTTGCGCCGGCTCGCGCGGGAAGCCGAGCATTTCCCCGGCGAGCTAGCCCGGCTTGCCTTCGGCGAGCTCTCCCGGGCGGAACGAGAAATAAAAAGCGGCCGGTTGGAGGGTCCGGCCGCCCTGCAGCTACTTTGTGTGCGAATCGGCCGGCTGGGGGAGCAGGCCTGCCTTCAGGCGGAGAGGACAAAGGTACGGTAGTAGGCCTTCATGAGGCGCGACTTGCGGCGGTCGGCCTGCCGCTTGTGAATTGCCTTCTTGCTCGCCGCTTTGTCGATCTGCGCCACCGCCTTGCGCAGCAGCTCTTCGGCTGCCTCACGATTTCCTTCTCCCAGCGCCTGCCGGAAGCGCTTGATAGCAGAACGCATCTTACCCCGGTGAAGGGCGTTTTCCAGGCGCCGGCGTTCGGACACCCGCAGGGCCTTGGCCGCCGACTTCTTGTTGGGCACGCTTCCTCCTCCTCTCCCGTGGACAACCGGCGGTAGTTTACCACGCAAACTGCGCTCGAACAAGAGCGCGGGCCCAACAACGGAGGAGCCGTGGGAATCCGGGGGAATCGAAGAACGGTCAGCTTTCGGTATACTTCCACCTCCGCGGCGAAAGCTTAGGTTGGGGAGGGGTTGACCGTGATATCGGATTGGTCTCGTGCCTGGCGGGCCCGGGCGCTGCTCAGGCCACCCGTAGCGGGAATGCCGGTAGATGAAGCCGGGCCGGAAAGCGAGAGTGAATGGGTTCGTCGCCACCACGTACGGACCGATCTCGCCATCGAAGCCAGGGAGGTGGTAGTCGAGCAGGAGGGCCCGCCGGAGATTCCCGGAGTAAAGGTAAGTCGCGAGGAAGTCGAAGGGGGCTCGATCACCCGGGTCGACATTGAATCGGACGCCGGGTCCCGCATCATGGGGAAGGTGAAAGGAAAGTACGTGACCATAGAAATGCCCTCCTTGCGGGAACACAATTCACCCCTGCATGAGAAGACGGCCACCCTCCTGGGGACGGAGATCCGCCGTTTCTTGAATGCCTGGCAGTTACCGCCCGACGCACCGGTCTTGCTGGTGGGGCTCGGTAACTGGAACGCCACCCCCGATGCTCTCGGCCCCAAAGTGATTGCCCGCTGTCTCATCACTCGTCATCTCTTCCGCTACGCCCCCCCGCAGGCCCGGGACGGCTTGCGGCCCGTGGCGGGCGTAGCCCCGGGAGTCCTGGGGCTTACGGGAATGGAGACCAGCGAGATCATCCAGGCGCTGGTGGAACGGTTCCGCCCCGCCCTGGTCTTCTGTATCGACGCGCTGGCGGCCCGGACCGTAGAACGCCTGGGAACGACCGTTCAGATCTCGGACGCCGGTATAGCTCCGGGCTCAGGCGTGGGAAACCGTCGCCGGGGGATAACCCGGGATGAACTGGGCGTACCCGTGCTCGTCATCGGTGTTCCGACCGTGATCGGAGCAATAACGATCATCTCCGACGCCTGGGATCGCCTGTCAGGAAGGCGTTCCCCCCAAGCGGATCTTCGCCCCCCGGGCCAGCCCCCCGGCCCCGGCGAGGCCAGCAAGGAGGAAACGCTAAAGACCCTGCTCGGCCCCTATCTGGGAACGATGATAGTAACCCCCAAGGAGGTCGACGCCCTCATCGACGATCTGGCGGCAGTGCTGGCCGCGGGCATCAACGTCGGTCTCCATCCGGGCTTCACGCTGGAGGACCCTTTTGCGACGCTGCAATAGGCAACGCGGGTACCGGTAAGTAGAGACGACAGGTAACAGGGAGAGCAGCGAGGGCGGGCAGCAGCAAGCAGGCGGGCCTGGAACGGGTACAGCCGGTGCAGCTGAACTCCGGACTACCCGCCGTCCACCCCTCATATACATCCACCACGAAAGGGCTTGAGACGAACGGCAAATCCGAAGGGGGTGGGCGGGGTGAGGGGGATTCTCCGGCAGCTTCAACCGTACCCTTCGCACCGGGCTCCGAGCACTCAATGGACGAGACCCGGCCGGGCCCGAGCCGGGGTCTCCGGCTGGTGGCGCTCTGAGCCCGTGTTTCCCACCCCGGTCCCGGTAAGGACGATCCCCCGCCAGTTCGAAAGGATACCCCGTATGCGGGCTCGTCTCGCCCTCGCACCGGCTTGGTCCCCTTTCCTGGCCCTCCTTCTCGCCCTGGTGCTCCTCGCGGCCGGCATTTACAGCCTCTTTCTCGGCCTCAACCGCCCGCGGGCAGTTCCCGCCCTGGCACCGGCAGGAGAGCCTTCATCCGGGATAACAGGAGGACCGGAGACGGAGAGTGGTGACCGTGCTCTCTGGTTGCAGGGGCTGCGCCGACTCCTCCCCGGCCGGACCGGTCGCGCCGGTAGTGATACCGATCTCTTCACCGCCGCGCTGGCCACCGCGCTGCCCGGGCTGCCGCGCTCGACCGCGGCCGAGTTCGAATTGCCGCTTAATTCCCGAGACCAGGCACCGTGGTGGCGCCGGTGGGTCAAAGCCGTCGCCGGTGTCGATCCGGGCCGGCCCCTGGCGGTGCTCGGCCGGGCAGTCCCGGGTTTTGGTTCTTTTGCCGGCGGACAGGCCTCGGACAGTACCGATCATAGCGTGGCCCTAGGCGAGCAGCCACCGGCTTTGATCGGCACCATGGACGGAGCCGGAGGCGAATGGCCTTCGCTCCTGATGGGCGGCTTGCCCTCCCCGGAGGCGGTGAGCCATACTCCCAGCCCCAACCGCGAGGGCCTGCTGCCGGCCAACACCGCTGAGAGTACTGCCGTCGACTCCCCGGCCCCGGGGAAAAACGGGGCAGGAGGGGAGACGCCCGTGGAGGACGCCGGTCCGGAATCAAACCGGCCCCTGGTGCTGATCTACCACACGCATACCGCCGAGTCTTACCAAGCGCCGGGGCGCAAGACCATCGCCGACTACTACGATTGGAACGACTCCAACTCCGGGGTGATCCAGGTGGGACGGGAGGTGGTAAGAGCCCTCGAGGCGGCCGGCATTGCAGCCGTTCATGCCACCGAGGTCAATGACTTTCCGGTCTTCTCCAACTCCTATCAAAACTCCCGGCGCCTGGTGCAGGAGTACCGGAGACGATACCCGTCGCTCCGGGTTGCCCTGGACATACACCGGGACGGCATGCGGTACTCACCCACCGTTGTTCAGGTGAACGGCCAGCCTTCCGCCCGGATCGCCCTGGTGGTCGGCTCCAACCGGTATCTACCGAACTCCCTCTGGCGGGCCAACCTCGAGTTTGCGCGGCAACTGGATGAGGCCCTCACGGCCCTCGAGCCCGGGCTATCACGTGGCATCATCCCCAAAGAGGCCCGGTTCAACCAGGACCTGCTACCCAAGATGCTCCTGGCCGAAGTGGGGACCTATACCAACAGGTTGGAGGAGGCCAGAACCGCAGGGCGACTCTTGGGCAGGGCGCTGGCACAACTCTTGGCCACTCAGAAGCAGGATTCCGGGGACGCAGGGTAAACCATCCTACTATCATTGGGCGCCGGCCGGCGCCGGGTGGGGGTTGCCGCCCGGAGCAGGTTGCCGCCCGGCCGGGGCCGTCGTTCGAACCGGTTACCCTTCTAGGGGCACGGGGCACAGAGGGAGATAGGGAAAAGTGGGAGACAGCTCGAGGACCACGCCTACGCCGCTCGCGCGGGCGGCGGGCATGTTGATGTTCGCGACCTTGGTCAGCCGCCTGCTGGGCGTGGTCCGTGAACGGGCGGTCGCGGACGTTTTCGGCCGTAGTAGTGCTACCGATGCCTATACTGCCGCCTTCGGCATTCCCGATCTTATGTACATGCTGCTCGTGGGTGGCGGGCTCAGCGCCGCCTTCATCCCGGTTTTCAGCGGGTACCTGGCTAAAGACGACCAGGCGGAAGCCTGGCGGGTCGGCAGCACGTTCATCAACTCGGTTACCCTCGCGCTCGTCGTCTTCCTGGTCTTGGGACTCGCTTTTACCCCCGCCCTGGCACCTCTCGTGGCCTATGAGTTCCAGGGCGAGCAGCGGCTGCTCTTGATCCGCCTGATGCGGATCACCTTCCCGGCCGTCTTCTTCACCGCGCTCTCCGGCCTGCAGATGGGCGTGCTCAACTCCTATCGCCACTTCACCGCTCCCGCCATTGGCCCGATTCTCTACAATGTCGGCATCATCCTGGGTACTTATACGCTCGGCCCGCGCCTCGGGGTGGAGGGCATGGCCTACGGGGCCGTGGCGGGGGCGTTCGGGAGCTTCCTCGTACAAGTGCCGGCCACCTGGCGCCGGGCGAGGAAGTTCTACCGTTTTCGCTTAGAATGGGATCATCCGGCCTTCCGGCGGATGCTGGTGTTGATGGGGCCGGCGGTGATCGGACTTTCCATAGGGCAGTTCAACGTGATCCTCACCCAAAACCTCGCCTCCGGGCTGAGCTCGGGAAGCATGACCGCACTGCGGCTCGCCAACCGCGTCATGCAGTTCCCCCTGGGAGTTTTTGCCATGGGGCTCTCGCAGGCGGTCTTTCCCACCCTGACCAGGCAAGTCGCTTTGCAGCAGGTGGACCAGCTGAAGCAGACGGTGGTGCGCGCCCTGCGCTTCGTTTTCTTCCTGACGATTCCCGCCGCGGCGGGGATGATGGTGCTGGGAGAGCCGATCATCCGCTTCCTTTTCCAGACCGGAGCCTTCAGCGCCCGGGATACGGCGGCGACGGCGGCGGCCCTCGCCATCTATGCGGTGGGTATGATCGGGCTCGGAGCGATCCAGATCCTCTCCCGGGTCTTCTACTCCTTGCAGGACACTTATACGCCGGTAAGGGTGGCTCTGGTCAACCTTGCCGTCAACTTCGGCCTGGGAGTGCTTTTCCTTCACCTGACCTCTTGGGCCCACGTGGGGCTCGCAGTCTCCTTCTCCCTCGCAGCTCTGTTCGCCGCCTTCACCTACCTCTACCGCCTGCACCGGCGACTCGGGCCGGTCGGATACCGTTCCGTCGCGGAGCTCGTATTCCAGGCTACGCTCGCCTCCTTGCTTATGGCGGCCGCGGCCTGGCTGGGAGCTCGCCTGGTCACGGCCCTGCTGGGCACCGCCAGTATGGCGGCCCGTACCCTCGAAGTGGCGGCGGGGGTGGGGGCAGGAGTACTGGGATATGCGGGGGCAGCATACCTCCTTCGTATGCAGGAGTTGCGGGACGTCTGGCAAATGTTGCGGGTCAGGAGCCGGGGGGGCGTGGAGCCGCCTGCTGAACGCTCGGAGGGCGCCGGCGGCACAGAGGGTGACAAGGGCGCCGGGCCCGACGATGCCCGGGGCGCGGGGGGTGAGAGGGGTGCCCAGAGCATCGGGGGCGCAGGAAGCACCGGAGGCACGGAGAGCACCGTGGGGACGGAGGGCGACGGGGGCATGATCTCTCCTGGCGGTGGCGTCAATGCAGGTCTGCCGGGCAGCCCTCCCGCCCGAAACCGGGAGGAGGGTCATACCACACCATGATCAGTGTCGCTCATGGGATTACCGGAGGAGTCATGGGAGTCCTTGTGCGCCATCCGGCCGGAGCCTTGCTGGCCGGCATCCTCTCTCATGTTGCTCTGGACGAGACCCCGCATTGGGACTACCGCACGCCCGCCCACGCGGCCCTGGACCTCCTGGTAACCGCGCTGGCGCTCGGCGCCCTCGGCTGGTATTTATCTCGCCGCCACCGGCCGGACCTCGTTGCCGCTCTCGTCGCCGGGGCTATCGGCGGGCTACTGCCCGATCTTGAAGTCGCCATCGGATACTTCTACCACCAAAAGATGCTTTTTCCCACTCATAGCGGCCTCTTACCGCATCCCCAGGTGCACTCCGCCCTTGGCATCTGGACCCAGGTGCTGGTAGTCGGGTTTGATCTGCTCTTCCTTTGGTTCGGCGTGCGTTGATCATGGTTCAGACATAGGGGTTGGTACGCTGCTCTAATCCAGCAGGCCGTTGGCGGCGCGGTCGGCCCGGGCTAGGGCGTGGGGTTTCGCTCCTTTTCTAGCAGCTTGGCATGTTCTAAGCTATTGCCAGGAGGGATGCCACGCCCCATGGCCCAAATCCGGAACTTCTGCATCATCGCGCACGTGGATCACGGCAAGTCCACCCTGGCCGACCGGCTCATCGAATACACGGGAGCCCTGTCCGCCCGGGAGATGACCGATCAGGTCCTCGACCAGATGGAGCTTGAGCGGGAGCGGGGCATCACCATCAAGATGCAGGCCATCCGCCTCAACTACCGGGCGCGGGACGGAAACGAGTATATCCTGAACCTGATCGATACGCCCGGACACGTGGACTTCTCCTACGAAGTCTCCCGGAGCCTCGCCGCCTGCGAGGGTGCCCTGCTGGTGGTGGATGCCACGCAGGGTATCGAAGCCCAGACGCTGGCCAACTTCTACCTCGCGCTCGAGCACGACCTCGAGATCATACCGGTTATCAACAAGATCGACCTTCCCAGCGCTGACCCCGACCGGGTACGCCGGGAGCTCGAGGAGGTGCTCGGTCTCAACGCCAGCGAGGCCATTCTCGCCAGTGCCAAGACCGGCGCGGGGACCGAAGAAGTGCTGGAGGCCATCGTCCGGCGCGTGCCCCCTCCGCGGGGCCGGCTCGACGCGCCGCTGCGGGCGCTCATCTTCGACTCCCATTTCGACCCTTATCGCGGGGTCGTCGCCTACATCCGGGTGGTCGACGGCCAGGTAGAAGTGGGCCAGGCCATCCGCCTGATGGGAACGGGCAAAGAATACGAGGTTACTGAACTCGACGTTTTCCGCCCCCGCCTCGAACCGGTGCCCCGCCTGGTCGCGGGCGAGGTGGGGAGCCTGGTCGCCCAGATCAAAAACCTCCGGGACGCCCGGGTGGGCGATACCGTTACCTCCGTGGATCGCCCGGCCGAGACGCCCCTGCCGGGCTATGAGCCGGCCAAACCGATGGTCTTCTGCGGGCTTTACCCGGTCGACAACGAGGAGTACGGAAATCTGCGGGATGCCCTTGAGAAACTCCAGCTGAACGATGCCGCGCTGGTCTTCGAGCCCGAGACCTCCGCCGCGCTGGGATTCGGTTTTCGTTGCGGTTTCCTCGGCCTGCTCCACATGGAGATCGTCCAGGAGCGCCTGGAACGCGAGTACGGCCAGGAACTGATCGCGACCGCCCCCAGCGTGGTTTACCGGGTGCTCAAGACCGACGGCGAAGTAGTGGAGGTGGACAACCCCGCCCGCTTCCCGCCCGCCGCGCAGATAGAGACGATTGAAGAACCGTACGTGCGGGCCACCATCATCACCCCGGCCGACTACGTGGGCCCCATCATGGAACTCTGCCAGGAACGCCGGGGGAACTACCAGTCGCTCGAGTACCTTTCCCCGGAACGAGCCATGCTCACGTACGAACTGCCTCTTTCGGAAATCCTGCTCGACTTCTTCGACCGCCTCAAGTCGAAAAGCCGCGGGTATGCCTCGCTGGACTACCGGTACTTGGGTCACCGCCCGGCCGATCTGGTGAAGCTCGAAATACTGCTGAACGGCAAGCCGGTGGACGCTCTCTCCTGCATCGTGCATGCAGAGCGAGCGTATGCCCGCGGCCGCCAGCTGGTGGAAAAGCTCAAAGAGGTCATACCCCGCCAGCTCTTCGAGGTGCCGATCCAGGCTGCGATTGGTTCACGGGTGATCGCACGGGAGACCGTGAAGGCACTGCGCAAAGACGTGCTCGCCAAGTGCTACGGGGGTGACATCAGCCGCAAGAAGAAGCTCCTGGAAAAGCAAAAGGAGGGCAAGAAGCGGATGAAGCGCCTGGGTACGGTCGACGTACCCCAGGAAGCATTCCTTGCGGTACTGAAGGTGGATTGAATTGCGGGCCGGGCTTTACGTTCACATTCCCTTTTGCCGGCGCAAGTGTTTCTATTGCGACTTCCCGGCCTTCTCGGGACGCCGGCCGGGCGCCGTCTTCCGTTACGTGCAGGCACTCCGAAGGGAGATCCAAATGGTGGCCGAAGCGCTCTCGGGCGGCGATTACCCCGCCGGCCGCTCCGGCCCCGAGCGAGCCGGGGCGTTGGCCGGCGAGCCGGGCCGCGAGCCAGCCCGGGCGTTTTCTTCGGTCTACTTCGGAGGAGGGACTCCCACTTACCTCGACACGGACCAACTGATCACGCTCCTCGAAACGATCCGGGAGACCCTGCCCCTCGAGGAAGATGCAGAGATCACCGTAGAAGCCAACCCCGACCCGGCTACCTTGACGCCGGAAAAGTTGCAGGCGCTCGCCTCCTGCGGGGTAAACCGCCTGAGCCTCGGCGCCCAGAGCTGGCAGAACCACCACTTACGAGCCCTGGGCCGGGACCATACCGCAGAGCAAACCGAAGAGGCAGCAGCCAAGGCCCGGGCCGCCGGCTTTGCCAACCTCAACCTGGACTTGATGTACGCGCTGCCCGGCCAGACTCTGGGTGAATGGCAAAGGACCCTGGAAAGAGCCCTGGCGCTATCACCGGAGCACATCTCGGCTTACTCCCTGATCTACGAAGAAGGAACACCGTTCCACCGCTGGCTGCAGGGTGGCCGGATCCGGCCGGTCGACGAAGAAGAAGAGCGGGCGATGTATGACCTCGCATACGCCCTGCTGCCCCAAGCCGGCCTCGAGCCTTACGAGATCTCTAATTTCGCTCGGCCCGGGTACGAAAGCCGGCACAATCTCCTCTACTGGCAGTATGAAAACTGGTGGGGAGTGGGGGTAGGGGCGCACAGCCACTTCGCCAACCGGCGATGGAGGAACTGGACTACCCTCGACCGCTACGAAGCGGCCGTCGCCCAAGGAATACTGCCGGTGGCGGAGTCGATCGAGCTCTCCTTGGAAGACGAGATGGTGGAGATGATTCTTATGGGATTACGCCTGGCGCAGGGCCTGGATGGCGGTGCGTTCCACGAGCGCTTTGGGGTGACCCTCGATGAAGTGTACGGGCCAATCATAGACCGGTTGGTGGATGGGGGCTTCCTGGCCCGGACCGCGGGCGGGGGCCTGCGGCTCACCGGGGAAGGGCGGCCGGTCGGAAACGCGATCTTCGCGGAGTTCCTTGATCCCGTCCCCGTCTTCCGCCGGAACGGAAGCGCTACCCGACCGGTTCTCCGGGGCGGATTTCGTTGACAACTGCCTCGCCCCGTGCTACGGTACAACTAGGTTTTAGCACTCTGAGCTAGTGAGTGCTAAGGGGTGGCAGGCGATGCTGGACCTACGCAAACGGCAAATCCTGCAGGCCGTCGTCGAGGACTATATCGCCACCGCCGAGCCGGTCGGGTCACGGACGCTCGCCCGCAAGTGGGGGTTCGGCGTCAGTCCGGCCACGATCCGTAACGAGATGGCCGATCTGGAGGACGCGGGTTACCTGGACCAACCGCATACCTCTGCGGGGAGGATTCCGTCCGACAAAGGGTATCGGTACTACGTCGATCAACTCTTGGAACCGGAGCCTCCGCGCCCGGAGGAGATCAAGCGGATCGAAGCCGACCTGGGGGCGCGGCGGGAAATGATGCAGCTGGCTCAGGCCGCCGCGCGCCTGATGGCCGAACTCTCCCCCTATGCGGCCCTGGCAGTGGTACCGGGGCTGAGCCCCTCGCGGCTTCGGCGAATCCATCTCCTCCCGGTCGATGAGTCGCACCTGCTCCTCGTTTTGGTGGCCGAGCCCGGGATAGTGGAAACCCGCCTCTTGGAGCTGGGTAATCCCGCCGGACAAGGTGAACGGGAGCGCTGGATGGAAGCGCTGAACCAGGAACTTGCGGGGCTAACGGCCACGGAGTTCGACGCTACCGCTCTGGCCACGATCCGGGGAGAGCTCGGAACGAATCTTTACGTCCAGGTAATGGATGCCCTTCACGAGGTGCTGTCCGACGCCGGTGAAGAGCGCTTGCTCATGGAGGGGGTGGCCAACCTCCTGCGCCAGCCCGAGTTCCAGGATTCGCAGCGACTGATGACCCTGCTCCAGAGCCTAACCGGCGGCTCGGAGGTGGTGGAGGAGCTCCGCGGGAAGAGCCGGCAACCGGGGGTGACGGTCAGTATCGGGCGGGAAAACGCTACCGAAGCCATGCGTTGCTGTACGCTGGTGACCGCCGCCTACCGGGCGGGCGGAGAAGTAGTAGGTATGGTGGGGGTTGTCGGACCGACCCGCATGGAGTATCGTCGAGTCCTGAGCCTCGTCAACGAAGTGGCGAGTGAGCTGAGCCGAGCCCTGGGAGGCGCCTAGGGACGGCGCGGCCGGCGTCGATGGTCCAGCCGAACGGCCCGTGCGGAGCGGGACAACCGCGTTCCGTTCCGCCCTTTTTGTGGCCCGACCGCTACTGCGGCAGGTGACGTGGAAAGGAGAGCAGGCAGGCGAGGATGACCGTTCAACCAGACGAGGAGCGATCGGAGAAAGAAGCGGTGGCAGCACCGCCGTCGCCCCCCGGTGAGTCAGCCGGTAGTCAAGTGCCCGGGGCCAACGGTGGGGAGATCGACTACCGCGCCCGGGCCGCTGAACTGGAAGCCGAAAACGAGAAGCTGCGGCAGGAGGTAGAGCGACTCCGGGGTCTCGCGGGGGAATGGCAGATTAGGTACCGTGAATTGGAGTCGGACTTCCGGCGCCTGCGGGTGCGCACGCAGGAGGAGATCAGTTCCATCCGCGAGCGAGCGGCCGAGAGATTGATTAGTCGTCTATTACCCGTTCTCGACGACCTGGAACGGGCAAGCGCCGCGGCCCGGGGACACGATGCCATGGCGGCCCGCCAGGCGCTCACCGAGGGAGTCGAGATGATCCTGGCCAACCTCCGGCAGGTCCTCGAGGAGGAGGGACTTTCCCCGGTGGCTGCGGAGGCCGGGTTATTCGATCCGGAGATCCACGAGGCGGTAGGATATGAGGTCACAGACAAAGTTCCCCATGGGACCGTATTACGGGCCGTCCGCCGCGGCTACCGGCTGGGGGATCACCTGCTGCGGCCGGCCTCGGTGATCGTGGCCCGGGGGCAGGCACCGGAATCAGAAGGGGACGTAGGGCAAAGCCCCGAGGAGCACAACTCCGAAACGGAAGGGATGAGCGAAACCAACCGGCCCGATCCCAAAGCCGGTCGATAGACTTTGGGTCTCACTTACTGAGGAGGCTGACAGAATCCATGGGCAAGATCATCGGCATCGATCTCGGTACGACCAACTCGTGCGTGGCAGTGATGGAAGGCGGGCAACCGGTCGTCATCCCCAATGCGGAAGGCGGCCGCACCACCCCCTCGGTGGTGGCCATCCGGCCCGGCGGTGAGATCCTGGTGGGAGAGGCGGCCAAGCGCCAGGCCATCCTCGAACCGGAACGGACCGTCGTGTCCATCAAGCGACGGATGGGAAGCGACTACAAGGTGCGCATCGACGGCAAGGAGTACACACCCCAGGAAATATCTGCCATGATCCTCCAAAAGCTTAAGCGGGATGCCGAGGCTTACCTGGGTGAACCGGTCACGGAGGCCGTCATCACCGTTCCGGCCTACTTTACCGACGCTCAGCGGCAGGCTACCAAGGATGCCGGCCGCATTGCCGGTTTTGACGTAAAGCGCATCATCAACGAGCCGACGGCGGCCTCGCTGGCGTACGGTCTCGACAAGGAGGAGGCCCAGACCATCCTGGTGTTCGACCTGGGTGGCGGCACCTTCGACGTTTCCATCCTCGACATCGGCGAGGGCGTCGTAGAAGTCAAAGCGACCAGTGGCAACAACCACCTGGGCGGAGACGACTGGGACCAGCGGATCATCGACTGGCTGGTCGAGCAGTTCCGCCGGGAGCACGGGATCGACCTGCGCTCCGACCGTAACGCCATGCAGCGGCTGAAGGAGGCGGCGGAAAAGGCCAAGATCGAGCTCTCCAGCGCTTTGAGCGCCCAGATCAACCTGCCTTACATCGCCGCCGACGCTACCGGCCCGAAGCACTTGACGGCCACTTTGACGCGGGCCAAGTTCGAAGAGATGACTGCCGACCTGCTGGAGGCGACCATGGGGCCGACCCGCCGGGCCTTGGATGATGCCGGGCTCAAGCCCCAGGATATTGACAAGGTGATCCTCGTCGGGGGATCGACTCGCATGCCGATGGTGCAGGAGGCGGTACGTCGCTTCTTCGGGAAAGAGCCCTTCAAGGGGATCAACCCGGACGAATGCGTGGCCATCGGCGCGGCGGTGCAGGCGGGCGTTCTCACCGGCCAGGTGAAAGACATCGTGCTGGTGGACGTCACCCCGCTCTCGCTGGGCATCGAGACCCTGGGTGGCGTTTTCACCAAGATCATCGAGCGAAACACCACGATCCCGGTCAGTCGTAAGCAGATCTTCACCACCGCGGCCGACAACCAGACCACGGTGGAGGTACACGTGTTGCAAGGAGAACGGCCCATGGCCGCTGACAATGTCAGCTTGGGCCGCTTCCAGCTGACCGGCATTCCGCCCGCCCCTCGCGGCGTCCCCCAGATCGAAGTGAGCTTCGACATCGACGTCAACGGTATCGTTCACGTATCGGCCAAAGACCTGGCGACGGGGCGCTCCCAGAGCGTGACCATCACCAACCGGACCTCGCTGCGGGAAGAGGATATCCAGCGGATGATCCGGGAGGCCGAAGCCCACGCGGAAGAGGATCGCAAGCGCCGCGAGAGCATCGAACTTCGCAACCAAGCCGACCAGCTGGTATACACTTCTGGCAAGACGCTGCAAGACCTCGGCGAGAAGATCCGGGCCGACGAGAAAAGCCGGATCGAAGAGGCACGCAAAGCTCTGGAGAAAGAACTCCAGGGGAAGGAGAACGACCAGGCGATTCGCGAGAAAATGGAGGCTCTCACCCGCGTCCTGGCCGAGGTCACGACCAGGATCTACCAGGAGGCAGGAGCACAGGCCCAGGCCCAAGGCCAGGGCGGAGCCGCGGGGGCCGGGCCGGCCGGCGGCCCTTACGGCGGCCCAGGCGCCGCGAGCGGTCCGGGGGGAGCCTGGTCCGGGTTCTCGGGCTTCGGCGGTAACGGTGGCCCAGGGCCCGGAGCGGGGGCGGCCGGCAGTAATGGACAGGGAGCAGGCGGCGGGCGGACCGTGGAGGGTGAAGTTCAGAAGTAACGAGTGGAGGCACGAGCGGCAAGCGCGGGAGGGAGAAGAAGCGGTTGGCCGAACGGGATTACTACCAAGTGCTGGGGGTGGAACGGAACGCCTCCCTGGATGACATCAAGAAAGCGTACCGGCGCCTGGTACGCCAGTACCACCCCGACCTGAACAAGGACGATCCCCAGGCCGCCGAGAAATTCAAGGAGGCGACCGAGGCTTACCGGGTCCTTTCCGATCCGCAGTTGCGGGCGCAGTACGACCGTTTCGGACATGAAGCGTTCACCCGGGGCACCGGCGCGGGCGCCCCGGGCGCCGGTAGCCCGGGCGGGCCCGGCTGGCCGTTTGGCGCCGGCGGCTTCGACATCAACTTCGAAGATCTCGGTCTCGGCGACCTCTTCGACCTCTTCTTCGGAGGCGGCCGGGGCCGGCCCGGGGCCAACGAGCCCATTCCCGGCGATGATCTGCGCTACGACCTCACTCTCGACCTGGAGGACGCGGTCTTCGGAACGGAGGTCCAGCTGGAAGTTCCTCGCCTGGAGATATGCCCGCGTTGTGGCGGCCGGCGCGCCGAGCCGGGTTCCTCACCCGAGACCTGCCCGGCCTGCCGGGGGCGGGGCCAGATTCAGCAAGAAAGGTTCACCCCTTTCGGGCGGATGGTGGTAAGCCAGACCTGTCCCCGGTGCCGGGGCCAGGGACGGGTGATCACGTCGCCCTGCCGGGAATGCCACGGCCAGGGGGTCGTCCACCGGCGTCGCCAGATCCGCGTCCGCATTCCCGCCGGGGTGGATACCGGCGACCGGGTGCGCGTCGCGGGAGAGGGCGAAGCCGGCTTGAACGGCGGTCCCCCCGGCGACCTCTACGTCTATATCAACGTGCGTCCCCACTCCACGTTCCGGCGGGAAGGTGATGATCTGCGGACTGAGATCCCCATCAGCTTCGTGCAGGCCGCCCTGGGAGCCGAGGTGCAGGTTGAGACTCTGGAGGGGAAGAAAGAGACCGTGCGGATCCCGGAGGGAACCCAAACCGGCCAGGTGTTCCGGCTACGGGGTTTGGGGGTGCCCCGGGTGCGGGGCTCGGGACGGGGAGATCTGCTGGTGCAGGTACGCGTCGTGACACCCACCCGGCTTTCCCCTCGCCAGCGGGAACTTTTGCGGGAATTCGAGGCGGAGTGGGGAAAAAACGGCCGCGAGCGGGACGAAGGGATCTTCGGCCGGATACGCAGCCACTTCCAGCCGGGTAACGCTTCTGAAGGCGCCGGTGAAGCCGGATGAAAGCCGGTCCGCCTCCACCCGTGGAGTACCTCCGTATAGCAGTACATACAACCCCCGAGGCGGTGGAGGCCGTATCATACCACCTGCAACGACTAGGAGCGGGGGGAGTCGAGATACGAGACGAAGCCAGAGACGAGGCCGGGGACCGGGCCAGAGAAGAGCTTCCTGTCGTAGTGGTGGCCTACTTCCCCCCTGAGCACCCGCCCGTGGCGGATGACATCCTCGCGTGGACCCGGCAGCTGTCTGAGTTTGGCCTCAACCCCGGTGATGTCCGGGTCGAAATCGACCGTATCCCCGAGGAAGCTTGGGCCGAAAGCTGGAAACAGTATTACCGCCCCCTACCGGTAGGGAGACGGTTCATCGTCTGCCCGAGCTGGGAGATTCCGCCCCGTGACGAGTTTGGCGGTCGCATTCGCCTGGTTCTCGACCCCGGGCAAGCTTTCGGTACCGGCCAGCACCCGACCACCCGCCTCGCCGTCGAGCTGCTGGAAGAGGTGGTGATGCCCGGCCACCGGCTGCTTGACGCCGGTTGTGGCTCCGGTATTCTGACTTTGGCCGGCCTCGCCCTCGGGGCGTCCGAAGTAGTAGCGCTGGACATCGATCCGGTCGCCTGCCGGGTGGCCAGGCAAAACTGGCACGCCAACCGGCGCCGGCTGGCCCGGCTACGCGAAGAGCAGGGGCTGGGATCAAAGCCCCGGGTGCGATTCATCAACGGGAGCTGGGAGAGTCTACGGCCGGGCGCCGCCCGTCCACGGGCCGGCGACCCCGGCGCCCGTGCCCGGCCTCGTCCGGGTCCATTCGATGTCGTGGTGGCGAACATCCTGGCCGACGTGCTCGTCTCGCTCGCCGCCGACCTCCCATGGCTCCTTGCTCCGGAGGGCACTTTCCTCGGGTCGGGCATCATCAACAGCAAGGCGCACGAGGTGGAGGCGGCGCTCACCGCGGCCGGCTACTCGGTGGTGGAGTGGCGGGCCGACGGTGAATGGAGGGCCGTTCGCGCCCGGGGCGCGAGTAGAGCCGGCTGATCGAAAGGTTGAAGCCAAAGGTGAACGAAGCTACCCTGAAAAAGGCTGGCCAGCACCGGGTTGCCGCCGCAACGGAAAGTTCACCGCCCGTCCGGGTGGGGCTGGTAGCTTTGGGCTGTAAAGTGAATCAGTATGAACTGGATGCCCTCGGCACCGAGCTCAGGCGGCGGGGGTACGTCTGCGTCGAAGCCGATGAACCGGCCGATGCCTATTGTGTCAACACTTGCGCGGTAACCGCGACCAGTGAGAAAAAGAGCCGCCAGCTGATCCGCCGCCTCCACCACCAAAACCCGCAGGCCGTCATCGTGGTGATGGGCTGCTACAGCCAGCGGGCCGCCGCCACCGTCGCCTCGCTGCCGGGGGTACGGTTGGTAATCGGAACCGGCGGGCGCGCCCGGATACCGGACTGGCTCGACCAGCAGATGGCGGCCCGGATAAGCATGGCCGGAGACGGAGAGGGAGATGGGGACGGAGACGGACAGGGAAACAGAGATGGAGGGAGTGCCGGGGCGGAGACGAGAGTTCATCCGGTTTACCGGCTCCGCGACTATGAGGAACTTCCCACCGCGTTCACCCGGCATACCCGGGCGGTGGTGAAAATCCAGGACGGGTGTTCCCTCTTCTGTTCGTACTGCATCATTCCCCATTTGCGGGGACCGGGCCGGAGCCGGCCGCCGGAGGCGGTGAGGGAGGAAGTTCGCCAGCTGGTGGCGGCCGGGTACCAGGAGATCGTTTTGACCGGAGTTCACCTGGCCGGGTACGGCGAAGACCTGCCTGGCGAATGGACTCTCGCGCGTCTGGTCCGCGAGGTAGGGAAGGTGCCGGGGCTTACCCGCTTGCGTCTTTCGTCTCTGCATCCGAACGAGGTTACCGACGACCTGCTGCAGGTCCTCGAGGAAACGCCGGCTTTTTGCCCGCACTTCCATCTTCCGGTTCAGTCGGGGGACGATGACATCCTGAAACGGATGCGACGGCGCTACCGTGCCGACCAGGTGCGCCGGCTCGCCGAGCGCCTGCGCCGGATCTGGCCGGAGGTGGCCCTGACGACTGATATCATCACCGGTTTCCCCGGGGAGACCGAGGCCGCGTTCGCCCGCACGGTTTCGCTCTGCCAGGACGTCGGTTGGAGCCGCCTGCATGTCTTCCCCTTCTCGCCCCGGGAGGGGACGCCCGCCGCCCGCTATCCAGACCAGGTGGAAAAGGCCGTGCGAGAGGAAAGAGCGCGTGAGTTGATCCGGCTCGGCCGTGAACTGGCCGAGAGCTACCACCGCCGGTTCGTCGGACGGCAGGTGGAAGTACTCATCGAGGAGGAAGACCCGGCCGGGCGGGCGCTCATCGGACTGACCCGCACCTACGTCAGAGTGAGGGTGCGTCCCGGCGAGCCGGGCCGTCCGGACGCACCGGACGAATCGGAGGAAAGATCCAGACCGCCGGCTCGTTCTCTCATCCAGGTCGACGTAACCGGGGCAGACGCCGGAGGCCTCGAGGCGGTGTGCCGGTCAGCATGATCCAAAGTTGGCGCGCGGCTTTGCCCCCGCTCTTCCTTTTCCTCACCCTGGGCGGCATCGGGTATGTGGCCCGGCGGCTCGGATGGATAGGTTCTGCCACCGACGAAGCCCTCTCCCAGCTGCTCTACCGCCTCACTATCCCCGCCCTCATCTTTGTCAACACTGTTTCGCGTCTCTCCCAAGACATGCTGGCCGGAAGCCTCGGGGTCGCAGGAGTGGCGGTCGGGCTGGCGCTGGCCGGCCTCGCTTTGGGTCTCATCGTGGCCCGGTGGCTGCACTTAGACCCTCTGGCCGGCGGCGCGTTCGCAGCCGCCTGCGCCTTCCCCAACACCATCTTTCTCGGCCTCCCCGTGAGCCTGGCGCTGGTCGGCCCCACCGCCGTCCCCTTCGTGGTGCTCTACGACTTCGGGACTACCCTGGTTTTCTGGACCGTTGGCGTCCGGATAATGCAAGGGCACTACGCCGGGAGCGGCCCGGGCGCCGGCCCACCCAAGCTCGCGGTGAACGGCTGGCGAAGGGCTCTTCTTAACCCCAACTTTCTCGCGCTGCTGGCCGGTACGGTGCTGGTGGTGGCCGGGGTCAGAGTTCCCGCGTGGCTTCTTTCGCCGCTCGACAGATTAGGACAAGTAACGGTACCGCTTGCCCTGCTGCAGGTGGGGAGCCTCGTGGCCAGACTCGGTGGTAAGGGCACCCGCTGGCGAGCGGGTGGAGTAGTAGCGATCCTGCGCCTGGCGGTCCTGCCGGCTCTGGCGACGCTCTTCGCCGCCGGCCTCTTGCCGGCGGGGAGTGACATGGCCAAAGTAATAGTGGTCGAGGCGGCCATGCCGACCATGATGATAACCGCCCTCTTTGCCGAAGCTCTGGGAGCAGATACCTCCATGGCCACGAGCGGCGTGGTGGTTACGGTACTCGCGAGCCTCGTCCAGTTACCGTTTCTGGGGTGGTTACTGTCGTTCCTGTGATTCTGATGATGGTGTACGGGACAAGATGGCTCGGGTTGGGTACTGAGGGCGGCGCCGGCCGGAACCGCCGGCTCCGGGCACCATAGGGGGCAGTATGAAAATGGATCCGGACGTGAAGTACGAGGACGAAGAAGGAAAGTCCTCCGGCGAGGAGAATGTAAAGACGGCGGAGGCGGCTCCTTGTCCCTTCTGCCGCATCGTTCGCGGCGAGTTGCCGGCCCGGCTCCTCTACGAGGATGGCGAAGTACTGGGCTTCGAAGACGCCCATCCGCAGGCGCCGGTTCACGCACTCATCATCCCCCGCCGGCACATCGAGAGCCTCGACCACCTGACCGCCGCCGACCGGGGGCTGGCCGGGCATCTTATCCTGGTAGCGGTCGAGGTGGCGCGAAGACTAGGAGTGGCGGAGCGGGGCTATCGGCTGGTCGTCAACGTGCGCGGGGAGGCGGGGCAGACCGTTCACCACCTTCATCTGCATATACTGGGCGGGCGGGCGTTGCGCTGGCCCCCCGGTTGAGCAGGTTCCCTGTCCGGCACCGATTTTTCTCATCGCAGGGTACTCGGCTCGAACCCCGATGGGACGGGGGGAGGGAGCAGGGTTGGCAGAGGTGCGGATCGGTAAGGACGAATCCTTCGACCAGGCGCTGCGGCGCTTCAAGCGAGAGTGCCAGAAATCTGGCATCTTGGCCGAGCTACGCAAGCGGGAGCACTATGAGAAGCCGAGCGTGCGGCGCAAGAAAAAGTCGCAGGCGGCCCGTCGCAAGCGGGAACGGATTTGACAGGGAGTCCGCGAAGCGACCGGAGGACATGGGCTAACTGACCAGGAGCCCGGGGTTTAACGCCCCGGGTTCTTTGCTTCTTGCCTTTCCTTTAGCGGAATAAAGATGGCAGAGAGCCATGCGCGCGGGTATGGGTACGGGTGCAGCATGGGAAGAGAGTGAGGGGAACCGGCCTGGCGAGGAGCGTGAAGGCTACGCGGTCGAACCGCTGGCGCCGCGCCGCGGCAACCTTGAGTGAACTCCCGGCAGACGTACTGCTCGATCTGCCCCGCATCACCATGCTGGGGACGCAGGAAGTTCACATAGAGAACCACCACGGGCTCCTACATTGTGCTCGCGACCGGGTGAGACTCCGAACTAGTGAAGGCGAGGTGGAGGTGAGTGGCCGGCGCCTTCGCCTGGCCCTGCTCCTGCCGGAGGAGGTATGGATCGAGGGGATGATCGAGTCGGTGGTAATGCTGTCACGCCCGGGGGGTGAGGGCTCTGGCCGCTAGCACCTTCTGGAGGCGGATCGAGGGTTATGCTATAATCGCTCTGAGCGGCGGCAGGCCGGAGGAGCTTCTCAATGCCTTGCTTGCTCGTCGTCGTTATCTGGCGCACGTGGAAAGGGTCAGCCCCGACTTGCTCCTCATCCAGTCGTCCCCGGCGGACGCCGGCCTCGTTCGCGAGCTTGCCCGCGAACGGGGTCTCAGAATGGTAGTGCTCAAGGAAGGGGGGCTGCCCTTTTTCTTTCGGCGCCTGGCGCCGAGGGTTTCCTTCGTGGTCGGGGCCGCGCTGGCGCTGGGGATCATGGCACTGGTGACCCGTCACATATGGTTTATCGCCGTGCAGGGAGTTCCGGCGGGGTTGGCGACCAGGGTACGGGTGGCGTTGGAGGAGCTGGGCATTGAGCCGGGCCTGCGGCGCCGGCAGATTGACCCCGACCGGCTGGCGGAGCAGTTGCTCCTGCGAGTGCCGCAGCTGGCCTGGGTGGGGGTGCGGACCCGGGGCACGCTGCTCGAGATCCGGGCAGTCGAGCGGATCGTGCCGGAGGCCTTGGGGTACGGGCCGGCGGACCTGGTGGCCCGAAAGGACGGCCTGGTCACGGAGACGCTGGTGGTGCGGGGTATCCCCCGCGTGGAACGGGGACAACCGGTGACCCGGGGCGAGGTGCTCATTGCCGGCGTCGAGGACGGTAAGCCGGTACGGGCAGAAGGTATCATCCGGGGCCGGGTCTGGTACGAGGCCGAAGCAATAGTTCCGCTGGAAGAGCGACTTCGGGAGCGGACCGGACGAGTTACCCGGCATCGCGGGATCCAGGTGGGTCGCTGGCGTATCATGGTTCCGGTCCCTAGCCGGCCATCGGGGGCAGGAAGCTGGGAAGAGGAAGTGAAGATCCGCCCCGGGTACATAGGGACGATCCGGCTACCCTGGGCCGGTATAACGGTCTGCCGATTCGAAGTACGAGAGCAGGTGATTCGCCGTTCGGAGGCCGAGGCCGTCCAGGAGGCGTTGGCCCGGGCCTGGGCCCGGGTGCGTGAGCAGTTGCCGCCGGGCGTGCCGGTGGTGGAGACGAGCGAGGACACCGGGGTTAGCGGCGACGACGGAAAAGGCCGAAGCGCCAGGGCACGGGTATTGGTGAGTACCAGCGAAGAGCTGGGAACCTACCGCTTGCGGCTGGAAAAGCCTGACAAAGGCATGGCGGCAGGATAGGGACGAGCCCGGTAAGCAAGGTAAGGGGAGGGGATAAAAGGCTTGACACAGACTGCGGAAGCAAGACTCCGTTTGCCCACCAATGGCGAGGCGATCCGTCTTGCCGGTACTGCCGACGAATACTTCCGGCTGATCGAGAAGAAATTCGGGGTGGCGATCCGACCGCGTGGTAACGAGGTAGCCGTGTTCGGCAGCGCGGAAGCAGTGGCCGCCGCCCGGCGGGTACTGGAGGACCTGGCCGCCCTGTCCCGCAAACAAGATTTCTTGAGCCCCCAGGACGTGCGGGCCGCGGTGGAGCTCGCCTCCGAAGACTCTCCCGTGCAGTTTAGTGACTTGAGTAACGACGTGCTGATCGTGACCGCACGCGGGCGTGCCATCGTGCCACGGTCGATGGGCCAAAAGGAGTACGTGGAGGCCATGCGCAATCATGCGCTGGTCTTTGCCATCGGCCCGGCCGGAACCGGAAAGACCTACCTGGCGGTGGCCATGGCGGCAGCGGCGCTCAAGAAGAAAGAGGTAGCAAGGCTCGTGCTCACCCGGCCGGCGGTGGAAGCCGGGGAAAAGCTCGGCTTCCTACCCGGAGACCTTCAGGAGAAAGTCGACCCGTACCTGCGCCCTCTCTACGATGCACTCTACGACACCCTGGGTACAGAAGGCTTCCAGCGACATATGGAGCGGGGGTTGATCGAGGTGGCGCCGCTCGCGTACATGCGGGGACGTACCCTCGATGATGCCTTTATCATCCTGGACGAGGCACAAAACACCACCCCCGAGCAAATGAAGATGTTCCTCACCAGGATGGGGTTTGGATCGCGAGTAGTGGTAACCGGCGACGTGACCCAGGTAGACCTGCCCAAGGGGCAACGTTCGGGGCTCCTGGAAGTAACCGAAGTCCTGCGGGGAGTGGAGGGGGTCGCCTTCGTTTACTTGAACGAACGGGACGTGGTCCGCCACGAGCTGGTACAGCGAATCATCCGGGCCTACGACCGCTTCGAGAAAGGCATACGAGGAGAGGCGGGGAGCGGGGAGTTGACGGGATGAAGAAGGTTGCGTGGCCCGGCCGCTCCCTGGGGGAGCGGGTCCTCCGCACCTTCCGGAGAAGCACCGAGCTCCGGCGAGCCGCCCTGCTCGCTCTATTTGGCCTGCTTTACGCGTTCTTGCTCGGCATAGGCGTCCTGCCGGAGAGCACCAGTTTCCGGGCGGGGCAGGTAGCCAGCCGCGATGTAATGTCGCCGCGGACCATCGAGAACCGGCCGCTCACTCAGGCCTTGCGGGAGGAAGCAGCCCGCCAGGCCGAGCTCGACGCCGTGGCCAACCCTGCCAACTACGAAATCGACCCGGAGCAGGCACGCCGTGTGGGAGAAGTGATCCAGGCCCTGTTCGCGCGCCTCGAGACGGCCGGCACGCCGCCCAACCCGAGCCCGGCCGTCGGCGGGAATAGCAAGGACGAGGCTGCGATCGGCCGCCCGAGCAGTAGTGCGCCGGATCAGGCCGCCCCGCAGAGTAGTGACCTGGTGGACGAGGTCTGGTCACAGATCAGGGACGAGCTACGAATCGATCTCGGCCGCAACGTGGTGGGCACCGCGCTGCGTATCGGTCCCGATCGGCTCAAGAACCTGGCCGAGAAGACTCGCGACTTGGTTCTTCCCCTCATGCAGGAGGAGCGGATCAGCGCCACCAACCTGGCGCAGGTACGCGAGCTTGCCGCGGCGCGAGCAGACAACCTGGGCCTGTCTCGTGACGAGCGTACCGTGGTGAGTGCCATCGCCCAGGCGGTGATCCGCCCGAACCTCGCGCTCAACCGGGAACGCGTCGAACAGGCGCGGGCCCAAGCGATGTCCCAGGTCAAGCCGCTTCTCATCCAGCAAGGCCAGGTGATCGTTCGCCGGGGGGACGTGATCACCGACGAACACATCGCCATCTTACAGGACCTTGGCTTACTCCGGGGGAGCCGTACCTACGGGGTACTCTTAGGGGCCATCCTCTTCACCGCGGTCTTAGCCGCACTGGCCTTCTTTTTCTTGCGCCGCCACGCCCCACGCGTCTGGCAGGCGGACCGGCAATTCGTCCTTTGGGGCGTCATACTTCTCCTACCGGCCGCCATGGCCCGGCTCTTTCTCTTCGTTCCCTGGCCGGGAGCCGGGTTCCTTGCCCCGCTCGCTCTCGGCCCGGTAGCCGCCTTGCTGCTCTTCGACGTTCACCTGGCAGTAGTGGCCGCCATTATCGATCCCCTTCTGGTAGCAGGAGTCGCCGGCTGGAACTCTCCGCTTCCGGTTCTCGCCCTCGTGAGCAGCCTGGCGTGGATCGGCCTGCTCCCCCGGGGAAGCCAGCGGGCGGATATCACTCGGGTAGGAGTTCTGGTGGGGGTGGCGGCCGCGGGGGCTATGGGAGGGCTAGCTCTGCTTTTTGACGCCTCCCATGCCCTGGCCTGGGGAGGCTGGAGCTTCCTGAACGGCCTTGCCACCGCGGTCTTCACCCTAGGGGTCCTGCCTTACGTGGAGAGCGTCTTCGGGCTGCTTTCCTCCATTCGTCTTCTAGAACTCAGCCACCCCACCCAAACTCTCCTGCGCCGGCTCATGATGGAGGCACCGGGAACGTACCACCACAGCCTCATGGTGGGAAACCTGGCGGAAGCCGCGGCCGAGGCGATCGGCGCCGATCCGCTCCTGGTGCGGGTGGGAGCTCAGTATCACGACATCGGAAAGATCAAACGCCCCTATTTCTTCATCGAAAACCAGTTCGGCCGGGAGAATCCGCATGACCGGCTCAACCCTCGCTTGAGTGCCCTGGTGCTGCGGCTCCACGTCAAGGACGGGGTTGACCTGGCCCGCCAATATCGCCTGCCGGAGTCCATCGTCGATTTCATCCGCCAGCACCACGGTACGACCCTGATCCCGTTCTTCTACCAAAAGGCGTTGGATCGGGCCCGGGAGACGGAAGATACGGTTGAGGAAGATGACTTCCGATACCCGGGGCCTCGCCCGCAAAGCCGCGAGACGGCCATTGTCATGTTGGCGGACGCGGTGGAGGCGGCCATACGGGCCCACGTGGACGGAAACCGCACCCGTCTCGAACCGGTGGTCAGACGCATCGTGCGGGAGCGCCTGGATGACGGCCAGCTGGACGAATCGGACTTGACGCTGCGCGATCTCGAGGGCATCGTGCAGGCGTTCTTACGCGTCTTCAACGGGATGTTCCACAGCCGCATCCCTTACCCGTCGCTTCCGGCAGCCGGGCGTACTTCCCAAGCCGAACGTTCGCCAGTAGCACTTCACCGGGGGGCAGGAGGCAAGGCCGCCCGCGGGCGTCTCGCGGCCAGCCCTCTGCCCCGTGAGGAGGATGGTAACGGTGCCCGGCGAGCTATGCTCTGAAGGGCCTGCCCTAGAGGTGACCGTGGACTGGAGCGCATCGCTGGGCGAGCCCGAGCCCACCTACCAGCAGATCGCCGTGCGGGCCATCCGCGAGGCCATGGCCAGGGAAGGGATCGAGCGGGGAAGGGTTGAGCTCTTCTTCGTCGACGACGAAGAGATGCGGGAGTTGAACCGTGAATACCGGAAGATTGACGCCACCACCGACGTCCTCTCTTTCCCGCTGGATGCGGCAGGGGTGGCCAGCGGCGGCACCGTGGAAGCTGATCCCATTCCCCTCCTGCCGGAATTGGGCTCCATCGTCGTTTCGTTCCCTCGCGCCAAAGCGCAGGCCGAAGCTTACGGTCACTCTCTGGCCCGGGAGATTGGTTTCCTCGTAGTGCACGGGGCCCTGCACCTGTGCGGGTACGACCACGACACGCCTGTCGGTGAACGAGAGATGCGGGACCGAGAGGAGGCCGTGTTGGGAGCCTTGGAGCTCTCACGATGAACCTTGCGCAGTCCCAACTTGATCGCCAGCTTTACTTACGCCCTTCAGGGGTTCTTCTTCGCGTTACGGCGAGAGCGGAATCTCCGGATACACATCGCCCTGGCAGTGCTTACGAGTCTTCTCGGGGCGGTATGTAACCTCACCCGTATCGAATGGGTAGCCCTGGTCGCCACCGTAACCCTGGTCCTCATGGCGGAACTCTTCAATACCGCGGTCGAGGCGACGGTCAACCTCTATACCGGCTCTTACCACCCCGTGGCGCGCACGGCCAAGAACGTGGCCGCCGCGGCAGTATTGGTGGCGGCAGCAGGGGCCGTGGTCATTGGTTATCTCATTTTCTTCCCGCATCTTTTCGCGATCGAACTGCCCCTGGATTCCTGGGTCCGGCGGTTGCCGGCGCACGTAACCTCCCTAGCCCTGGTCGTCGTCACCCTTTTGGTCTTCTGGTGGAAAGCCGGGCGACGTCCCTTTCGCCTGCAGGGCGGCATGCCCAGCTGGCATACGGCGGTGGCGGCCGCGCTGGGCACCGCCATACTACTTACCAGCCGGCCGGGGGGCGCGGTTCCCATCCTGGCCGTTCTCCTGGTTTTATTGGTCGCGGAAAGCCGGCTGGAAGCGGGGATACACACCCTCCCCGAGGTACTGACCGGGGCCCTCCTGGGCTTCCTGGTCACCTTGCTGCTCTTCCAGCTCACGGCAGCGGCGGCATGATCGTCCCCGGGCGCCAAGGCGTGGGAGAGCGCGACCACGGGGCAGCCCGGATGGGCCGCCGGCGATGCGGGCTTTTGCTATAATGGTGGGCGGTCGCTGCTTTCGAAGAATGGCGATTGCGATGGAGCACTCGATCATAATGAGACGAATTCGGACCATTTTTCTGACCGGGATCATCCTTTCTCTTCCGACCGTGGTTACCCTCTACGTGCTCTGGGTCGGTTTCCACTGGGTCGACGGCCTGGTAGGCAGCATGCTCCAGGCCATCGTGGGCCACTCCGTACCGGGGCTCGGGGTGGCGACCTTCGTGGGACTCATCTTCCTGGTGGGTCTTTTCGGAACCAACTTCCTCGGCCGCCGGCTCCTCGACTGGTTCGACCAGCTCATGGAGAAAATCCCTATCATTCGCTCCATTTACGGCACGGTACGGCAGATCCTCGACTCTTTCGTCCTCGGGGAGTCAACCTTTCGCGAAGTGGTCATCATCGAGTATCCCCGGCCGGGCATCTATTCGCTCGGGTTCGTGACGGGCGAAGAGAATGGCGATATCATCAGGCGAGAGGGGGACGTAACGCCCGGGGCTGCCGGCGCGGCCATGGGTGCTGCTCCCCAAACCAGCCTGGTACGGGTCTTCGTGCCCACGACCCCCAACCCGACCTCGGGCTTTCTGGTGATCGTGCCTGCAGATCAAGTGACACGGACTAAGGTAACGGTACAGGAGGGTATGAAGGCGGTCGTTTCCGGCGGAGTACTGTGGCCCCCCGGCTTGTCCGCACCGCCGGCCTCTCAGGCCAACGGGCCGGTTGACGGTCCGGGGGACAGACAGGGGTCAGGTGGCACCAACGGCGGACAGCTCCCGGCGACGAACCGGATCGCGAGGCTCGCGAGGATGATGAAAACGTCATGGTAGATCTCATGCCCAAGCGTGCGGCCTTTCTTCAGAAGCTGGGAATCACCGGCCTGATACTGCTTCTGGTGCTAAACGTCCTGGTCCTCGCCCGGGCCACGCTGATGTTCCGGCCGGGCGAACCCCAAAGCGAGACCGAAGAAGCGCGTCTTGCCGCCTACGCGCTGGCTTCGTACTACCGTCGGGAGGCCCAACGCCGGGGACTCGATGAGAACCCGGCGGTCCGTGAGGCGCTCGCCCGGTTCAACTACGAGGTGGAACAGGCGGTCACGCCCGAGGGGGTGGCGCTGGCCATGACCCAACAGGGACGGACGGTAGAGAGTATCCTGCAACGGGAAGAAGAGGCGGCAAGAGAGCAGTATTTATTGCAGCTCGTGAGCTCGGACCCGCGGGTTTTGGCCACCCGGCAACCGGCCCGAGTCCTCATCGGATCAGAACTGGGCGAGGACGGCATCCCCCGGGTGGTGGTGGATGATCCGCAGGGGGTGCTCTCACCTGAAACACGCCAGCGGATTCTGAACGATCCTTATTTGCGCGAGCTGACCCGCCTGGTGGAGATACAGGTAGCCAACGGCAAGTCGGAGCTCCTCGCCACCCGTACTCTTACCTCCCAGATCGAGGCCCTCCGCGGCGAGGTGGAACGCTTACGCAACCAGCTACAGGCCATTATGCGCACGGGCGGGTACGCGGAGCTCAGCGGGCCGGGGGTGGTCATCCAGGTAGAGGGACGACCGACCCGCTCCGGGGTGGAACAGCCGATCCTGGCCGCCGACGTCCGGGACCTGGTGAACGAGCTTCTGGCCGCAGGTGCCGCGGGGGTGGAGGTCGGCGGGCAGAGAGTGGTGGCCACCACCTCCATCCGCTCCGTTGGCGACCAGATTCTGGTGAACCAGCAGCCGATCGTTACCCGCCCGTTGACCATCAAGGCGGTAGGTGACCCCCGGGTGCTCAAAAGCAGTTTGGACCTGATACGCAATAGCGTTACCTTTCCGTTTCATATCGAAGTCGAAGAGTACCCGCTGGTTACCTTGAGCGCGCACGAGGCTCCGGGTACATAAGGCCCCTCACGGGCGTAAGAGACTGGCCGGGGAGGCAAATAGTCGATGTTCCGTCCACATGGTCAGCGGTGGGTGATTGCCCTTATCGTGTGCTTCCTTGCCGCCGATACCGTGGTGCTGGCCAGGGCGAGCGGGCTTTTGCGGTTGCCGCGGGAGCTGTCCGACATCCAAAGGGTGAGGCAGGGAGCGGCCACCGTGGTGGCCCGGTATGAAGAGCTCGCCCGGCAGGCGGGAGTCGACAAAGATCGCGAAGTAGCCGAGGTCCTGGCTCGCTGGCGCGATCAGGCCGGTTCCGTCCTGGCCGTAGTGGATGTAGCCAGGGTGGTCTCCCAGTCCCAAGAGGTTCAACGGGTCATTTCCCGGGCCATCTTGCGTAAACAGGAAAGCATCATCGTAGAGATTCTTCAAAAAGATCCGGGGGTCCGCCGCTGGCTCTTACCACCTCTCCTCATCCAGGTGGTGGGCGGCCCGAGCGGCGCCATCCTCTTACAGCCGCAGCCGGTGGTGACCTCCGAGACCCAGGCAGAACTTTCCCGCCGCCCCGAGCTCCTTGGTTTCGCCCAGGTACTGGAGTTCAAGGTCAGCCAGGGCAAGGTCGAGCCCGTACGTCCGCAAGACCAGTGGAGACGACTGCGCCAGCTCCAGGCGGAAGCCAGGGCGCTGCAACGCTCTATTGAGCAGGCCCGCGAATGGGCGGCCCTCTCCCCTTTGAGCGGACCGGGAGTGGTGGTAGAGGCTTCTGACGCTCCGGGAGGTTACCTCTGGGACGAGATCGTCCATGAAGAGGACATCGTCGACATCGTGACCGCCCTTTTCGCAGCCGGGGCAAGAGGAGTGGACGTGGGCGGTGTGCGCTGGCAGGCCCGCAGCTGGGTGCGCTGCGTCGGACCGGTGATCGTAGTGGGAAACCGGCCCGTACCGGCCAATCCGGTGGTCATCCGGGCCGTGGGCGATCCGGAGCAGCTGGCCGATGCCGTCGCCCCCATCGCGATCCGCTTTTCCGAGCTGGGCAAAAAGCTCGAGGTGACCGCGGTCGACCATCTGACCCTGCCGGCCGCCCAGGACAGTTGACCGGCCCGAAGGCCAATCCCGGGGGGCCGGCCGGGCGAGTTCATAGAGCTGGAGGGAGATTGAATGCCCGCAAGAAACACTCTTTTGACGGCTGAATCCAGCACCCGCCTCCTGGCGGCCGCCCGCGCCGCCCGTCCTGCGGCCTATGCTCCTTACTCCGGCTTCGCGGTGGGCGCCGCAGTGCTCGCCCGTGACGGCCGCGTCTTTTGCGGAGTAAACGTCGAGAACGCGTCTTACGGAGCCACCCTCTGCGCGGAACGAGCTGCCGCGGCCTCGGCGATTGCTTCAGGGGTCAGGGAGATCCTCGCCGTGGCAGTGGTGGGGCCCGGAGGAAAGCCCTGTCCCCCTTGCGGCATCTGCCGCCAGTTCCTGGTTGAATTCGGGCCGTCCATGGAGATCATCCTGGAGGACGGGCGAGGCGGTCTCGAGGTGCACGAGCTGGCGGAACTGCTACCGGGAGCATTCTTGCCGCAGCACCTCGACGAAGCCGGCCCCGGGGAGACAGAGGCGGAAAGATGAAAAGGCAGGAAGCCACGAAACCGTGAAAACCGAGGACTTTGCTTATGACCTGCCCCCGGAGCTGATCGCGCAGGAACCGGTCACACCCCGGGATGCCTGCCGGATGCTGGTGGTTCACCGGAGGACCGGCGAGTTCGAGCATCGTGTTTTCCGCGACCTCCCTGAGTATCTCCGGCCCGGTGACGCGCTGGTGATCAACGAAACCCGGGTGCTTCCGGCCCGGCTTTACGGGCGCCGCCTCGCGACCGGAGGCGCGGTAGAGGTCTTGCTGCTGCGGCGTTTGGAACCCGAGGTCTCCGACGCGAGCGAAGGCGCCAGCGAGAGCTGGGAGGCACTGGTGAGGCCGGGAAGGCAGTTCCTGCCGGGACGACGTTTCCAGTTCGGCCCTCCCGTAGAAGAAGGGGGTCTC
The DNA here is from genome assembly GCA_012839805.1 of Bacillota bacterium. Lineage (GTDB taxonomy): Bacteria > Bacillota > Limnochordia > Limnochordales > DUMU01 > DUMU01. The sequence continues at coordinate 50,617 of DUMU01000008.1, read as the reverse complement.
GAAGCCGAAGTAGTGGCTCGAACGCCGGGCGGCGGAGCCATCCTGCGCTTTTGGCCCGCCGCCGGCTTTTCCGAGCGCCTCCAGTATCTGGGCCGGGTGCCCCTGCCCCCTTATATCCAAAAGGAACTGGACGATCCCGAAAAGTACCAGACGGTATACGCCAGAGAGGCGGGTTCAGCCGCAGCACCTACCGCGGGGCTACATTTCACTCCGGAGCTGCTGGGGGCCATCGCGGCCAAGGGAGTACACATCGTGCCGGTACTCCTGCACGTAGGGCTCGACACCTTCCGCCCGGTGCGGGAGGAGAACATCGAAGAACACCAGATGCACTCGGAGTGGTTTGCCGTCAGTGAAGAGGCGGCCACTCGCTTGAACCGCCAGCGAGAGCAAGGCGGTCGCTGGGTGGCGGTGGGGACCACGGTTACCCGGGTCCTCGAAAGTGCCACCGATGAGCGCGGCAGGATTGCGGCCGGTTCAGGCTGGACCAACCTCTTCATCCGTCCCGGCTACCGTTTCCGGGGGGTGGACGTGCTCATCACCAACTTCCACCTGCCCCGTTCAACCCTGCTCATGCTGGTCTCGGCCCTGGCCGGGCGGGAACTCATCTTGCAGGCTTACCAGGAGGCCATCCGGCTCCGTTACCGCTTCTTCAGCTTTGGCGACGCCATGTTGATTTTGTAGGTGCAGGTAGCTCCCGGGCAGGAGGGTGGCAAGTGGGAATCAGTTTCGAGCTCCTAGCGGGCGATCGCAGCGGGGCGGGGCCACGGCTGGCGAGGCTCCTGACGCCCCATGCCGAGGTGGAGACGCCGGCTTTCATGCCGGTGGGTACTCAGGCTACGGTCAAGACCCTCAGCCCCGACGAACTGGAGGAGATTGGTGCCCGGATCATCCTGGGCAACACCTACCATCTCTACCTTCGGCCCGGGGTCGAGGTTATCGCCGAGGCCGGTGGGCTTCACTCCTTCATGGGCTGGTCCGGGGCGATTCTCACCGACTCCGGCGGGTTCCAGGTGTTCAGTCTCTCACCGCTGCGCAAGGTAACAGAAGAAGGGGTGTCCTTTCGCTCGCACCTGGACGGTTCGGAGCACTTCCTCTCCCCGGAAAAGGCGATCCAGTTGCAGGAGGCGATCGGGGCCGATATCATCATGTCTTTCGACGAATGTCTCCCCTATCCGGTGGAATGGGAGGCCGCCCGGCTCTCGGTGGAACGGACCAGCCGCTGGGCGGCCCGGGGACGGCGGGTTCACCGCACCGACCAGGCTCTCTTTGGCATCGTCCAAGGCAGTACCTTCACCGACCTGCGGACTCTTTCCGCCACCCAGATCACTGCCCTGGACTTCCCGGGTTATGCGATCGGGGGCCTGAGCGTAGGCGAACCCAAGGAAGCAATGTACGCCACCCTGGCCTGGACGACCCGCCTGCTGCCGGCCGACCGCCCCCGCTACCTGATGGGGGTGGGCGCTCCCGAGGATCTGGTGGAAGGCGTGGCCCGGGGAGTGGACCTCTTCGATTGTGTCCTGCCCACCCGCATTGCCCGTCACGGAAGCATCTTCACCCGGGAGGGCAGGATACCGGTTCGAGATGCCCGGTACGCCCGGGACTTCGGCCCGCCCGACCCTGAATGCGACTGTTACGTCTGCCGGAGGTTCAGCCGGGCATACCTGCGCCATCTCCTCGCGAGCAACGAGATCCTGGGGTTACGTCTTGCTTCTTACCACAACCTTGCCTTCCTCATGCGCTTGATGAAGGAAATCCGGGACGCGATTCGCACCGGCTCTTTCTCCGAATACCGAGAGCGATTCCTAGCCCGGTACGTCACCCGCATGGAACCGCGGGGATCTGCAGACCACGGGAGGAGTCTTAGCGAAGGCAGGGAATAGTATACGGGTCGCACAAAGGGGGGTAGGGGATGTCGTCTGGGACGAACTGGATTCTCGAGATCGCCCAAGCCGCCGCGCCGGCGGACCCCTCCGGCGGAGGAACGGCCGCTCCCGGCGCCGCCAGCCCGTGGCTCGGGCTATTCACCACCGTATTCTGGCTCATCTTAATGGTGGGGCTTTTCTATTTGATGTTCTTCCGTCCCCAGCAGCAGCAACAAAAGCGCCGGCAGGCCATGCTGGATTCGCTCAAGAAAGGCGACCGGATCATAACTACCGGTGGAATCCACGGTCAGATCACCGATCTTCACGGTGATGAGCTAACCGTCCGGATCGCCGACAAGGTTGAAATTCGTCTCTCGCGCTCCGGTGTGGCTTCGGTGAAAAAATAGCTTCGAGCAACCCGGGGTTGGGGATGTCCCGAGTTGAATCGAAGGTATCGAAGGTGAGGGAAACAGATTGAGCAACCGGGTCCGTCTCTGGATCATCGCCGGCATCGCCGTGCTCGCGGTCGGGTTGATCTACTGGCTTTGGCCCTTGCGGTTGGGGCTCGACCTGCGGGGCGGCGTGCACGTTGTCCTGGAGGCCCAGGACACGCCGGCCACCAAGGTCAACGAAGAAGTGATGGCACGTGTCCTGGCCGTGATCGAACGGCGGGTCAACGGCCTGGGCGTGAGCGAGGCCGTAGTGCAACGGGCCGGGGCCCGCCGGATCATCGTCGAGCTGCCCGGCGTCACCAACCAGAAAGAAGCCGAGAGCATCATCAAGCGAACCGCGGTGCTCGAATTTCGTGATCCCGAGGGCAAGGTGATCGTGACCGGGGCCGACCTCAAACGGGCGGGTGTCGACCGGGACGCGATGGATGTGGGGTGGGCAGTTAGCCTGGAATTCACTCCGGAAGGGGCGAAGAAATTCGAAGCCGCGACCCGCCGGCTGGTGGGCCAGCCCATCGCCATCTACCTCGATCAGGAGCAGCTGTCGGCCCCCGTGGTCGAAGAGCCGATTCCGGGAGGACATGCCCGCATCACCGGCCGTTTTACCGCCCGGGAAGCGAAAAACCTCGCCATGCTGCTCAACTCGGGCGCCCTGCCCGTTCCCCTCAAGGAGCTCGAGATCCGAAACGTAGGTGCGACCCTGGGCTCAGACTCCGTGCGGGCAAGTCTCCTCGCCGGCATCGTCGGAGCAGCCCTGGTGCTCCTCTTCATGCTGATCTTCTACCGTATCCCGGGGACTCTGGCAGATGTGGCTTTGCTGCTCTATGTCCTGATCGACTTCGCCGCCCTGGTCGCCCTGCGGGCCACCTTCACGGTGCCGGGGCTTGCGGGCTTCATCCTCTCCGTCGGTATGGCCGTGGATGCGAACGTCATCATCTTCGAGCGAATCAAGGATGAACTGCGGGCCGGGAAAACCGGGCGGGCGGCGGTGGAGGCAGGCTTTAGCCGGGCCTTCACGGCCATCCTTGATTCCAACGTGACTACTCTGATCGCGGCCGCCGTCCTCTTCTACTTCGGTACCGGGTCGGTCAAGGGGTTCGCGGTGACGCTGAGCGTCGGCATCCTCGCCAGCATGTTCACCGCGGTAGTGGTCAGCCACTGGCTGGTTCGCTATCTGGTCGACCGGAACCCGGAACGGGTGGCCGGATACTTCGGCTTGCGGGAGGTGGCCGCCTGATGGCGAAAGGACAAGCTCAAGAAGGGACTCGCTCCGCAGTTTTCGACATCATCGGCCGGGCACGAGTATTCATGGGCATTTCGATAGTCCTGGTCGCCGCTTCGGTGGTACTGCTCGCCGTGCGCGGGCTCAACCTGGGTATCGACTTCACCGGCGGCACGCTTCTCGACCGGTCCTTCGAACGGCCCGCCACGGTAGCCGAGATCCGGGCGGTGCTCACCAGCCGTGATCTCGCCGGTTTGGGCCTGGGGCGGGCCGGGATCCAGGTTTCCGAAGGGGGTCACCAGGCCATCATCCGCGTCCCCGAACTCACGTCGGAGCAGATTCAGCTGGTGGACGCGGCTTTGGCGAGCCGATTCGGAGCGGTCACCGACCTGCGCACGGAGGTGATCGGACCGGTGATCGGCAAGGAGCTCCTGCGGGCCACTTTGCTCGCCCTCTTGATAGGCTTGGGCGGAATACTGCTCTATGTGTCTTTGCGCTTCGAGTATCGTTTCGCCACCGCCGGCATCCTCGCGCTGGTGCACGACGCCCTGGTCACTCTGGGAGTCTTTGCGCTGGTTCAAAGGGAGGTAAATACCCCGTTCGTGGCTGCCATGCTCACCGTGATCGGTTACTCGATCAACGACACGATCGTCGTCTTCGACCGGATCCGTGAGATGCTGCGACTTCACGTCCGGCAGACTCCCGCCGAGGTGGCCAACGAGGCGATCTTGCAGACCCTTAACCGGTCGATCAATACCTCCCTGACGACCCTGCTCGCGGTGGTTGCCCTCTATTTCCTTGGGGGTACGACCATCAAGGACTTCAGCCTCGCGCTCCTCATCGGCGTGATCACGGGCACTTACTCATCCATCTTCATCGCCAGCCCCATCTGGGTTTGGTGGCGCCAGCTCGGGCGCCGGCGGGCGGCCACGACAGGGGCGAAGTAGCGCCGGCACAGAGGCTTGACAGGCGGTAGGGAGGGTGGCTATACTCAAGGCGTCGCGTTCCTCGGTAGCTCAATGGCAGAGCGCCCGGCTGTTAACCGGGTGGTTGCAGGTTCGAGTCCTGCCCGAGGAGCCAGTTTTTCGAGCCGTGGGGGCTCGCGCTCCCACGGCTTCCTCGCGCTTACGGCTGGTGACGGAGCCGGACCTCCTGCCAAACAGAAGGATCCTCCATGCCGAGCCGCCAGAAAGCAATGCCCGCCAGGCCGTAGCGGCCTACCAGGCTCAGCTGAAAGCTGGTACTACGGCGATCCTGATACCAGACCGTCCGCCAGCTACCGGAGGGCTGATGTTGGTACCTGAGGAACGGTGCTTTCTGCGCCTCCTCCCACCCGCCGGTGGCGCCGGCGCGCAGGAGGCTTTCGACCTGGGGGAAAGCGAGGGTACGGGCCTTCCCGTCCGGCGACCACTCGTATCCGTAGCCCGCAATGCCCAGCAGGATCTTGCGGGGCGGAATCCGCTCCGTGGCGTAGGCCACCACCTTCTCCATCCAAGGGAGGCTTGCGACAGGTCCCGGAGCACTTCCCGGGTAGTGCTCGTCGTAGGTCATGATGGTAACCGCGTCCGCGATCCGGCCGAGGTCCCGGTAATCGTACGCGCCCGCCCACGCGCTCTGACTTTCGTCCCGGAGTTTGGCCGGTAAGGCCACCGTAAGGAGACGCCCGTCCGCGTGCAGCGCGCGGGCCACCTCCGCCACGAAACCGGTCAGGCGGTTCCGGTCGGCGGGCGGGACGGCTTCGAGATCCAGGTGAACGCCGTTCACCCCCCAGCGAGCCGCCTCTCGCCGCATCTGTTCGACGGCTCGAGCTCTGGCAGCCTTGGACCTGAGAAGGCGGTCAATTCCCGCGGCGTCGAACGTTCTCCCGTTGAAGTTGTGAACGAGAAGCCAGGTATCGCCTCCGGCCTCGCCTACTTCCCGTAGTATCCCGCCCAAACTAGCTGCGGGCAGAGAGAGGGAGAGCCGCCCGTCCCCGCCGAGCCGGAAAGCCCAGGGAACCAGGACGAGATAGGAGCGCAAGGGGGTCAATGCTGCCGAAAGTACCTGTGAACGGGTCGGATCCCAGACGTAATAGATGGCTACTTTCGCTCCCGGCGGAAATGGGATCGGATCCGGCAGCAGGGCGGAGGATGAACCGGGCAACGGGGACGGAGAGTCGTCCCTGCCTGTCAGGAGGATCGCTCGCTCCCGCACCCAGCCGGTTCGCCCATCGTCAAGGCGGACCTGATACCAGGGACCGGCTTTCTCCAATACCTCCAGTTGGCTGCCGGCGGCCAGAATCTCTACGGCCCGGCTTTGCCCCTGCGGTGCTTCATAGACGGGAATCGCACGGCTGATCACCCGGGCCGGGCGGGGCCAGGCGGCCGCCGGGCCGTTCCCCGGGCTTGCCGTTCCGGGCCCGGCGGGAGCAGCCAGACCCAGTAGCGCGACGAGGGAGAGGATGAGAAGATTGGACACACCGAGCCCTCCTGATCGGAACGACCTGCTTGACTGTAAAGAGCGACTTGTCAGGCAAAGGATGCAATTCGTTCATAATGAACGACAGTCCTGTCGGGAAATGACGGGGGGCATGGGAAGCTTCACCTGAAGGCCGGGCACCCGGCAAGTTAAGGGTCTGTTATAATTGAGTAACGCAAGTTTGAGGCAGGCGCCGGCCACGGGCGCAAGCCGGGAAGAAGGGAGCGCATGTACGAGAAGACCGTTCTGCCGAACGGGATTCGAGTGGTCACGGAATCCATACCGTACCTTCGTTCTTTTACCCTGGGTTTCTTCTTCAAAGTAGGCTCGCAGGACGAAGCTCCCCACGAAAACGGTATCTCCCACGCCCTGGAGCATTTGCTCTTCAAGGGAACTCCCACCCGGTCCGCCCGGGCGATTGCTGAGGCCTTCGATGCCGTGGGTGGCCAGCTCAACGCCTTCACGACCCGGGAGTATACCTGCTACTATGCCCGCGGGCTGGATGAGGCTTTGCCGGTGGCCCTGGAGATCATGGCCGACATGATTCTCAACGCCTCTTTTCCCCCCGAAGAGATCGAAAAAGAGAAAGCGGTCATCCTGGAAGAGATCCGGACGTACGACGACGAGCCGGAAGAGGTGGTCCATGACCTCTTCTTGCGCAAGGTCTGGGGGAATCATCCCCTCGGCCAGACGGTCCTCGGCTCTGCCGAGAATGTGGCCGCTTTTACCAGGGATCAGATCCTGGCGTTCAAGAACGAATGGTACACTTCGGATCGCCTGCTGGTGGCGGCGGTGGGTAGCATCCGTCACGACGATCTCGTCGCCCGTATCGAGCATTTCTTCGGAGCTCTCTCGCCAGGAAAGAAGACTCCTGAGTTGCCGCCCCCCCAACTTGCCGAAGGCGCCGTCGAGTATGCCCGCCGGCGCATAGGCCAGGTGCACCTGGTGTTCGGGGCCCCCGGGTATTCGCGTGTCGACCCCCGCCGGTTTGCCTTGCTGCTCCTGGATACCGCCGTGGGCGGAGGGATGAGTTCCCGCCTCTTCCAAGGGCTCCGGGAGGACAGAGGTCTCGTTTACAACACCTATTCCTTCCATGCGACCTATGACCATGCCGGGCTGGTTGGGGTATACGCCGCCACCGCGCCCGAACGCAGTCGCCTGGTGATCGACCTGGTGCGGCAAGAGCTGGATCGCGTGGCCAGGTGGGGTCTGGACCGCGCCGAACTGGAGCGGGCGCGTACCCAAATCAAGGGAAGCTATGTGCTCAGTCTGGAAAACCCGAGCAACCGGATGAGCGAGGCCGCCCGGTCGGAGCTGTTTTACGGCTGGCCTTGGGACCCTAACGAGATCCTGAACAACATCGATAGGGTTACGCTTGATGACGTGCAGGCCGTGGCGGCCGATCTCCTCCGCCTGGAAAGGTTCACCCTGGTAGCCCTCGGGCCTCAGAAAGCAGAACGGGCCCTGGTCGAGCCTGCTCCTTCCGGCAGGATGCGTAGCACGGGGGAGGCTGCCCGGGCGGTGGCCCGCATACGATCGAGAAGGGGAGCACGAACCGTATAGCCCGCGCGGGCGGAAAGCGGGGGCCGGCCATGCGCCTGAGCGAGCTCACCGGCAAGGAGATCGTGGCGGTGGACGAAGGCATCCGCCTGGGAACGGTGGCGGCAGCTGAGCTGCTCTTCGCGACCGAAACGGGCCGGATCGAAGCGCTCCTTATACCGGCCGCCACCCGGCTCCGCTTCTGGTCAGCTCTCTGGGGGCGGCAGGCCCCGGCCACCCCGCCGGCGTTGATTCCCTGGAGAGCAGTGGAGAAAATCGGCCCGGAACTCGTCCTGGTCCGGTTGGCCGAAGCCCGGAACCTCCCGCCGCACCTCCAAGGCTTCGAGTTTTGAGCCACCAGTCGTAGGCGAGGGCGGACGGATAGCGGGGAAGGGCGGGTGGAAGACTACCCCCTGACCAATCCTTTGCAGGGGGGTAATCTCATGGCCAGTGTGGTAGGCCTTTTTCCCAGCCGGGACCAGGCCGAAAAGGCCATCAAGGCCTTTCGGGAAAAGGGGCTGACCGAGAAGGAAGTCTCGATCGTGGCCAAGCAGGAGACCGTGAAGGGAGCCGGCGCCAAGGCCGGAGGGCGTCAGGACATGGAGGCCGGCGGTGACCTGGGCACGGGACAGGATCTGACCTCTGGTGCTACCTGGGGTGGCACGCTGGGCGGACTCGCCGGGCTCCTGGCCAGTGCCGGCGCTTTGGCGATTCCCGGTATCGGGCCCCTGGTGGCGGCCGGACCCATCGCAGCCACCCTGGGCGGGGCCGCCGCCGGCGGCATCGCCGGTAGTCTCATCGACTGGGGCGTGGGAGGAGAGGCGGGGAAGAAGTATGAGGAGGGTGTAAAACGCGGCGAGATCCTGGCCGCCGTCAAGGCCGACAAGACCAAGGTGGACGAGGCCGCGCAGATCATGCGCCAGTACGGTGCCAAAGACGTCGAGGTCCACTGAGTCGGGGTCCACGGAAAACTCACTGACCGGTTGACAGAGGAGAGAGCCCGTGGCAAAGTGGCTAGGGGTCCCGGGAAAGCGTAAGGAGCGGCAGCAGAGCGGAGCGTCACCGTTGCCAAGGAGGGCCGGCACCCGCTCTGCCGCCATTTCCCGGCCTGGCATGGCTGGTCTCGCTAATCGTTCACCGGGAGGGACACCCGTATGATCAGAGTGGCCGTTGCCGGCGCGGCCGGCAAGATGGGTAGGGAAGTCGTCAAGGCGGTGGTACGTGCCCCCGACCTCACCTTAGTGGCTGCGGTAGGTCGCCACCACGGGGTGGGTGAAGACGCCGGGCTTCTCGCCGGCATCGGCCCCATCGGGGTAAAGGTTGGCAGCGACCTGCGGCAGGCCCTGTCGGAGAGCCAGGCTCAGGTTTGTGTCGATTTCACCCTGCCCGAAGCCGGGGCCGAGAACGGGCGTACCGTGTTGGATGCCGGGGTCTGCCTGGTAATGGGGACTACCGGGCTATCCGCGGCCGAACTCGCTGCCCTCGACCGGCTAGCACGCGAACGCCGGGTAGGCGGAGTGGTGGCCCCCAACTTCGCCCTGGGTGCCATCCTCATGATGCACTTCGCCGCCCAGGCAGCCCGGGTCTTCCCCGAGGTCGAGATCATCGAGGCCCATAACCCCCAAAAGCGGGATGCTCCCTCCGGCACCGCCCGGCGGACTGCAGAACTCATTGCCCGCTCCCGGGCCGAATCCAGCCGGTGGGCGGCGGCCGCCTCCGGAGTGAACACATCCGAGCCGGCTCCGGCCGGGAACTCCCCCGCACGCGGGCTCCTGGTCGAAGGAGTCCCGGTCCACAGTCTTCGCTTACCGGGAGTAGTGGCCCATCAGGAAGTCGTTTTCGGAATGGAAGGACAAACCCTCCGCCTGATCCACGACTCCACCGACCGTTCTTCCTTCATGCCCGGAGTCCTTCTCGCCATCCGGCGGGCACCGGAGCTCAAAGGCTTGGTAACGATGGAGGAACTCCTCGCCGACGTCCTCCGGTCCCCGGCTGCCGAATAGCACGAGACCGCCTGCCAGCACCTGCGACTGCAAGTACGGCGGATAGCGTTCTGCACCTCTCCTCGCGGGTGCACATATACTGCTACGGTCCTAGGATAACCGCAACCAAAGACGGACCTCGCGGCCGCCCCCAGCGTAAGGAGTGCGGCCGGCGATCCGGCAAGTACGGCGGGGGGAGAACCGTGAAGCTTGCAGGCGTGACCGTAGCGGTACTCGGTGGTGACCAGCGGGAGGCAGAATTGGTCCGGGCACTCCTGGCCGAAGGGGCCGGCGTTCGCCTGGCCGCATACCCCGAGCGTCCCGACTGGCAGGCAGCGACGCGCTGCGATACGCTGGAAGAGGCCCTGGAGGGGGCTCGAGCCGTGATCGCACCGATGACCGGCGTGGACGAAGCCGGGTTCATCCGGGTGGTACCCGATGGGAAAACCCGGCTTCGCATCACCGAGGTCTCCCTCCAGTTGCTGCCGCCCGGCACGCCCTTCCTCATCGGTACGGCCCGCCCCTTCTTGAAAGAATGGTGCAGCCGGGCGGGACTTCGCCTCATCGAAATGGCCGAAGTCGATGAAATCGCCATCCTGAACTCTATCCCCACCGCCGAGGGTGTCATTTATCTCGCCATCGGGGAGCTGCCCATCACCCTGCATGGCAGCCGCGTCGTGGTGGTGGGTTTCGGACGGACCGGACAGACTCTGGCGCGGGTGCTGGACGCCCTGGGAGCCAGCACGGCGGTAGTAGCACGGGATCGGGCGCAGCGGGCACGGGCCTACGAAATGGGACTTGATCCGTATCCGCTGGAGGCACTGCGGGAGGTGGTCAAGGGCGGCCAGCTGGTGATCAACACCGTACCAGCTCTGGTCATAACCGAAGAAGTCTTGCGGGCCATGCCGCCCGGCACCTTGGTGATAGACATCGCATCGGCCCCGGGTGGTACCGACTTCAGCGCCGCCGAACGCCTGGGTATCCCGGCCATTCTTGCCCTGGGGCTTCCCGGTAAGATTGCCCCCCGCACCGCCGGTCAGATTCTGGCCCGTACCGTTCCCGAGCTCCTGCGGGAGTTGGTGCCCGTCGCCGGCCGCTAACGGCCTGGGACTTGCGGGTGGTGGACCGTTCAGGCAACGGGGGTGCACACATGGGGCGACTTCTGGGTAAGCGGATTGCGTTCGGCGTTACCGGCAGTCACTGCAGTCTAGAGGAAGTACTGGTACAGGTGCACCGGTTACGGGACGAGGGTGCCCTGGTGATCCCGGTTTTCTCTTACTCGGTCCAGACGACGACAACTCGTTTCGGCACGCCGGAACACTGGCGGGAGGCGTTCACGCAAGCGAGCGGGCATGCGCCCCTCACCGAGATCGCCGAGGTCGAGCCCTTCGGTCCCCAGCGTCTCGTGGACGCCATGGTCATTTCGCCCTGTACCGGCAACACCCTGGCTAAGCTCGCGGCCGGCATCACCGATACCCCGGTCCTGATGGCCGCCAAGGCGGTGCTGCGCAACGGCGGGCCGCTCGTCCTCGCCATCTCCACCAACGACGCTCTCGGAAACAACGCCCGCCATCTCGGCCTGCTCATGAACGCCAAACATATTTACTTCGTGCCCTTCGGACAGGATAATCCGGAGGAGAAGCCCAACTCGCTGGTGGCAGCGTGGGAACTCCTCGTCGACACGCTGGTGGCCGCGTTCGCCGGTTGCCAGCTGCAACCGGTCCTGATCCAACGGGCCAAGCGGGCCGTACGCTGACGAGCGGGGCGTGCGCCGGCGCCGGGAAGGAGACGGCCGATCCGCGCGAGGCTGGGCAGAGTCCGAGTAAAGGGTGGCGGCAACATGGCGGATTCGCTATCGGTAGCAGTGGTAGGAGCAACGGGAGCGGTGGGGCAGGAGTTCCTTACCCTTCTGGTCGAGCGGAGGTTTCCATTCCGCAGTCTTAAGCTGCTGGCCTCGGCACGTTCAGCCGGTAAGCGCCTGGCGGTCGGGGACCAAGAGCTCGTCGTGGAGGAGCTTCGACCCGACTCTTTTGCCGGTGTGGACCTGGCCTTTTTCAGTGCGGGTGCCGGGGTGAGCCGGGAATTCGCCCCCCGGGCGGTGGCAGCCGGGGCGGTAGTGATCGACAATAGTTCTGCTTTCCGTATGGACGACACGGTGCCCCTGGTCGTTCCCGAGATAAACCCGCAGGACCTGCGCCGGCACCGGGGTATCATCGCCAACCCGAATTGCTCCACCATCATCCTGTCCCTCCCCCTTTACGCTTTACATCGGGCAGCCGGGGTCAAACGGGTGGTAGTCTCTACCTACCAGGCGGTTTCGGGAGCGGGAGCCCGGGCCATGCAGGAGCTCGAGGAACAGTTGCAGCAAGTTCAGCGGGGAGGCGAGATCGTCGCTCGCATTCTTCCCGTGGCCAGCCTCCCGCACCACTACCCGATCGTTCACAACGTGATCCCGCAAGTAGACGTGTTCGCCGAGGATGGGTTCACCAAAGAGGAATGGAAGATGATCCGGGAAACCCGTAAGATCTTCCATGCCCCTGAACTGCAGGTGGTCGCCACCACCGTGCGCGTCCCCGTCTTGCGCAGCCATTCGGAATCGGTGGCAGTAGAACTCGAGCGCCCGCTCTCCGTCGAGGAAGCCCGGGAGGTGTTCGCCTCCATGCCGGGCGTCGTGGTGCAGGATCGCCCGGAGGATCAGGTATATCCGATGCCTTACTTCACGAGCGGAACCGACCCGGTCTACGTGGGGCGGATCCGGCGTGACCCGACCGTACCGGCCGGGCTTTTGTTCTGGGTGGTGGGAGACCAGATTCGCAAGGGAGCCGCTCTTAACGGCCTCCAGATCGCCGAGTGGATGAGGCAGGAAGGAATGATCTGACGGTCCTTCGTACAGGAAGGGATTGGGCATGTCGACGACGCACAAGCAGATCCAAGAGCGGGACCGGCCCCGCCCGGTACTGATCCAAAAGTTTGGAGGTACGTCGGTCGCCACCGCGCAAAAGCGTGAACGGGTGGTAATCCATGTCCGCCAGGCCCTCCGGGAGGGTTTCGCTCCGGTGGTGGTGGTCTCGGCCATGGGGAGGGCCGGAGCTCCCTACGCCACCGACACACTCCTCGCTCTGGCCAGGGAGGTAGCGCCCGACACGCCGGCCCGTTCCCTCGATCTTCTGCTCGCCTGTGGCGAGACCATTTCCTGTGTGGTCACGGCCGAAACGCTGCGGGCCGCGGGCATCGAAGCGATGCCGTTGACGGGCCCGCAGGCGGGTATCGTCACGGACAAGAGCTTCGGAGCCGCCCGCATTCTCCGGGTCGAGCCCGAGCGCCTCCGGCGGGTCCTGGAGCAAGGCATAGTGCCAGTGGTCGCCGGCTTTCAGGGAATGACGGAGGACGGCGAGATCACTACCCTGGGACGGGGAGGAAGCGATACCACGGCGGCCGCGCTGGGGGTCGCCCTGCGGGCCGCCGAGGTACAGATCTTCACCGACGTAGGCGGGGTAATGACCGCCGACCCTCGCCTGGTACCGGAGGCTCGCACGCTGAAGACGCTCTCCTATCGGGAAGTGATGGAGATGGCCCAGCTGGGAGCGAAGGTGATCCATCCCCGGGCGGTGGAGATCGCCATGGAGGGGCGAGTCCCGCTGAGAGTCCTCGAGACGGGAACCAACGCCCCGGGCACGCTCATCGTCGACGGCCCGGGACTCTCTCTGGGGGAGCGGGCCCGAGCCGGCGCAGGCCCCACGCCAGGGAGGGCGACCACGGTAGAGATCCGTTCGGACCGGGTGGTCCGGGCCGTCACCCAGATGGGGGAACTGGCCCGGGTCCTCATCACCGATGTGGGCGATACCGGAGCCAGAGAGACGCTGGAGGTATTCGACAATCTGGCCGCCGCCGGGATCAGCCTGGACATGATCCAGGTCGAACCGGGCCGGATCGCGTTCGCGATCGACGCCGGCAAGGTGGGCCTGGCCCGATCCATTCTCCTCGGCCTCGGCCGCCGGCCCACCATCGAGACCGGTTTTGTCAAAGTCTCCGCCGTAGGAGGGGGCATGCAGGGCGTACCGGGAGTGATGGCTCGCATTCTCCGGGCCCTGGCGGCGGCGGGAGTAACGGTTTTCCATACCGCGGACTCCCATGTCAATATCTCGTGTCTGGTACGGGCCCACGAGGTGGCACGGGCGGTAGGAGCTCTCCACCGGGAGTTCTGGCTGGATGCCGTCGAGGACACCGGGGCGCCGGCCTCCCTGCCGCTCGGGGCTTCACGTCCCCTGGCCGATGGTGAGAGCACTCAAGAGGCAGGCGCAAGCAAGGTCCGGGGCGATGGCGCGGGTAGCTCGGAAAGGGAGAGCGGGGGCCGGGTAGAAGCCATCTCCCGCAACGGGCACCGGCAGGAGATTCCGGGGGTCTTACCAAATCGTATGGAGGGGAGACCGTAACATGCAACCGGTATTCGGAAGACTGATCACCGCCATGGTGACGCCCTTCGACGAGAAGCTGGCGGTGGATTACGGGAAGGCTGCCTATCTTGCGACCCGGCTGGTGGAAACCGGGTCAGACGGAGTCGTGGTCTGCGGAACTACAGGGGAGTCGCCCACCCTCACCCGGGAGGAAAAAGTGAATCTCTTTCGGACGGTGGCGGAGGCGATCGGCGGCAAGGCGACGGTCATCGCCGGAACGGGCAGCTATTCCACCCGGGATAGCATCGAGCTGAGCCAAGCAGCCGAGAAAGCCGGGGTCGACGGCCTGCTGCTGGTCGTTCCCTACTACAACAAACCGCCGCAGGAGGCACTCTACCGTCACTTCCGGGCCGTGGCGTCCGCTACCAGTCTGCCGGTAATGTTGTACAATGTGCCGGGACGCACGGGTACCAACTTGGCCCCTGATACCGTCGCCCGCCTGGCCGAACTGCCCAACGTACGCGCCCTCAAAGAGGCAGCGGGTAACATGGACCAGGTCTCCGAATTGCGACGCCTGGTGCCGGAGGAGTTCGGCATATACTCTGGAGACGATTCTCTTACCCTGCCCATGCTGGCCCTGGGCGCGGTCGGGGTGGTGAGCGTGGCCTCGCACCTGGTGGGACGTCGGCTTCGGGAAATGATCGACTCGTTCGTGGCGGGGAAAACCGAGGAGGCTACCCGGATCCACCTCGAGCTTTTCCCGCTCTTTCGGGCCCTATTCCTCACCTCCAACCCGATCCCGGTCAAAAGGATGCTACAGCTCGTAGGGGAGGACATGGGGGGGTTGCGCCCGCCGCTGATCGAAGCCAGTCCGGCGGAAACGGACCGGCTCAGAACCATCTTGCAGGATCTGGGGCTCGTTGGTTGAAAGGGGCTCCTACCTGCGAAGAACGTGCTAGTTTGACGTGCTCCTTTACTGAACTGACGTGCTGAGGTAGGTGCACAAGCGCTTGAACGATACCGGTCGTTCCGTCTCGCTGATCCCCATCGGGGGCGTGGGCGAGATCGGAAAGAACATGTGGCTTTTGGAGTATGAGGATGATCTCCTGGTAATCGACGCCGGCGTGGAGTTTCCCAGCGAGGAGATGCTCGGCATCGACCTCGTTATCCCCGACATGAGTTATCTCGATGACAAGAAGGACCGTATCCGGGCTCTCCTTCTTTCCCACGGCCACGAGGATCACGTGGGTGCCGTGCCTTATTTCCTGGCCCGGTTTCCCGACGTACCGATCTATGGTACCCGGCTCACCCTGGGCCTGGTGGAGGGGAAACTGGCCGAGCACGGTCTTTTGGGGCGCGCGCGCCTCGAGACCGTCAAACCAGGCGACCGCGTCCGGTTCGGAGCGGTGGAAGTGGAGTTCATCCACGTAAACCACAGCATTCCGGACGTAGTGGCCCTCGCCTTTCGTACTCCGGTGGGAGCAATACTTTACGCCACCGACTTCAAGTTCGACCAAACTCCCATCGACGGGAAACATACGGATTATCAGCGGCTGGTTCAACTGGGAGCAGACGGGCTCCTTTTGCTCCTCTCCGACAGCACCAACGCGGAAAGGCCCGGTTTTACCATGTCGGAACGGGCGGTAGGGGAAACCCTGGTGGACGTATTCCGGGAGGCCCCCGGCCGGGTGATCGTGGCCACTTTTGCTTCGAACGTCCATCGCATTCAACAGGTAATCGATGCCTCGGTTCGTTTCCGGCGCAAAGTCAGCTTCGTCGGGCGCAGTATGGTCAACGTGGTGCGGATCGCCCGGGAACGGGGTTACCTCCGGCTGGACGATCGCCTCCTCGTCGACATCGCTGAGGTGGACGAGCTACCCCCGGAACAGGTGACAATCATCACCACCGGCTCCCAGGGAGAGACCACCGCCGCCCTCACCCGTATGGCCATGGCCGAGCACCGCCTGGTCGAGATTGTCCCCGGGGATACCGTCATTATCTCGGCCAATCCCATCCCCGGTCACGAGCGCTCCATCGGTAACACCATCAACCATCTCTTCCGCCTGGGGGCCCGGGTGATATACCACGCCGTCTCCGGCGTCCACGTTTCGGGGCACGCGAGCCAGGAGGAGCTCAAGCTCATGCTCAATCTGACTCGTCCCCGCTACTTTATCCCCATCCACGGCGAATACCGGATGCTGGTTCACCATGCCCAGCTGGCCCAGGCGGTGGGAATCCCGGAAGATCACATCCTCATCCCCGAGCTCGGCGACCGGATCATCGTCTCACCCGAGGCCATCCGTCGCGGGGAGCGTGTCCCCTCCGGCCAGGTATACGTGGACGGCCTGGGAGTCGGCGACGTAGGCAACGTGGTGCTGCGTGATCGCAGGCTCCTGGCCCAGGACGGGATCCTTATGGTCGTGCTGAGCGTCGACCGCCAGACCGCCCAGGTGGTTGCCGGGCCGGACATCATCTCCCGTGGCTTCGTCTACATGAAGGAGTCGGAGGCGCTGGTCGGAGAGATGAAAAGCAAGGTCATGGAGGTTCTCGAACAGTGCCACCGGGAATCGATGACGGAGTGGGGGCTGATCAAGAACAACGTCCGGGATGTTCTGTCGGCCTACATCTGGGAGAAAACGAAGCGGCGGCCGATGATCCTACCCATCGTTATGGAGGTCTAGGATTCGCGTTAGCGACAGGAAGTTCATTCAAAAAAACCGCGAATGCCGAGGGGGAGGGGCGAGAGAATGTTACCTCGGATCGGAGCGCACCTCAGTCTGAGCCGGGGGGGCCTGGGCGCGGCCGCCGAGCGAGCCCGGGAGCTCGGTGCCGACATATTTCAATACTTTCCCAAAAACCCTCGCAGCTACCGCCCCAAAGCCATCGACCGGGCCGAGCTGGGCCGGCAGGCCGACCGGGCCGGCGAGCTGGGTTTGCCGAGCGTGGCCCACTCCCCGTACGTGACCAACCTCTCCACGTTGGATGAACGCCTGGCCCGCCTGACCCGGGACTCCATCGTGAACGACCTCGAGATCGCCGAAGCGTACCGGAGCCCTTACTTGGTGGTTCACTGCGGGCGATACGTCGGAGCCGGAGCGGCGGCCGGGCGGGAGGCCATGATCGAGGCGGTGCGCGACATCCTCGCTCGTTACCAAGGCCCGTGCCACCTGCTGCTGGAAAACACCGCCGGGCAGGGAACCGAACTCGGCCAGACGCTCTCCGAACTGGCCGACCTGGTGGCCGCGATCAACGCCGGCCGGGACGATGAGCGCCTGGGGATCTGTTTTGACACCTGCCACGCTTTTGCCGCCGGCATCCTGGATTTCGACGAGCTCGACGCGTTCGTCGCCGAGTGGCAACGAACGGGAATGGAAAAGCTCGTGCGTGTGATCCATCTCAACGACAGCAAGTTCGGTTTCGGGTCCCACAAAGACCGGCATGAGTACCTGGGGAAGGGACAGATCGGCCGGGAGAACCTTACCCGTTTCCTCACCCGGCCGGAGTTCCGGAGAATCCCGTGGCTGATCGAAACGCCGGTAGCCGCGGAAGAGGAGTACGCCGAGGAGATCCGGGTGGCCCGAGAGCTCGCCACGATGGGCGGGGCCAAGGAAGGAGACCAGCAGGATGAGTGAGTATCGAAGCGAGCACCAAGGGGACTGGCAGGTCTATCTGAACGGTCAATGGATCCCGCACGCTCGAGCTTTCATCAGCGTGGACGACCGGGGTTTCGTCTTTGCCGACGGCGTCTACGAGGTATTGAAGGCGTACGGCGGGCGTCCTTTCGCCCTGGAGCGTCATCTCCACCGGCTGGAACGAAGCGCCGAGGCGGTAAGACTCCGCTTACCGAAGAGCCGCGGGGAGTTCACCCAGCTGGTGGCAGAACTCCTTTCCCGCAATCACCTCACCGGCCGGGACGCTATCATTTACATCCAAGTGACCAGGGGGGTCGCGCCCCGCAGCCACCTTTTCCCGGCGGGCGTCGAACCTACGCTCTATCTCTTCGCCAAGGAACTGCCGCCGTATCCGGAATGGATGTTCACCGAGGGGGTCGCCGTGATCACCCTGCCCGATCGCCGCTGGGAACTTTGCCACGTAAAGTCCACGGGCCTTCTCTACAACGTCCTCGCCCGTCAGGAGGCGGAAGATCGGGGGGCGTGGGAGGCGGTGCTGATCCGGGATGGGAAGGTGACCGAGGGGAGTCACACCAACCTCTTCGCGGTAGTGGACGGGGTTCTGCGGACTCACCCCACCGGCCCGCACATCCTCCCGGGGATTACCCGCGGGGTGACGCTGGAGGTGGCGGCAGCCCTCGGTATACCTGCGGAAGAGCGCGCGCTCACCCCGGCTGAACTGGCGGCGGCTCGGGAAGTTTTCCTCACCGGTACGACCATCGAGGTGCTGCCCGTGACGCGAATCAACGGGCAGCCGGTGGGGGAGGGAAGGCCGGGGCCGGTCACCACGAAACTTCGCCGGGCGTTCCTCGAATCGGTTCGGTGGCACACGTGAGGCCCCGGCGTTTCGCCGGCTGGGCAACTTAAGTAGCCGGAAGTAGGGTTTGGGCGACCGCGGGAGAATAGAACCTGCACACCAGGTGGGCCATGGGCTTGGGACAACGCGGCTCATCGCTTCACCGGCAAAGGCATGGAGGTGTGGTAGTGGAATGAGTGCAGAGGCGTATGCTGAGGCGGCGCTGGGGGTGCTCGAGAAGATCAAGGAAACCCAAAAGGAGCCGATCGGCCGGGCGGCCGACCTGATGGCGGAGGCGATCGCCGGGGGTCACTGGGTGCGGATCTTCGGGAGCGGCCACTCCGTGATTCCTGCCCTGGACGTCTTTCCGCGGTACGGGAGCTTCGTCGGCTTCTTCCCGCTGGTCGACCCGCGGCTCGTCTGGTTTCAGGTGCTCGGGCCGGGCGGAGCGCCGGAGCTTCTCTGGATCGAACGCCAGGAAGGGTATATCCGTAACTTCCTGAAGAGTTTCCCTCTCGTTCCGCAAGATGTCATGTTGATCTATTCTCACGGCGGGCTGAACGCCGCTCCCGTAGAAGCCGCGCTCTACGCCAGGTCCATCGGGATGAAGGTGGTGGCGGTCACCTCCGGTGAAAACCATCGCCAGGCCAAGGCGACCCATTCTTCCGGCAAGAAGCTGGGTGACCTGGCCGACGTCTTGATTAACAACTGCGTGCCGCCGGAGGACGCGCTGGTGGAGATCCCCGGGCAAAAGGAGAAGGTGGCCGCCGGGTCGACCCTGGCCGTCGTCTTTATCTCCATGAGCCTGGTGGCGGAGGTGGCCCGGCGCCTGGCCGAACGGGGGATTCACCTGCCCACGTTCGTCTCGCCTAACCTCGAGCCCGATCCCAATCACAACCTGTCGGTCTTCGAGGCTTTCGCCCGCCGGGTGCGGGGCTGACCGTTCTTCACCGCGTACCCGGTACAAAGCCGGGTGACGGCAGGGGAAAGGGTACGGATCTGACGGATATGAGCACAGGCACGTACACGAGCCATAAACGCTGGGCGCTGGCCGTGGACATCGGGGGCACTAAGGTGGCGGCGGCCGCGTTCGGTGAAGATGGCAAGCAACTTACCCCCATCGCCCGCCGCCCGCTCCCGCCCGGCGGGGGGGAGCGGGCGTGGCACGCCACCGAGCAGGCGGTCGCCGAGGTCCTGCAGGCGATGGGCACGGGGCCGGTGGCCATCGGAGTCAGTGTGGCGGCGGTAGTCGATCACGAAACGGGCACCGTGATCTGGGCGCCGAACCTCCCGGGCTGGCAGGGCTTCCCCTTGGCCTCGCGTCTTGCCGATCGGTTCGGTTCCCGGGTCCGCCTGGATCTGGACGGCCACCTGGCCGTTCTCGGCGAAGCCTGGCTGGGGGCAGGCCGGGGCACGGCGAACGTGGCCATGATGGTGGTCGGCACCGGCATCGGCGGCGGGGTGCTGGTGGA
The DNA here is from genome assembly GCA_012839805.1 of Bacillota bacterium. Taxonomy (GTDB): domain Bacteria; phylum Bacillota; class Limnochordia; order Limnochordales; family DUMU01; genus DUMU01. Next base: position 30,773 of record DUMU01000008.1, on the reverse strand, counting down.
CGGGCGGCTGGTGCGGGGAGCAGCGGGCCTTGCCGGCACCTTCGGCTGGATGGCGGGAGGGCCGGTCGGTGCTGAACCGTACCCCGGGTGGCAGGAGAAGTGCCGGCAGGTGGGGTGGCTGGAAAGCCTTGCCGCCGGCCCGGCGATCCTCGCCCGCGCGCGCCACCTCGCCGCCCGGGCCAAACCTCCCGGCGCGGCTACCTCCCCGGGAAAAACCGGCGGCGATGGAGGCCCGGTCGGGTCCGGGCTATGAGGATACCCCCGCGGTCTTTGCCGCCGCCCGGGCAGGGGATCCCATAGCGATGCAGGTAATCCGGGAGACGGGGTACTGGCTCGGCCTGGCCGCCGCCAACGCGGCCTCCCTCTTCGGTTCGGAACTTTTCATTCTCGGAGGAGGGGTAGGAGAGCAGGCAGACCTCCTGATCCCTTACATGCAGCCGGTGGTCGAGGAGCATGCTCAACCCTACGCGGCCCGCAGCCTGCGTCTGGTCCCGGCCGCGCTGGGCAACGCCGCCGCCCTGGCCGGAGCGGCCCGCCTCGCTCTGGAGACGCTGAATAGCACCGGGTAACCGCCCGAGCGGCGGCGCCCGCCACGGCCGGAGGCTTCAACCCCGCCCGTTCAGACCGAAGAGCTCCGCCAGGACTACGGCCACCCCTTCGTCGTCGTTGGAGGGGGCGATTCGGCGGGCTACCTTCTGCAGGCCCATCACCCCGTTGCGCATGGCGACACCGAAGCCGCAGGTGGCCAGCAGATCGTAGTCATTCATGTCGTCGCCGAAAGCAATCACGTCGCGTAAGGAAAGGCCATGGCGCGCGGCCACCTCGGCCACCCCCTCGGCCTTGCCGGCGCGAGCGTTGAGAAGCTCCACGGCCCACGTCTCCCGGGCCGGGCCTCCGTAGAGGATCGCCCGCACCTCGTCCCCGGCCCGCCGCTCGGCCAGCCAGGCGACGATCTCCTGGTAGAAACCTTCCACCACCGGGGGAGGGCCCGCGAAGAAAGCCTTGAGGGGCTGTTCGGGAAGGGCGGCTATCAGGTCGGGCACGTTTTGGATCAGCGCGATGTTTTCCTGAACGAAACGCCGGTCCACCGGGTTACGCGGCATGCGCTCGATGAAACCGGCTCCTTCCCGGCGACGGGGGTCATCGAAAACAATCATGTCCAGGTCGTGTCGGCGCCCGCGTTCGATTGCCTCAGCAGTAGCCTGCACGGGAAGAGGGAGGTAACGGAGAGATTCCCCGGTCTTCGGATCTGCCAGCACGGCGCCGTTATGGAGAACGAGCGGGTCGTCGAGATGGAGCTTTTGGGCGTAAGGCAAGGCTCCGCTCACCCGCCGGCCGGTGGCCAGGGTGATGGGAACACCCCGGCGTCGCAGCTCCCGCACCACTTGCACCGTGCGTTCACCCAGCGTACCATCGCTGCGCAGGAGCGTACCGTCACAGTCAAGGGCCACGAGCACCGGGCGGCAGCCATCCGAGCCTCTCCCTGGGGCCTCTTCGGGGAACATCCCTGCTTCCATCCATCCATCCTTCCTATTCGTGATGTCCCTCGTTCCGGTTCGGTCGATAGACGGCGTACTCCCGGCTTACTCGATCCGGGCGACCAGCACTTCTTCCTCGGTGGGCGAAGCGGCCACGCGCACGAAGCCCGGCCGGCCCGGACACCCCTGGTAACTCGGGCAGCCATCCCTCACGTCGCCCGCGAACTCGCCATGGGAACGGATGATGGAGGACTGCCCCTGGAACTCAAGGTCGAAGAGCCTGCCCACCAGCATGGGGTTGAGGGCCAGCTGAAAACCAGTACTTGGGGGAACGCCTGCGTTTTCACGATCTGCCTCCGGAATCTCTCTCGCGGGCAGGGAGGCCGGTTCACCGGGCGGAAGGGTGGCTTTCCAGGCTCCGTTCAGCCAGTCTATCTGCTGCTCTACCGACCAGACCCCCGGGTTTGCCGACGGCTGAACCAGCACCTGCGCCCCTTGCGCGAGCAGCCGGCTCCTTACGTCGTCGAAAAAGCCGTCGTAACAAATGGCCACCCCCAGTCTCCCCACAGGGGTATCCACCACCCGCAGCTTCTCGAGGTCCCCGGGAGTCAAATCCAGCGCCCCTCGTTCCTCTATCTCGGTCAGGTGAACTTTCTGCTGCCTCCCGATCACCCGTCCCTGGGGATCGAACACGTAAGAGACGTTGTAAACCGCAGCCGGTGGTGCTTGCTCCCCCGAATCGAGCTCGGGGAGCACCGTTGAACCGGCTACCAGGTAGGCGCGGAAGTCTCGCGCGGCCCGCGAAAAGGTAGTGATATAGGTCCTGGCTATGAGGTCGGCCTGGAGCAGGAAGAGAGCCCTGATCCAGCTCACCCGGTGGCGTATCCGGCGCCAGAGGGCAGGTCTATACCGGCGCCGGAGCATGTACCGGATCGCCCCCGCGAGGGTTTGCTCCCGCTCGATCAGTTCTTTCTCGCCCAGGAAGGCACACGGTGTTCCGATGTCCTCAGGAAAGGCAACCAAAAGCGGGAGAGAGGGATCCGGGTCGGCTCGTTCCCGGACCATCTCCAGGAGGCGGTAGACCTTGCGACGGAAAGCCTCTTCAGATACGTAGTCACGGGCGTCCACCCGCGCCTGGACCACCGCCAGCTGCTTCATTCGCGCCCGTTACCTCCTGCGCCCGCTCCCGGCCCCGGTCCGCCGCTCCTCGCCCGTTTGGACCACCGTTCCACCCGGGAGAGGATCCGCTTGCGGAGCCTCAGGTGGTGGGGGGTCACCTCCAGCAGTTCGTCGTCGGCCAGGAACGCGATGGCGAACTCCAGGGTGAGGGGGTGGGGCGGATCGAGTTTCTCCGTGATTTCGGCCGTGCTGGAACGCATGTTGGTCAGGTGTTTTTTCTTCGCCACGTTTACGTCAATGTCCTCGTCCCGGTTAGAGATGCCCACGATCATGCCCTCGTAGACCTCAGTCCCCGGTTCGACGAAGAACGTGCCCCGGTCTTGCAAGTTCTGCAGGGCGTAAGCGGTGGCGGTTCCCGTCTCCCAGGCGATGAGGGTTCCCCGGCCCCGGCCCGGAATCGGCCCCCGGTGCGGGCCGTACCCCGCGAAGGAGTGGGAAAGTATACCGTACCCCTTGGTATCCGTTACGAATTCCGAAGCGAAACCCACCAGGCCCCGGGCCGGCACGATGAACTCCACGCGCACACGGCCGGCACCCATGGGGCTCATGTTGACCAGTTCGCCCCGGCGCTGGCCGAGCTTCTCCATGACGGTGCCCAGTGCCTCCTGGGGGATGTCCGCTACCAGCCGCTCGAGCGGCTCCCACCACTCGCCGTCGACCTGGCGCAAAATCGGCTGGGGGCGGGAAATGGCGAACTCGTATCCTTCCCGGCGCATGGTCTCGATCACGATGGCCAGCTGCAGCTCCCCCCGGCCGGCTACCTCGAAGGCGTCGGGTGAACCGGTCTCCCGGACGCGCAGGGCCACGTTGCTGCGGGCTTCCCGCTCGAGCCGTTCCCGCAACTGGCGCGAGGTGACATACTGCCCATCCCGCCCGGCAAAGGGGCTATCGTTGACCCGAAAGACCATACAAAGCGTCGGCTCATCCACGTGGATCGGAGGCAAGAGCGCCGGCGATTCGGGGTCGGTAATGGTGTCCCCGATCCGCAGGTCTTCGATCCCGGCCACCGCCACGATGTCACCGGCACTGGCTTCCTCGATGGGCAAGCGCTTCAGGCCCTGGAAGGTAAAGAGCCCCTGGATGCGCTCCAGGCGAACTTCCCGCCCGGGGTCGCCGCGCGCCGGGTCCCGGCCTCGCCCGTGGCCGACGATGGCGCCGGGGCGCAGGCGGCCGTTCATGAGACGGCCGATCCCGATCCGGCCGAGGTAATCATCCCAGAGTAAGGTGCTGATGAGAAGCTGCAGCGTCGCTTCGGGATCCCCTGTTGGGGGTGGAATCCGCTCCACGATCGCATCGATTAGCGGCAGGACGCCTCGCGAGACCGCCAGGGGCGCGGCGCCCCGTTCTACCGCGCGGGTGGCTGCGAGGGCCGCCTCCAGTGATTCATCGGCAATGCCCATCTTGGCCGAAGCATAAAAGACCGGGAAGTCGATCTGATCCTCGTCGGCGCCCAGGTCGATCATGAGCTCGAGCAATTCGTCCAGCACCGGCCCGGGGCGGATACCATCCCGGTCGATCTTGTTCAAAACCACCACCGGCCGGAGCCGGCGAGCGAGAGCCTGCTGAACCACGAAGCGGGTCTGCGGCATCGGCCCTTCGAAGGCGTCGACGAGCAGGAGACATCCGTCCACCATGTTGAGGATTCGCTCGACCTCGCCGCCGAAATCGGCATGGCCGGGCGTGTCGACGATGTTGATCTTGACGCCACCGTAGAAGACCGCCGTATTCTTGGCCAGAATGGTGATGCCGCGCTCGCGTTCCAGCTCGTTCCAGTCGAGGACGCGCTCCTCCACCTGGGCATTTTCCCGCAGCGTTCCCGTCTGCCGGAGGATGGCGTCGACCAGCGTAGTCTTGCCGTGGTCGACGTGGGCGATGATGGCCACGTTGCGCAAACCGGCATTGGCCGGGGTCTTTGCCCCCGCGGCCCCGCCCGCCGCAGTAATTGGTGCAAAGCTCATACTAGCAGTCACCATCAGATTCTAGGGCGAAGCCCGGCGGCCGTCAACCGCGGGGAATGCTACGAAAGAGGCCGGCTGTCCGGGCGTCCCGGTAGACCGGTGAGCCGCCTGGCCGGGAGCCGCCCGACCCGTGGGAACGGAGCGACTGACCCCGGGAGCAAGGCACACCGGCAGGGGGGCGGGCCGGTCTTGAGGAGGTGAAGGAGACTTGCACCGGAGCCAAAACTGGGCTGGAGGAGATGAGAGGTCGCGGCGGATCCGGGCCATCCTCGATTTCGTCTCCGATCATCGGGAATCCCTTGCTTCCCTGGTCATCTGCCGGCGGGCGCTCGGACAGGGGGTCGACCGGGTTAACAACCAGCTGGTGAACGAACTGGGCGAACACTTGCGGCAGGCCGGAGACGAGGAGATCGCGTCCTATTACGACATCGTCCTCTAGCTAGAGATACGCAGCCGAGTAAAGAGAAGGCAGACACCCGTAGATACCCGTACCTTCCGGAAGGAGGCCTATTCCCAAAGGAGAAGTACCCATCAAATATCACGGGATCGGAAAGGAAGGGAGCATGGTGCCCGCAGGCAGTGCCGCCCCGGCAACTCCCCTCGCCATCATCGGCGGTACGGGGGTCGACATCGTTACTGAACTGAAAGCCCAAGGCCCGCTCCCCATCGATACGCCCTACGGCCGCGCCGAAGTATACTCCGCCCGGTGGGGTGAGCGCCCCGTCTACTTCCTCTCCCGGCACGGGGCCGGGCACGTGCTGCCGCCTCACCGCGTGCCCTACCGGGCGAACATCTGGGCCCTTCGCCACCTGGGGGTCGAGTGGATTCTGGCCACCAACGCCTGTGGTTCATTAAGGAAGGAGTGGCTCCCCGGCCAGCTGGTGGTAATCGACCAGTTCATCGACTTTACCAAAAACCGGCCTGCTACTTTCTTCGATGGTGAGGGTGGGAAGGTCATCCATACCGACGTGACCGAACCCTACTGCCCGATCCTGCGCAAGGCACTCATAGCTGCGGCCGGCGCCGAAGGAGTATCGATCGCGGAGAGCGGCTGCTACGTTTGCACCGAAGGCCCCCGGTATGAGACCGCCGCCGAAATACGGTTTTTCCAGAGCATCGGGGGTGATTTGGTCGGGATGACGGGAGTCCCTGAAGTCACGCTCGCCCGGGAGGTTGGAATCTGCTATGCGGCGCTGGGTTTGGTCACCAACCTGGCCGCGGGACTCGGCGAATCTCCTTGCGAACCCATCAGCCACCAGGAGGTCACCCGCCTCATGCAGAAGCAGGGCGTGGTGGTCTGGCGGCTTCTCCGGCGCACCATCGACCTCTTGCCGCCGGCCCGTACGGTCGGCCGTTGTCCCTGTACCCGATCCGGGTGCGGTTAGCGAAGCGGGGTAGCAGAAGGGGGTTGAAGCCGCCGCTATTCCGTGCTATACTTCCCGGTGTCGCCCGGCGCGAGTCACGCGCTTTAGCGTGAGCGCCGGTGGCCGGTCGTTGCTGGGAGGTCGTCCAACGGCAGGACACGGGGCTCTGGACTCCGGTATGAAGGTTCGAATCCTTCCCTCCCAGCCAGGTTTTGCCTCCGTCGTCTAGCGGCCTAGGATGCGTGGTTCTCAGCCACGAGACAGGGGTTCAAATCCCCTCGGGGGTACCAGATTTTCGTTGGCTCGCCGCCCCACCCGGCGAGCTTTTTTCGCGTCGCTGGCCGGATGACCCGGTAGCCCCGGAGGGGGCGGCCATCCATCGGCCCTCCGGCCTTCCCGGCTCTGACCGCGGCCGCCCCAGCACTGCCGCGGCTTGCCCGCCTGGTTCTTCCCCGGCCACCAATGCCGCAGAATACCGCCTGGCCGGGGCGAAAGACTACAGATGGCCGGACCCGGAGCCGCGCCGCCGCCGCTCGGCCGGCGTCCCGTACGGGCGCCCGTGCGAGATGCCACCGGGGGACGGCCCGGATGAACGGTGCGGCCTGCAGTCGTCGGGTATCGTGGTACGTAATCGTAGGCCAAGTCGCGGTACGAGGTCGGAGGGAGGGAGGCCACACCATGGTATGGAACGCCCTCAGACGAGCGCTGAGGTTGACGGAAGAGCCGGATCGGTCGGGGCAGGCGGGCCGGGCCCGGGAGAAAGCAGATCGGGAGAAAGCAGATAACGCCCAAGCGTCCGCCCACCGGAATCCGGCTGGTTTGGATACCACGGCCCAGGAGGCGGCGGTCGAACTGGATCCGTGGCTTACCAGCGCCCAGCAGGCACAGGCCTATCAATGGGCTCCGGACGACGGGGTGATCGTCAAGCCCACACCGATCACCCTGGGGCAGGAGGTCACCATCCGCTACAAGGGCCTGCTCGCTCGATCCGGTGCCACCCGGGTTTTCCTGCACTACGGCTATGGCCCCGGCCCATGGCGGCACGTCACCGAGCTGGCCATGGACCAGCAGCCGGATGGCAGCTGGACGGCACAGATCCGGGCGGATGAGCCAGGACGGCTCAACTTCTGCTTCCGGGATGCTGCCTCGAACTGGGATAACAACAACGGCCGCGACTGGAGCTACGAGGTACACACGGGAGACTGGCCGCACTGAAGCCGGTGCAACGGCTATAGCGGGAACCGGGCTCAGGCGCTCGCTCGTTCCCCCGGGAACGGGCGAGCCTTACGCGCGAGTACTTCCCTGCGTCGATGAGACGTGGTAACGTGGAGCGGGTCAAGTCTGCGTTGCAGTCCTGATGAGAAGGGATGTGCCGGTGTCGAAACTGGTAATCCGTGGCGGAGTACCGCTACGGGGGGAAGTGCCGATCAGCGGTGCCAAGAATAGCGCCCTGGCGTTGATGGTGGCGGCCGCACTCGCCAAGGGCGAAACGGTTCTGCGCAACGTTCCCCATGACCGGGACGTGAGCACCATGGCCGGTATCCTGCGAGACCTGGGCGTGAGAGTATACTTCAGCGAACCGCACGTACTCCACGTGGACGGAACCGACCTGAAGAGCGACACCGCCCCCTACGAGCCCGTACGCCAAATGCGGGCCTCGTTTTACGTGGCCGGCCTCCTCCTGGCCCGGTTGGGCCGGGCGAAGGTACCCCTACCGGGCGGCTGCCAGCTCGGCTCTCGTCCGGTCGATTTCCACCTGAGGGGCTTTGAAGCTCTGGGGGCGAAGGTCAACATCGAATACGGGTACATGCAGGCGGAGGCGCCCCGGCTCGCCGGCGCCACTTACTTCGTCAATCGGGCCAGCGTAGGCGCTACGGTTAACGTGCTGATGGCCGCCACCCTGGCGGAAGGAACGACGGTACTGGAAAACGCCGCCAAAGAGCCGGAAATCGTCGATCTGGCGGTCCTTTTGAACAGCATGGGAGCACGCATCCGCGGCGCGGGTACGGACGTAATCCGGATCGACGGCGTCAAGGAGCTTCATCCCGGCGAACACTGGGTCATCCCCGATCGGATCGAGGCCGGCACCTATATGATGGCAGCTGGGATTACCGGTGGCGACCTTACGCTCCGGAATGTAGAGCTCAACCACCTGCGCACTCCCGTGGTGAAACTGGCCGAAATGGGGCTTCACGTGGAACCGCAGGAGGGCGGGGGAGGGACGGGATCGGAAGCGGGCGCTACCGGTCTTGTACGGGTTTGGACCGATCCGGGCGCAAAACGCCTGCGGGCGATAGACGTGGAGACCGCTCCCTATCCCGGTTTCCCCACCGACTTGCAACCGCCCCTGGTGGCTTTGCTATCCCTGGCCAACGGCACGAGCGTGGTCCGCGAGACCATCTTCGATCGCTTCCGGTTCGTGGACGAGTTGCGCCGTATGGGAGCCGATATCCGGGTCGAGCGGGACACGGCCATCATCCGGGGCGTGGCCAAGCTGACCGGAGCTCCGGTCGAGGCCATGGACCTCCGGGCGGGAGCGGCGCTGGTCCTTGCGGCCCTGGCGGCGGAAGGGCAAACCGAGATCAGCGGCGTGGAACTGATCGACCGCGGCTATGAAGATCTGGAGACGAAACTTCGCCATGTGGGAGCCCAGGTGCTGCGTATCACCGAGAAGAACGGATATGGAAACCGGACAATAGACCCCTCTCCCGCCGTAGACCCCGTCCCTTTACTCCCGGCTCGAAAGAGCACTGCCAATAAAGGCGCCGACCACGGAGATGGGTATGAGAACGAGGGCGGTTACCAACATGCGGAACCCGGCGGCCAATGAAATCAGCATGACATCGGGAGCCAGTCCCACCAGTGCCGGCAAATAGAGCATGAACCCCGCAAGCAGGCTCCCCAGGGCCACCGCGCCCACGACCATGGCCAGGGTAGAACGGATACGCGTCGACTGTAGTCCTATCAGGCTTCCTACGGCGAAAGCTGCAATGAACACCAGGGTCGACACGTTGTCGCGCAGGAAACCGGGCCCCTGCGGCATCAGCTCGGGGAGGGCTTGCATGGTAAGCGGACCGGCCAGGGCGACCCCGCCCAGGATCGTTGCAAGGAGGTGTATCGCTCGTGGTTTCAGTCTCATTAAACGCTGCTGTTCTCCTAAAGGGCACGCCCCCGTCTACGAATGGGCCCGGAAGGGCTTGCGTCCCACCATGGGAATTTCAACCAGGCCGCCCAAATAAGCTGAAAGGGCGTCGTTAACGGGGCGGTCTCGCGTTTCGTCCCCGGGTTCTCGAGCTGGGAGCATGATGTCAAGCTCAAGCTCTCGTTCCTGGCCGGGAGCAAGGCGAAAAGGCTCTGCCGTCCAATCGAAGCTCTTACCCCAAAGGTACCGGTCACCACGGTAAACATTCGCCTCCAGGCTCACCACCGACAAGGGCAACCCGGACCGGTTGGCAAAGGACAACGACAACCGGACCACCGCCTGGTGGGAGGGCTGCTTGCGGGCCGTCTCTTCCAAGTAGATTTCCCTGATGGCAGTGATGCTCACCTGGAAGCCGGCGGCGGCCCGGCTGACCTGAAGATAGTTCACGCCCGTCCAGATGGTAGCCATCACGGAAACGGCCGCCAGACCGGCAAGGGCCAAGAACGCCACGTCGGGACAGCTCCATCCAGGCCTTCGCATGCTCGAGCTATACCTCAGGCGAAGTGGCAGGCAACCTCGTGGCCTTCTCCCTTCTCGACCAGGGCCGGCTCTTGCTGCCGGCAGATATCCCGGGCCAGCGGGCAGCGGGGATGAAGGCGGCAACCGCTGGGTGGATAGACTGCGTTCGGCACCTCCCCGGGCAGCACTTGCTGAAGCCCTTTCCGGCTCGGGTCGGGAATCAAGACGGCACTCAGCAGTGCCTTCGTATACGGGTGAAGGGGAGTGGTAACGATATCGTCCGCTTTGCCTTCTTCCACGAGCTTGCCCAGGTACATTACCCCGATACGGTCACAAATGTGACGCGCGGTGGCCAGATCATGAGTGATGTAGACGAATGACACCCCTTTTTCACGAGAGAGACGGAGCATCAGGTTCAAGATGCCGCCCCGAATAGAGACGTCCAGCATCGAGACGGGCTCGTCCGCCACGATGAACTCCGGATCTAGGACCAGCGCGCGGGCGAGGGCAATCCGCTGCCGTTGGCCGCCGGAAAGCTCGTGGGGGTACCGGTAGACATACTCATCGGGCGGAATCATTTCCACGTCGGTGAGGGCGCGTTCCACCCGCTCCATCGTCTCGGCCTGGTTCTTCGTGATGCCCTGGATACGCAAGGGTTCGGAGACGATCCGAAAGACATCGAGGCGCGGGTTCATCGACTCGTACGGGTCCTGGAAGACAATCTGCATGCGGCGGCGGAGTCCTTTCATCTCCTCGGGCGAAAGCCGCAGGATATCCTGCCCATCGAAGACGATCCTGCCTTGCTGGGGGTCGATAAGACGCAACAGGACCCGGCCCAAAGTGGTCTTGCCGCATCCGGACTCCCCTACGATGCCGTATACCTCACCCTTGTACACCGAGAAGCTGACGCCGTCAACGGCATGAACGGCCGGTGCCGGCCCCCCACGTAAAGCCGATAGCAGACCCCGGCGCAATGGGAAGTACTTCACCAGGTTGCTGACCTCTAGCAGGGCCTCCTGGTCGGGTCTTGCCTGCGTACCCGTACTTCCGCGGCTGTTCTCATCTACGCGGACTGCGGCTGCTCTTGCCATATGTCTCTTCCTCCTGCCAGCACATCTACTTTGTGGCATGCTACGGCGTGGCCGCCGGAACGAGCGGTGAGCACTGGCTCTTCCGCCCGGCAGCGATCGTCTGCCAGGGGGCAGCGGGGATGGAACCGGCATCCCGCCGGGGGATCGACCAGGTTGGGGGGCGATCCGGGTATGGAGCGGATAATAGAACGCCCCGCGGCGATGTTGGGGAAAGCCCGCACCAGGCCAGCGGTATACGGGTGTAGCGGCCGAGAGTAGACGTCCCCGGCCGACCCGCGCTCGACGATTTTGCCCGCATACATGATGGCCACATCATCGCAAAACTGAGCGATGACGGATAGGTCATGAGTGATCAGTATCATAGACAGCTGAAGACGTGAACGCAGATCCTCGATGGCCTTCAACACCTGAGCCTGCACGATCACATCCAACGCCGTCGTCGGTTCGTCGGCGATCACCAGGTCCGGGTTGCAAGCCAGAGCCATGGCGATCACGACCCGCTGTTTCATCCCGCCGCTGAATTCGTGCGGGTAGTCGCCGAACCGCTTCGGGCTGATGCCGACCATGTTGAGCAGGTCGTGAGTCCGCTTGACCGCCTCTTCCCGGGAAACGTCCTCATGGGTGAGGATCGCCTCCACGATCTGGTTGCCGATCCGGTGGACGGGATTGAGAGCATTCATTGCCCCCTGGAAAATCATGGAGATGCGCTTCCACCGGATAGTCTTTCGGAAGGTCTCTTCCGGCATGTCGAGCAGGCTCATCCCGTCCATGGCGATGCTACCGGCCAGGATGCGCCCATTATTGGGCAGGAGCCTGAGAAGCGTCAGTGCCATGCTGGATTTCCCGCAACCCGACTCACCGGCAATGCCCAGGGCTTTCCCTTTCTCCAGCGAAAAGCTCACCCCGTCGACGGCTTTCACTTGCCCGCGCAGGGTTTGGTAGTACATGGTAAGGTCCCTTACTTCAAAGAACGGCATGGTCACGCCCTCTCTCTGTAGCGGGGATTCAATACCTCGTTGACTGCGTTTCCTATCAGCGTGAAGCTGAGACTGAGCAAGGTTATGGCCAGCCCCGGTGGGATCAGCCACCACCAGGCAAACTCGGTGAACGCACCGAAGGCACGAGCATTCTGCAACATCCTGCCCCAAGTGGGGATGCGAGGGTCACCCAGACCGAGGAAGCTCAAAGAGGCTTCGTAAAGGATGGCCACGGGCATCATGAGCACCGCATTTGCCACTACCAGAGGGAAAACGTTTGGCAAAAGATGCGTCACCATGATGTACCCGTCACTCGCTCCGGCAGCTCGAGCTGACTCCACGAAAGCCCGTTGTTTGAGGGAAAGCGTCTGCGAACGTACCACCCGCGCCGTGCCCATCCAGGCGAAGGCAGCCACCAGGATGATGATGTTGCCAAGGTTCTTGCCGAAAAAGGCCGAGAGGATGATGAGGATGGGCAGAGTGGGCACCGAGAGGAATACGTCCGCCATCCGCATCAGGAACTCGTCCACGGCTCCTCCCATATACCCGCTGATCAGGCCGATCGCCGTGCCGATGGCCACGGCCATAATCGCGGCCACGATGCCTATGATCAGAGAGATCCGTGCGCCGTAGAGCAGCTGCGTCCAGAGGTCCGCTCCCATATGGTCAGTACCTAAGATTCCGTGCAGGAGTCCCAGCACGTTGAAGCCGACTTCACCCACCGTCACTCGGACGGGAGCAGAGCCGCCGCTCGATTCGACATGCAAGGCGAGGTGATAGTCGCCTCTTTCAGCAAATACGACTTGGGCCGGGTCATCGAAGAAACTGAGTCCCAGGGCCATTTTGACCGTATAGTCACGGGAATCCAGTTTCTGAGTCTTCCAGTCACTTGAGCCGTATACCGTCTTCTCCCACACCACGTGCTCGGTTCCGCTTGGATCCACCACCTTGAAGCTGAGGCTGGTGCTCGCATCCCATGGCGCTTCGACCGCGTAGGGAATATTAACTTCGAAGGTCTTCGGAGGATCGTACGGGTAGGACAGTGTCCACGATAGATCCGCAGATGCCGACCCGGTGGCCTCCGGAGAGAGATTTATAACCGTCGCCTCACCGTTATTCTCTACCTTTTGTCTGGTCACCGTCGCCGCCACGAGGCCGGTAGCTTTCCAATCACTCGCCGGGATCACCAACCGCTTGGTGGGCGGGACCCCCCGGAAACGAGGGAAAATACCAGCCCAGGAAGGTGCGGCGAGGCGATCGGCCAGGAAAGTATCGGACGGCCGATAAGGAGTAAGCCAGGGGGCAGCGACGGCGAGGATCACGTATACGGCCAGGAGCGCCAACCCCACTACCCCGTAAGGACGCCGGAAGAACTGGCTCCAAAAGCCCAGGAACCCGCTTCGTGAACGCATCCTCCCCGTTTTCGAACCGCGAGGAGATACCTCTGCTTTCGATGCCGTTAGTGCTTGACTCATGCTTGTTCACCTGCCACCCGTATCCGTGGATCGACGAGACCGTAGACCAGGTCTGCCAAGAAGTTGGAAACGATTACCGCAATCGCGATCAAGTAGAAGGCTCCCTGTGCAGCCGGAAAGTCCTGCTTGAGTACGGCATCGATAAGATAGCGCCCGACCCCATGCCAGGAAAAGATGGTTTCGGTGATGACCGCCCCCGTAACCAGTCCGGGAAGAGACAAGAAGACCAGCGTGACGATGGGAGGCAAAACACTTCGTAACGCGTGCCGGTAAAGAACGGCACGCTGAGAAAGGCCTTTGGCGCGAGCAGTTATTATGTAGTCCTGGCTTAACGCCTCGAGCATCGCATTACGGGTGTAAAGAGCCCAGGACCCGAAACCGATTATGACGTTGCTACCGGCCGGTAGTACAAGGTGATGTAAGCGATCGAGCACTTGGGGCCAAAACCCCTCCGGAGGTGGAGCACTTACCGTACCATGGATCGGGAAAATGCGGATGTAGTATCCGAAAAGCATGAGCAGCAAGAGCTGGAAGAAAAAGGTGGGGACTGCGTAGGTGAAAAGACCAGCGCCCGTAACGAAAGTCTCGGTGAACGAACCGCGTCGTGCGGCAGCAAATACCCCAATGGCTATTCCAATGCCGGCCATGAACACAAAGGACGTCAGAAAAAGGCTGATGGTGTTGGGGAGCCTCTCCATAAGTTCCTGCCTCACCGGTCTTTGACTGGCGAAAGACCGGCCAAGGTCAAAACGGAGGAGGCTCCAGAGGTATTTGCCGTACTGCACGATGGGATGGTCGTTCAGTCCGAACTGCTTCTCCAAAAGGGCCTTTGCCTCCGGAGTGAACCGAGGGTCGATAATCAAACTGGTAGGATCTCCCGGCATTAATCGAAAAAGAGCGAAATTAAAGGAAAGAATTACAAACAGCACAATAAGTGCATAAAAGGCCCGCCGGAGTAAATATGTCCGATAACCCACGCTAGCCCACCTCGTTCTCTACCCGTTGCGGTACATGCTTCGGGCGGCCGGAGTATTGCAAAACAAAACAAGCGGCCACAGGTCATAAGAGAGTCCGCCGCTCCGGCTCCAACTGCAAGCAGGAGCGGCGGACAAGACGACCGGTTTACCCTGCGGGTGACGAGCCCTGCCTTACTTCGCAGCGGCGAAGTAGAGCGGGTTCCTTACCAGCCGCACGTAATCACCGGGCTTCCACTCCTTGAAGACGAACGGCCCCGTACCGATCAGCTTCGTAAGTCCCTTGACCGTCGGATGGGGCTCGAGCCACGGCTGGAAGGCCTTATAATCCTTCACGTCCTTCCAGATGTGCTCGGGCAGGAAGGCAGCATTCGCGTGATAGAGGTGCCAATAGCTCTCGGTGCTGAAGTAAACGACGGCCGTGTACGGATCGGGCGTCTCTACTTTCACCAGATCCTGCCAGGCCGACTGATACGCCGGTACTTCGTTCTTTTTGAGGTACTCTAGTGTGAATTTGACATCCTTGGAGGTGAACGGAACCCCGTCCTGCCACTTCACGTCTTTGCGCAGATGCCATGTGATCTTGGTGCCAGTCTTACCCTTCTCGGGTGACCAGGTACCGACCTCCCAAGATTCTGCCAGCCAGGGGATGTCCTTCATGGTGTTGGGGTCGACCTCAATCAACCCATCGTACAGTCTGCCGAGAACCTCCCAGGAATAAGCGCTGGTGGTGGTGAGCGGGTTCAGGCTCTCCGGGTTTTCCGGCAAGAGCCAGCGGATCGTACCCCCAGGGCCGTCTACCCGGCGGATATTCAGAGTGGTCCACTTGTTGTTGTAGTTCGCCGCTCCGTAACCCATCATGGGGACGTAACCGGTCACCATATCCTTGCGCCAGGCGTCGATGTACGGGCGAGAGTACAGGGTGACGTAAGGCACCTCCCGGGACAAAATCCGCTGAGCCTCGTCCGCGCCCTTTTTCGCCATTGCTTCGTTCTTGGCGTAGTACACCTGCTCGAGGGCTGCGTCTAGCTCTGGAATGCGGATACCGGGAGTGTTGTATCCCTCGATCACGTCGTTAGAAGAATGGAAGAAGTTGTAGAGGAATGTGGGAATGCGGTCGAGCCCCCATGCTAGCACGTACATATCGAAGTCACGGTTGTCGATGTTCGACAGCATGACGTTGAAATCCATCGGCTGCGCCTCGACGGGCAATCCCACCGACCGGGCGGCTTCGGCAATCATCTTCCCTAGCTCAGCAGAGGTCGGTGCCACCTCGTAGGTTGGAGTATAGATCGTCATCTTCCGAAGCGGCTTCTTGGTCTTGGGGTCGATACGTATCCCGGTTGCCTTATCAAGCACGTACCCGGCTTTGTCCAGTACCTCTTTTGCCATGGCCGGATTGTAATCATACGCTGGGACGTCTTCGTTGTAATACGGTGACGAGGGGGGCACAAAGCTATTAAGGGGCAGCATGTACCCCTTGAAAAGCGAGTTGATGATCTGGTCGCGATTGACCACGTGGGCGATCGCACGACGGATGGGAAGCTCGCTCAGGGGCTCCCGGCGCATGTTGAACGCCAGGTAAAACATGTGGAATCCGAGGTTCATCGTGAGGTCGGCGTTGCGGTTTGCCTTTACCTTGTCGATGTCGCTTGGTTTGGTAAGACCTGGCAGTACCACGGTTTCGCCACGTTCGAACGCGATTAGCTGAGCCTCGGATTCGGTGATGATTGGCATTATGATCTCATCTACGCGCGGTCCCGTTTTCTCATACTGGACCTTCTGGGCCGCCAAAGCAGCTGGAGCGACCAAAGACAAGGCCAGCAACCCCACTGCCAGAGAAAACAACTTCGAGTTTCTCCCTCTCCGCATCAGAGATCCTCCTCAAATGAATAATTGGACGAGCCCATGTCCTCGGGCGACCTAGTTCAACCAACGACCAACAGCCGCACACCCGGGTAGGTATGCCACCTCCTTGCCGTGCCAGGATCTGGATGACCTGCGCTTGACTGGCAGGGCTTGCGGAAAGCATACTACGTCGTCACCCGGAAATCCTGCCACGACGCGCCGCAAAGCGGTTTTATCCGCTCCACAAGACCTGGCTGCTCCAGGTTTGATGAGCCTAGTTCTGCGCTTACTCTGCTTTTCCTGCTGTCTCTAGGAAGGAAATGCCCTCCGCCATCTCGGCTTGCATCGCCGGCCAAACGTGCTCGGCACGCTGCCAAACCGGAGATATCATAAGAAATAAAGAAATGGATAGGGCCAACAGAACAAGCAACGAGCAAGGGGGTAGCCGGTGGCAGCGCGAGTCGATTTCACTCATCTGCACGTTCACACCTATTACACGCTGCTTGACGGTCTGGCTTCTCCAGAGAGCCTGGCTCACGCGGCGTTGCAGCTCGGGTATGGAGCCGCGGCGATAACCGACCGGGCCGGGGTCTACGCCGCGGTGCGCTGGCAGCAGGCGGCCGAGGCCGCCGGGATCGAGCCCATCTTTGGCGCTGAGCTGCCGCTTACGGTTCCGCCCGCCCGCCTCGCCGGTTCCCGGCCTTCCTGCCTGACAGTTCTCGTAGAGAGCCCGGCCGGCTGGGAAAACCTGGGCTGGCTCCTCTCGGCACCGGCTCTTGAGAGCACCTTCGCCTCCGCCACCCGGGACGGTTTCGCCGTGGACCTTGCCGGTTACCTGAGCGGGCATACCGAAGGTCTCATATTCCTGACCGGCCCGGAACTCGACGGGTGGCTTCCGGCGCTCCTGCGGGAAGAGGAAGAAGCGGGAAAAGAGGGCCTGGCCCGAAGCGAGCTCGCACGCTTGGTGGAGGTCGCCGGTCGCGACCGGGTGTTCGTTCAAGTAGAGCGGATGGGACTCCCGGGGGAGGAACGGCTGCTTCTTGCCCTGCGCAAGCTCGCCCGGGAGCTCGGGCTCCCGGTGGTGGCCACCCATGACGTGCGCTATCTTCGCCCGGAGGATGCCGGCCTCCACCGGGTGATCTCCTGCATCCGGGAGGGAGTTCCCCTATCCAGGGGGGCCGGCTACCAGCTGGGAAGTGATCAGTTCTACCTGAAAAACCCCTCCGAAATGTCTGAACTTTTCGCCGACTGGCCTGACGCGCTGGCGGCCACCGGAGAGATCGCCGCCCGTTGCCGGTTTCGTTTGCCTACGGGTAAGCTCCTGCTACCCGCCTACCCCAACCTGCCGGCCGGGCAGGATGCCGACACTTACCTCGAGGAGCTTTGCCGCGCGGGAGCGATCCGTCGTTACGGGAGGCAGGATAGGGCCGCCGGTGAACGTGTGACCACCGCCGAACTGCCGCCCGAAATCGAGTCCCGCCTTCGCCACGAACTCGGCGTTATCCGCCAGATGGGATATGCCGGGTACTTCCTGACCGTAGCAGATGTGGTGAAATGGGCCCGGGAGCAAGGGATACCCGTTGGTCCCGGGCGGGGCTCGGCGGCCGGCAGTCTCGTCGCCTATGTGCTCGGCATCACTCAGGTGGACCCGCTTCGCTACGGGTTGATCTTTGAACGATTCCTCAACCCGCACCGGGTCTCGCCACCGGACATCGACATCGACATCGCCGACGACCGGCGCAGCGAGGTGATTGATTACGTTGTTAAGACGTACGGTCGCGACCGCGTTGCCCAGATCATAACTTTCGGCACGCTGGCGGCCCGGGCTGCCGTTCGCGACGTAGGCCGGGTGCTAGAGCTCCCACCCCCGCTCGTCGACCGGATAGCCAGGCTCGTGCCGGTAGTCCAGGGCCAGGCCCGGAGTCTCGCCCAGGCCCTGGAGGAGGTGCCGGAACTCAATGCCCTGTACTCGCGCGACCCTACCGCCCGGCGCCTGATCGACCTCGGCCGCCAGGTGGAGGGCTTGCCCCGCCACGCCTCGGTCCACGCCGCCGGCGTGGTCATCGCTCCGGTGCCGCTCACCCGGATTGTTCCTCTGGAACTGGTGGGCGACGCTCTGGTCACCCAGTTCGACATGGAGTCGCTCGAGCAGGTAGGCCTGCTCAAGATGGACTTCCTTGCCCTGCGGCATCTTTCGATCTGGGCCCGGGTCCGCGACCGTATCCGGGCCGAAGCCCTGGCCGGTCGGCCGGACGCGGCCGGCGGGACCGGCGGGACCGGCGGGGCCGGGGCGGCAGTACCAGAACTTGACGAGCTCGACCCCGATGACCCCGCGGTATACGCCCAGCTCGCCACCGGTGATAATCCGGGGGTCTTCCAGCTCGACAGCCCCCTCAACCGGCGCCTGCTTCCCCGGCTCCGGCCCACCCGGTTCACCGACATCATCGCGGCGCTGGCACTCGGTCGCCCCGGCCCCATGGCCCAGCTCGACCGGTTTCTCGCCGTCCGGGCCGGGCAGGAGGCGCCGAGCTATCGGCATCCGCTCCTCGAACCGATCCTGGCCGAAACGGGCGGCGTCATTCTCTACCAGGAGCAGGTGATCCAGATTGCGCAGGCAGTAGCAGGGATGAGCGCGGGGGAGGCCGACCTCTTGCGCCGGGCCATGGGAAAAAAGGACCCGGATCTGATGGCGTCGGAGCGAGAACGCTTCATATCCGGGGCGAAGGCGCGGGGCGTTCCCGTCGAGACGGCGGGGGCCATCTTCGACGACATCGCCCGCTTTGCCGGCTACGGGTTCAACAAGTCGCACGCGGCCGCTTACGCCTTGCTTTCTTACGGGATGGCGTGGCTACTTACTTATCACCCCTTACCCTACCTGGCCGAACTGCTTTCCGCCGCCTCCGGCGACGAAGTTGCCCGGCGCGAGCTGGAGCAGAGCGCCTTGCGCCGCGGCCTGCGCTTGCTCCCGGTAGACATCAATCGGAGCGACGTGAACTGGACGGTCGAAGAGGGCGGGCTCCGTCCCGGGCTCGCTTCGCTCCGGTACATGGGCGAAAAGGCGGCCGCGGCCCTGGTTGAAGCGCGTACCCGGGGCGGACCGTACCGCAGCTTGATCGACCTGGAACTGCGGGTGGGAAGGAACGTAGTTCACCGGAATCTTCTAGAAACCCTGGCGGCGGCCGGTGCGTTGCGGGGCCTGGGCGCCGGCGAACCGCGCGAGGTCTTGATCACCGTGGAACTGGATCTCGATGCGCAACGGGTCATGGAGCGCCTGGCTACGCTCTCCCGAGCACTGGAACGAGTCCTGGCCGGGACCGCGGCCGAGCTGGTGACAACGCCCTTCGAGACTGCGCCGCCCGGGACGGCACGGCTCCCGCCTGCTCGGGAACTGGGCGTCGAAGAGCCCCGCGGGCGCCTGTATCTAAAGCTGAACTTCAATCCGAAGGCGCCGGTGACCGGCTCCGGGCTCGGCCGGACGGGAATCCCCCGGGAGACGGGCGCGCCGGCGACGGCGGCGGCCGGGCGGCCGGCAGGCGCGGCGGCGACGGCGGCGGCCGGCCCGGGACCGGGGAAGCCGGCGACAGCGATGGCGGCAACGGTAGTGATCGAAGCCGGGGCTCGCTTCGACGGGCTCGCAGGAAAAGAGGCCGAACTCAGGGAAGCTCTCCGGCGCGAAGGTCTGGACGGTGTGGTTTCGGTCTCAGTCGGGACCATTGGGCATTGGTGGGCACAGGTGGGGGGATAGCTGATGGACGGACAGGATGGAGTACAGGAGGGGCGGCCGGCGGCAACAACTGCTGCCGTTTGGGGAGAGTATATCGTCGTGAAGGCGTTGGAAGACGGGGTTACCATCATCGGCATGACCCGCGGCCGGGAGACCCGGATCGGGCACAGTGAAAAACTCGACCGGGGAGAGGTGATGGTAGCCCAGTTCACCGAACACGTTGCCGCTATGAAGATCCGAGGAAGAGCACAGATTTGGACCCGCCACGGGATGGTGGAGTCGGAGCGCTAGGTCTGGCCGGGGCAGCGCAGGCCGGGGCAGGAATTTGCGGCGCGCGGCCAGAATTGCTAGATGCACGCCCGGGCGGGCGAAGGGAGCAACCGGCATGTGGGCTGTCGTCCATATCGCCCCCAACCGGGCGGTGGCGGACATGATCAAAGAGGTGCTTGAGAAAGAGGGGCTGCTCGTCATGGTTCGGCCCCTCGATATTCCGCATATGGGTGCCTCCGGAAGCTACGAGGTACTCGTCCCGGAAGGGGAAGCACCTCAAGCACAGGAGATACTGGCCCAGATCATCGGTGAATGAGGAGGAAGATGATGCCGGGGGAATCCCGCCATTCCGAGAAGGGGTTCTTCAACAGCCTCTTCCGCAGCCGCCCCCGCTACGTTACCGTGCCGGCCCGCCGGGCTCCCGCACCCGTTGCGCCCGCGGCGGGCCCGGAGGCCGGCATGGAGACGGGCGCTGCCGACGCAGCGGCGCTTGTACGGCTCGACGAGCGGGGAAGGCCGGTTCACGGGCGTGAAGTCCCTGACGGGCTTTGGACCAAATGTGACCTTTGCGGCCAGATTCTCTACACGAAGGAACTGGTGAAGAATAGCTACGTCTGCTATCGCTGCCAGGCCCACTTGCGGCTGCCGGCTCGGGACAGGCTTGCCATGATGCTGGACTACGGGCTGGAGGAGGAGTTCGACGCCGATCTGGTAGGCGAGGATCCGCTCCAGTTCCCGGAATACGCCGAAAAGCTCTGGCAAGCCCGCCAGAAGACCGGGCAGCCAGAGGCGGTAATAACCGGCCGCGGGCAGATCGAAGGTGAGAAGGTCTGCGTAGGAGTACTTGACTTCAACTTCATGGGAGGCAGCATGGGTTGGGCGGTGGGTGAGAAAGTGGCCCGGCTCTTCGACCGCGCCCGTGCCGCCGGCCTCCCCGTGGTCTTCTTCTCCTCCGGGGGCGGAGGGGCACGGATGCAGGAGGGAGCAGTCTCCCTTATGCAGATGGCGACCACGGTTCAGGCGGTAAGCAGGTTTTCGGCGGCCGGCGGCCTGTATGTGGCCGTGCTCACCGATCCGACCATGGGCGGTGTCTATGCTTCTTTCGGATCGCTGGGCGACGTCATCCTGGCCGAACCGGGTGCTCGTATCGGGTTTACCGGACCGCGGGTGATCGAGCAGACTATTCGCCAAAAACTGCCAGCCGGTTTCCAGACCGCGGAGTTCCTGCTCAAGAACGGGATGATCGACGCCATCGTGGACCGCCGGGAGATGAAACGGTATTTGGCCCGCCTGCTCCGGCTACACCGGAAGCCGGAAGCGAGGTGAGGAGCTTGAACGGGCTGCGCTTGGATATGTTCGAGTGGGAAAAGCCCCTGATTGAACTGGAACGGCGTATCGCTGAGCTGCGCACCTTCAGCGAAGCGAAGGGGATCGACCTCTCGGGAGAGATTGCCACTCTGGAGGAACGGGCATCCGCGCTCCGGCAGGAGATCTACCGGAATCTCACGCCCTGGCAGCGGGTCCAGATTGCCCGTCACCCCCGCCGTCCTACCGCTCTGGACTACATCGGCAGGATATTCGGTGATTTCCTGGAACTCCACGGTGACCGTACCTTTCGGGACGATCCCGCCATAGTAGGCGGGATCGGCCTGCTCGACGGCATACCGGTCACCGTGATCGGCACTCAGAAAGGGCGAGATACCAAGGAAAACCTGGCCCGCAACTTCGGCCTGCCCCACCCGGAAGGCTTTCGCAAAGCCATGCGCCTGGCCCGGCAGGCGGAGAAGTTCGGCCGCCCGGTGGTCACGCTCATCGACATCGTTGGCGCCTATCCGGGGATTGAAGCGGAAGAGCGGGGGCAGGGGCTCGTAATCGCCGAGAGCATCCGCACCTTCTCGTCGCTGCGTACGCCGATCGTCTGCGCCATCACGGGCGAGGCCGGCAGCGGCGGAGCACTGGCGATAGGCGTCGGCGACCGTATATTGATGATGGAGTACGCATGGCACTCGGTAATCAGCCCGGAGGGGTGCGCTTCGATCCTTTGGAAAGACGCGGCGAAAGCTCCCGAGGCCGCGGCAGCGCTCCGTTTAACCGCCGAAGAATGCCTGCGCCTGGGGGTGGTGGACGAGGTGCTCCCGGAGCCTCCGGGCGGAGCCCACCGGGACCCCGATCAGGCAGCCAGGACCCTCAAGGAGGCGCTGCTGCGTAACTTGCAGGACCTCCTCAAGGTGGATAGGGATGAGCTGGTGCGCCGCCGTGAGGAGCGCTATCGCCATGAGCGTTCCCGACCCGGGCCGCGGACCGGGCCTAGGGAGATAGAGGGAACCTCCCCATCGAGCCCAGGAAGGGAAGGGGTTCAAGGACGTGGAACCGACCACCAGCATGAAACAGGCGAAGAGTGTGAGACGAACCAAGATCGTATGTACCATCGGGCCGGCGAGTGAAAGCCCGGAGACGATCCGGGCGCTGATCACGGCGGGCATGGACGTGGCTCGCCTTAATTTCTCTCACGGAACATTGGAAGAGCAGGGGCGGCGAATCGACACCCTCCGGGCCGAAGCGGCGCGGCTCGGCAAGAATCTGGCCATCCTCCTCGACATCCAGGGGCCGAAGATCCGGCTCGGCCACTTCGCACAGCCCGTACTGGTCGAGCCAGGGGATACCGTCGTGCTCACGAGCGAACCCGTCCCCTGCACCCGGGAACGGATCTCGGTGGGGTATCCGCATCTTGCCCGTGATCTGCGGCCGGGAGCGCCGGTTTTTATCGACGACGGCCTCATTGAGCTTCAAGTGCAGAAAGTCGCCGGTAACGACGTGATCTGCCAGGTGCAGGTAGGTGGTGAACTCCGTTCCCGAAAGGGCGTCTCCCTGCCGGGAGTGGAGATCGACCTGCCCCCGGCTACCGAAGAAGACGTGCAGCATTTGCGTTTCGGGGTGGAAAAAGGCGTTGACTACGTGGCCGCCTCCTTCGTGCGCCGTCGCAGCCACGTGGAAGCGATCCGGCAGATCGTCCGGGAGGCCGGCGGTGATCAACCCATCATCGCCAAGATCGAGTCCGGCGAGGGGGTACGCCGCCTGGACGAGATCGTAGCCGCGGCGGACGGGGTCATGGTGGCCCGGGGCGATCTGGGAGTAGAGACGCCGCTCGAGGAAGTACCCCTGGTACAAAGAATGATCATTGAGAAGTGTAACGAGGCCGGTAAGCCGGTGATCACCGCGACCCAGATGCTCGAGTCCATGGTCGAGAATCACCGTCCGACCCGTGCCGAGGTGACCGACGTGGCCCACGCCATCTTCGACGGGACGGACGCGGTGATGCTCTCCGGGGAGACCGCGGTCGGCCGCTTCCCGGTGGAGGCGGTGAGAGTGATGGCCCGCATCTGCCAGCGGATCGAAGCCTCGCTGCCCTACGAAGAGATGCTGGAAAAAAAGCGTATCTACGCCCGTCGCGATATTGCCGAAGCCATCAGCTATGCCACCTGCCAGACGGCCAGTGATCTCAACGCGGCGGCGATTCTCTCCTCTACGCAGTCGGGAAGCACCGCTCGCATGGTAGCCAAGTACCGCCCGCGGGCCCCGATCATTGCCGTGACTCCCAATCCGGCCATCGTCCGGCGGCTCGCCCTGGTCTGGGGAGTTCATCCTCTCCTCGTCAGCAAGGCCGAGAATATCGATCGGATGCTGGACGTCGCCGTGGGGGCAGCCCGGGCGGCCGGGCTGGTGACGGACGGAGATCTGATCGCCATCACTGCCGGCGTGCGAACGGGAGTCCCGGGCTCGACCAATCTGCTGCAGGTAGTTCAGGTGGGAAAAGACGGCCGATAGACCGGGAGTTCTTTCCCGGCGAGTCGACGGTATGCCCGCGATGCTGGCGCAGGGGATCAACGGTTAATAACCGGGGGGGAAGGCGACCATGGTCATCGGGGTGCCCACGGAGATTAAAGAGGCGGAGAAGCGAGTGGCCATTACTCCAGCGGGAGTAGAGGAGCTCACCCGCGCCGGGAACCGGGTGCTGGTTCAAAAGGGGGCCGGGGTAGGCAGCGGCCTTACTGATTCGGAGTATGCCGCAGCGGGGGCAACCCTCGTACCGGACGCCGCGACGGTGTATGCCGAGGCCGAGCTGGTTTTGAAGGTGAAAGAGCCATTACCTGAGGAGTACCCGAAGCTCCGCGAAGGGCAGATCCTCTTCACCTATTTGCACCTCGCCGCCTCCCGGACGTTGACCGAGGCTTTGCGAGAACGACGGGTCACCGCGCTGGCTTACGAGACGCTCCAGCTGGCTGACGGATCGCTCCCGCTTCTCGTGCCCATGAGCGAGGTCGCCGGGCGCATGGCAGTTCAGGTGGGAGCGCAATTCCTGGAACAGCCATACGGTGGACGCGGGGTGCTGCTAGGAGGCGTCCCCGGAGTCCCTCCCGCCGAGGTGGTCATCATCGGCGGGGGTACGGTCGGGCTGAACGCCGCTCGAGTGGCGATCGGAATGGGAGCCCACGTGACCATTATCGACGCCAACCCGGTCCGGCTGCGTTACCTGGATGAGATCTTGCATGGCAACGTCTTTACCCTGATGTCCAACCGGTACAATATCCAGCGTTCGGTGGCTTACGCCGATCTTCTGGTCGGCGCCGTGTTGATCGCCGGAGCAAAGGCGCCACGACTTGTGACGGAGGACATGGTCCGGAACATGAAGCCGGGGGCGGTGATCGTGGATGTTGCCGTCGACCAGGGCGGCTGCATCGAGACCGTGGATCATGCCACCACGCACACCGACCCGGTGTACGTAAAGCACGGTGTCGTCCACTACGCAGTATCCAATATGCCGGGAGCGGTTCCCCGTACTTCGACCTATGCTTTGACCAACGCCACGCTTCCCTGGGTAATACGTATCGCCCAGCGGGGACTCCGCGCGGCCCTGGCCGAAAGCGAGCCGCTGCAAAAGGCGGTGAACGTAATGGCGGGGAAGGTGGTTCACCCGGCGGTAGCGGCCGCGCACGGGTTGGAATACACTCCGCTCGCCGAGGTACTGGCGGCCTAGAAAAGTCGCGCCCCGGGCAGACCGAGGTTGGACTAAAGGGCGAAGTGGTGAAGATGGTGAGTACTGAAAGGAGACTCCCCCCCGGCAAGCTCCCAGCCGACCGGCTGGCCCGGACCGTCCTCGGGCAACTCGCCCGCCGCCGGGAGGAGGTGGTGGTCCGGCCCGCCCCCGGTGAGGATGCGGCCGTGATACGGTTCGGTGACGAGTTCGTGGTGGTCAGCAGCGACCCGATCACGGGCGCCACCACGGACCTGGGATGGCTGGGAGTTCACGTGTGCTGCAACGATCTGGGAGCGATGGGAGCCGAACCCGTTGCTTTGCAGGTAGTCCTCCTGCTCCCGGAAGGGACCACCGAGGAATGGCTCCGGCAGTTGATCTCCCGCCTCGATGCCGCCGCAGCCACGATTGGGGTGGAGATTAGCGGCGGGCACACCGAGGTGACGGAAAGGGTTCGCGAGCCCGTATTCATCGGCACGGCCCTGGGCAAGGTGGGGCCGGCGGGCCGGCTGGTCACCTCGGCCGGAGCGCAGGCCGGTGATCAGCTGGTGGTGACCAAAGGGATCGGGCTGGAGGGAACGGCGATCCTGGCCGTGGAGGCGCGCGAGGAACTCGAACGGAGGCTGGGCGCGCCCGCGCCCGGGGAAGCAGCAACTGGCGGGGCAGGTGATTGGCAAAGCGAGGCCGCCGGGTACTGGCAGGAGATCAGCGTGGTCAAAGACGGCTTGGTGGCGGCGGGCGCCGGGGCAACCGCCCTGCACGACATCACTGAAGGCGGGCTCTATGTGGCCGTGCGCGAGCTGGCGGCCGCCAGCCACCTCGCCTTTCGCGTTTACGCAGAACGATTGCCCGTGCGTCCGGCCACTCGCATCATTACCTCGGCTCTCGGCCTCGATCCGCTCGGCCTTGTCTCTTCCGGAGCTCTCCTCATCGCCCATCCTGCCCCTCATCGCCTGGTGGCAGAGCTCCGAGCCGCCGGGATCGAGGCCACGGTCATCGGCGACCTCCTCGCCCCGGAGGAAGAGGGCCTGGCAGCGGGCCAGGGCCTGCTCATCGACGAGGAGGGCATCGCGCGACCCTGGCCGGTACGGGAAGAAGACGAGCTCTGGCGGTATTGGGCTCGCCAGAAACAACGCGAACAGTAGGAAGTGGTCGCATGGCGGGGCACCGCTGGTTCTTGCCGGGGCAACGGCGCCCCAGTCTCTTTCTGTTGATCTATGTCAAAAGGGGTGATTCCCACCCGCGCCCGCGCCGCCTACCCCCGCTCGTATTGCCCCTTTTCGTGGTGGAGGACGCTTTGGAAAGTGCTGCCAACCTCGTTCGCCTGGCGTTTTGATTATCGCCCCGGCTCCGGACCACGGTAGAAAAAGAACTCGCGCGGCATTTCCCCGGACGTCCGGTCGTGTCCCACCTGCTGGGGGAAGTGCGCCGTTTCATCCACGAGCTGCGCGCCCACGGCTCCTGGACGTTCGCTGATATCAGTACCAACGACGGCACGCGGATATGGGTGAGGTTCCTCTAAAACAAAGATGGGGCCTCCTGCAAGAGGCAGGAGGAGGCAGTGGTGCCGGAGGAGGGACTCGAACCCTCACGGGGGGCTACCCCAACGCATTTTGAGTGCGCCGCGTCTGCCGATTCCGCCACTCCGGCAGGGACGGAGAAAGTATACCACGGCTTGCCGTACTGCCGCAACGGCTACACGCGTCCTGGGTAAGCGTTACCGCCGCTACCGTTGCACGCGTCCCGGGCCGGCGTTATTATCAAGAGCGAAAATGATTACCGGCAGCCGCAGATGAGATAGGAGCATGAGCATGGTTGAGCAGGAGAAAAAGCCGCGGGGTTTCATCCGCAGTACCCGCCAGCGCCGAGTAATCCTCGAGGTGCTGCGGGGGACCAATTCACACCCGACGGCGGATTGGATCTACCAGAAGGTCCGCGACCGGCTTCCCAACATCAGTTTAGGCACCATTTACCGCAATCTAAAGACGCTCGCCGAAAACGGCGAGGTACAGGAGCTCAACTTCGGCAGTACGTTCAGCCGGTTCGACGGGAATCCCGAGCCCCACTACCACTTCTACTGCCAGCGGTGCGGGCGTCTCTTCGACCTCTTCGAAATACCGGTGGACCATGACCTGACCGCCAGGGCGGGCAACGCCACCGGTTGGAAGGTACTCGGTCACCGCCTGGAGTTTTACGGCCTTTGTGGCGAGTGTGCCAAGACCGAGGGCCAAGACGGAACCGAAACCGGTAGCCTCCAGAACGATAAGTAGCCAGGAAGTCCTCCGGTGCCTGCCCCGGGGGTCGCAAGGCTATCCCCGCCCTGTTCTCAGGGTGCGAGCCCCGTCCGTTCGCGCCCGTGGGCTGCCCACTGAGTGAGCTATGGCCGGGATCCAGGAGGGGCCTGGTCTACGAGAAAAGGTCTACGAGAAAAATCTTTCCCCGCCGCGCGGCGGCAGCAGGATTCCCCTCCAACATGTTGTAGTATACAGGTGGATTTACCCCTAGGGCTTGTATGGCAATCCCTGTTAGCCGGAGGGATCGGATCAGAGTGCGCTGTCCCTTTTGCTCTCACCCGGATACCCGTGTCCTGGACAGCCGGGCTACCGACGAAGGACAGGCCATCCGGCGCCGGCGCGAATGCCTGCAGTGCGGCGAGCGGTTCACTACTTACGAGAGGGTGGAAGTGACGCCCATCGTGGTTGTGAAGCGGGACGGGCGTCGCGAGCCCTTCGACCGCCAGAAAGTCTTGCGCGGGTTACTACTTGCCTGCACCAAGCGTCCGGTATCGCTGGCCGCGCTGGAGACCCTGGTGACGGACGTGGAACGGGAACTGGAACGCCGGGGCGAACGAGAAGTGAGTAGCCAGGACATTGGGGAGCTGGTCATGGAAAAGCTGCGCACTTTGGATGACGTCGCCTACGTACGCTTTGCTTCGGTCTACCGGCAATTTGGGGATGTGCAGCGCTTCAGGGAAGAACTGGACCGTATTTTGGGAGGGAACCGTGGTGAGTAACACTTTTCGTCCGGCTGAACTGTCTCCTAACGCGCTCTTGGTTCTTCAGAAAAGATATTTGAAGAAAAACCTCCAAGGAGAGGTAGTAGAAACCCCCGAGGAAATGTTCCGGCGGGTGGCCCGAAACCTTGCCTTGATGGATATCCTCTACCATCCGTCGGTTTTCCGGCGCGAGGCTGCCGAGGCTCCCCCCGGCGACTTCACCTCCCCTCGCTGGCAGAGCGAGCTGGAAGCGGCGCGGGCATCCGACCGCTACCAGGAGGTCAAAGATCACTGGACCGACGCCGATCTCGAGGCTCTTTTTGTGGGATACCGGTACTTCGCGGCGCAAGGTGCGATTGATGTCGATTTTTCGAGTCTCCTCGGCCTACTGGTCCGGGAGAGAGAGGCCATCTACTCCTTGGAAGAGGATTTTTATGAATTGATGGCTTCGACGGACTTCCTTCCCAATTCCCCTTGCCTGATGAACGCCGGGCGTGATCTCCAGCAGCTGTCCGCCTGTTTCGTACTGCCGGTAGAGGATTCACTCGTCAGTATTTTCGATTCGATTAAGCACGCCGCCCTCATTCACCAGTCGGGTGGGGGGACCGGCTTTTCCTTCAGCCGGCTGCGGCCGAAAAACGATGTCGTCCGGACCACCGGTGGGGTAGCCAGTGGACCCATCTCATTCCTGCGCGTCTTCAACGCCGCCACCGAAGCGGTCAAGCAGGGAGGCACCCGGCGCGGGGCAAACATGGGCATTCTCGCGGTAAACCACCCGGATATTCTCGAGTTCATCACTTGTAAGGACGATCCCCGCGAGATCACCAATTTCAACATCTCGGTAGCGGTAGACGAGAAATTCATGGAGGCAGTGGAGAAGGGTGAAGAGTATCCGCTCATCAACCCTCGCAATGGTGAAGTGACAGCCTGGCTCAACGCCCGGGAAGTGTTCGATAAGATCGTCTACCAAGCCTGGAAGAATGGCGAGCCCGGCATCCTCTTCCTCGATCGCATGAATGCGGATAACCCGACTCCCCACATCGGCCTTTACGAGAGCACCAACCCCTGCGGTGAACAGCCTCTCCTGCCCTACGAAGCCTGTGACCTCGGCTCCATCAACCTGGGGCATTTCGTCCTGGGTAGCGAAGAAGATCCCGCTCCCTGGCTCGAAACCGGGCTGCCGGCCGAGATCGACCAGATCCGGAGCCGTATCGATTGGGAGCGGTTGGAAGAGGCCGTGTCCCTCGCGGTTCACTTCCTTGACAACCTCATCGATGCGAGCCGCTATCCCTTGCCGGAAATCGAACGCATGCACAAGTCCAACCGCAAAATCGGCCTGGGTGTGATGGGTTGGGCGGACATGCTCCTTTATCTTGGCATACCATACGATTCCGAGCTCGCCACCGGCCTCGCGGAGAAAGTGATGGGCTTCATCCGGGAAACGGCCCGCCACGCTTCGACGGAATTGGCCAAAAAGCGGGGTGTTTTTCCCAACTTCCCGGGATCGATATACGACCGCCCCGGAATGCCCAAAGTGCGCAACGCCACCACCACGACCATCGCTCCCACGGGTACCATTAGCTTGATTGCCGGTGCTTCTTCCGGGATCGAACCCCTTTTTAGCATCGCGTTCACCCGCCGGCAAGCCGGCGCGATCATGCTCGACGTCAACCCCATCTTTGAACGGGTTGCCGAACGAGCCGGTTTCGCCTCCCCTGAGATCATGGAGCAGGTAGCCGAGCGGGGCAACTTAGCCGGCCTCGAAGTTATTCCCGAGACGGTTCGGGCCGTATTCGTCACCGCCCACCAGGTCACTCCCGAGTGGCACGTGCGGATGCAGGCTGCCTTTCAGAAGTATACCGACAATGCGGTCTCCAAGACGTGTAATTTCCCTCACGACGCAAGTCCCGAGTATGTCGCAGAAGTATACCGGCTTGCTTACAAACTGGGGTGCAAAGGAGTAACCGTATACCGGGATGGGAGCCGGTCCGACCAGGTTCTCACCGCTGGTAAAACGGAACCGAAGACTACCGAAGCCGAAACCCCCGGCGCCGGGAAAAACGGGGAGGAAACCGGTTCACCTGAAGAAGAACACCCGCACATCAACGGTTACTGGGGTCACATCCGTCCCATCGAGCGCCCGGCACGCCTGAGCGGCTTCACGGAAGTGATGATGACGCCTTTGGGGAAGCTTTTTCTCACCCTCAACAGCTTGGGAGATCATCCCGTAGAACTCTTCGCCCAGATCGGCAAGGCGGGAAGCGACGTGGCCGCCTTCACCGAAGCGGTGGCCCGTTTGGTCTCCCTGGCCTTGCGCTGCGGAGTTGCTCCCGAAGAGGTGGCAGACCAGCTCCTCGGGATTGGCGGGAGCCGTTCCGTCGGCTTTGGTGCCAGGCGCGTACGGTCCGTTCCCGATGCCATCGGGCGGTTCCTGCACGAAACGCTCGCGCGCCGGCGCGAGTCGGCGGCGAAGGAGCCCGGCGTAGAGCTCAAAGCCCAGCTCGAGCAACTTCCTCTACTCGAAACGGCTCCCTCGCGCGAGCCGTCTGTGCCGCCGGCGACCTCCGGGGTGGCGGCGCGCCCGCTCGCGGGAGCACTCTGCCCGGAATGCGGCCAATTCAGCCTGGTTCACGTCGAGGGCTGCCTGAAGTGCATGAGTTGCGGCTTCAGTGAATGCTAAGAAGGCTTTTTGCGCTAAGACTTTAGTCCCGCGGGGTGACGGCTGGCTCTGTCACCCCGCGGGCACT
>DUMU01000042.1 GCA_012839805.1 Bacillota bacterium | reverse complement strand
GTGGGGCGGGCGGATACCCGCCCCACCGCGGAGGCCCGGCCGGCGCCGGGTTCACGCCGGGTTTCGCCGGATCACGCGCGGACCACGGCCGGTTTGCTTCCGGGTCAGGAGGCGGTCAGGGTCGGCTGGCCCGGCTGCCAATTTGCCCCGCACAGCTCGCCGGTCTGCAGTGCCTGCAACACGCGGAGAGTCTCGTCGACCGAGCGGCCTACGTTCAACTCGTGAACCACCTGATAGCGTACCTTTCCGTCGGGGTCGATGATGAAAAGTCCTCGCAGGGCTACGCCCTCGTTTTCCAGCAACACCCCGTAAGCCTGCGAGACCCGCTTGGTAATATCGGAAGCCAGGGGGAACTTCAGCGAGCCCAGACCGTTCTGCTCCCGAGGAGTGTTGATCCAGGCCCGGTGGCTGTAAACGCTATCCGTGCTCACGCCCAGGATCTCCGCACCCAGGTCCTTGAAGTCTTCGTAGCGATCGTTCATGGCCAGGATCTCGGTGGGGCAGACGAAGGTAAAGTCCAGCGGGTAGAAAAAGAGCACCAGCCACTTGCCCCGGTAGTCCGTAAGACGTACCGGCTCATCCAAGGTGTTCAGATTCTTCGTACTCGGCATCTCGAAATAGGGTGCAGGTGAACCAACCAGCGGCATTCAGCATGACCTCCCATGTGTGATGTTGGATCTGTCTTGAGCTCGCTACCGGCAACAAGGCGTGAACCTGGCCGCAAGCGCCCGCGACGCCGGCCCCGGGTTGCCGCCCCGTGGCGACGACCGGCGGCCCGCCGCGCGTGCGCGAGCTCCGGGACTGGCCATCCGCCCCCGCCGGGTAAGAGCTGCACCCTGACTATAGTAGTGATAATGATTACTGTCAAGCCGGCAAAAGAAGAACCGCTCCGCTTTTCCGGCGGGGCGGCGGGGCAAGGCACAGGGCTCGGCGAAGATCAGCGGCGATGAAGGGCGGTCAGCGGCGGAAATCGACCTCGTCTTTCTCCTCCAGTGTCTTACCGATCTCGGCCAGCCGGGCCTGGAGTTTTTTCCGCTCGTCCCAGTACCAGGGCTGTGCAGAGATGTACGCCCGATCTACCCAGATCCCATCTTTCTCCACCCGTAACCACTTGAGCGGATGCCATCCGTGCGCCGGGCTCTGGGTTTGTCCCCCGTCGTTGATCAGAGCAGTTTTCGGAGTTTCCCGGACCACGCGGTATCCGAGCGAAGCCGGAAACCACAACACATACTTTCTGACTGCCATCTTTTCCTACACCTCTTTGACCGGCGGTAAACGGATGCGGCTGCCCCCAGCTACTTCGACGAACTGGCTGCGATCCCTTCTTGCGGGTGTTCCGTTACCGCGCTTTGCGAGGTATCGTGAAAAGGGGGTGATCCCATGCCCGGGTTCTGGCCGCTGGGGGTGGCGCTGGCCGCGCTCTTCCTCTTCTTTGCCGCCGTAAGTGAGGCCGGATATTGGACCGGGGTGGCCGGCCGCCGGCTCCTTCGGGCATGGCGGGAACGCACGGACAACCGGCCGATCGGCGAAGGTTTCGTCCTGTTCGCGCTCGTGGCCCTGGTGCTGCTGGGCACTGCAGTCCTGGTGAACTTGCTGGCGCTACCTCCGTGGGGCTTCGGCCCCGAGGAGGAAGCCCAGGTAACCGGCGAAGCGGCGCCCGTCTCCGTCGGCACCTGGGCTATCATTTTCGCTCGTGAACTGCCCGTACGCCGCGTGGTCGGGGGTGCGCTCGTAGTGGCGGCGGGCATGATCCTGGTGGTAGCGGCCGTCCGCACGCTCCTGCGCCGGCGGGCCGAGCGGGGTGGGCCGGCGGTCCGCTAGCCCCTAGCTCCCTACCAGGCCGCGCGAATCTTTTCCCGGCCGCGCAGCTGTCGCTCGACTGCCAGGGCGGCCAGCACCCCGTCGGCTGCTGCTAATACCGCCTGGCGCACCCGCTTACCGGTAAGGTCCCCTACTGCGAAAACGCCGGGGAACGAAGTCTCCATTTCCTCGTTGACCTTCACGTATCCCTCGGGAGTCAGCTCCGGCACGTCACCCTGGAAGAAATCAAGAATCGGCCGATTACCCTGCAAGTATACGAAGACTCCCTTGACCGGCAAGATTTCTTCCGAACCGCCGGAGGGCAGTATGCGGATGCCCTCCACCCTGGTGTCACCCAGGATCTCTTTCACCCGGGTGCGCTCGTGCCAGGTCACTCGCGGGTGTTCCCTCAGCTCGGCGGTGAGCTCGGCGGAAGCCCGTACGGTGTGGCCCTTGACGATGAAGTGAACTTTCCGGGCGAACCGGGTGAGGAAGAGCGCTTCTTCCACCGCCTCTTCGTTCTCGCCCACTACGGCCACCGGCTGGCCGGTGAAGAACGCCCCGTCGCAGGTCGCGCAGTAGCTCACGCCACGGCCGAGGAGGCGTTCCTCACCGGGGAGAGACGCCACCCGCCCGAGAGAACCGGTGGCGACGATGAGCCGCTCGGCCCGGATCGTGCGGGAGGCGGTGATGATTTCCTTGGGTGTCGTTCTGCCATCCGCGCTCAATACCGTTTCCTGGATGTAGACCGCGCCGAAAGACAGAGCCTGGTCGCGCATGGTCTTTAGCAGGTCAACGCCGCGGACCGGGCCCGGAACCCCCGGGTAGTTCTCGATTTTGTCGGTGAGACCCAGCGCGCCTGCGTAGGGCGACTTGTCCAGGACGATGGTCCGCAGCCCGGCCCGGGCGGTGTAGAGGGCCGCGCTCAACCCTGCCGGCCCGCCACCGATGACGGCCACGTCGTAGTGGGTGGCGTCGCCGTCGCCGCCGTTCCCACCCGCCTCGCCGGCGGGGAGCCTCCAACCGTCGTTGCTCTCGATCAGGCTGCCCAGCTCGAGCATGTAGCTTGTTAGCCTCCTCTCATTCCCATAGCCTTTGCCGGCCGCGAACGGGCGGCCGCCGCTCGCCCAACCCGCTGTTAGCCGGTTTCGGCCGCGGCCGCCAGGGCCGCCTCGAGGAACATCTCTTCGGGAACCGCCCCCTCGATCTCTTGGGCCCCCTGGTTGATCACCGTCTTGGGTACCCCGTACACGTTGAACTGGTTCGCCAGTTCACTGAACTCGGTGGCCTCGATCATATCGGCCCGGATGTGGGGGCTTTCCAGCGCGAACTGGTGAGCCAGGCGGACGGCCTTGGGGCAGTAAGGGCAGGTGGGGGTTACAAAGACCTGGAAGTCGAGGTCGGTCTTTAGATCCGCCAGTTGACGGATAGTTTCCGGCTTAAGCCGGGAGTGGCCTCGGGAGACATCCACCAGATCGTCCATAAGTGTTCGGAACTCATACCCGGCCGGAATTCCGTAGAACCTGATCCCGTAGTCCACCCCTCCCTCCCCGAGCAGGGCCAGCACCGGGTAGGCGCCCAGGGGAACGCCGTAGAGGGCGAAGACCTCCGGATCGGTGTCCGGCCGGACGACCCGCAACGCCAGCTTGGGAGAGAGCCCGGTGAGCTCTTGCATGAGCTCGAGCATCTGCGGCAGGTAGGGGTTCTCCCGGCTGGCCCTCGCCTCTTCGGCCTTGGCCGGCAGGAAAAGAACCAGCTCTACCTTGCCCTGAAGCTCTTTATTGAAGAAGTCACGTACGTACTCGCGGTCTTTGGCACTAAGTAGCGGCATTGGTTCAGTACCTCCTTATTTCGTTCCCTTCCCGTTTCGATGACCCGGCGGCACTACGCGCCGGCAGCTACCGCCCTGGCAGCTTCCGTCCCCTCCTCGCCGGCCGCGGCGCCGGCGCGATCCACTACTGCCAGCAGATCGGACTTGTTGACCAAGAGCATCGGAATGCCGTTCACCCGGAGTTCGGTGCCGGCGAACTTGGCGATGAGCACGTGATCACCAGCTTTGACCGGGATGGTCTCGTCGGTTCCAACGGCGATCACTTCCGCCTCTGCCGGCCCTTCCTGCGACGTCTCCGGCAGGTAGAGCCCGGCCCGGGTTCTTTCCTCCCGCACTTCGACCGGTTTCAGCAGGACTCTGTCCTCCAGAGGCTTGATGGTCATCTCTTCTGTCTCCTTTCATTTCTTGTGGCGTTTTCCAGAAGCGAGCACGACCTGTTCAGTGGAAACCGAGCAATCCGTTGATACGCGCCCGGTCGAACCCGATGACGATCCGGCCGCCGATGTCGAGTACAGGCACGCCCATCTGCCCGGACTTGCGCACCATCTCCATGGCGGCCCGCCGGTCACGGGATACGTCGACGTCCCGGAATGGTACGCCCCGTTCCTTCAGATACCGTTTGGCCGCCTGGCAGTGCGGACAGGTGGGGGTAGTGTAGATGGTTACCGTGGGTCTCACCTTTTTGCGACACCTCCGTCACCGTGTTTGTCGTGGGGGATACCCCTACCGGTATCAGTATATACCACGCCCCCTCCCGGCCCGTCAAGGCGTTCACGCGACTTTAAACTACCGGGGGTTTCCGGGGTGAGGCGACCTGCGAGGCTTCGGCACGCCGGGTTCGGAGGATAATCTCGAAGGATGTCGAAAACCCGCAAAATGATGGAGGGGTGGAGAAATGCTGGCCCAGGCACGCCGGCTCGAACTGCTCGAGCTTATCCGCAAACAGGGGATAGTAGAGGTCCAGGCTCTTGCCGAGCGTTTCCAGTGCAGTGCGGCGACCATCCGCAACGACCTGAGTGCTCTGGAGCGCCGGGGGCTGGTACAACGGACCCACGGCGGCGCTTTCGCGCTGGACTACGGCCGGGAACAGGATACCCCGGTTACGGTGCGCCAGGCGTTGATGTCAGAGGAGAAGGCGTTCATCGGGAAGCTTGCCGCCGAACTGGTCACCGATGGCGATCTCATCATGGTGGATAGCAGTTCAACGGTCCTCGAGTTGGTGCGGCGAATCAAAGACCGGCGCCACCTGACGGTGGTGACGAATGCCGTCAATGTGGCGGTGGAGCTGGCGGGAGTGAGCAGCATCACCGTGGTGATGGTGGGAGGCGTGCTCCGGCATCCTTCTCTATCGATAGTGGGCGGAGACGCGGAGGAGGCGGTGGCCAGGTTCAGGGTTCGCAAGGTTTTCCTGTCTACCCGGGGGATCACCCTGGACCGGGGGTTGACGGATACCAGCCTGGAGGAGGCTCGCTTGCATGCCGCCATGCTCGAAGCCGGGAGCGAACGGTACTTGCTGGCCGACTCGAGCAAGTTCGGAGTGGAGGTTTTCACTTCTGCGGCCCCGCTGGAGCGGCTGACGGCGGTGATCACGGACCGGCGGCCCCCCGAACCCTTCCTGCGCACGTTTAAGGAAAAGGGAGTGCGGGTGGTGTGGAACCGGACGGAATTGCAGGACCTCATCCGTCATCCGGCGTTGCCGGGCGACCGCCCGGTGCCAGAAGCAGCATTGGCTTCCGGCGACGGCCGGGAGCTGGAACGGCCCGACGAGCCAGATGAGGAAGCCGGTCGGAACGGCCGCTAAAGCCGGTGGAAATAAACCCCGCCAGTGACCCGGCCGGAGCTCCCCGTGGTGGAAGACGGCGACCTTGCCGCCGCCGGTACCGGTCAGAGTCCTCAATAACCCAGTGAACGGTAGCGCTCCACCGCTTGATCGAATTTCTCCTGCCCTCCGGGCAGGTTGACCGATTCGTATACCGTCGGCTCGATGCCGAGCTGCAGCAGATTGGAAGCAATCTGGGCGGAAAGAGCCCACATTACCATCGCTCCCAGCACCCCGGAGGCAGGTGCCAGCCGAGCCGGAAGACCCGGCAGGACCAGGATGGCGTCGCCTGCCGGTGCGGGTAGATCGATCACCTCGTCGGCCACCTCGTACAAGAGACGGCCGCTGGTATGCTCGGGAGTAACGGCCCGGCTTTGAGCGAGGGAACTCAAGGCTACTACCAGCACCCCGCGCCGCCGGAGAGTGAGGGCGGCCTCGACCACCTCGGCACTCTTACCCGACACCGAAGCGATCACCACGGCATCGCCGCGACGGACCACCACGGGGGAGTCGATCTCCTGGCGCGATACGGTGTGTAGCAGCGCCAGCCCTCCGGCCCGAAAGGCAAATTCCTGCGCCAGCAGGTGCCCGTGGTCCAACAGATGAACTTGGTGTCCTTTGACGATCAGCTGCGCCATGCGGGCCGCCACCCGCGCCAGGGCCGGCCCGGTTGACTTCCAGGCGGTTTCCAGCAACGAACGGATGTTGTAGAAGTAATCGTCGATGGCGGAGTGGTCATCGCCATCAGAAGAGGCCCGAGCGGCGTCCGAAGCCGCGCCGGCAATGGCGGTGACGAAGCGTTCCGTAGCCCACTCCAGGTTGGTCAGGGCCGTCCCGACCACCACCGCATCCGCTCCCAGACGGATCGCGGCGGCAGCGTCTTCGGGGGTGTGGTATCGTCCCTCCGCCAGGAGGAAGGGGCGCGACCGGCCGGAAGAAGCAGGCAACGCATTCCTCCATTCGGCGAGGGCTCGAACCAGGTCGAGGTCAGGACGATCCGATTCCGGTCGAGCACTCTCTTCGGTATAACCGGCCAGGGTGGTGGAGATCGCGTCGGCGCCGGCCTGCCAGGCGGCCTGGCAGGAGGCGAGTGAACCGACGTCGGCCAGTACCGGCCGGCCAAGCTCGGTGTGGATGCGTTCGATCAAGCCGGCGAGCGACTCGTCCCCGGGACGCGGGCGGGGGGTGCCGTCAACGGCAATGATGTCGGCCCCCGCCGCGGCAATCTCTCGCGCCTCGGCGAACGTCGGGGTAATATAGACGGGACTCGTGTCGTAGTGGCGCTTGCGAAGCCCGATGACGGGCAGACTCACCCGCTGCCGGATCGCACGCACGTCTTCGGCCCCTTCGGCCCGAATCCCGCGTGCCCCGGCCCGTTCGGCAGCGGCTGCGAAGGTGGCCATCACTTCCGTGGACCGCAAGGGGCTCGGAGCCCACGCCTGGCAGGAGACAACCAGGCCTCCTGCCAGGCGTTCCAAAACCTCGGTTCGTACCATCTCCATTAGCACTCTCGCCTTTCGCGGTTTTTTGTACCTATTCTCGCAGTCTCTTGCAGATCCTGCTGAACAGGTTCGCAAACGCGAAAGGTCACCGCGCGATGCTACTGGCCTTTCGGTCCCAGCACCTCGATTTCATCGACGAATACCCATACATTGGTGGACCAGGCGATCTTGACGTATCGGGCCCGCACGCCGGTGAATTCCGCGGCGAAGGGAACGATGGCCTGAGGCTGGGTCTCGTCTTCGGTGGGCAGCAGGGTAACCGGTTCACCAAAGGCTTGGCCGTCTTCAGAAAAGCTGACTTCCGCGATCTCGGGCAACGAGATACCGGCGTCTTTGTAGGCAAGGAAACGAACCCTGACCTTGCTGATTGAGACCACCGCACCCAGGTCTATCAACACCTCACGGCCTCCCTGGCGGAGGTACCCCACCCAGGCGGGGTCATAGAAGTTAACCTTGGGTGCTACCAGTCCATCGGTCAGCTCCTTGCCGTCCGTATCTGGGTAGGCGGCTTCGTGTTTGTCCATGGCCTCGTTCCGTTCCAAAATGGTAACCGTGTACGGCTTGCCCAAGGCGAGGTTGACGAGATCATCGGATGGCTCGGCCAGGGTAATCCCGGCAAGAACCGTGCCCAGGGCGGCCAGGGAAAGGACGGCAAATGTGATCAGGCGCTTGGCGGAACGCAACTCCATACTCGACCCCTCCTCTGGAATGTTGCTCTTAAGAGTTCGCCTTTGTGTTGGAAGTTCCTCCGGGGCCCGGGTCTGCCAACCGGGGTAGCTGATTCTAATTGATGGATTCCCTGTCCGGGTTCAACCTTTTCCGTTAAAATGTAAGGAAACTGCCAAAGGAGGCATGAGCCGCTGCTTACGTTGCTCGCCAGCACCTTCCTGATCAGTCTTTCGGGAGCTATGGCTCCCGGGCCGCTCCTGACCGTGGCCATCGCGGCTGCTCCCCGTCATGGCTGGCGGGCGGGGCTCCGGGTGGCTTTCGGCCATGGGGTCGTGGAGGCGGTGCTGGTGCTGGCGGTGGCCTGCGGATTCCACCACTTTCTGGCTCGTCCCCCGGTGTCGTCGGCCATCGGCATCGTGGGCGGCGCTTTCCTGGTCTTCCTCGGTCTGAGCCAATGGCGAACCCTTCCTGGCATGGGTGAGCTGCTACCGGCTGCAGAACCGGCGCCGGGGGCGACCGGGGGCAAGATGATCCGTTCGATTCGTTACCCATTCCTTGGCGGCGTCCTGGCGACCCTGGCCAACCCGTACTGGGTGATCTGGTGGGCCACGGTCGGAAGCACCCTGATGGCCCGTACCGTCGGTACGCTGGCCCGGGCGGGAATGCCGGGAGCGGATATCCCCGGACTCGCGTGGCTTGCCACCTTCTTTACGGCCCATGTCCTCGCGGACTTCGCGTGTCTTACGGCCGCGGCGGGGGTGGCAGCGGCGGGCGGCCGGTGGCTCGGCGGTTCCGTATACCGGTGGATGCTGGGAGGGACCGCGGTGGCCCTGGTTATCTTCGGGCTGGTCTTTCTTCATAGTGGTGTCCGGTACTGGTTGTGAGCGAGGTAGACACTGACTGGATTGGCGATGGCCGGAGACGGAGGCAGGAGGTGGG
The DNA here is from genome assembly GCA_012839805.1 of Bacillota bacterium. Lineage (GTDB taxonomy): Bacteria > Bacillota > Limnochordia > Limnochordales > DUMU01 > DUMU01. The sequence goes on along the minus strand of DUMU01000042.1, from coordinate 7,782 downwards.
CGGTGGGGGACGAAGTGGACGGTGGCCTCGCAAGAAGCAGCTGGAGGTGCTTTCCAATGAAGAAATGGCTGGTCAAGCTGAACCCGCGTGCGAGCATCCTGACCGTGATGTGCTGCGCCGTCCTGGCTGTGGCCGGGATCGCCGGATCCGCAGTACCGGTGATCCGGGCCGCCGAGGAGGCAGGGACGGCAGCGGAGACCGCGACCGCAGCGGGCGCGGCGGCCGAACCGGTAGCCTCCGAGTCCTGGATCGACGAATTGTTCCGCGAGGTTCTTTTCAAAGAAAATCCCCTGTCCGATCAACTCCGTCTTCGTTTCAACCTGACGATGAATGGTGAGCCCGCAGCCGAGGCGACGATCGGCTGGAGCGGAGGGGCGGCGGCGACGGTATCCGCCAACCTGCCCCTCCTGGGCATGAAAAACCTTGGCCTGGCCATTCGGCCCTCCGGCTTCGTCTACGTGAAAGCGGGGCCCATGGAAGAAGTGATAGCCCAGCTAGTTGCCTACGAGCCTTACCTGCGTTTGGTACCACTGGTTTTTAACCGCAACTTGCTGGAGACGGTGTTAGCCCGCCGTCCTTATGACGTGAAACTTCTCGGCGAGACCGAAATCATGGGCCGGAAAGCGTACGTGCTCCAACTGACGGTGCGCATGGGGGCGCTTCCCGACCTGATCAAGGGGGTCCTGAACCAGCTCGCCGGTGATTCTGCCACGGCGCAGGCTCTGGCCGAGGTCGGCCTTCCCGTGGAGGGAGTCCTTCAGGGACTCGATGCCGTCTTTCCCGCCTTCTCTAAGGTCATGGCGGAAGCTCCTTCGCCCATTGTACGCTGGTACGTTGACGTGCTCGATCACGTTACCCTTGGGCACGAGGTAGACGACGCAGCGTTCAATGAGTGGTTAGCCAAGATGAGCTCCTCCTCTGAGCAGGAGGGCAAACCGGCACTTGCGGCTCCGCCTGCACCGGCGCCTGAATTGAAGCTCGAGGACCTGGTCGTAGGTGAGGACGGGCATATCCGGCAACTTATCTGGCGGACGCAAGTGGATCTACCCGTCGGGGCCATCGCGCCCTTTTTCTTCCCCGGATCGGGTAAAGGTGAAGGTGCACCGGTCCCGGCTCCGGGGACGGAATCGCCCACCACCGACACCATGGATTCGATGATCGCTTCCCACGCGGACCTGCGCCTCACCACCTCGGCGGTGGACGGCTACTACCTGCCCACGGAGGTCACCGGGGTGGTCCGCATCAATCCGGCCGTGGTTGCCCTCCTTCTCGGCGCGCGTGAGGGTGAGGGCTGGATCATGCCTCCGGCCGGTGAACCGGGCGCGCCGGTGCCCGAGGCCCTGGAGTACCCGTTCCGGTTGACGTTGGATTGGAACTTCTCGCAAGGGGCCGACCCGGCTTTGCTCGAGAATGCGAAGCTGGTGGAAGGGGAACAAGCATGGGCGCAGGTCCAAAAGGCCCTGGCCGCCGGAGACGACCGGGCCTTGATTGCTCCCCTGGCCCGGCTCGTGCGCCTCGCCCCGTCTTTCGTCTACGCCCATCAGCTTCTTTCGGACGCCTACTACAACACGGGCGAGACCTGGGCGGCCGTGGCGGAGCTGGAGCAGGTCGTGATGCTGCAACCCGACAACGGTTGGGCCCTCAATAACCTGGCTTACATGTACGTCGACCATGACCTCGATTGGGAACGGGGCCTCGAACTGGCGGAGCAAGCCTACGCTCTACTCGAAAATGAACCGGCCGTCGCCGATACCCTCGGTTGGGCTTACTACAAGAACGGCCGCCTGGAGGAAGCCGCCGCGAAGCTGGAGGAAGCCGTGAAGCTCCTTGAAGAGAACGATACGGCCACCGAAGAGGATCATGCCATTCTCAACTATCACCTGGCTGCCGTCTACGCCGCGCAGGGCCGGTACGCCGAGGCCCGGGCCAAGCTGGAGATTTCGCTCGAGCTCCAGCCCGACCTGGAAGAAGCCAGGGCACTGCTCGAAGAGGTCGTGGAGAACCTGAAGGCCAAAGGGCAGTAGACCGGCGGCCGGAGCTGCGCCCGCTCAGGCGGCGGCTCCGGCACGCTGAGCACGAAATAAAGGGTGGCCGGCCGGCGGCCGTGAAGGAGACTGAAAGGAGCTGGATCACTGGCGTGGCGAAGCATGCTTGGGTACACTCCATGAACCGGGGGAGAGCTCATGAATAATGTCATAAACCTTCCTCCCCTCGTGGACCGGATCGTCGAAACGGTCCCTGGAGTCAGGGCCGCCGGCCTCAAGAACGTGACCGTCAACGAGCCTTTTTTTGCGGGCCATTTCCCCGGGCGGCCCATCATGCCGGGTGTATTGATCCTGGAGACCATGGTGCAGGTAGCTCAACTCGCTTTTCCTCCCTCGCCCGGGTCCGGACGCGCGGTGCCTGTGCCGGCGCTGACCGCGATCGAAACGGCCCGTTTCCGACGGCCGGTCGTCCCGGGAGACCAGCTTCGGGTGGAGGTTGAAGTCCTGGAGGGTGGCAAAGAAGGTATCCGTTGTCTTGCTCTGGCTTTCGTCGGGCCGGAGAAATGCGCCGAAGCCACGTTTTCTCTGGGCCTCAATCCGTAACCGTAGCTGCTTCGTTGGGCCGGCAGCGGTTCAGCGCCCCTGGGCGGATGGGCGCTCCCCTCTTTTTTGTCGAAGGAAACCGTTTACGGAAGGAAGGACTGCGACGGCACAGAACTCCCATTCTGACCGGGACACTGGAATATAGACCGGAGGGATGAACATGCGTTCCCGACTTTTAGGGTGTCTCTTGCTGACCGCGTTGCTCACCCTGCCCGCAGTAACCCTGGTGGTACTGGCGCCGGTGAACGTAGAGGCGGCGTCGGAACCGAAGCCGGTGACCATTAACTTCTGGAACTGGTGGGACGGGACCCGCCAACCGCTGATGGACAAAGTCATCAGCGAGTTCCAGAAAGAATACCCCTGGATTACGGTCCGTAGCCAGATCCAGTCATGGGCAGATCTGGCGGCAGGAAAGATTCTGGCCGCTTACGCCGCCGGCACGCCTCCGGAAGTTATGATGGCGCGGCGTATGGATATCTTTGCCCTTGTCGACCTGGGAGCGATCATTCCCATCACCGACTTCGTAAAAAGGGATAACCTTGATCTCAGCATCTTCTATCCTTCGGAAGTGAATGCATTCCGTTACGAAGGCGAGCTATGGACCCTACCCCTTCCCACGGTGGGCCTTAACGATAGCTTCTACTTCTATAATCGAGAGATGTTCGAGGAGAAGGGCCTCAACCCGGATCGTCCCCCCGAAACCTGGTCATCTCTGCTGGAGGTGAACCGTAAGCTTACTGAGAAGAATGCAGCCGGTGAGATCACTTATCTAGGAGTTCGGGCCTGGCCCAGCCAGTTCGTTCCCTTCCTTTACAGCAATGCCGGGCAATTCCTAAGCCCCGACCTGAAGAAGGTAGCCTTCGACGGCCCCGAAGGAATGCAAGCGGCCGAGTTCATGGGCGATATCGTTAAAATGACCGGGTCCCTTTGGGGCTTTGTTAGCAAATACGATCCGCAAGCGACCGGAACTAGCTTCATATCCGGCCGCGAAGCAATCTACTTCAGTAATGTGAGCCTCATGAACTCCATCATCCAGCAGGCCGTAGAGAAAAAGCGACGGCTTGACTGGTGGGGCATTGGGCTCATGCCGCATAACGACAGGAATCCGAAAGCCAAGTCCACCGGGGTCTCCGGCATCAGTTATGGATGGGGATATGTGATCCCGAAAGGGATCCCCAAGGAGAAACAGGAGGCCGCCTGGCTCTTCATCAAGTTCCTGACCACCGACGTACGGGGCACGGGCTTCTTCTCCCTGGCCCAGGGCCGGCCGTCGCCGGTTCGCAAATTCAACGAGGCTCCTGAGTTTCGTAAACTCAACCCCAACTTCGACCGGCTGCTCCTCGCGCTGCAAACCGAGGTTCCCTTCCCGGGACTACCGGTGCAAAAGGAGCTCTACGATACGGTCATAAGCACTTTCTGGAGCGTGGTGGACGGTTCAAAGGAACCGCGGGAACTCGTTACCAGTGCGGCTGAGAAAGCACAGGTCATACTGGATCAGTACTGGGCGAAGCGGGCCGGCAAGCGGTAGGTGAAGACGGTGCGGTAACTTGGCCGCCGTGCGGTCAGAAGGAGGCCGGAGCGGCAGGGTTCAGGCGGTAGGGTTCAGGTGGAAGCTCTCTCCGGGTTCGGTGGCCGGGTCGACGTGGACCGTCACCCTTGCGACCCCGGGAACGCGGCGACGGATCGCTTGTTCGACGGACTTGGCCAGTTCATGGCCTTGCGCCACGGTGAGATCGGGGGGGACGCCCACGTTGACCTCGGCCAGTATGTGATGTCCCGACCAGCGGGCCCGGACTTCGTACACCGATTGGACTCCTTCCGTGGCGGCCGCCGCCCGGGCGATGCCGGTGAGAGTTTCGCCGTCGATCCCGTCCATCGCCCGCAGGAGGAGGGGCCTTCCGGCCTGGAACGCGATCCGGAGAATGGCCAGGCTGATGCCAAAGGCGGCCAGGGGGTCGGCCCACCACGCCCCGGCTCGGACCCCAAGGGCGCCGGCCAGGACGGCGAGGGAGGTCCACCCGTCGGCCCGGGCATGGTAGCCGTCGGCAACCAGGGCGGCGCTCTGGATCTCCTTGCCCACTTTGATCCGGTAGCGGGCGACCAATTCGTTGCCGGCAAAACCGGCGAACCCGGCCGCGGCCACCGCCCAGACCAGAGGAAGCGGCACGGGATTACGCCAGCGTTCGTATGCCACCCAGGCCGAGGTGACCGCGGTAGCCAGGATGGTGAGCAGGATGACGAGACCGGCCAGGTCCTCCGCCCGCCCGTACCCGTAGGTCAGGTGGCGGGTGGGCGGGCGACGCTCCAAACGGTACACGACCCACAGAATAGCCCCGGTAGAGCAGTCGAGGAGGTTGTGCAGGGTGTCCGCGAGGAGCGCGGCACTTCCGGTGAGCAGCACGAGCCCGCCCTGGAGCAGGGCCGTCGCCAGCAGGCCGGCAGTGGATAGTTGGGTCGCCCAAACCGCCCGCCGGTGGCTTTGCGGTTCGGCGCCGATCTCATGCGTCGCCATGCCCCCGCCTCCTTACCAAGCCAGGTTATGCAGGGTGGACGCGCGGGCAACCCTGTGGTAAGTTGCTGTTTGAAGGGGAGTAGTCGGGTCTTGCTACCGGCTTCCGGGTGCACCCACACCGTGCTTACGAGCGAGGAGCGGTCCGGGAGCGGTGGCGGGGACCGCCGGGATCAACAGCACGGACACTGGTCCCGGGTAGATGAGAGCGCGTCTTGGGCGTTCGATCGACGACGAGACCTTCAGGGCAAGGTAGTAACCCTGGAGGTCTCTTTTTTGTGCGGGTCGAAACCGGCAAGAAGCGGCAGGAAAGGGAGAGGTTGCAGCGCATGGGAGTAAAGCAGGCAGTTCAACCGGAAACCAAGGGGAGCAGGGCGGATAAGGGTATGGGTGCGACGGTGATGAACACGCTCGCTTCCGAGTCGCCGGCCCCGGTTGTGAGCGATTGGGCCGGGCGTTCGCCGGAGGCCGTTTGCCAGCAGCTGGGATCAGATCCCTCCCGGGGCCTTACCGCTGCCGAAGCAGCCAAGCGACTCGAGGCATATGGCCCCAACCGCCTCCACGAGCCACCTCCCCGCACGCTCTGGCAGAAGCTTTACGACCAGCTAAAAGAGGTTCTGGTGCTCATTCTCATCGGCGCGGCCGTCATCTCCGGGATACTGGGCGAGTGGCTGGATGCCGGTGTCATACTCCTGATCGTCCTGCTCAACGCCATTCTGGGGGTCACCCAGGAAAGCCGCGCCGAAGAGGCGCTGGCCGCCTTGCGCAAACTGAGCGCGCCGAAGGCGCGGGTTCTCCGGGAGGGGGAGTTTCGAGAGATACCGGCCGCGGAAGTCGTTCCCGGTGACGTAGTACGCCTCGAAACCGGTGATCTCGTTCCCGCCGATGCCCGCCTTATCGAAGCGTTCAACCTGCGGATCGATGAGTCGGCCCTGACGGGTGAATCGGTCCCGGTGGAAAAGACCGCCGGTGAACTGCCTGCCGATGCCACCCAGTCCCTGGGCGACCTGCGGAACCTCGTGTTTGCCGGTACCACCGTAAGCTACGGTCGCGGCCTCGCCGTCGTTTACGGTACGGGCATGAATACGGCCATCGGCCGCATTGCCGGGATGCTGCAGGAGGCGGCCGCGATTGAAGAGACCCCGCTGCAACGGCGGATGGCCGAACTCGGCCGTACTCTCGGGGTCCTCGCCGGGATGCTGGTGGTCGTCGTTTTCCTGGCGGGGCTATGGCGCGGTGAAGCCATGCTGGACATGTTCCTTACCGCCGTCAGCCTGGCGGTGGCCGCGATCCCGGAAGGCTTGGCCGCAGTGGTCACCATCGTGCTCGCCCTCGGGGTGCAGCGCATGGCCCGGCGGCACGCGATCGTGCGGCGTCTCCCGGCCGTCGAAACCCTGGGAACCGCGACCGTCATCGCCTCCGATAAGACGGGAACGCTCACCAAGAACGAGATGACCGTGGTCCGCATCTACGCCGGAGGGCGGCTCTACCGGGTAACCGGAGAGGGATACTCCCCCCGGGGGGAGATCGAGGACCAGGGGGAAGGCGGGGTACGAAACGGAGTGGTGGCCCTTCTTGAGGCGATGGCACTCTGCAACGACGCTCGCCTGGAAGAAAGTTCACCCGCAAGCGGGGAGGGGGCGGACGGCAAGGTTAGCCGGGAGGGCAGGAAGGTGATCGGGGATCCCACGGAGGGAGCACTCCTGGTCGCCGCCGAGAAGGCAAAAATCGGGCTGGTTCGACTGCGGGAGGAGTTCCCCCGGGTGGATGAGATCCCCTTTGATTCCGGTCGCAAACGGATGACCACCTTCCATCAGATAACTGAGGGTAGACGAGGAGAGAGCCCGGTCACTGCCGGCCCGTTTGTCTCCTTTACCAAGGGTGCTCCGGAGGAAGTGCTCTTCCGGTGTTCGCATATCTATCAAGACGGGGCGGTCCATCCGCTGGCGGACGAGGAACGCCACCAGATCCTGGGGGTTGCCGCGTCCCTGGCGGAGCAGGCCTTCCGGGTGCTGGCCGCGGCTTACAAGAGCTGGGAGACCAGACCGGAACGTATGGAGGTGGACCTGGTCGAGAACGGGATGGTCTTCCTCGGGTTCGTGGCCGAGATCGACCCGCCGCGGCCGGAAGTGAAGGAGGCGGTGGCACAAGCACGGCAGGCAGGTATCACCCCGGTAATGATCACGGGGGACCACAAGGCGACCGCGGTGGCGATCGCCCGGGAGCTCGGCATCTGGCAAGAAGGTAGCCAGGCGTTGACGGGAGCCGAGGTGGAAAGACTCAGTGATGACGAGTTGAAGCAGCTCGCTCCCCGGGTAGCGGTGTACGCCCGGGTCTCGCCCGAGCATAAGCTGCGGATCGTCAAAGCGCTGCAAGCCCATGGGCACATCGTGGCCGTCACCGGCGACGGGGTGAACGACGCGCCCGCGCTGAAGCGGGCCGACATCGGGGTGGCGATGGGGATTACGGGGACGGAGGTGGCCAAGGGCGCGGCCGATATGGTGCTCGCCGACGACAACTTTGCCACCATCGTGGCCGCTATCCAGGAAGGGCGGGTCATTTACGCGAACATCCGCAAAGTCATCCACTACCTGCTCTCGTGCAACATCGGCGAAATCGTCGCCATCTTCTTCGGTATCATCCTTGGTTGGGGTCGTGTCCTCACGCCCATTCAGATCCTGTGGG
>DUMU01000041.1 GCA_012839805.1 Bacillota bacterium | reverse complement strand
GCGGTGGCCGTTACCAGGTGGTCCGAGACAATCTTCATGTCAAGACCGTCTGGATCGGGGAAGGCACGAGCGCCATTCGTTACATCCTGGTCTACAATCCCCAACAGGCAGAACGAGACCGGGCCGAGCGTGAAGCGATCCTTGCCGCCCTGAAAAACGAACTGCTGGCCATTAAGGATCTGGACGCCGAACCCCACCGCAAGGCGGTATGCCAACTCCTGGCACACAAGACTTACGGCCGTTACCTGTCTACCGACGAACAGGGCCACCCGTACATCGACCAATCCAAGATCGACGCTGATGCCCGGCTGGATGGCAAGTACCTGCTTCGCACCTCCGATGATACGCTCTCAGCGGAAGAGGTGGCTTTGGGCTACAAGCAACTCCTGGAGGTCGAGAATGCTTTCCGGACGCTTAAGACGACCTTGGACCTCCGGCCGGTATACCATCGCCTGGAGGACCGTATCCGGGCTCATGTCCTGCTTTGCTGGCTTGCCCTGCTTCTAATCCGGGTGGCGGAATACCGGACTGGCCAAACCTGGCGCACTCTTCGCAGCGAGCTACAGCGCATGCACGTAGGGGAATTTGCCGGTCCGGATGGGCGCGTCCGCCAGCGTACTGAAATCACCGCCGAGCAGCACCAGATCTTCAAGGCGCTGAAGATCAAAGAGCCTCCCCGCGTCTTCCAGGTGACGCCTGCCCCCAAACCGCAGGTCTAGTTACACGCGCACTTTGGTTCATGCCGGCAAACGCCCTTGCAAAGGGCCTTTGCGCCATTGCCGTGTCTAGGGAGTGTCGAACCGCGGTTTGGCCGGCGCACGGTACGGTACGAAGACTGCAAAGAGGTCACGTCCGCGGTCGCTTGTCCTTGTTTCACCGCGGGCTCGTCGAGCCGCCTCTCGAATTTCCGCTGACTGAAGGACAAGCTCTCTGGTAAACAAGGAAGTAAAGTTCACCCAAATAGCCGGTTCCACGCCTCCAGCACCAGGCGGCGGGTGCGGTATTCGCCGTACTGGCGCTCTTCCTTCTCTTTGAGCACCCGGAAGGTCTCCCCGGGGAAGTTGGGGCCGAAGACGTCTTTGGGGTCCAAGATGTAGCGCAACTCATCTCTCGTGAGGCCGTAGAGCTTGGCGTAATAGGCGTCGAGTTCGGCGCGGATGCGGGCGCGGCGCTCGGCATTCCAGCGGAAGGGGGGCAGAGCCGCGGTGTCTCGGTGGACCTGGCCACGTTGTCTGCCACAACACTCCTCCCAGCGCCGGGCAATCTCCTGCCGCAGTGCTGGCGTACTCTCCTGCCACACGTCCCGGGCGAAAGGCTCCAGATCCCAGGCGGTGTAGACTAGCTCTAGGACACGGGGAACGATGAAAAGCAAGTCGGTCTCGCTGTAGGCGTCGGGGGGGAACACAGGGAGTTGCTTTACAAAGAAGAAATTCATGTTGGTCCCGGCTATCTTCATTCTTGAGACGTAGTCGAACACAAGGGCACCCAGATTACCAGTTAACGCTAGGCACCCGATGGCAGTAGCGTGGTCAGGCAACGCTAAGGGAGTACTATTCCCCACCCCCACCCGCGGCAGGACGGTGAAGATGGCGGTGCGTTCATTCATCGCATCCGTAACATTGCGGAATCCAATAACCCACCCCCGCTGCCAACCGCTGAGTCTCAATTCAACTTCTTTTGCCGGAACCCAGTACCACGGCAACACGAAGAAACCCGGATTGGCATGCTCTTCCTCGGATGGGGTGGGTAACAGTTTCTGACGCCTGGCCAATTCGGCGTAGGTGCCAAAGCGGTGGTCGAACTGCCAGATCATCTTGGCCTCGTAGAGGGGCAGCCAAACTTCTCTTCCTCGCACGAAACAGGGGCCGTCGGGCCGGCCCAGGTCGCGGCCGCGTACCAAGCGGTACCCCTGGTGTTCCAAATCCGCGGTGGTGCAGAAGAGATGGGAGTCACTGGACATGTTGAACAAGCCCTGCTTGAAGGTAACACCCCACGGGTTCTCTCCTTCGTCCTCGTCCACCAACACCGGCACGCGGCGGTAGATTTTCTTCGTAAGCTCGGCGTCTTCGCGGGTGCGGAAGACCGGACAGGTGCGGGTGTTAGGGTTAAGAAGTCTCAAGTCACCCAACGATAGCGTAAACACGCGCCGATCATCACGAATTTGTACAGGATCAGTTAGGAAGAATGCAAAGTGATGCTCTGACTTTTGGCTGCCTCCGTTTTGGATCGTAAATAGACAAAACTTGGTATCAGGGGCGACTGAAGGAAATAGTCCCCTGTGATTCTTGAAGTCCCATAAGCTGATAAGCGCCCGTGCTTCCATAATGGCCGCGAAGAACTGTTTGTTGGTATCGTCGGTAGCAATGCCCGTGGGTAGCACCACGCCAGCACGGCCACCACTGCGGATGAGCCGGGCGAAGAGCTCGGCGAAGACGCTGTAGGTGTTTATCCGCCCGCAGGCGGTCAGGGGAAAGCGGCCGCTTCCCCGCAGGAACTTGCTCAAGGCGTCCACCGCGTGCTTGGCGGCAACATACTCCTCCCAGAGCGCGGGGTTAGTGGCCGGCAACTGCCTGATGAGCTTTTGCCGCTCCGCCTTGTTCAGAGAACGGGCGATTTCCGTATGTCGAGGAGCAAAAAACTCCTCTTCGTGGAGCTCTATCTGCTCCCACGGCGGATTGCAGAGCACCACGTCAAAGCCGCCTTCCCTGAACACCTCGGGGAACTCCAGGGGCCAGTGGAAGAAGCGGTGCTCTTCCGCCAGCCGCCAGGCCTTGGCAACGAGGCCGGTGTCTCCAGACCCGCTGAGGAAGGCCCTCAAGTCCCCGGTGAGGGGCACAGGGCCGCTACCGCCGGGCCGGCGGTTAAGCCGGGCGAAGAAGGCGGCGGTCCAGAGGTGGCAGGCCGTGAGGTTGCGCCAAAGCCCGGTGCCTTCCCGGCGCGCCTCCTGGTAGGCTTTGGCCTTGCGCCGCACCACCTCGGGCGCGTCGTCCGGTAGGGCCAGGAGAGAGGGCGCCTCGCCCAGAAGCGCCGCCGGATGTTGCGTGTCCGGAAAACGGAACCTTAGCTGACCAAGGCGGTCCTGCTTATTCTGCTTAACCAGGGAGCGTGCCACGGCCTTATCGTCGCCCTCCACGGGCGCATACGCCTCGTCCGGGATGCCTTTCTCCAGGACGGCGAGGTCGAAGACGCCCACCAGGGAATCCCCGCAGCGAATGCGGTGGTCGAGGAAGGTGAGGGGTTTGCCCGGGGCGTGGCCCTCGATCCACAGGGCCACCTTGCAAAGTTCCACAGCCATAGGGTTTTTGTCCACGCCGTAGAGGCAATGAGTAATGACGTCCCGCACCGCTTCCCGCACTTGCTCCGGTGAGGGTTCGTCGGCTTCACTGCGAATGCGGGCCAGCTCCAGGCCGAGGCGCCTGGCCGCGGCCAGGAGGAAGTGGCCCGAGCCGCTGGCAGGGTCGCAGACCTTCAGGGAAAGCAGGGCTGCTTCCTTTTCTTCCCTGGTGTTTTTGCCGGCCAGCTTCTCCTGCATGACGGGGACCAGGGCGCTCGCCACCAGCTCGTCGACCAGGGCGCGCGGGGTGTAGTAGGAGCCGGTGGACTTGCGCTCCGTGCCGGTGAGAAGGGCAAAGTCCGGCATCCCGCTTGCCGATTGGATGCCTGGGTAGTATTCCAAGAGGCTTTCATACACACTGCCGAGCTCTTCTACGTCCAGGGCGGCGTAGTTCACCCGCCGCCAGGGAGCGTGGCCGTCCTCCTTGTACATGGAGAGGTACCATAGGGCCTCCAGGAAGGCCCGGTTGGTGAGCTTGAGGTCGTTGAGGTCCGCGGTGGCCCGGGCGTCGAAAAGCGGGCCGTTCAGCGGGGGCAGGCCGAGCTTGGCCCCCAGGGTTTCCTCGCTCAAGAGGCGGAAGATGAGCTTTACGCTCTCCCAAAGATCGGTGTAATCGTTGTAGGCGCGGCGGTTCTCGCAAAGCCTGCGCAGCCGGGACACGCTGTAGTGCGCTCGGCAGACATCACTAGTAGTAAGGAGGTCGCGTTCCTCGGCCACCATCAGGAAGAGAAGGCGGTAGATGATACGCAGAAGCTCCTGGTAGTACTGGCCGGCGTCAAGCCGGTTGGTGCGCACCTTTTCCCGCAAGGACTCGTTGGCCGGGTGCTGCAGGAAAGCCTGGCCAAGGATCTTTATGGCTTCCTCGACGCCATCCCGCAGACGGTCGCGCACCCGGCCGCCCTGCTCAATAGTTTCCTGGTAGTAGCGCTCGAGCCAGCAGTCGGCCGCCCCGTCCTGCGGCAGGCGAGACCGGTGGGCCAGCCGGTAAAAGAGGGAGAAGTCCGCGAAGTTCTTGCCGGCCATCATCTCCCGCAGGTCGATCTCAATGTAGGTGGGCCTGGTTAGCCGCGTGGTCTGGCGCAGAAGCCGCAAGGCAAAGCCGTTGGTGACCATGCCCCAGAGATGCTCGCTACGGTTAAGAAACTCCTGAACCAGGGAATGGGGAGCAAGCCGCGGCCGACCGGCTTCGGGGCGTCGGTCCAGGGGTTGGCGGCAGCCCACCACGTGCACCGGGGGCGCGTTTTGGCCCGTACCGGCCCGGTGCGAGATGGCGTAGGTCTTGCCCTCTACCTCGGCCGCCCGCGGGGTGTAGACCAGTTCGTATCCGAGGAGGCTCAAGAGCGGGATTACCCACTGGTCGCGGGTGACGGTGGTGGCCGCATCTGTCTCCGGGAGGCGCTCCAGGCGGTGCTGGAAGGCCTCCCAATGTTCCAGCGCCTCCTGCCAGGCGGCGGCTATTTCACTTTCCAGGCGGGAGTTCAGGCCGAAGTCAGCGGGGCTCTGGCCAGGTGCGGCGCCGTCGTAAATCCGGTCGAGAAGATCCGGTGCAAGCAGCCCTCCCTCCACCTTCACGCAGGGGAAACGCATGTCACCTCACCACCCCTTTGGGTACGGGCAAGAGGACCAGGAGGCCGAGCAGGTCGGGCGGTAACTGAGGCCGGACCGCCAGGCCCCGCCGCGCAAGTCCCGCGGCAGCCCGCACCCGGCGATGCGCCTCTTCTATCCGCCGCGCCCGTTCCTCGGCTTGGTTTTTGAGGTAAGGCAAGATGGCCTCCCACCACTCGAGGACCTCGGCCAACACCTCCCGGCGCTCCTGAGGGGACACCGGCGCGTCTGGCCCAGCCTCGAGAAGAAGCTGGCGCGCTTCGGGTTCAGCCAAGAAATGTAGGCGGTCGGGCGGAAAACCCACAAGGCCCGCCACCACCACCTCTTCGGCCAAAAGGGGTCGCCGGTCGGGTTGCTCCAGGAGGTGGCGCAGGCGTAGCAACAGTACCACCGTGCGGCGCTCCACTTTAGCCGTGCGCACCACCCCGCAGCGCGCCGCCGGTGCTTGCCCGCCGCGGGCCAGGGCAGTTTCCAGGAGCGACTGGGCCAGGGCACCGACAAAGGGGTGATTCCTTCCCAGCCACTCCGAGCCCCTGGGCGGTGGGGAGACGAAGGAGAACCGCCAGGGAGCGGCGGGCAGGGTCTGGAGCACAAGGGGAGGCAGGCTTGCCCCCCGCGGCACGGAGATGAAGAACGTGCCGTCGCGCCCGGCCTCCACGCCCAGGCCCAGGCGCTGGCAGGCGTTGAGGACGAAGCGGCGCACCGCCTCCGGATCACCCAAGACGTCGTCGGTTTCGCGCAGCTCTCGCTCGACCTCGTCGGGTTTGATGGCTAGCTGGGCAAAGCGGCTGCGGGTTTCCTTTTCCCGAGCTGCAGCCTCGTCCCAACGGCGGTGGAAATCGTCGACTGTCACGTCCGGGAACAGTCGAAGCTGGTGCAAGCCGGGGGCGGTAACACTCTCAACCCGGGTCATCACGGCCTTGAAAACCGCTTCCAGGACGGATTCGCTGTCCGCGGGCACAGGCACGGCCACGCCGAGGCTCTTCCTGATCTCCTCCGCCTTGCGCAGGAGCACCTCCAGCACGGCGCCGTCCACGGGGTTGTCCCGACCGTAGAAGAGCACGGCGCGGACTTTCGGCGCCCCTTGGCCGAAGCGGTCCACGCGCCCCTCCCGCTGCTCCAGGCGGTTGGGGTTCCAGGGGAGATCGTAATGCAGAACGGCGGTGAAGTGGTCCTGCAGGTTGATTCCTTCGCTTAAGCAGTCGGTGGCCACCAGCACTCGGGGCGATTTCTTGGAGAGTTCTTCCACCTTGAGACTCCGGTCCTCTTCAGGCAGGTTACCCGTGACCGCCTCCACCGCCAGATTCGGGAAAGCCGAGGAGAGCCGGCGCGCCAGCTCAGTAGCCACATACTTGGCCGTCTCGACGTAACGGCACCAGATGATGGGGTAAAAGTCGTCGCGCAAGAGCTGCGCCACGACCTCGGCACAGCGGGCAATCTTGGTGTCAGCACCGCTGCTCCCCAGTTCTTCCGCCAGGCGGGCGAACTGCTGCAGCTTGCGGCGGTCGCTTTCCGGAAGCTCCGCCTCGCCCTGCTGCACCACGTGGGAGGGCTCTACGTCTAGATGATCCTCGTCGGTGGGGTCGTAGACGAAGGGGGCGTAGGTGGCGTTGTCCGCCTCCTCCTGGATTTCGCCCTCCGCCGTGGCCTTCTTGCTCAGAGCGGCGATGGCGGCAGCGGGGCTGGACATGACGCAACGCAAGATCGAAAGGGCCGCCCAGTAGCGGATGCGCCGGCGCCAGCCGTAAAGCGTTTCGCCCGTGCGCACCAACTCGCGGCTGAAGTTATAGACTTGCTTGAAAAGTTCCCCGTACGCCGGGGAGAGGTCGTAGGTTTCCTCGACGTTCTCGCGCTCGGGAAAGGAGGTCACCTCGTTGAGCCACTTGCTGAGGTCGGGCCGGCGTCGCTGGACGAAATGGTAGGCCACTTCTTTCCGCTCCTCTTCGGTAAGGCGCCGGAAGTTGAGCCCGGCAAAGGAGGGGCGCAACAGAGCCAGAAGGGAGACGAAGGAGGCCTCAATGCCGCTGTGGGGCGTAGCGGTGAGGAGCACCAGGTGCCTCTTCTGGTCGGCTGCGATCCGCTGCAGCAGTTCGTGGCGCTGCTGCTGGGCCCGGGAAGCCGTGCCCGGCTGGGCGGCGCCATGGGCCTCGTCCACGATGACGAAGTCCGGGCAGTGAGTGAGGAAGTCGGCCCGGTGCCGGTCCGACTTGGCGTAATCGATGCTGACCACGAGGTGCCGATAGTACTTGAAGATGCTGGGTTCACCAGGCGGAAGCGCTCGCTCGAGGCGGCTCGCCGTGCCGGAACGAACCACCTCGGCCTCAAGGTGGAATTTACTGGCCAACTCGGCCTGCCATTGATCGCACAGGTAAGGCGGGCACAGTACGCAGATGCGGTCGATCTCGCCCCGGTCGAGGAGTTCGCGGGCGATGAGCAGGGCTTCGACGGTCTTGCCCACGCCGACATCGTCGGCAATCAAGAGCCGCACCGGATCAAGCCTAAGAGCCATGAGCAGTGGCACGAGCTGGTAGGCTCGCGGCCGCACCGAAATGCGGCCTAACGACCGCAAAGGTCCGGCGCCGTCGCGCAACGTAAGCCGGGCGGCCTGCCATAGCAGTTCGGCGCCGACGGCGTCCCCGGCGTCCTCTGGCGTAGGCAGGGGGAACGCGGCCGGCTCGAGCCGTTCGAGGCCTGCTTCCACCAAGGGGAGGTAGATGCCGCAGGTCTCGCCGTCATCGCCGGCCAGCGGCCGCAAGTAAACCACTTCCGGGTCCTTTAACGGCAGCACCACCCAGTCGCGCCCGCGACAGCGCACAATGCTTCCTGCGATTGGCTGCAGGCTCACCCGTTTCGCCTCCTCTCGCCGAAGATGTCCGGGTAGGCCTGGAGCTGTTCCTCCAGATCGCAGTCGTAACGTACGACTACCACCCGGTAACCGAGATCCCTAAGCTCGGCCCGCACGGCGGCATCCTTCTGCCTTTGGGCGGGCTCGTCGTGAACCGCGCCGTCGCAGAAAACGCATACATTGGGCTCGTAGAAGAAGTCAGGAATGGCCGGGTAGTTGACAAGGGGTTTTTGAGCTTCGTCTGGCAGCCGCCCGCCGGTGTGATAGAGGAGGTCCACGAAACGCCGCTCCAGCTCCGAGCGGGAGTCCGTAAGGGAGCGCAGCCAGCGGTAGTGCTCCTCGCGGTTGCGCCCGCCCCTTTCCGGCTCGGTGCGGGCTCTACTCAGGCGCTCCAGGGCCTCCCGGATGAGACGGCGGTCCAGGCGGCCGTGGTCGAGCTGGTTGGAGTAGGAAAGGAGGCAGCGGTAGCAGGCCCGGGCGCAAGCCTCGTTCTCGTCGGTGACCGTGAAATGGCAGCGATCCAGGGCCGCCCGCGCCACGGCGGCCAAGGCCCCCGAATCCTGCACCAGTTGCCGCAGCACCCCCACGCCCCCCTCTGCCGCTTCCCAGTAGAGGAGGGCACGGAAGGCTCCCACGCCGAGGCGCTCGGAGGCAAGCTCGGTTTCTTCCACTTCAAACACGCTTTCCATGCCTCGCTGCAGGCTGTACTGCAAGGTGGCAAGGAAATCCTCGTTGCCCTGCCAGGCGGGATCGAGCAGGTAGACGAGGAGGAGATTCTCGGTGTTCCACACCGCCAAGCGCACCACTTTCCGGTCGGCGGGAGCTTTGCCTGGCGATTCCTCTGGCTCCTCGTCTTCCGGCACGCTGCTCCAGATGTCACCCCGGTCAAAACCTACGCTGAAGTGCTCGTTCGGCGGACGGTGGCGCCAGCCGTGGTTAATGCGGTAGAGAGTAGCCGAGGGACCGTAGACCAGGCGAAGGAGCGGATTGCCCGCTTCGTCGTAAGCGACCGCGCTGATTCGCCGTTCCTGGCCGCCTGGGGACGGGGCAAAGCGGAAGTGGGTGGTCACGCGGTAGCCGCGGCGGATGCGCTCTTCTTCATCACAGGTGATGCGCTCGTGCCTGCGGGTGCGCACGTTCGGCATATCGAGCAGCACGGCTACCTCGCTGGTGTCGGCATCAAGCCGGGTGTGGCAGTGGCTGCAGAGATCCGTAGTCGCGTCGTCGTGGAAACAGCCGCACACCCGGCAGAGTTTGACCATCCGCCGCCGCTGCTCCAGGCCGCCGGGCGGAAAGATGAATCCTTTCACGACGTACTTGGCCCCGTTATGGTAGATGATGTTGTGCGGGCCGAATTCCGTAAGGGCCAGAAAGCGCGGGCGTGCGATATACTCCCCCTCGCCCCGGGGGATGAAGGCCCGTAAGGGCAGGCGCGGGAAGTTGTAGCCGGGCAGGAACCCCTCGCTGGCCAAGTAACGGTAGGGGTAGAAGTCCGATTCCTCGGCCTTGGTTTCGTTGACCAAGAGGTTGCGCTGCCGGTTGGCCTCTTCCATGAGCCGCTTGGCTTCCTCTTGCTCCTCCCGCCGGCGGGAACGGTAGAATGTTTGTTGAGTTTTCATGAGCTGCGTCATGGCTGCGCGGTAAAGCTCCCGCCACCGCTCGAAGGCGGCATCGAAGGCTCGGGGGGCGTTACGGAGGAGGTCCTGGAGCCATTCGTCGGTGTACCAGCCGCTCTCGGCCGGGTCCGAACCACAGGCGGCGAGGATTTCTCGCGCTTCTTCAAGGCACTCGGCCAGGCGCGGTTCGGTCAGCTCTATCTGCGCCCGCACTTCCTCCTTTAGGGGCAGTTCCGGCAGGAGGTCCGCCTCTATCACCTCGGCGATGGAGTTCCCCAGGGAGAGACCGGTCTTGGCCAGCCACACAGCATGCACGTGCGCCCGCACCAGGTCTTCGTTGCCCAGATCGAGCCTGGGGCTGCGTACCGCGCCCGCCACCATTAAGGCCCGGTGGTGGAAGAAGTATTGGTCGTGGGCACTGCGGGCTGCGCAGTACGTGAGGACCAGCGCGGGTTCGCCGCGGCGTCCCGCACGGCCGCTACGCTGCGCGTAGTTGGCCGGAGTGGGGGGGACGTTACGCAGGTGAACCACCCTGAGATCGGCGATGTCGATGCCCAGCTCCATAGTGGGCGAACAAAAGAGGCACTTGAGGTCCCCCTCGCGGAATCGCTGCTCCCGCTCCTGCCGGTCGTCGTAAGAGACCTGGGCGGTGTGCTCCCTGCCTTCAATGCCCTTGAGGTAGCGGGCGGCACTGCGGTAAAAGTCGCGGAAAAAGACGTTTACCTGGCGCTGGGCCTCGATGTAAGCGGGACTTTCCACGCGGCGGGTGTGGACCGGATCCGGCGGGGGCGGGGTGCCGTCCCCCAGCCGCCAGACCAAACAGCCTGCTTCCAGTTGAACATGCTCTTCGTCCCTCTCCCGGTATTTCATCAGGAGCCCTTGCGAGCAGAGGATGTTCACTAACTGCGGGAGAAACTCCCGGTAGGCCTCCGCTGAAAGGCCGAGCTCTCGCCGCAGGTAGCGACCGATGCGGCTCTCCTCGCCCAAGCTACGCTTCTGAAAGCGCAGGTCCGCCGTGCCTGCCAGGACGAACCTGGCTGCCGGTCGGAGCCAATCTTGCTCGTCCCACCATTTTTCGTGGATCGCCTGATCTAGCCACCGCCGCAGTTGCTGCTGCTCGGTTTCCGAAAGGATCCGGGCCTTGATGGCGAGGTGTCGGCGGAAGTAGTCGAGGAAAGTCCTGACCAGGCGGCAGCGTGTTTCGGCGGGGAGCGAGGCCACGGCCGGGCAGGAGCGCCAGCGGGCCCCGTCATTGCACAGTTCGTCCAACCCCAGGTAGTCTATAATCAGCAGGCCGCACTGCTCCAGGTTGGGCTGCACGATGCGCCAGACGCGCTGCAGGTCTTCGTAAAGGCGGTACTCAATCAGATCGCGAAATGCGCGCCAGACTTTCCGGCCCATCGGGGTGTCCGGATCAAGCTGCTGGTTCCTGGCCACCTCTCCCACGCCGAGGCCGAGAGCGGCCAGCACTTCTTCCGTAACGTTTTCGGGGTGCAATTCGCGCTTGGCCTCCAAGGCCTGGTAGAGGGCGGCGCGAAGAAGAGAAAAACGTACGAAGTCGTTGAAGTGACCGGCCTGGAGCGAGGCGTCCTGGCGGTTGTCGGTAAAACTCAGAACCTTATGCTGATCTTCCTTTATGCCATGTTGGGCGGCGTGCAGCAGAGCGGCCACGCTAAGCACGGTGGTGGCGCTGCTGCGACCCTCGCTGGAGAGCCTCCCGAGCTTGCGGAATTCCCGGTCCCGGCGGGTGTACACTTCGCCGCAGGCGAGGCATAGCCTAAACGGTTTGGGCTGGAAGAGGGCACGGGTAGCGTCGGGCCCCGGCTCGTCGCGACAGGAGCCGTCGGGCTTCACCCATACCTCTCGGGGAACGTCGTCCCGGTAGTTGCTTTTTACCCGGCCGCGCTCGTCCAGCCATTCCGGGGGCAAATGCTCGGCTTCCGGCGCCCAGTCCCCTACCTCTTCGGCCAAGACCAGGTACCCGGGCCTAACCTCTCCTTCCGGCATGACCAACTCGCCTTCGGGTTCGCGGGGCAAGAAACGCCCGCTCTGCTCGTCTAGCCACACGTCGTAGTAAGCCTGGCCGCACTGGCGGCAGAATTCCAGGGGAAAAAGGACGCGCTTTTGGCCCTCCCCCGGAGCGTAGTACTGGCCCTCCAGGGTCAGGTGACGGGTTGCCGGCGGCTCCAGGGTGGCGTAGACCGCGTGTCCTTGGCAAATGAAGTAATGAAGTTTTAGCGCAAACAAAGGGGCGTCGCCGTCAAGCCTTAGGCTGGTACCGCGCAGGAGAGCGGCGCGCAGGTATTCCCGGCAGTAGGTTTCCTCTAGGCTCGTCTGCTGAGCGAGACGCCGCGCTGCCTCGGTTAGCGTAGTGGGTGGGCAGCGCTCGCTTGTTCCGTCGGGCGCGGTGCGGAAGCCCAGATTTCGTTCTATCCACCAGGTCAAAGGATGTTTCCTAAATTCTTCCGCCGTTTCGGGTAGGGGACCCTGAAGAGCAGCCCGCAAGGTCTGGGTGTCCACGCTCTGCACCTCTGCCAGAGGCCGAAACCGTTCTTCAATGACGTTGGAGGGAGGAACGGTGACCCCGAAAAGCTTGCTGGCAAAGGCAGCTACCGTCTGAAGACGTTCGCTGGCGCCCATTTCTTCGTCACTTACCATGGTGGCGCTGGTGCCGATGCAGACCAGGTTGTGGTTGCCGCAGCGCTGGCGCAGACGCCGGATCAAGAGGGCGACATCGGCCCCCTGGCGTCCGCGGTAGGTATGTAGCTCGTCGAAAACCAGGAACTCTATGCCGGCCACGGCGCGATCCACGAAGGGCCGCTCCCGGGGGCGCACGAGGATCAGCTCGAGCATCATGTAATTGGTAAGGAGGATGTGGGGCGGGGTTTCGAGAATTTCGCGGCGCTCCCTCTCGCCCTCTTGGCCGGTGTACTTGGCAAAGCGAACCGGCAACGGCTGGCGGGTCCGCCGTTCGTAGCCCTCGGCCAGTTCCTTTAGGGCGTTAAACTGGGAGTTTACCAGCGCATTCATGGGGTAGACGATTATGGCCCGCACCCGCGCCTGGGCGGGATCGCCTCGCAGTACCGCGTCGAAAATGGGGATGAAATAGGTCAGAGTCTTACCGGAACCAGTGCCGCTGGTGACTACGAACGGTTCGCGCTTGAGGGCGCACTGGATGGCCGCTTCCTGGTGATGGTACAGGGTAAAAGGGCGGCCTTGCCGGTCGCAGAAAATGTCAGAGCAGGCCGGGTGGAGCTTCCCCTGGCGGCAAAGTTCGCCCACCGAGGCTCCGAGGGCGTAAGGAGGGTTAAGTTGAACAAGCGCCTCCGGCCATAGAGCCTCGTTAGCGAACAGTTCCTGCTCTACCAGCTGCCGTATGCGCTCGTCGGCCAGGTTAAGAAAGCTGCGCACGTAGGTCTGGTAGTCAGCAAGCACGGAAGAACCGTACTCGAAGATGCTCATGGCCGTCCCCCTAACTGCCTTTCCTCCGACGGGTACCATGGCGGAACCGGCACCGGTGTGCGAAGCTCGGTGGGGAACCCACCCCCCGCCGACCACATCGGCCGACCTGATTTTCGACCCCTTTCTTCGGATTCCCTTTCTGCTAGGCTCCGGCTGATCTGCCTTGTTGCATCGTCAGGTCCGACGAGCTCCTTGCGGAATCTGAAGATCGCGGCAACGGCTGGGGCGACAGCACGGTCAGTAGGGGGAGAAAGGACCGCGTTCGAGCGGGATGGGCTAGCGCGTTGACGGGGGCTCAGTGGCTGGCTAAGCTTAGGCGGGACAGGACCGGGACCAATGGGACGGATAGGGGAGAAAACAATGAGGTACCGGCTCGTTCGACGGGAGTGGCACGAATCGCGGGACAGGTGCGAAGACCAGGAGGAGCAGGGAAGACGGGAGGGCCCGGAAGAGGCGCAGGATCGGAGGGGCGATGGGGACGACGCCGGGTTGGAGGACGGTCCGGTGGACGGGGCCGGCGACGCCCTGAGAGCCGAAGAGTGGGTGGACAAGGGCCGGGCGGCGCTGGGGCGGGGGGATCTGGAAGGGGCGCTGCGGTGTTTCCAGCGGGCGGTTCAGATCTGCCCGACTCCGGCCGCGGTCAACAACCTGGCGTTGATGATGCTCGAGCAGCGCAACGATCCGGCCGGGGCCCTGCGGATCCTGCAGCCCCACCTTTCGCCGGCGAGCCCGAGCCCGCATCCTTTTGCCCTGGCGACGGCAGCCCGCTGCTATCAGCGGTTGGGTGGGGGAGAGGCGGCACGCCGGCATCTTCAGGCGGCAGTTCAAGCGTTTGAACGGGGACCTGAGGCTATGCCTTTCCCGATCCCGCGGGAGACGTGGCGGGAGTATACGGCCGCCATCCTTCAGGCGGCGGGGGCGCTGGAGGACGACCGCCTGGTTTGGGAACTGTACCGGCGGTGGTCGAGTTACCACGTCCTGCCGGCGAGCTTTTTCTTTGGGGGCATTGCCGCGTTCAACCTGCAGCGGTTCGAGGCGGCGGTGCGGGCGTGGCGCCAGATCCGGGAGGCAAAGTGGAAGGTCGTCCAGGCATTCATAGAGGTGGCGGAGCTGTGCGAAACCGGGCTGGTACCGCCGTTCCGCCTGCGATACGGGCTTCCGGAAATTGATTCCGTTATAAAGGAACTGGAGCAGGTGGAAGCGCAAGGAGACCGAGCCAAGGCCGAAGCCAAGGGGGCTGAGTTGATCCGGCGAATGGTCAAAGACCCGTTGCACCGGGTGTTGCTCTTGAGCGAGGTCTTGGGCGCCGTTCCGGCGGACCGCCAGCATGCGAGCGAGGTTATGGTTGAGCTGGTGGCCCACAGCGGGGACTGGGGGCAGAAGCTGGCTTCGGCCATTTTCCTTTCCAGCCGTACCACGATGTCCCAAAAGATCGACGCGGCCCGGGGGCTGATGAAGGCCGGTGTCATCGCACCCGGCGACCAGATACGGGTATACGTCGACGGCCGAGTTCAGGAGGTATCGTTCCGCCAATTGCCGGTCGAACTGGGGCCTAACCCCGAACTGGAGGCCAAGCACCAGGAGGCTATCGCCCTGCGAGATGCCGGTAAGATCCAGGAAGCCAAGGCCATCCTCGAAACGCTGGTGGGTATGGGTGAATGCTTCTGGCCGCCGGCGGCCGTCACCTATGCTCACCTGCTGCAGCAGGAAGGCAAGCTCAAAGAGGCCCGTAACTATCTCGAAATGGCCCGCAGCGTGATGCCCCACGAGCCGGTCGTTCTGATGAGCCTGGCGTGCCTGAGCATAGAGGAATGGGACCTTGCCGGGGCAGCCGATCTCCTAAAGCAGGTTAGATCCAGTAACCCCGAGGTGATGAAGAAGGTCCGGCTCCTGGAATATTTCCTGCGGCATCCCGAGCAGCTTCTCCGGTGACGTGACGTGCGTGACGTGGGGTAGGGTGACGTATAGCGTGACCGCGCCGGCAGCGGGTAGCATGGCGGCGGCTAGGCCTCTCTCCTCCTTGGCAACGAAACCACCAGCTCGCTTCCCTCCTCACGGATGTCGGGCTCCATACCGGTGGCTTTCTTGACTAACAGGATGGTTCGACGGATGCCGCTGCCCGTGTCGGTAACCAAACCGGCACGGTAAAAAGAAGTGTAGATGAGCGGATTTCGTAATACGTGAGCCAGACCGGACTTCACCATGTCTAGGGTTACCGTATTTGGAAACCCTCCCGGATTGTGCACTTCGACCCGGTCGTCGAAGACAAAAAGCCGTACCGGTGCCGAGATGGTATAGTCACGGTGCACGAGGGCGTTGACTAGCGTCTCTCTCAAGGCTCCTTCGGGTAGTTCCGGATGGGCTTCCGGCTCGAACCCCTGGATTCGATGGGGTACCTGCAGATGAATCCTGAGGAAACGAACCGCATCTTCCAGCATGCTAAATAAGGTCCCCTCTATGCGCTTCGCGTCAGAAGGGGCGGCAGCTGAATCTGTGCCCGGGATACGGGCTGCCGTAATATAAGCGTGGGGGAGAAACCCCTGAGGTTCTCGTCCAAAAAGGAGAAGAGCTGCCACGGTGGGAAACGGGCTACCTTCATACTCTCTAAGAAGGTGCCAGTTTAGGAGCAGCTGCCGATCGTCCACCTGGAGATCCACGCCCAGCCGCTGCCGGAATCGTGTGAACGCTTGACTATCAAGATCTCCTATGGACGCTCTGAGGACAAGCGTTTCTTCGTAAAAGAGGCTCTCGACAGCCTGGAAAAGCCGAAGGAGCTCCTGCCGCGATGCCCGTCGCCGTCCGCTTGTAGTCCGAACGAAGAAGTCACCCCGTCGCGTGCGGTATGGACGCAAATCGCCCTTGGGAACATTGATCACGACCACCGTCCCCGCTTCGGTTGGCACCGTTTCCTGCACGACGGTCAGAGGAGGTTCACAGTTTTGGTAGGCCACCTGGTCCACCTGGCGCATGAGGGCATCGGGGTCCGGGACGCCCACCAGCCGCCGGTCGTCGGTTACCCCGAAGATCAATTGCCCTCCATCGGTGTTGGCAAAGGCAACTAAGGCGGCCGCCAGATCGTCCGGATGGATTGGCCCCTCTTTGAATTCCGTATGGATGTTTTCTCCTTCGGCTATTCGTCGCTGCAATTCAAACGAGTCCATAGGCCCCTCCCTCAGATCCAGCCATATTTTTCGGCCCGGCGGCGGAACGCATTCTCACCGCCTTCCATCACCTCTTTCACAAACTCCTGAACCTCTGGCCGGTCAATGGCTCCCTGGGCTCTTATCTCAGCCCTCGCTTCGGTGGCCTCCAGTGCCACGATCAGTTCGGCATGGCCAAGGACCGGGATGTTGGGATTGTGTGTCGCGGCCAGTATCTGCCTGCACCCCTTCTGGGCTCTCAGGATTCGCACGATGTCTTCATAAACGAAACGGTTGTCCAGATCGTCTTCCGGTTGATCGACCACCAGCAGCCGGTCCTGCTGAACCAAGAGGAGCAGCAGCATGGCGGTAGCCCGTTGACCGTCCGAGAGTTTCTCCAGGGGATACTCGGCTTCGTTTAGCTTGAGATATACCCTGACCGCGTCGTCCGGCGTCAGGATCTCAAGATCGAACAATCGGTCCTCCTTCAGGAAGGCACAGATCTGCTGGGCTCGCCCCGAGGTGATGCCAAACGTTTCCTCAAGCTTTTGGGGACCCTCTCGTACTGCAGCGGCGATAGCTTCGCCGTCCACCGCCTCACCGGCGACCAGCCGATCGATGGTTTTCCGATCCACACCCGAGCCCTGGAAGAAGGCTGCCAAACGCTCGCCGAACGCGTCTTTCTGCCCCTTGTATTCAACATCCAGCCGCACGCGGCCCTCTAACCTCTCGGTGATATCTTGAGCCTGCCGGCTGCGAAGCCTCCATACTTCCCGGCGGGCGTCTCGCAACCGCCTCAACAAATCGCGCCGATCTTGTTCCAGCCGCCCGAGTTCATCTCGCCCGGCCCTCAGGGCCCGTAGTTGCGGTTCGAGCCTGGCCTGCTCCTCGGTGAGCCGGATCAACCGGTCGGGATCGAGGGATTGCTCCCCCAGTTCTTGTTTAACACGCCGGAGCTGCTCGTCCAGTGGTCGGCGAGCCTCCTTCCATCTCTCGAGGAGAGCCAGTATACGCTCTTGTGCTTCCAACAGATGGCTTGCGCCTTGGTGAAGGATTTGTTCCAAATTGCTCTGAACCGCTTGCAGGACCTCTTGCGCTTCTAGCAGCAAGCCTTTCTGGCTGCTTTCGGCTTCGCCCAACTGCCGCCGGAGGCCCTGCCAGCTATCTATCCACCGGGAGGCCATGTCCTTCCATTCTTCCACCGCTCTATGGACGGCCTCTTTGGTCTGGAGCAAGCGCTGTTCATCGGACGTAAGAGCGGTGGCCTCCTTGAGTTTCGCGGCCACGCCCTCACGCCTATACAGCTCCATCTCGTGCTCGATTTCTTTGAGCCTCCGCTCGATCTCCTCCTGTTCTTGCAGTCGCTGCCGTATCTCAAGAATCTTGCGCGCGTTATCACGCGACATGCTTTCCAGTTTGCGTACCTGATCCAGTTGCAGCCGGGCCTGTCGCCCGATGACCTCGTCCAGCAGACGCAGGCGGCGACGCTCGTCACGGGTGACTTCGTAGATCTCTCGCTGCCCGAAAAAGAGGGGGCTCTCTTGATCCCCCAGGATGTCCAGTGGGGCCAGTCCAACCTGGCGTTCCGGGTCCAGTTCAAAAACGAGGGGACTCTCGCCCAATACACGTTCGATCCGGTATCGGCGCACCGCCGGCCCCGTAACTTGTTCCAGGAACAAAACGGCTTTTCCTCCGCTCCCCAGCGCGTGCCGAATGAGGCTGTCGCGGTATTCTGTCGGCGCGTACGGGGGAAGATCGAGTACGTAGCGGATGGTTTCTAAAATAGCCGACTTTCCCACTCCCCGCCCGCCGACGAAGACGTTTAGCTCAGGACTGAAGGCCAGTGAAAGACCACCAAGAAAGCCGTTTCCGTCGACCTCCAGGGCTAGAAAACGCGAATGCCTGGTGGCTTCAGGCTCTTTCCCCGCACGTACCAAGATATCGGAATCATGCAGGGCAAGCCGCAAGGAGTTGATATCGTCGAAAACGCTCAACTTTAGCCACGTTGCCCTAACCTCATTAGCCCGCATCTTGGCGCCTATCTCTTCAATGCACTTTGGGTCGGAAAACAGCACGCGGGCGATGCGCCGTAAACTGCTCTTGGACAGAACATCTGTGCAGGAGACCAGCCGATTCTGGTCACTCTCGGAGAAGTCTTCTATGGCATCCGGCCGGACCTCGGAGATGAACTTGGCGGCATCTTTTGAAGCATAGCTTTTCAGGAGGCCGTTGGTATCGTTCGGGTGAGCCATGATAAACAACGGATGAAAATGATGGCGTAGGTCCAGCAAAAGATTCCTGATGTCGCCTCTTGGGTCAATGTCAATATGCGACCCGTCCGGCCGGACAAGGACTTCAGAAGGGTCACGATGCATAGCCTGAATGGCGCGGTTTATCGCATCAAGATTCTCGTCGAACGGGAAGACGGCGAGAATGTGGAGCCCGTGCTTCGGTACGCTGAAGGAGAGTTCTGCGCCGGGAAAAACGTAGATTCCTTGCCTTTGTGCTCTTTCCCGAATTAGGATGAACCACTCCTTGCAGATGCCCTGGTAGTCTGTGATGGCGCATATCCGAATGCCTTGGTTCGCCAGTTGGAGGACGTACTGCTCAACAATCTTTTCTCGGTCCTGGTCTCGCTCTCGGGACATCCCCGGAGGCAGCCGGAAGGTTTGAGAGCCCGGGGAGTGCAAGTGCAAATCCGCCCGCACCCACCGCCCCCCCTGATACGCCTCCTGCCAGTTGAACGGGTTTTGAACCATACTGCGACGCCTCCAGATGAGAACCTAAAACTAACCGGCGGTCGGTCGTCCGCGCCTCGCGAGAAGCCCATGCCTCCGGCATCCACCAATTAGCTTGCCCGCCGTCTTTCGGCAGCGTCTGGGCCGGCATCTTGGCAATCTGTACCGGCCCGTTTCCATTGTCGGCCAGGCGACGCTTGTCGTCAACTGAAGGCGCGTCGATGCGCTGCCGGCCTTCTCGTCGAACCCCTCGGCGCCGTCTCGGGCCACCGGGCTATTTCCGCGCCGGATAGGTCACAACCATCCAGTCGGTGAACCACTCGACGGGTGCGCGGTCGTCCGTGAAAACGAGGCCCTTTCCCCCGGGCGGGGTGGACCGCCATCCGGCGGCCAGTTCCGTGGCGGGGGGAAGCAGTTCGGGCGGACCATCACGGCCGATGACTGCCGGTAGCGTTTCGGGCGAGAGGGGGCGGCCGGTGGCCACCAGGAGGTAATTCATGTACGCTCCTGACCGGGCCCAATACACGTGAGGGAATACGGAGGCGAGGGTGCGGTAGAAGGAGGCCAGCAGTCCCCCGGTTTGGCTGGCGTTCACGTTGAGGGCGAGCAACCCACCCGGCCGTAGATGCTCCTTCGCTTCGCGGAAGAACTCCTGCGTAGAAAGGTGGAAGGGAATGTACATCTCCCGGGAATAGGCATCGACGATGATGATGTCATACTTATCCTTATCTCTTCGCAGCCATATCCGGCCATCGGCCACCACCACCCGGGTGTGGGGAGGGATACCGCCCATGTAGTCGCGGGCGAGGCGAACCATCTCCGGATCGATTTCCACTCCCACCACTTCTGAACGGTACGGCGCCGGCAAGGCTGCCAGCTGCTGGGCTACGGTTCCGCCCGCGTACCCGATGAGGAGCGTCTTGAGAACGGCTTCGCCCGCTGGCGCTGCCACGGCTTTCGTCGCTGGTGTCGCCGTCGACGCCGTCGCGGCTTTCGTCGCTGCGGTTGCTGCGGTCGCTGCCGACGCTGCGGCGGCTGCCGGCGCTGCGGTGGCTGCCATCGCTGGCGCCGCTATCCCTCGTCCGGGCGTCTGCGCCGCTCTGACCGCTTCCGCTGCTCCTGCCGCGGTCGCCCGGCCGGCCGGTGAAGGGGCGAGCCGGTACAGGTAGGGCAGGAGGGCAAGGTAATCGTAGTACCAGCCGGTGCCGAAGGGTGAACCGGGCCGGTAGAACGACTGGATGCCTCCCCCTTCGTTCACCACGAGGTAGCGGATCTGCCCCTGCTGCCAGATCTGGATGAACTGGTAGGCGGATTCCGCCTCCGTCACGAGCCCGGGTACCGGCTTGAGCGGGCCGCGCGAAGCCACGAAGACGGTTGCCGGCACGCCGAGGAAGAGGAAGAGAAAGAAAGACCGAAGTGGATGCTCTGGCTTTGGCTTTGGCGGGTGCGACGGCGGCCGTCGTTGCTGCATCTCGTGCTCGACCCGTTCGGCCCGGGAACGGACCAGGCCCCAGGCACTGCTGCCGATCAGCAGCGCCCCTGCCAGGGCCAGGGTGGCAGCAGTGCCCAGCCAGGGGATCGTCACGAGGGAGGGAAGAAAAGTCCCCATGAGGCTTCCCACGGTGGAAAGGGCGTATAACCGGCCGGCGAGGCGGCCGGAACTCTCTACCGATTGGTTGAGGAGTCTCAGGACGTAGGGGCTCACCCACCCGAGCAGTGTCACGGGCGGAAGGAAGGCGAGGCTTGCACCGGCAAAGGAGACGATGATCAGTCTTGTGGGGGTGCTGAAGACATCGCCGGGGAGCAGCCGGAAGAGGGGGCGGGTGACCAGGGGTAAGAGGGAGACCCAGAGCCCGGCCAGGAGCACGGCCACGAAGAGCGGCTCGGGGCGGGGGTGCCTGTCGGCGTAGCGGCCGCCCCAATAGTAGCCGGCGGCCAGCCCCAGCATGATAATGCCGATCAGGTTGGACCAGACAAGGAGGGAGTCGCCGAAAAAGGGGGCGAGCAGGCGGGAAGCCGCCATCTCGACGGTCATCACGGCAACTCCGCAAAGGAAAACGAAAGCCTGATAGAAGCGGGCAGGAGCTGCCGGACGTGCTTGCAGTTCAGAAGTCATCGGGTTTGCCGAGTTCACGAGATCACCTGCTTCACTTGTACCTGGCGCGTGCTTTACTTGCTACATTGGCCTTTACTTGCCACGTTGGCCGGACTGTTGACCAGGTTTGATCATAGCGTATCGTATCGTACCGCAGGGCGCCAGGCGGGCGCGGCCTGGATAAAGCTGGCGACGGTCGGCCGTGCTCGGCCATGGCCGGCAGTGACCGGTAATGACCCACAGTGGCCCGTAGTGGCCGGCGGTGGCCGCTAGTATCCGGAATTGGGGGTGGCTTGAGGGGCATGACCTCACGGGAACGGGTTGCCGGGAGTTCAAATGTTCCGGGCCGCGGAGCTGCGGGAAGCGAGAAGAGCCCGGGGAGAACCGGGGGTGGTTGGGGAGTACGCGGATGCCTGGGGATGCGTCTGGCATGTTAGTGAACCGGGCGTGATCGGTGAAGTGAAAGGCCGTCCGCTTGCCGATTGGTCGGCTCTGGCGTCTTATACGCCGCCCTGGGAGCCCCTGCGGGAGGCGGATCTTTCCCAGGTCACCCGTCGTGATCCCTGGCCGCGTGCCTGGCCTGGTACTGGGTGGGGGTGATGCCCAGCGCCCGCTTGAACACCCGGGCGAAGTACCCGGGGTCCTTATAGCCCACCTGTTCCGCTACGGCGCGGATGGAGATGCCGGGCTGGAGGAGCAGCTGTTTGGCCGCCTGAACCCGGCGCCGGGTGAGCACCTCCAGGAACGAAAGGCCGGTTTCTTCCTTCAAGAGATGGGTGAGGTAAGTGGGGGAAAGGTACACGGCCCGGGCGACCGTCTCCAGGCGAAGGTCCTCGGCGTAATGTGTGTCGATGAAGCGAAGTGCTTTCTTTACCGGCTCCGAATAGGCGGGAGGTTCGGACTCGTAGACGGCATCCAGGAACTGGTCGAAAGCTTCCACTACCCAATAGCAGATCTGTTCGAAGTCCGTGCAGTTGTTGAGTTGCTGCAAGCTCCGCAAGTTTATGCCGAGCAGGCGATCGAGGTTCGCTCCTCCCTCGACCGCCGCCCGGGAGGCAACCACGACCAGCTCCAGTAGCCGGGCTTTCATCACTTCCATGCTGGAGCCGCAGGCAAACAGGATTTCTCCCAGAAAGCGGTTCAACAGTCGCTTGGCTTCCGCCCGTTCTCCCTTGCG
>DUMU01000040.1 GCA_012839805.1 Bacillota bacterium | reverse complement strand
CTCGAACCGGGACGCAAGGCCCAAGTCGTGATTAACGAACGTACCGGGACGATCGTCATCGGCGCCGATGTTCGCATCGCCCCGGTGGCCGTTGCCCACGGCAACCTCCGGGTCGACATCCGGCCTCGCTATGAGACCGTGGTGGTGCCGTCATCGGCCTCCGGACCGGCCTCGACCGCGGCCACCCCTGAGAACTCGCCGGGGGCAAATCCGGCCGTTGCCCAGGCCCCGGCGCCATCTTCGACCAGCCCTGGCGTCGTGGCGATCCCGGCCGGCGAGGAAGTGCTGGTGTCAGAAGAGCCCGGTTCACTTCAGTTAATCGAAGGCCAGGCTTCCCTTACTGAACTGGTTTCCGCCCTCAATGCCCTGGGGGCTACCCCTCGGGATCTCATCGCCATCCTGCAGGCGATCAAGGCTGCGGGAGCGCTCTACGGGGAGCTGGTGATCGAATGAGCAGTCCGGCCCTGGCCCGCGTGGAAGCTCCGGCGGGGGCGGCCGTCGCCCCTGAGCTGGAATGGATGAAAGATGACCCCGAACGGTTGCGATGGGCGGCCCGCGAGCTCGAGGCCACCCTCATCCGGGACTTGCTGGCCGCTGGGCTCCGGCCGGGTGAGAGCGCTTTCTGGGGGAAAGGGCCGGGGGCGGAGGTCTACGGTTCGCTCTTCCTCGAAGCTCTCGCCCGGGAGCTGGCCCAAACCGGAAGCTTCGGCATCGCCGATCTTCTCGTCAACCAGCTGATGCCCGCCGTTCAGGCGGGCGATACCCCGGAACCGGGTCACGCCCCGGCAATGGCCGATGCTCCGGTTGCGAGCAATGCCCGAATGGCGGACGATCTGAGAATGCCGTGTGACACCCCGGTGGCCTTGCCGGAAGCGTACCGGAGCGAGCTGGCACGAAGAGCGTATGGTTGCCGGCAGCACTAACTACCGGCGGGTTGATTTTCCGGCGCCTGGCTGCGGGACCGGCGCTCCTTCCCGGGCCCGTTCGTTTGAATTTGACGGCACCGGTTCGATGTGGACGAAAGCGTATTGCAGGTCGGGTATCCGTTCTACTTCCCGCTTTACGGTTTCGCTGATGGCGTGAGCCTCCCGGAGGGGCATGTCCTCATCCACGGTGACGTGAAGTTCGGCGTCTACCCGGTCGCCTACGAAATGGGCCCGCAGAAAAGGCACGTCCTTAACCCCGGGTACGCGTAAAGCGGCGCTTCTTATCTCCTCCTGCACTTCGGCTGCGGGTGCCCGGCCCATAAGGTAGTGGATATTCTCGAGACCTACACGCGTGCCGGAGTATATGACCCAGACCCCGACCAACAAGGCTGCGACGCTGTCCCAGTGCCCGCCCAGGAAGAACCCGACGAAGGCGATGGAAGAGGCCAGGATGTCGTTACGAGTATCGACATAGCTTGCCTCCATGGCCGGACTCCCCGTACGACGGGAAGCGGTGCGGTAGAGAATGGCCATGACGACCTTGCTTCCGACGGCGATGGTCATCACGACCAGCGCGGCTGGAGCCAGGACAACCGCATGGTCGGTGGCGAGCGAGGTGATGGCTTCCCTCAGGATATTGAACCCCAGGACCGCGGCGAGAATGGCAATGATCAACCCGGCCAGGGGTTCGGCGCGGCGGTGGCCAAAGGGGTGGTCGACGTCCGGAGCGACGTTTTGCATACGCACGGCCAGGTGTATGGCGCTGTACGAAAACAGGTCGAGGAACGAGTTGAGCGCGTCGGAGAGGATCGAGATGCTACCGGTGAGGACGGTAGCCAGGCTTTTTAGCAGAAGAAGGGTCGCGGCCAGAACGACGCCGGCCACGGTAAGCCCGCGGGGGGTCGCCCGTTCGGAGCCAGGGGTGCGCTCGGGGTTGCCTGCTGAGAGCGCAGAAGATGTGTGAGCTACGGGGGGGACAGTCTGACCCGGGCCCGGATCTTGGCCCGGCAGCCTGCCATCGCCTGTTTTTGCCGCTCGCATTGGAGAACCGTTAGCTTTCGGCTGCTCTTCGGTGGTGGTACTTCTCATCCGGTTATCGCTACCCTTCGTTGTCAGCTTGTCCGGGGCCTCAGCGTCTAGTTTACCATTCTTCCGGGGGGTCTGCTTGCCCGGCGCCGTGCTGGGAGGCTGGCTGCAGATACAATGCAGGCAAATTTTGGGTTGACAGTTCTCCACCGGCCTAGTACGATGAAAGTGGCGTGGGCCCGGAGTCGAAGGAGAGGATGAGAGGGTCATGACCAATCGCAGGATAGCTGGGTCGATCCTGGCGCTATGCCTTCTCTTGCTCCAGCCGACGGTGTTGGGCCACCACTTCTATGAAGAGTGGTGGTGGACAGACGGAACGTGGAATTACTACTATTACGAGAACAGAGGAACTACGCAGGTAATTCGTACTGTCACCCAGGATCCTTCACGGTTATCTTACGAGCTGCGTAACACGTCAAACCATTCTGATTACGAAGCCCAGGCGATAGCAGGTGTCAATCCGTCGTTCGCGCTAATAATCGGCAAGCATTTTGAGAGGGACTATCCGGTCCAACCCGGATGGGGCTTGTCTGGTTCTTACGGAGCACAGATCCCCATGTACTCAAACAATTGGCATGGTGACCACAATGAGTACGGGGTCCCGTATCCGGGCGAATACGGTTACATCGTGCTTGACAGGGTGGCCGGAGACTGGAGTGCGTGGTGGGACATACACGAGTTCCAGCTCTAGTAAGTACCCAAAGCAGAATTGAGTGAATAGTGGAGACCCGGGCCCACGCTCTACCCGGATCCCGTTACGCAAAGGAGGTCGCCTGCTGTGAGCCGTCGAAGGGTTCAGGTCGCAGCAGGTCCGGTAATCGTCGCGATAGCGCTGGAGATCATCACAGCCCATGCGACGGTTTTGGCCGGTGACGGAACAATCGCCTGGCACTTGGGTCGCGGCGATTTCGCCCTATCACTGGAGATAAACGAAAGTTACAATTACGTCTTAGTATTGGCGTCTTGGGCCGAACCCCGGCTGACCGGTCTGCTTTCGCAGCTTCCGGCAGTTAAGTCCGTCTCCCCTTGGATCCCGACCCCCATCCAGATCGTGATGCCTGCCGGCTTGACAGATGCTTGGGCATGCGGTGTTGGCACGGGGTACCCGATCGGTAAAAGAAAAGACGGTGAACCCCCTAAGACTCCCGTTCGGCTGTTGTCGGGCCGTTTCTTCATCCCTGCGGATCTCACGGGCCAGGCCAAGATAGGCGTGATCTCCAGGCGATTGATGCTCAGAGCGGGATTCACGGACCCCATGCAGGTGCTGGGCAAAAGCCTCCTCGTATCGTTTGACGGCGGAGCGACCCGGCTCGAGATCAAAGTAGTCGGCGTCTACCAGTACGAGACCGGCCCGTTAGTTCAATCAGGTGGACCGGCCATCGGCGAGTTTCCCAAGAGTGTAGAGCTGTTCATGGGTGTTAAGGAAGAGGACCTCCTCATCCCATACAGCCTTGTTCCGTCCGCCAAAGAGCAACGCCACAGCCAGGGGCATGTTGTCGTGACCAAACCTGGCGAAGCCGCCCGTACGGCTGAGTTTCTACGACAAGCCTTCTTCGGGGGTTTGCTCACGCCTCAAGCCGGCTAGAGGCCGGCCGTGTCGCCACGCCCATGCTTTGCCCGGTGGTCGTCCGTGGGCTGCGTCAGAAAAGGAGGGCAGGTGCTATGCTTCGTCCGGTCCGGGCCGTTGCAGTAAGTCTCGGCTTCCTACCCGGTCTGTGGCTTTCATCCTGTGCAGCCAGTATTCCCCTGCTTGGCCCGGACTCCGCCTTAGCGGCCCCCTTGGTGGCCGGTCTCCCGACCCCGACATCCAGTTCCAGCGACTTTACCATTGGGAAACGGGTGATCGAGGATCTAGACCGGCATCTCATTGCGCTGTATGACGAAAGGGCCAACCTGGTAAACGTGTTGCTCTTCGGCGAGGACGCGCCGGTCGCCAATTGGTGGGCCACCCTCCCCGGAGTCATATCTGTGAAACCCTGGATTCCATTCCCGGGGTGGGTTAAAACCTCCGCCACCCTCGCGCTTTCCTCCGGCCCTCGCCAAGCATGGTTCCTCGGCCTCGGCACCGATTCGGCGGGGCTGCCCGGGCAGGTGGTTAGCGGACGCTATTTCTTCGAGCGGGAAGTGACCGGGGGCGCCAGGGTGGCCCTGGCGTCGGCCTCGTTCGCGCGCCGGAACGGTCTATCCTCCGGCAAAGAGCAACAGATGATCGGCCGCACCGTGTCCGTATCGTTTGGAGAAAGCGGACCGTGGATCGACCTGGAAGTGGTCGGGATCTTCGCATCGCCTGAAGAGAGAGGGGGCGTTGTTCGCGCGATAGACGACAACGACAACCTCCCATCCCTTCTAGCCTTCTTGAGCGAGGCGGGCCAGATGCTAGCACCAGAAGCACTTCCAGCTGGAGAGGCCGACGTGCTCCCTCAACTCGTCGTACCTTACACTCTACTTACTGCCTCCATCTCGCCGGGTTTTCGATCTTATCTAATCACGGTTGAGCACGGTCAGCTCGAGGCGGTCTTAGGACAACTCTGGACCCCTTCAGGGGTCAGCCTTCCAGACCAAGGGACCGATGGGGGTCGCGACCAACCCGGTGCCGGCAACCTCGACCAAGCGAGCAGCCCCGCCGAAGAGAGCTACAACCAGGAGGGGTGGCTTGCCTGGACCAGGAACCTTGACCCGGTCGCCGGTGTCGTGCTCGTGCTTGTCTTGGTGTTGGTTCTCCCGTTTGTAGCCGGATATGCTTTTTGGGGAACCTTGCGTCGCTTGAACTACCGGCTGCGTCAGCAGTTGGGAATCTTCGAGAGCCTGTGGGACTGGGTGCCCGGACTAATTGGTGCCGTTGTTGTCGCGGCCCTTCTGGTGGCCGTCCGTTCGATCTTCTTGAGCCCGCAAGCATATGTGCTTCCTGAACACTCAAGTGAGTTCAAGAAGGTTGTTACACAGTCCGCCGATGCCTTAGCCCGCCTTCTTCCGCTGAGCCGGCTCTTCCTCGTGACCGTCGGCCTGGTGGTTCTGGTCGTGGCTATCCCGGCCGCTATCTCTTACATCCGTTACCTCCGCAGCTCGAAAGAGGAGCGTAAGCGGCGAAGGGTGGAGCCTTCCACACGCCCATACATTATAGACCTCCCGGGCAAATTCTCACGTTGGCGTTGGATCTGGCGCCGGGTAACCTTCTTGCCGCTTGATACCGCGGTTATGCTGCTGGCAGCAGGCATCGGGGGGGCAGCGCTCACCTTGTCCTGGCCGGTCGTACGGGGGAAAGACCCCTACTCGACGGCGTTAACCCACCTTTCACCGGTTGAGCAGCGTACCATTACTATTCGACCTCGGCTCCTGGGTTGGAGTTCGTACATTTCGCCCGTCCGCGTGCGTATCACGGATGAAAGTGTCCGACCGATTTCTGTTCGTGACCTCCGCTTGCTTGAAGAAGTCGAGGGCGTCGAGGCAGCCGTAGCCGAGACGGTCGTACCGGAAGCCGCGATCCTGGCCATACGCGACGCCAGCGGTCACCTTCGGCCAGCCAAGGGGGGTGTCACTGGTTCTGAGGGCACTTCGACCCCCGATGGGGAGCGGGCGGAGGTTGAACCGGTAAAGGCAACGGTTATTCGGGTGACCCCTTCGTGGTTCGACAGCGCAAAATCACGGGGAGCCGTCTTCGAGGCCGGTGCGAAATGGTTAGAAGAAGACCTGCGAAAAATACCGGCCTTGTCGCCCGGCTGGATGTATTTTTCGACCATTAACGAGTGGGTACCGGTCGGCGGCACGGGGGCTGCCCTGCTTGTGAGGGGCGGGTCCGGCAGCCGGCCCGCCCTTGAGCTGGGCGACCAGATCTTGATCCGGGGACGTTTAGGAAACGGATCTGCCTCCTTGCCGTATTCGCTTTCAACCGAGGACAAGGAAGTGATCTCTAAGCTGCCAGTTCAGCCGGGCGAACACGTGGGTTGGTATCGCATCGTAGGCGTCGTCACTCCTTCTTCCTACCTCAAGCTGCCCGGGATGTTCCCGGCCGGCTCGCAGGGTCATGAGCGACCCGGTGTGGTTTTGTTACTCCCACTCTACGATTGGGACGAAGTGCCAAGTGTTACCGTGATCGCGCGCCCCGGCGTGGACCTTACTGGCCTTTCGCATTATCTCGGCAGGCTCGTGGATCGTGAATGGGGCGAGGGAAGGTTTGAGGTGGTCGCTACGGTCGACGATTTGAACCGGCGGTCCATGCCATGGCGTGCACTCCGGCAGCGCGCTCTTCTCCTCGTAGCCTTTACCCTTGCCCTTGCTAGCCTGGCCACGCTCGGGGTGTATCTCTTGCATACGTCCCGGCGCCTCGGCCAGATCGCGCTGGCCAGAGCACTCGGTGCATCAAGAACGGAGATTGCCAGGGACATCATGGTCGAGTTGCTGACTATCGGTGCTGCCGGTGCTGCACCCGCGGCCATCGCTACCTGGGTTCTTGCTCCGGCGCTTTTCCGCTGGGTGGGCCTGAATGTGAACGAAGTTCAACTACCCGGCCTTTCGGCCATTCTGGCTGGCGTGGCCGGAACGCTGGCGGCCGAGGTGATGGCAGGGATCGTCCCCGCGTGGCTGGCGGTTCGTTCTGACCCCAGGGTGCTCCTGTTTGAACGTTGAGGAGGGGCCAGGTTGTTTCGGGACACCATCCTTTTTGCTCGCCGGCAGCCCCTGGCGAGCGTTCTACTCCTGGTCACCACGGTACTGGCGGCGGTGGTCGTGACCCTCGGCCTGTATACCCATCTGGAAGTCTCCCGCATCGAAAAGGTGCTGGACCGGGATATACCGGTCGTATTCTACTGGCGAGCGCAGGGGGCCGGTCTGGATGATGCCACACTCCGCTCTTTGGTCGGTCAAAGTCCGAACCTGCGTCGTATCTCCCCGTGGGTCGCCTCGGTCCAGTACGCCATCCCGCTTTCGCCCGAAGGCAAACCGGTGAGTACCGAGAGTGCCTGGCGGATCACATCCTACTGGGTATACCCGGAGGCCGTTGAGATCGCCCAGCTGGAGATGGTCGCCGGGCAACCCATGAGCGAGGTGGATTGGCGTAACCAGGCAAAAGTCGCGCTTCTCTCCACCCGAGTGGCGGCCGCCTTGTTTGGCGGGGAAAATAGCCCTGCCGCCTGGGTGGGCCGCCAGTTCCTGTTGAGTGATGGCCCTGCTCCTTCGGTCCGCGTGTACCCGGAGACCGACCCGGCCGCCGGCGAAACCGAAAGACAACGGAAGACCACCGAAGAGAAAGCGGAAGCGCCGGCTGGTGTAGCGTCAAGCCAGGTCTATACGGTCATCGGTGTCTTTGATGCCTCGCCCGAACTGGCCTGGGCGGGAGCCGTACCGATGATGCTGTTGCCGTCCAGTGTTGCCCCGGCAGCCCTGTTCGCCACCGGAACGTCGACAGCATCGGGATCACCGGCGACGCGCCGGGTGGTACCTGCCGGAATCGCTAAGCCGGCTGCGAGCCGTACCGATGAAGCCATCCGTGATCTAGAGGTCCTGCTGAATGGACCCCCTACCCGGTCAGGATTTGCGCGAGCGGCATCATTTAGCGTCGAAAAAGAGCCTATTCGCGCACGAGCCCTCGAGGTGCTCAGACGGAACGCGGCTCAGGCCCGCCTGCAAATTCTTCTTTCGATGGTCGTCGCACTGGCCAGCCAGTTCGCCGTCGTATGGTCGGTTTTGACCAGGCGGATCTGGGAATTCGGGCTACGACGGTGCCTCGGCATGAGGCGAGGCCGGCTCGTGTTAGGCACGGCGATCGAGGTGACCTTGCTTTGTTTACCCGCCTTTATCGTGGTCATTCCCGTGGCATGGTTCATCTTGAACCACCTGGTGCGCCCGAGCATCCTAACACTAGTGATAGGGGACATCCCGGTGGTACCACCGGCCAGCTTGGGAACAATGCTGACCGCCGCCGTTGCCGCCGCCGGCGGGGTGCTGCTGCTCGTTTGGGCAATCGCCCTGGCTGCGACGTATGAGGCAAGCCGCCTCCCCCCCGGTCTTGCCCTGTCCGAAAGCCCTTAGCGGGCGACCTGTTCGGCGCGGAATCCTGAGCGATCGGTTCTCCGGGCAAGCGTAGCGACGCTATCGACGACGGGCGCTCTTTCTTGGGCGCAGGATTCCCGTTGTTAGTTGTTACCGGACTTGAAGCAACCCCGGGCGATTTCGTACGTTGACGCTGCGTGGTTACCGAACAGGTGGTACGAGAAGGTCGGTTTGGACAACACCACGGCAGCAGGAGGAGGCGAAGAGGTCATGCGAGAGGGGCGGACAACACGCAGGCCGTGTATGTTTTTGGCCAGTACTATCCTGAGTGTTCTATTGGCTTTTCAGTTGCATTACGCTGCTGGAGCGGCCAGTGTACATCCTGATTGGTTCGGACCGTGTCCTCAGTGCGGGGCCCCAGACGCCTACTACAACGACGCTTACTCCCACTTCGAATACGATGAAACCGGGCACCGATACGTGCACGTCTGGGATTGTTCTCAGTGTGGACGGTTTTACATATACGATCCTTGGTCGCCTCATTCGTTTCCCGAGTACATGCGTCGAATACTTGGCTATGTCCCCGATCCACGAGATGACGAATCTCACCTCGCCATTTGCGAATGCTACTGCTACTGCGGCTACCAGAAGCATTGCATTCTCGAAGGGTTCCTCCATACTTGGGTGTCCGATCTTCTGCGGTGCATACGGATATGTCAGGACTGCCGTAAACAGGAGCCGCTTCCTCCGTGGCAATGTCCTCCACCACCTCCTCCCCCATACTGAAGGATCAGAGGCAGCAATACGAGAGGGAGCTTAGCGAGGGAGCTTACCGACTTATGATAACAGGCTGAAGGAGGTGTAAGAAGTGAGGTTTTGTATGAGCTGGCGCGTTCTGGCTCTGATGGGGTTCATCGTAAGTGCTTTATCCACGGGCGTAGTGGCAGCGCAGCCCCCACAATGCGGTCACCCGTCGCTAGGCCCTAGCTTTGAGTTCCATATCTACTGGGGCAGCGAACCCGACGTCGAGCCGTGGTCGTGCTACTACTGCCCGTGCAACGCGCCCACACCGGTTACTACCGTAAAGTTGCCCCTCGTACAAGCTATTGAACGCTACGGCGACAAGTTTCTCCTTCCAGCGCCGGAAGCTGTCATCTCGATCTTTCCCGGTGTTGACCCATCAACCCTAACCGTGGAGGTGCAAGAAGGAAAGGGAGCGGTGCTCTACATACCTGGGATCCTTGAGCTTAGCGAGACTTTCTTCGAGGGAGAGCCGTGGACTCCGGGATTGTGGGCAATCAGGGTTCCTAAAGAATGGATTGAGTCAGACTATGTACCGCGGAAGCTACGGACCATAGAGTGCGTGGCTACGATAGTCGGCGGGAGGCCGGCACTGCTCATCAGCCTGCGGCGGTGGATCCTGAGAATGTCAACTGGCACCATCGCGATTGGGATTTGGGCGGCTGATGAGTCGGTGACCGCCGAACAACTCGTGGCCCTTGCACGGGCTTTGGAGTGACAAACGAAGAAGCAGGTAGTGCCGGGGCGGGCCCGGGCGCGAGACCTCTCTCGTCTGGCTACCAGACCCGGGCTCTCCCGGTGAATGAGCGACGGACGGATCGAGCTGACGGCTTCAGAGTGGGATTCCGTGGCGCGCGGCGACTCCGGCCACTCCTTTTCCAGTCTGTGCGCCTTCGCGAAACTCTGCTTCGGTGAACACGAAGAGGTCGACCGGTACGGGAGCTTGCAGGAAGATGTCACGGGCCAGGCGTTCTACCTCGGCAGGGTAGGCGGGCGAGGAGGGTAGAGGTCCGCGGATGACCACCGCCACGTCGGCGTCGCTGCGAGGGGTGGGCCGGCCGGTGGCGTACGATCCGAAAAGGTAAACCCTGGTGTCGGGAATGCTGGCCACGAGTTGCCGCGCACACTGGCGCAGGAGCTCAATTACCCTCTCCCGGTTCACGAATCGAGTTACGGACAAAGAGACAAACGGTCTCTGCATCGGCGATCGCCTGCCTTGCGTCCTCGGCCGTGTAGTACTCACGCGGTATCCCCCGATCGAAACTGTTGGGGTAGCGGGCAGGTATATAATGCCTGTCCAATCGCCGCGCGGCATCGAGCACGGCGTCGGGGACGGGACGAAGATGCTTGAGATCCATCAGCAACCGGGTTATGGAATGCCCCCATCCCTCACCGCCCTGGTACATGATCAGGGCTTTGACCGCCTTCTCGGCCGCCTGCTGGCCGGCAAAACAGGCCCACTCCCAGTCTCCGTCTTCCTGCGCATGCCGGGCGTGCTGCAGATCGTGTTCCGCTTGCGCCAGCCAGTCATCTGCCCGGTTCACCTGGGTCACCCTTCTGTCGCCCGCCCGGTTCCGACCTGCTTTCGACTTCAGCCTGTCGCCGAAGCGAGCGGTTTATGCACGTCTTAAGCTTACACTTCCTCGGGCGTTCCGGGTATCCCTCGAGTCAAAGCAGAGAACCAGCCGGCCCGGGAGCGGGCGGGGCGGGTTGTCCAGATAGCTCTTGGATAGATAGCCACCCTTTGCGCTACAGATGTTAGAGCGCCGTATACGGTGCTAGCAGTATGGTGTTCTCTACGTTCCTGAACAACTCCTCACGGTGGGATACCAAGATCACCGTCTTGCCCTCTTGAACTAACCGCTGCATGATGTTGGCTAGCGCATCCGTTCCAAATGTATCCAGTGCCGAAGCAGGTTCATCCAATATAAACAACTCCCCGTCTCGATACAGCGCCCGTGCTATTGCAATCCGTTGCCGCTGCCCCCCTGAAAGCTGCCTGCCATTATCCTTCAGCACCAGATCTAAATCCACATCCACACCCGCCAGCCTAACGGCCCGCTGTAGCCTCTCCTCATCTACAACAGGGCTAAAACCCGTAATGTTTTGCCGAACTGTGCCATTGAACAAGAAGAATCTTTGCGGCACGTATCCTACCTTCTTTCTGCGGAACTCCTGTACCATAGCCATGTCCAAGCACTGCCCGTAGTAATATATCCTTCCCTCGTTCGGCGTGAGTAGGCCGAGGAGCAGCCGAATGAGCGTAGTCTTGCCGGAACCGTTGGGCCCCATAATAGCTGTGATCTGTCCTGCAGGTATACTTAAGCTCAGGTGGCGGATGATCGGCCGGTCGGAATCATACCCAAAGGACAGGTCCTCAACCTTTATGGCGTCCCTCTCCTCGGAGGATGGGCTCAACTGACCGGCGGGCCTCTCCGCCGGGCGGCCTATATCGACCAACTCATAAACCTTCTCCATCGCACTCTGGGAGGTTTGGAATGACGAGAAGAAAGAACCAAAGTGGTTGAAGACGTTGTACATGAGAAGCGCCAGCATTTTGATACCTAGCAGTGTCCCCAGCGTCATACTGCCCGACACAATGAGCAAGCCACCAAATAGCAACAACCCTATGCTAAACAAATTCGACAACAGGAACTGCGCCAGTTGCAGATTTTGCCGGACGCGCACCAACTTTACCTCTTTTTCTAGAAGGCCGCCTATTGTCTCGTTAAAGAGCCGCTTTACGAGGCGGTCGCTTGGTAACGTGACTAGGGTCTCGATCCCGCGCACAAAACTGATGTACGACTGCTTCACTCTGCCTATCTCAGCTTGCAGCGCATTGGCAAGCTTGTAGAAAGTCTTTTGATACAGTTTGTTAACTAGTATCGTCAGAAGTCCGAAGGCTACG
This sequence comes from Bacillota bacterium, assembly GCA_012839805.1. GTDB lineage: Bacteria > Bacillota > Limnochordia > Limnochordales > DUMU01 > DUMU01. The sequence continues at coordinate 25,073 of DUMU01000040.1, read as the reverse complement.
ATGCCAATGGTCATACGCCAATCGAAGATAGCTCCAAAGACAAAGGCTCCGATGACCTGCCAGAGAGATACCACGTTCCACCGAAACCAGGAACGATAGACACCGGTCAGATTGGTTACGAGGTCACTGTACCTGTTGATGATTTCGCCTGAACCCAGCCGGGACACTTCAGCGTAGTCGGTATGAAACACCCCATCCAAGATGCGTCCCTTAATAGCGAATTCGGTGCGTATTGCCATCACTTCGCTCGTGAGACCGTTGATAAAGTAAAGGGCCCAAAAAAGCAGGGTAAGCGCGATATAGATCCAAAGCCGGCGGTAAGCTTCCCATCCGCCACCGGTCGCGATATCTCCCAGGAGAACGAAAAAGTATGCCCAGAGAGCGTTGTTGCAGACGTTGACGATGCCGTCCAGCGAAATAAAGAGGGTATACAACCAGGGGCTGGGGCGGATTTGGCGAAAGGTACGCAGCACAAGCTCCTGGCTAAACGGCTTCAGCGCGGTCCCAAGCGCCTTCATCGCCGCTCTCTCCTTCCCGCAGAAGTTGCCGGTATAACTCGCACCTGTGCAAGAGTTCCGCGTGCGGGCCGTCGTCTATCACCCGCCCCTGGTCCATGACCAGGACACGATCCGCTCGGGAACAGACCTGGAGTCGATGCGATACGATGAGATAGGTGCCTTCGTCGTGCATGATGTTGTCGATGAGTTCTGCTTCGGTCCGGGCGTCAACGGCGGAGAAGCATTCATCCAGGATCATAATCGGCGTGTGAGACATGTAGGCGCGTGCGAGCGCCACCAACTGTCGCTGCCCTCCCGAAAGGTTTTGCCCGTTCTCCGTGAGCATGTACCTGTCGCCGCCTGGTACCTCATCCAGCACTTTCCGCAAACAGGAGCGCTCTACAGCACGGGCATACAGGTCATCCTGGCCAACGTTGACGTCATCCCGCGCCCCCAGCCAGACATTGTCGCGGATGGACACTGGCAGCAAATAGGCAAACTGCGGCAGGTAAGAGAGAATGCTGTAAATTGATTTGCCCGGCCAGGCTTTAGCGTCCAGGCCCATAAGAACTATTCGCCCGCTATACCCGGGCAACAGGTTGGCGATGCACCTGAGCAGTGTGCTCTTGCCTGATCCGTTGCGTCCGACGATTACAACCTTCTCGCCGGCACGGATTTCCAGGTGGTCAATAACCAAAACCGGCATGCCCTCCACATATGAGAAGTACACGTCCTCCAGCGTAATCGCCGGTACCATTGAGCTTGACGTGAGCAACTGCGGTGGCCGGTCGCTGGCCTCCGGCACCGGTTGCTCCCTTAAGACGTTTAGTAACTGGTTCACCCTGTCGATACTAACCTGTATGGTTTTCCATTCTTTGTATGTAGCACCGGCCCGGTTGAACGAGGAGATGTACTGCTCCAGGTAAGTGCTGATAAGAACGACGCCCCCGATAGATGCGGAACCGGTGGCCAACAGGTACCCCCCCAAGCCGAACTGCACGATGGCCTGCCAGGTATACTGCAGGCTATTGACCAGGTTGGCCAGCTCGGAGATGACTTGCATCCGTATCCGCAGGCGCTCGATACTTCGCATCCTGTCCACGAGGTCTTTTTGTACTTCTTCCTCGATGCCTAACGCATAGATATCTTCTAGCCCCTCCAGGGCATTGAGCATGGCACTGTTGTACTGGTCCATCTCGACGCGGTATCGCTCATTTTGCCGTCTGATGGCGTCGGCAATCTTAGGCAATACGGTCATGACGAGTGGGAAACTCACCAGCGCCAGTACGGCAAAACGCCAGTCGGCCAGAAAAAGTACGGTGGCCGCGATGGCAATATCGATCATCAAGTAAATAGTCGTTATCACCGTTGAAAACAGAAAGTCGTACACACTGACGGCATCGTCAACAACAATATTGTATATGGTACCGCTGCCCAGTGACTGGAGATCCTGATACTTGGCATTGAGCAACTTACTGAACAGTCTGACGTGCAGGCGTGCCATAAACCGTTTGATATAGGTATCACGCCAGCGGTTCCGGACGTAAGATGCCAAGCCTTGGAAAACGTTGACCGCGGTATAGGCTATAATGAGGTTAACGACGAAATCCCCGGTCTTGAGGCGATCTATGTACGAGGAGTAGAGGAGCTGAGTATACAGGAACGTTAGGGAAAAGGCTATCGCACATACGCCAAGAAGCAGAAAGAGAGGCTTGTGATAAGCGAGAAAATCGTATATTGAAAGGCGGTCGGCAGCGAATCCAAATTCATTGTGCTTTCCTCTCATCGGCGAGAGCCTCCCGGACCAGGAAAAAAGCGGCAAACTTGGTGTTCGACAAGCCGCTCCCTGTTCCTCCTTACTCGTGATCTTCTGGGTTTGCCGGGCTGGTCGCGCTCTACATCCTCCGGCGGAGGTTTCTCCGGCCACCTGGCTGCAGGGGCGCGGCGGCGGTACGCGCCGGCAGCGGGCAGGATTCTGCGCCACCCGCGGCGAACGGGAAGAGCGCGGATAAGTTAGGTTGATAGAACATTACCCCCGGCTGGAGGGCGGGGCGGGAGTAACGAACGAACGGAGGAGTGAAAGGTCGATGGAGCCAGGTGAGGCGATCGTTCAGAAGGGCGTGGAGATGGAAAGAAGGCCGAAACCACGGGTGAGCGGGGCGAAGGGGCCGGCGGCGGCCGGGGCAAACCAGTCCTTTCTACCCATCGCGGTCTGGTACACGGGTGGCGAGGCCCGGGCGACCCTGGTCTACCCCCCCGAGCCGGACCGGGCGACGGCGAAGGCCCGCTGGCAGCAGGATATCGCCTATATCAAGGGGTGCGGGTTCAACGCGGTCCGGGCCTGGATCGACTGGGCTTCGGGGGAGCCCGAACCCGGCAAGTACAACTTCGCCACCCTGGATCTGCTCTTCGAGATGGCTCGCGAAGCCGGACTCAAGGTACTCGTGCAGGTGTATCTGGATTCGGCGCCGGACTGGCTACCGGTTCTTTACCCGGACAGCCACTACGTTTCCTCGGGCGGGCAAAAGATAGTGAGCCAGACCGCACCCGGGTACTGTTACGATCACCCGGGAGTGCGGGAGCGGGCTACCGCCTTCCTGCAGCGCCTCGCCGAGTATGTAGCCGAACAGCCCAACTTCTACGCCTGGGATCTCTGGAGCGAACCCCACGTCGTTCAGTGGGCGTATTTCGACTTCCTGCCCCCGCGGTCGTCCTTTTGTTTTTGCCCCCACTCTCAAGAACGGTTCCGTCGCTGGCTGAAACGGAAGTACGGCACGGTCGCCGCCCTCAACTCCGCCTGGTACCGTACCTACCGTGACTGGCAGGAGGTCGAACCGCCCCGTTTCATCTCCCTGATGGCGTACACGGACTTCATCGACTGGCAGGAGTTCATCGTCGACAAAATCGCCGAAGACCTCGCCTGGCGGGTAAGCGCGGTCAAAGGTGTCCGGGCCGATTTCATCACCACCAGCCATTCGGCCGTTCCCGGCATTCTGACCGTCCCCTACACCAGTGAGGGTGAACCGGACGACTGGCGCATGGCCAGGCAGGTTGACATCTGGGGGACCAGTTTCTACCCCAAACACGCCGGGGCCAGAGAGACGAACGACCCTGCCATCCGGGGGGCTTATCTTGATAGCACCCGCTCCGCCACCGAGGCGGCAGGCAAGCCCTTCTGGCTGGGTGAACTGCAGGGCGGCCACGGTTACATCGGGACCCTCGCCACTCCGGTGGATGCCAAGGATGAAAGGCTCTGGACCTGGGGGCCGCTGGCGCACGGGGCGAAAGGACTGAACTTTTATGCCTGGCGGCCGATGATGCGCGGGTATGAGTCGGCCGGGTTCGGGCTGGCCAATCTGGACGGCACCCCGTCGGAGCGAGCGATGGCCGCGGGGGCGATCGCTCGCCTCGTAACCCGGGAAATGGAGCTTTTCCTCGCGGCGAAGCCGGTGCCCGCCCGGGCGGCGGTGGTATACAACCTCTGGGCCAACATGGTCTGGACCGGGATGCGGGAGTTTTCCTCGTATGTTCCGAGCCGGTCGCTTTTTGGAGCATACCGTTCACTATTCGAGAACCATCACCCGGCCGACTTCCTGCACATCGACTTGCTGGCCGAAGGGAAAATAGAGGGCTACAAACTCATCTACCTGCCTTTCGGACTGGCGATGCCCCCGGCCGCGACCGGGGTGCTGCGGCGGTTCGTGGAAGGCGGAGGCGTGGTGGTGGCGGAAGCCCGCACCGGGTGGAACGACCCGACCGGCCGGTGCGGCACGTCCATCCCCGGCTTTGGACTGCATGAACTCTTTGGAGCGGAGGAGATAGGGACCTACAAGGTGGAAACCACCACCATGAAGGTGGTTACCACCGAAATCGGCGGCGGTGAGACGGCCGGCGGAGGAGCCGGGTCACCGCCTGCCTTCCGGCTACCGTTTCAGCCGGGCGAGGAGATTATGGGGGCCCTCTTCGAACAGCACTTGCGGCTGCTTCCGGCCCGGGACGGGCAGCCGCCGGCTCAGGTCCTTGCCGCCTTTGCCAACGGCGATGCGGCCGTCACGGTGCGGCGGGTCGGCCGGGGGGCGGCGGTGCTGATCGGCACGATGCTGAGCTTTGCTTTCCAGACCCGGCGAGATGAAGCGGCCGGGCGGTTACTTGCGACCTTCCAGGAGTGGGCCAGCCTCGTACGGCCGGTCGAGGTGGAGGGTATCCCCGGTGAACTGCACCGGGTAATCGAACCCAGACTCCTCGTGGCGGGTGACGGGCGCTACCTCTTTTTCGCATTCAACCATGGCGAAGTCCCGGTCGAACCCACCTTCCGCGTGGCGGTGCCGGCAGGCATGTACGTCGCGACGGAGCTGGTTCCGCAGGAGGGATTGCTGGACGCGGAGGGCAAGGGCAATCTGAGGCCCGCCCCCGGCGAACACTGGACGGAGCCCCGCCCGCTGGTAAGCGGGCCGGAAGGAGGCCGGGCGCGGCTTGTGCTGAGCAAACGGCTGCTACCCGGGGAAGTATGGGTGCTCAAGCTGGAGCGGAGGAATCGGCCGGTAGCCGGAGAATACTCCCGGTTAATCGCCCGGGCCACCAGTTCGGTCCCCAGGCCGTCCGGGCGATCGACCGGGAGGAGGAAAACAGGTGGTAAGCAAGACGGATCGTGACTGGGAAAACTTATCTATACTCCAGCGCCGACGGGAACCGGCGCGAGCGACTCTGATTCCGTTTGCGGACGAGGCGAGCGCCTCCACGGGTGAACGGGGCGCTTCGTCCTTCTTCAAGCTTCTTAACGGCCGCTGGCAATTCCACTATGCTCCTGCACCGGAGCTTGCTCCCGGGGGCGAGGTCGTCTCGCAGCCCGAAGACGAAGGAAAGGGAGAGCGTTTCCCCGGAGACGGGGCCGCGCCGGGGAAGAGCGCCGGCTGGAGCTGGGACAGCATCCCGGTTCCGAGTAACTGGCAGATGCTGGGCTACGGGCGGCCGCAGTACACCAATGTGGCCTACCCGTATCCCGTCGATCCCCCCTACGTACCCCGCGAAAACCCGGTGGGGACTTACCGCAAGACCTTCCGTCTTCCGCAGCGGTGGCTCGACATCATCGCCGGGGGCGGCCGGGTCTTCCTGGTCTTTGAAGGCGTGAATTCCGCTTTCCACGTCTGGCTGAACGGCGAGCTGGCCGGATACAGCCAGGGGGCTCATCTGCCGTCGGAGTTCGACATCACCGAGCTGGTACGGCCCGGCGGGAACACGCTGGTAGTTCAGGTGTACCAGTGGTCTGACGGTAGCTACCTGGAAGACCAGGACATGTGGCGACTTTCGGGCATCTTCCGCGACGTCTACCTCCTTTGCACTCCGTCGCTGCACGTGCGGGACGTGCGGATACGCACGCAGTTCGACCCGGGATACCGGGATGCCGTCCTCAGCGTGCAGGTTGCTTTGCACAATTACTCCGATAAACCCCGCACCGGCTTTCGACTTACTGCCCGCTTGTTCGGACCTATGGATCCCGGCCCCGAACAACCTGCCGGTACTCTCAGCCGGCCCGGGGCGGGAGTCGCGCGGCTCGGCCCGCTGGTCATGCAACAGGAATTCGCGGCGCCTCCCGCGGTCGAGCCGCGGTCAGAGGTGGTCTTGAACCTGGCAGCGACTGTGCCGTCGCCGCGTAAGTGGTCGGCCGAAGATCCGGCCCTCTACACGCTCCTGCTGACCCTGGCCGAAGACGCCGGGGAAGGGGCGGCCGGAGGAGGCGGGGACGCCGGCGGGGGAAGCGGTCAAGGAGCAGGTGAGCGGGGCGAGAAGGTGCTGGAAGTTCAGCGGCTGGCGGTGGGTTTTCGGCAGGTGGAGATACGCAACCAGCAGCTCCTGGTGAACGGCGTTCCCGTGAAACTGAAGGGAGTCAACCGTCACGATATCCATCCCGACCTGGGTCATGCGGTTTCTCTCGAGTCGATGATACGGGACATAACGCTGATGAAGCAGCACAACATCAACGCCGTGCGCACCTCTCACTATCCCAACGATCCGCGGTGGCTTGATCTGTGCGACCGCTACGGTCTTTACGTCATCGATGAGGCGGATCTCGAGGCCCACGGATTCGCTTTTCTCGGGGATGCCGGTCTGCCGGCCAAAGACCCGGCATGGCGGGAGGCGTTCGTCGACCGGGCGGTGCGAATGGTCGAACGGGACAAGAACCATCCTTCGGTCATAATCTGGTCACTCGGCAACGAGTCGGGCTACGGACCGAACCACGATGCCATGGCGGAATGGATTCGCCAGGCCGATCCCACCCGGCCCATCCACTATGAGGGGGCCGGGGAGGCGAAGGTGGTCGACATCGTGAGCGTCATGTACCCGACGGTGGAACGGCTGGCCCGGGAAGGCGAGCGTACCGACGACCCCCGGCCGTTTTTCATGTGTGAATACGCGCACGCGATGGGTAACGGGCCCGGCAACTTGAAGGAGTATTGGGAGACGATCTACCGGTATCCCCGGCTGATCGGCGGCTGCGTCTGGGAATGGGTGGACCACGGCCTCCGGCAGGGCCCTGCGGTGCGGGGAAGGACGGCGAAGGCAACGGCCACGGTGGTAGCCGAGGCCGAGGCGGCCATGGCCGGGCTGGCAGCGGTGGCCGGAGCGGCGGGGGTAGCCGGAGCGGCGACGGCCTTGGCTCAAGTCGGGCCGGGTGCGAATAGAGGTTTGGCGGCCGCGACCCAGGAGTGGTTTGCTTACGGGGGCGATTTCGGCGATGAACCAAACGACGGCAATTTTTGCATCGACGGGCTCAACTTCCCCGACCGGATCCCTCATAGCGGGTTGATCGAGCTCAAGAAGGTCCTCGAGCCGGTAAAAGTCGAGGCTGACCCGGAAGGTTTGCGGGAGGGGCGTATCCGGATAACCAACCGGTACGATTTCCTTACCCTCAGCCATCTGGACGGGGCATGGTCGGTTGTCCGGGATGGGGAGGAGGTCATAGCCCAAGGCCGGATCGACTCCCGGGTGCTGGAGCTCGGTCCGGGGCAGTCCACCGAAGTGAGGCTGCCCTACCCGCAACTCCTAGCCGGCCGGGGCTCGGACTTGGACCTCCGCGACGGCGAGTACTTCCTCAACCTTACCTTCACCCTGGCGCACGACACGATCTGGGCCCGGCGCGGCCACGAGGTTGCGTGGGCTCAGTTCCAGTTGCAACCGGTGGACGAGCCCGGCCAGCAGGTGCACGAACTCGGCCAGCAGGTGGGCGAGCTCGGCCGGCAGGCGGGCGAGCGGGGACGTCAGTTCATCCGAATGACGGAGATGCCTCAAATTTTGGTAAAGGAGACCGAAGATGCGATCTGCATCACGGGTGAGGAGTTCCAGCTCGTGTTCGACCGGCAGCACGGGCGCCTGGTGGACTGGCGTTACGAAGGGATCGAGCTGATTGCGGAGGGACAAGGACCGCGGTTCAACCTGTGGCGGGCCCCCACCGACAATGACGTGCACATCGCCCGGGAGTGGCGGAAGGCGGGACTCGACCGGCTGCTCTCTCGCGTTTGCTCGGTTGAACTGTTGGCCGGCCAGCCAACTGCAAACTCGGCCGCGGGTTGCAGCGGAGGCTTGCCTCCGTCGCCGGGGTCAGGTGAAGGGACACGGGTCGCCGAGATCAGGGTCGAGTCGGTGCTGGGAGCCAAGAGCCTGGCGCCCGCGTTTGCCGCCACGTTGATCTATACGGTATATGGAACGGGCGACGTCGTAATCCGGGCCATCCTGCGGCCCCGGCGGGAGCTCCCGCCCCTGCCCAGGGTAGGGCTGACCATGCATCTACCCGGCGAGTTCGATCGGGTCGCCTGGTACGGGCGAGGCCCGCACGAAAGCTACATCGACCGCAAGGAGAGTGCCCGGGTGGGCGTTTACCGGGGGCTGGTCGAGGAGCAGTATGTTCCGTATATCAAACCGCAGGAGAACGGGAACAAGTCGGAGGTTCGCTGGGCAGCGGTAACCAATATCCGGGGGACGGGCTTGCTCGTGGTGGGCATGCCGCTCGTGAACTTCAGCGTTCACCGTTTCACGGCGGAGGATTTCACCCGGGCTCGCCATACGTACGAGCTCATGCCTCGCCGGGAGACGGTCTTGAATGTGGATTACGAGCAAAACGGGTTGGGAAGCAATAGCTGCGGCCCCGGCCCGCTGCCCCAGTATCTGCTGGAGGCGAAGGAAACCGAGTTTGTCTTCCGGCTCCGTCCTTTCAGTAACGACGCCTGGTCGCCGGGACTCCTGAGCAAGATGTGGCCACAAGGAGAGTCGATACCATGCCGAAAGAAACTATGACGCCCCGGGAACGATGGCTGGCGGTGCTGCGCGGGGAACGCCCGGATCGAGTACCAATGGACTACTGGGCTACTCCCGAGACCACCGCTCGCCTTTGTGAGTATTTGGGTTGTCCCGACTGGCCCTCACTGGCGCGGCGACTTCACCTCGACCAGCCGGTGACGGTAGCTCCTCGTTACGTGGGGCCGCCGCTCCCGCCTAACACGGACGTATTCGGAGCACGTTTCCGGGACGTGGATTATGGCGCGGGCGTGTACAGCGAGTGTGTCTATCATCCGCTCGCCCAGTACAAGTCGGTGGAAGAGATCGAGGCGTCCTATACCTGGCCCAGCCCCGACTGGTGGGATTACTCCGATATCCGGCGCCAGGCAGACGCAGCCGGTGAGTATCCCATTCTGGGCGGAGGATCAGAACCGTTCCTTATCTACAAGAACCTGCGGGGCGATCAACAGGCATTCATAGACCTGGTGGAGAACCCGGAGATCGTCCACTATTGCCTCGATCGTCTCTTCGATCTGGCTTATACGAATACGCTGCGCATCTATGAGCAGATCCCGGGAAGGGTAACGCTTTCGTATGTTGCCGAAGACATGGGCTCAGAAACGGGCCTCATGTTTTCGCCGGCCGCCATCCGGGAGTTTCTTCTTCCCCGCATGAAGCGGATGATCGACCTCGCCCACCAGGCGGGCGCGTACGTCTTTCATCACAACGACGGGGCAATCCGCCGTATCATCCCGGACCTGATCGAAATCGGTATCGATATCCTCAACCCCATCCAATGGCGGTGTGCCGGCATGGAGCGAGAAGGCCTCAAGCGGGACTTCGGCGACCGCCTCGTGTTCCACGGCGGGGTTGACAACCAGCATACCCTTCCTTTCGGTACTCCGGAGGACGTTCGCCAGGAGGTGCTGGATAACCTCCGGATCTTGGGAGACGGCGGAGGATACATACTGGCCCCTTGCCACAATATCCAGGCGATCACTCCGCCGGAGAACATCGTGGCTTTGTACGATACCGGCTACGAGAACGGGTGGCTCTGACGGGGTCATGGGGTGACCCCGCTCCGGGTTTGCGGTGGCCGCCGGGGTACGGGCGGCCGCCCCGGGGCGGCCGGCGGCGGCGGATCGGGAATTGCTGGCGGGCGGGAGATGGCCGGCCCGGGAGATGCGGCCGGCGGGCGGGGCACGGCCGGAGGGCGGGTGCCGTCCGGCGCCCGCCCGGCCAGGGCCCGGACTACACCCAGGCCCAGGGCGGCGGTGACGGCCACGGCGATCGCCCGGGCGAAGACCCGGGCCGTGGCCGTGCCCGCCGCCACTGCCGCCAGCCCCAGAAGCCAGCTGCTGGCGAGGTACAAGAGGCCGGGCCCCCAGTTGGCGGCCGAGAGCATGACCCATGCTTCGTAATTGAACGTCGAGAACGTGGTAAAAGCCCCGATGAATCCACTGGTGAACGCCGTTTGCCAGACACCTGGCAGCTCGCGTTCAGAGGTGTATGCGTAGGCAAAGCCCAGGACAAAGGCCCCGAGGATGTTGACCAGCCAGGTGCCCCACGGGAAAGCGCAGTTCCCCCATCGCCGGGCGACCCACGCGGAGAACACGTAGCGGGTGAGTGCGCCCAGCGCGCCGGCTATGGCCACCGCTGCCCAAAGAGCTATCGTTCTGGGTTGCAACTAGACTCCTCCTCTGCGCTTGCGAGCCTGCAACCCGCCAACCCGCCAGCCTGCAGACCCTCAGACCCTCAAGACCCCAGCGATGATCGATGTCACCCAGCAATGATCGATGGTCACTCGCTACTGTCCCGCGGTCCGGTGCTGCCGCACCCCGGGGCTGCGCCCCCACAGGCGAGCTGCGGCCCGATCCGGGGCGTTTTGCGTTCCTTTCCAATCCGCCTCCCGGTAGCGGTAGTCGAACTTCTGAACAAACCAGGCGAGTTCCGCTTCCAGCCTCTCGAGCCCCCCGGCCAGCCGGTTGAGCACCGCCTGGCGGAAAGCGGGGCGCAGGGCGGGAGGCAGTTCAGCAGAGGACTGATGAACCAGGAGGGCCGCATGCGGCAGGCAGATCCCATCGTGCCCGGCGAGCCGCTGCCGGAAGGCGGCATCATCGCGATAGAGGGCGGCCACCGTCCGGGCATAGCGGGCCATGGCTTCCCGGACCTCGGCACAAACGAGACAGTCCTGATACACGCCTGTTTCGGGGATCGACCCGGCAGTCCTGGTTTCCGAGCCTTCCCCCGCCACCCCGGACAACTGCCGGCGACCGTGCCGCACCAGTTCGAGCAGCACCAGTGCCGTACCCAGGCGGTCCCGCCCGGCAAGCAACCGCTGAACGTGATGCCGGCAAAGGCCGGTCCTCGCGAGGCGGCTTCGAAAGCCCGGGTCCATCAGGTCTTCCCCGAGCAGGCGGCAGACAGCAGCCTCCTCGGACCGGGCCTCCAGTGAGCAAAGGGGACAGCAATCGGGCGTAACTGCCTCCTCGAATGCCTCGAGCACCGGCATGGCGGCCAGGCCCGAACCGGCACGGGAGCGGTGGGTATTTTGAGTACCCATGGCGTTCACCTCAAATAGAAAAGCTCCTACCGACGGTATTCCGGGTGAACCGCCTCCGGCGACGCACCCCCGGTAACCACACGGTAGGAGCTATCATCCGACGCTATGCGCTATCGGCAGTTGGGGCGAGCTCCATCGCCCTCTGGCCTGTACTCTAGCCGTTAGCCTACTACAGCCAGCTCCCCGCGGTCAACTGGTCGTACGATCCACGGTCATGGCCCCGCGCCCCGGCTGTGCGGAGCTCAGATTCCCCGCACCCGGTAAAAAGCTTTCATGTCATCGAGGGTGATCGGTTCGTAATCGTCCGCATGGCCGGCGCTGCCAAAGTCTCGCATCCGCTCGGCAACGACCTCATACATGGCATCCCGGGCCGGGCCGAGGTAGTCCCGCAGATCGAAAACCGCGGGCTTCTCGGCGAACACCTGGCGGATGGCCCCGGTGGCGGCCAGCCGCAGGTCGGTGTCGACGTTGATCTTGCGAACACCCCGGGCGATTGCCTGCTGGATGCTGGCAATGGGCACCCCCGCGGTCTGCTCCATGCGTCCCCCGAACTGGTTGATGCGTTCGACCAGGGCGGGCGGGACGGATGATGAGCCATGGAGTACCAGGGGAATCTTGACCCGCTCGTGTATGACCTGGACCAGGTCAATGGCCAGTTTGGGCTCGGCCTTGAACTTGTAGGCCCCGTGGGAAGTGCCAATGGCCACGGCGAGGGAGTCGCACCCGGTACGGGCGACGAACTCCGCGGCCTGGTCGGGGTCGGTCAGCTGCACCTTGCCGGAGACATCTTCTTCGATCCCTCCGAGCGTTCCGAGCTCTGCCTCTACCGAGACTCCGAACCGGTGCGCGTACTCGACGACCTCCCTGGTTATGGCGACGTTCTTTTCGAACTCGTAGTGGGATGCATCCACCATGACCGAGGTGAACCCGAGGTCGATCGCTACTTTGACCGTCTCCAGATTGTCTCCGTGGTCGAGGTGTACCACTATGGGAAGGTCGGGGTTTTCCTCGACCGCGGCGCGTATCAGGTGCTTGATGTAGACACGGTTGGTATACTTCAGTGCACCCCGGCTCACCTGGAGGATGACGGGAGAACGCAGTTCACGGGCGGCACGGAGAACCGCCTGCACCTGCTCCATATTGTTGACATTGAAAGCACCCACCCCGTAGCCGGCTTTCTCCGCCTCGTTCAGACACTGATACATGGGGATCAACGGCATCCGACTGGCCTCCTGACTTGAACAAATCTACTCCCGCTTGTCCTTTGCACTCTATCACGAACTATCTGGTTGAACAAGCTGCGACGTTCACCTGCACCCGTTCAGCCTGCTGAGACGCCGCGGACCGCGGACAGGGCAAGCACCCGCACTAAAGGCGAACATACGATTGCTATTTCCGGCGCGGGTGTGATATACTGTAACCAAGTTTGGGCCGGATGGGCAGGTCTCCTGAAGCTACCCAGGGGCGAAAGGGGCAGCGCCGGTCGTGGCGGTACGGTTCGTTTTGGGCAGGGCAGGGAGCGGGAAAACGTTTCGCTGCTTACAGGCAGTGCGTGACCGACTGCGGCGCGCCTCGGCGGGACCTCCGCTGGTCTTGCTCGTGCCTGAACAGGCCACCTTCCAGATGGAGCGGGCATTGATCGAGACCCCCGGGCTGAGCGGCTTCGTCCGGGCGCAGGTGCTCTCTTTTGCCCGGCTCGTATACCGGGTCATGGAGATCGCAGGCGGAACGGCCAAGCCGCGGCTCGGCGAAGTGGGCCGGCGCATGCTGCTGCGCTCGCTATTGCTGAGGCTGGAGCCGGAGCTTCAGGTATTTGGCGGTTACGCCGACCGGCCCGGTTTCCTGGAACGCCTGTCCCGCTTGCTTGGTGAGCTCCATGCCTATGCCCGCCGCCCGGAGGAGGTAGAGACGGCGCTGGCCGCCTTGTCCGGGGATTCCCCCGGGGGGCCCGCCCCCTCTTTTCTGGTTGCCAAGCTGCATGACCTCGGGCTCATATACCGCAGGTACCAGGAGGAGCTGCGGGAGCGGGGTTGTCTCGACCCCGACGTCGCGGTCGATCGAGCTGCGCTGGCCCTGGAAGAGATGGGGCGCAGCGGGTGTTCTCCCTTTGCCGGCGCGTCGCTTTGGGTGGACGGCTTCGCCGGCTTCACCCCTCAGGAATACCGGCTGCTCGGCGCACTGCTCCGGCAGGCCCGGGAGGCGGAGATCGCCCTTTGCGTGGAGCCGTCTCTTTGTCTGGATGAGCCTCCCTACGTCCGGTGGATACCTGATTGGCAGGCGGCTGATGGCCGGATTCCCGCGGCAACCTCGCCCGCGCGGGCATCATCGTTACGGGCCGTGGCACCGCCGGCACCCGCTACCGGCCAGTTCGAAGCGGACCAAAGCGACGCCTTTGTGTTTGCGCCTACGCTGCGCACCTACCGCGAGCTGCGCGAGCGACTGGACGAGCTAGGGGTGGCGGTAGGACCGGCGGTCAGGCTATCGCCCGTCGTGCCACCACGTTTTCGGTCGGCGCCCCTCCTGGCCCGGATTGAACGAGAGCTCGGCCGCACGACGTTCCGCAGCGCCGGCAGTGCTGCGGGCGGGGTTAAAGGCGCTGCGGGTGGTGCGGCTGGTGGCTGTCCCTCCTACCGTCAAGGCGGTCAGCTGCAACTCGTGGAGGCATCCAACCGCCGGCTGGAGGTAGAGGCGGCGGCGAGCGAGATTCTTCGACTCTGCCGGGAAGAAGGGTACCGTTACCGTGAGATAAGCGTGCTCACCTGGAGCCTCGAACCCTACCGGGCGCTGGTCGAAAACGTCTTTCGCGAGTATGGTATTCCTTACTTCCTCGACCTGAGGCGGTTTCTCGCCCATCATCCCTTGATTGAGCTGGTTCGTTCAGCAGTAGAGACGGTGAAGTCGGATTTTGCCCGGGAGCCGCTCTTCCGGCTGTTCAAGACCGATCTGATGCCCGTCGGTCGTGACGAGGTTGACCGTTTGGAGGAGTACGCTTTCCAGCACGGGCTGGAGGGCCGGCGGATCTGGACGACCGGCGAGCCCTGGTCATACTGGCGCCGGTACACGTTGTCCGGCACCCCGGGAGAAGACGGGCTCGCTGGCAATCATCTTGCTGACACCGAGAAGGAACTACGGGAGCTCGACCGGATTCGCCGGAGGGCGATCCAGGGGCTCGAGGCACTGGCCCGGGAGGTAGAGGCGATCGACCAGAACGGGGCTCGGGGCTCGGCCCGGGAGTACGTCCGGGCGCTTTACCGCTTCCTGGTCGGCCAGCGAGTCGAAGAGCAGCTGGCGCAATGGGCCGAGGAGGCCCGAGCCCGGGGGGATTTGGACCAGGCGCGGGAGCATGAGGAAGTCTGGCCGCTGCTTATGCGTCTTTTCCAGGAGATCGCCGATGGGCTAGGTGACCAGGCCCTGACCCTTCCCGAGTTTGCCCGAGTCCTCGAGAGTGGCCTGGAGGGGCTGACGCTAGGCCTGGTGCCACCGACCTTGGACCAGGTGGTCGTGGGAAGCGTGGAACGGTCCAGAACTCCGGCAGTGCGGGCTACTCTGGTTTTGGGCGTGGCCGACGGGTCGTTCCCTCCGGTGCCAGAGGAAGACTCTTTCTTCCCCGATGAGGAGCGTGACCTGCTCGCCCGGGTTCGGTTCAACCTGGCCGATACTGCAGGTACCCGGCTCCTGCACCAGCGCTATCTCGTCTACATTGCCCTGACTCGGCCCTCAGAGCGACTCTGGGTGAGCTATAGCCAGAGCGACGAAGCCGGGCGAGCGCTGCGGCCGGCCGCTGCTTTCCGCCAGCTCCAAGCGCTATTTCCGGATTTGCCCGTCACCCGTGTGACCTCAAGCACCGGGCTACCGCCGGCCGGCTGGGGGTCGCTCGCCGCTTTGGTGGCGGCGGAACTGCGGCAAAACCGCATTAGGCGGGCGCCGGTCGTGCCCCTTTTGCAGGGACATCCGCAGGCGCAAAAAGTCCTCTCGAGCCTGGAGGAGACCAACGACCTCCCGCCTCTTCCCGGGGAGATAGCGGGTCCGCTCTATGGCATACGGGAAGATACCGGGTGTTTACCTACCAGCGTCTCCCGGCTTGAGACGTTTGCCGCCTGTCCTTTCCGTCATTTCGCCGAGTACGGGCTGCGGCTGGCCGAGTGGCAGGAGCCGCGCCTTGAGGCAACCATGTGGGGGGAGTTCGTTCACGAAAGTTTACGGCGGTTCGTATCCGAATGGGTCCAATCAGGAGCAGAAACAGAGGTCATACCGCGGCTGCGGCAGGTTTTCACCTCGATGAGTTCGCTTCTTGCTCGTGAACTGCCGGACTCGAGCGAGCTGCGCTTCCAGATCGAACTGCTCTGGCGGGTCCTGGCCGCGGCGGTACCTGCCCTGGTGGCCCAGATTGAGGGAGGGAGCTTCCGGCCGTGGGCCCTGGAGGCCGGGTTCGAGCTACGGGTGGGTAAAGTGCTGGTGAAAGGACGGATTGACCGCCTGGACGTGGCCGTGCGAGACGATACCCGGTACGTGCGGGTGATCGACTACAAGACCGGAAGGGCCCGCTGGAAACTGGAGGAGGTAGCCGACGGACTCTCGCTGCAACTGCCCTTCTACCTCCTGGCCGCCGTAGAGCAGCTCGCGCAGCTCGGACAGTTCATACCGGACGGAGACCGGGGTAAAGAGGTCGTTCCCGCCGGCCTTTTCTACTTCCCGGTGGCCTGGCAGGAACGGCGTCTCGCCCGGCCGCCGGAGGCGGGCGAAGGGCAACCGGAGACGGCAGCCCTGGATCGGGAACGTGTCAAGCTATACCAACTTCGAGGTGTCGTAGTGCGGGATGAGCCGGTGCCAGAGCTGATGGACCGCCAACTCACACGGGGGGGCGGGAGTTCGGTGCTGGTCCCGCTGCGGCTGCGGAAGGACGGGCAGCCGCATGCCGGTCAGGCCGATCAGGTGACGCGGGAGCAGATGGAGGCCTTGCTCTCTTACGTGAAGCAGAAGGTGGTTCAACTGGGAGGGCAGATGGCGGCGGGAGAGGTGGCTCCCCGGCCCTGGCGCCGGGCCAGGGGGCGGGCGTGTTCTGGATGTCCTTTCCATCCCCTGTGCCGTTTCGACCGCCGCTTGCCGGGCGGCGGTTACCGGTGGCTCGCGGATCGTTCCCGGGAGGACCTGTGGGAGGAGATCACCGCGGTTGCCGGCACGGCAGATGACGAGGGGGAGTAGATGGCGGGGGGGAAGGGTGAATGACTCCGGCGAACGAACCCCGGTGGACGCCGGCGCAGCGCCTGGCGATCGAGACCCGGGGTGTACCACTATTGGTTTCGGCCTCGGCAGGCGCAGGTAAGACCGCGGTCCTCACCGAGAGGATAGTCCGGCTGGTACTCGATCCCGAGCGGCCTGTGTCGCTTGATCGGTTGCTGGTGGTCACCTTTACCCGTTCGGCAGCGGAGGAGATGCGAGAGCGAATCCGGTGCCGGCTGGAGGCCAGAGCCGGGGAAAGACCTCACGATAAGTGGTTGCGTATGCAGCTCGTTTTGCTCCCCCGCGCCCACATAACCACGATCGATTCTTTCTGTCTTTGGCTGGTGCGGCACCGGTTCTCCCTGGTGGACCTCGATCCGGATTTTCGCGTGGCCGATGAGGATGAGATACGGCTTCTGGAGGAAGAGGTTCTGGATGAAGTATTTGCTGCGGCTTATGCCCGAGTGGCCGGCACGGGCGAGGTGCCCGGCAGGGGAGCAGGCGGCGGGCTTGACGGCCCGGCCCAGGCCCGGGCCCAGGTGTATGCCCCGAGCGACGGTAACGGGGGCGGCCAGGAAGGCGATCTGCTCCGCTTGCTTTTGAGGTACGGCGGGCGCCGGGACGCCGGGCTACTGCGAAAGACGGTACTGCGGCTCTACCATTACGCCCGTTCCCTGCCCGATCCGGACGGGTGGCTTCGGTCGCTGGCGCAAGGGTACGAGTGGGAGGTGGGAAGGGAGACGGGAAGCGAGCCGGACGAGGGGCGGAGCGAGGCCGGGGCGCCGGAGGGGGCGGGGGAGCCGGCCGGGAAAGGATGGAATGCCGCCTGGCAACGGGAGATCGCATCTATGGTGGAAGAAGCCGTGGCCGGCGCGATGGACACCGTCACCGAAGCATTACGGATTTCGCACCTGCCCGCCGGTCCCCGCTACTACGAAGCAGCACTCACGGAAGCTTTGGATGAGTTGAGGTCGCTGCAGGAGTGGATCCTCGCCCGGGAAGGGAAGATAGACGACTGGGACGGGTGGCAAGCGCGTCTTGCGGGACTGGCTTTTCCAGCCTTACCCAGGTCTTCTCGCAGTACCGGCGATGATCCGGAACTCCGGGAGCGGGCAAAGAAACTCTATGAGCTGGGCCGGCGCCGGATACGACAACTGGCGGCGCTCATCGGATTCTCCTCCGCCCAGGTGCGGACCGAGCTGGAACAGCATCGCTCTCTTCTCCAGGGCCTCATCGAGCTGGTTCAGGAGTTCTCGGCGAAGTTGGCGGCGCGCAAGCGAGAGCTCAACCTGGTCGACTTCGGTGACCTCGAGCACCTCGCCCTCGACATCCTGACCAGAGAGAATGGAAATACCGGCTGGCCGGCGGTCCGGTTCGACGAAATCCTGATCGACGAGTACCAGGATATCAACCCGCTGCAAGAGGCAGTACTCTTGGCGGTCGCCGGGATACGGGCGAAGGCACGGGAGAATGTACAGGGAAACGTGCGGGTTAAGAGTGAGGTTCTCCCCGAGGAAGGGCCGGCAAGAGATCAGGTTCAGGACCCGGTTCAGGATTTGCAGGCGACGAGGGGAGGTGTCACTCCCCGGTTCTTGGTGGGTGATGTCAAACAGAGCATCTATCGTTTCCGCCTGGCGGAGCCCGGGATCTTCCTGCGAAAATACCGGGAGTTCCCGCCGTTGCCCCCCGGAGGTGAGAGCACGGCGGGACCCGGTGGTGGGGATGGGCGAGTACCGGCCGGCGCAGCCGTTCAAGGGGAGGTCCGCGAGTGCGGGTGGCGGGTCAACCTGCAACAGAACTTCCGCAGCCGCCGGCTGATTCTGGACGGGGTCAACTTCCTGTTTTCACAAATCCTGCGGACCGAAGTGGGTGAGCTGGACTACGATGACGAGGCGTATCTCGTGCCCGGTTACGAGTATCCGGCCCTTTCTGGGTTGCCCGGGGGGCTACCGGCAACGGGGGCGGTGCCGGAGACAGGCGGGGTATCGGTTAACGGAGCGGTATCGGAAAGCAGGGATACGCCGGCGACCGGAGCGATATGGGAGACCGGGGGGGCGGCGGAGGAAGGTGAGCGATGGCCCATCGAGGTTCACCTGATCGAAGCGCGCCGGGATGTGTCCGTAGCGAATGCCTCGGATGATACGAGCCGGAGTGTACCAGGGCAGGAGGGGGCAAACTCCGAGGAACCAGAGCCGGGGGACGAGGAAGAAGGGGGAGAGGAAGAAGAGGAACTGGGTGAAGAGGAGGCGGCCGCGCGGGAAGCGGCCTTGATTGCGACGAAGATCAAAGAGATGGTTGAACCTCCCCACGGCCGTCCCATGCCGGTCTGGGACGAGAACGAGAAATCGTATCGCCCGGTACGTTACCGCGACATAGTGGTCTTGCACCGGTCGGCCACTCGCGTCGCTTCGATCCTGGTGGAAATGCTGGAGGCCGCCGGAGTCCCTGCGTATGCAGAGGTGGGGAGCGGGTTCATGCGGGCGACGGAAATAGAGACCATACGGTCGCTCCTCCTCGTGCTGGACAACCCGCGGCGGGACATACCATTGGCGGCGCTGCTGCGCTCGCCCCTCATCGGCCTGGAGGTGGCCGACCTCGCCAAGATCCGGTTGGCCAAGCCCCGGGGATCGTTCTGGGACGCCTGCCGGGCAGCGCAGGCAGCTATGCCCCGGGTGGCCCGGGCGGTGGAGCAGATCGAGCGCTGGCGGACCGAGGCCCGCCGCCAACCCTTGAGCAAGTTGATCTGGCAGGTTTACCAGGAGACCGGCTTCTACTATTACGTCGCGGGGCTTCCCGCCGGTGAACAGCGCCAGGCGAATTTACGCCATTTCTATGACCGGGCCCGGCAGTTCGACGGTTTCGCGCGCCAGGGCCTTTCCCGCTTCGTCCGTTTTCTGGAACAGCTCGAGAAAGCCGAGGTGGAGTCGCCGGAGGCTCCCATCCTCGGTGAGGCGGATGACGTGGTCCGCATCATGAGCGTTCACAAGAGCAAGGGGCTTGAGTTTCCCGTCGTTATCGTGGCCGGGATCGGAAGACCGTTCAATCTGAAAGAGGTCAGGGAGAAGATCCTCTTTCACCAGCATCTGGGCGTGGCGTTCCAGAGCGTAGACGAAGAGAGGGCCCTGCGCTACGAGCTGCCCCCTTACCAGGCCGTACGTCATGCCCGGCAACGAGAGCTCCTGGCGGAGGAGATGCGCGTGCTCTACGTTGCTTTGACCCGGGCCCGGGAACGATTGATCCTGGTGGGCAGTGCTCGCGATCTGCCGGAGAAGGCCGCCGGTTGGGCCAGAGCCCCACGGGATGGTCGGGGCAGGCTCCCCCCCTTCCTGCTGGCCCGTGCCGGTAGTTATCTCGACTGGATCGGCCCGGCTCTCATCCATCATCCCGACGCGGGACTTCTCCGGCGTCTGGCTGCTGCTGACGGGGAAGAGCCGGTCAATGGGCCGACGACAGCGACCAGGAACGAACCCTCCCGTTGGTTATTTACGTGTTACCCGGCTCTGGAGATGGACCGCCTGGTGGATAGCCTGACGAAAGGTGCGAGCAGCGGGCGGCCGGCCGGTCAAGCCGCTCGCGGGCGCGGGAGGCAGGATGACGAGACGGCGGGGGCTGTGCAGGCGGCGGGGGGGGAGGATCAGTCGCTGGGCCTGGACCTGGGGCTGGACCGGCTAAGAGCGTGCCTGGAGTGGAGTTACCCGCAAGCGTGGGCTACCCGTACACCGGCCAAGGTCAGCGTGACCGAATGGAAGCGGGAGAGCCTGGCCGGGAGGATCGGAGTAACCGGCGGGGCGGGGGGCGAAGCGGGGGTAGAACCCGGTTCAGAAGAGTCCGTCAACTGGTGGCAGCGGGGTGAGGGGCGACGGCGGTTCACCCCGCCTTCCCCGCCACCCAGATTTATGCTGGAGCAGGAGGATACCACGGTTTCGGCGGCCGAACGGGGCACCGCTACTCACTTGCTGCTCCAGCATCTCGACCTCGCCCGCTCACCGCTGGACGCCGGGGCCATCCGGGACGCGCTGGCCGACCTGGTAGCGCGGGAAATCCTGACGCGAGAGCAGGCGGCAGCCGTCTCGGTGGAAAACGTGCTTCGCTTCTTTGCCACCGATTTGGGCCAGGAGTTGCAGGCCGTGGCTCGCAGTAGTAAGGCGCGGGTTCACCGGGAGGTTCGCTTCATGTGGGGGTGGGAGCCGAAGCCGAACCGGACCGGTAACGGGAACGGCGACCGGCAAATCATCCAGGGAACGGTCGACTGTCTGGTCGAACGGGATGACGGGAGTCTGCTCCTCATCGACTATAAGACCGACCAACCGGGTGAACCCCTCTCTACGCTGGTGGATCGCTATCGACTCCAGATCGTCCTCTACCGGCAGGCGATGGCTTCGATCTGGCGCCGCCCGGTCAGCGCGGCCTACCTCGTGTTTCTAACCCTGGGCGAGGTGGTGGCGATACCAGAGGAAACGGTGCTGCCCGAGGAAATGGTGATTCCGGAAACATAGATACGGCTATCCCGGGGGAGACGGGCGGGGTGGGGCCGGGGGCGGGCCGGGGTTTGCCTCCGGGTACTCGTGACGCGGCCAAGGCCAGATCGACAAAGCGATGCCGGATTCGGGGAGACAATGTCGTGATCCGGGCTGTTTCGCCAACGCGCGGAAAGGGCCGTGGCGCATGGCCCACGGTCCCCTCAACAACATCCTGACCATCGCCTACTCGAACTCTCGTCGTTTTGTTAATCACTCAGTGCCTTTTCCACATACCTACGTTGCGAGCAACGACACGCTCGCCCCGGGACAGCGACGCAACGACCGTTACGAACAGAATATCTTCGTCCGCTGGGAGAACGATGTCGGTTACACGGGTGACCGAGAAAGGAGGCAGACAGAGGTCAAGCTGGACATCTTTCAGCACCTCCGGGCCGCGGGCCTCCCGTGCCGCAACAACACGGATAGCCAGACGTAATGGCAGGTCAAACCGCGTTCGTTCGAACGAGGATACGTACACCCCGACCGTCGCTGCGTCTTCCTCGTCTGGTAGCCAGCCTTGCGGTGGTGCGTCAAAAACGACAACATCCGGCGCGTTCTCTGTGACCGCCTCGGCTGGCAGGCCGGCGTAGTCCAGCTGATTCCAGCTACGGTCGGCAGAAAGAGCGTTGCCACGGTTCCACTGGGCGCGTCCCCGTTCCCACTCTTGATCTGCCAGGTTGACCTTCACGTATCCAGCGACCTTGGGGAACATCCGTATCGCCAACGTATTTCCACTTGTCGCAGAGAACTCGCTGAGGATATACGGCTGGCCGGTCTGGGCGCCGACGTGGAAGTTGTATGTAGAACCCGGGAAGATTAGTCGCTCAATTGTGGCAAGGGTCTCCCGCCAGGGACGCCACTCGGGCAGGTAGATGTGCTCGTCGTTGATATCAGTGTCGATGTGGCGGTTGTTCAAGGCTTGCACAGCTGAGTTGTCGATCACCAGACGGTGGGGTTCCCGCTTTCTTTGCAGCGCAACAGCCTCTCTAATCAGCTGTTGTGTTTGTGGATTGTAGCTAATGTCGGACGCACCCCACGCTTCGTTGAATAGTGAACGGATGATAATGGCCGGATTGTTATAGTCCCGTTCATACTGTGCGTTGAACTGGTACATCCATCGTTCCCAGGCTTGTCCCCTCAGCGCCGCGAGTTGGCAGGGTATCTCGTCCCATACGAGTAGCCCCGTCCTTGCTGCCTCATACAACCATAGCGGCTCGTTTTGCTTGATATGCAGGCGAACCAAGTTGTAGCCCAGTTGGCGAGCAGCCGCAACGTCCGCCATTATGGAGCCTGGTCTGTCGGCTGGTCCGTAGGACGGGTAGGTGTAGATCCCCCAGGGATTGTAGCCTTGGTCTAATACGCCAAGTACATAGAGGGGTTTGTTGTTGAGATAGACGTACTTGTACTGATCATTCACCGCGGCTGAGCTGGGATCATGTCCCGGGGCCCAGTCGACCCGGACCTCGCGCAAACCCGCATAGGTACTCACCTTGTCGATGATCTGGCCCTGGAATACAAGGGCTGCAGTCACCGTGTAGAGATATGGCGAATCGATATCCCACAGCTGGGGGTTGGCAACACCGATATCCACTTCGTTCTGGTTCTTACCCCGAGGTAGCATTGCCTCACCCACTGGCTGTCCGGCAGCATCGAGCACTCGCAGTTGTATCTGTTCCCAGCAGCCTTCGGCATCCACGCGTACGGTAAACGCGGTGCCCTCCTTCAGACGGCCGTTGCTGGCGAACGCCACTTTAGGAGTGACGTGCAACCGCGTGATTTGTCCCAATGGAGAGACTGCCTCCAGCCATACCGTCTGCCAGATGCCCGGGGCATGACTGAACCACCATCCTTGCTTGCCAACCGGGATTCCGGCCGCCTCTACGTCCTGGGGGAAGTACACCCGCACGGTAAGGGTATGCTCAGATCCAGGAGTTAGGGGGCCCAGGTTGATCGCGAACGGATCGAAACCTCCTTCGTGGTGGCCGACTAGGGTGCCGTCCCAATAGACGTCGGCACTGAAGTTCACGGCGCCAAACTTGAGGAGTACGTCGGCACCAGCGGGCAAGTCATCCCTGATGCGCACTGTCCTCCGATACCACGCAGCGCCCGCATAGCCACCCCAGATGCCCGTATATTTGATTGGCGAGGCCATGGCCTCTTCGCCGCACGCAAGAAGAGACGTCCACGGAAACGGCACGCGGATACAGTACGGGTACGGTTCCGGCAGCGATTCCCACTTCTCCTCCGTACCAACATTCCTTGGGTCAGGAGCAAACTGCCAGACGCCGTTTAGGTTCTGCCACCAACCGGAGGACCGGTCAAACTCAGGCCGCGGGTATTCCGGACGTGGCGTTGGCTCTGTTGAGCACACCAAGATCACCGGATCCGTGCCCGCCCGGTCACCGAGCGCGTGAGTGAAAAAGCCATAGCCCTCGGCCCCGCAGACCAATTTGTCCCCAGGCAACGGGACGAAGTGCAGCGAGAAGGTACCGTCGGCAGCTGCGGTAGTATGGGCAAAAGGATCGCCCGCAACGTGCACCCAAGCATACGGCACCGGTTTGCCCCGGTCGTCCACCACTTGTCCGCTAATCTCTTTTTCGGCTGCCACTCCCCTCAGATGGACAACTCCGAACACAGCCCCGCGCTCACGCGGGCCGAGCCCCCAGTCACCGCAAGCACGCAGGAAAACCCGTGGAGCAGGTAAGTCAAACTTCAGCCGACCCCGCCAGACCGTCCGGCCCCCTGCGCTCACTTCGAAAACGCTGTTGCTCGCGCTTATCGCCAGTTCTATTGGCAGCTTGATACCTTCGATCTGCCCAAGCTGTTCCGTTTCCCCTCCGGGACCGACCGCGAAAGCCGTTGCCGTCCAGACCGTTGCATTGGCTTTTTCTACTCTCAACTCCAGGCTGCGCTCCCAGCCACCTGTCCCGCCGTACAGCGCCAACGCGGCACCGAGTTCCGCTTCCTGAAGAAGCACTCTTACGCTGGCTGATGTGGGATCGACCCGCCAGCGCGACAGAAGGCCAGTGCGTCCCATGGGGCCTCTTCCATACAACCGGACCTTCTGCCCGTCAGCGTCAAGGATTTCCACATGCCCGAGCGGTGACTCAAGCATTACGTGGGACCACAAGCGTGCGGTCTCCGAAAGATCATAGGGTAGAACGATTTCTGCCTTCCCGTCGGAGCCCGAAGCCTTCTCGGGAGTTGCCTGCCCAGCAGCGTTGGCCGGGGCAGCCTTCCATGTGACCGCCAGCCCCCATACGAGAAAGCAAACCGGCAACGCTAGGCCCACCAGGGGCAGCGGACACTTACTGTTCATCATAGCGACCCCCTTGTCGACTGCCCTTCTACGGCTTCCTTCCCTGTCAGTTGCCTAAAGATCCGTATCTCCTCTTCCCGGTACGGCGTTCCGTCCCCTTTATAGATGTCGTGTTGCCATAGGCTGAAGTCCAAGTTCATACCCCTGATCCAATCCCATGGCTCATGGGTTTGTGTCTTACCGTTCACAAGGCCCCAGTGGTAGCAGCCGATCCGCTCTTTCTTGAAGAACGGCAGATGGGTCTCGACAAGGCTTCTGAAGGGGCGGTGCAGCCACTCTGTGATCAACACCGGTCGCCCGTACTTCTTAAAAGCATTCACTAATTGCATGGTGTGGTCCAGATCCCCGTAGTAATGGAACGACACCACATCAGACAGTTCAACTGCTTTAGACTCGATAGGAGACAGTTCTCCCGACGCCCGTGTGTGAAAGTACTTACCATAGAACTCCCACGGACCTGCTGTAAGGGGTTGAACAGGATGCTCCTCTCGCGCCCAGCTGAAGGCAGCTTCCATTGCTGCTGCGCTTGCGTTACCCCTGCCACTATTGCCGGGTTCGTTCCATATGTCCCAGGCTAGGATACGTTCATCACTGGCAAAGGTCCTTACGATGTCCCTGACGTACCTCTCCAAGAGCGGCCAGTTCTCCAGATCATCACACAAGTGCCAGTTCGGCTCACCCGG
>DUMU01000039.1 GCA_012839805.1 Bacillota bacterium | reverse complement strand
TCTTGGTCAACACGCTCAACCCCGAGCGGATCGTGATCGGCGGCGGTGTCTCCCGTGCCGGTGAGATGCTGCTCGAACCTATCCGCAAGACCGTGCTCACCCACGCCATGCCCGTCGCCCGCAACCGCGTTCAGATCGTCGCCAGCCGCCTGGGCAGTGACGCCGGACCCCTGGGTGCAGCCGCCCTGGTGATGAACCGGCTCTTCCCGCCCATACGCCTGGCCAAGTCAGAACTCCTTGCCTAGGGGGTGATCGTTTCCCAGAGGTTAATGACAATAATGGTTCGTCGTTCTGCAAAATCGGCCGTCCCAGCAAGACGAGTATCCCAACGGCATCCAGAAAAAGGATGTGCAACAGGAGGGAGCATGATATGCTTAGGACCCAGAAAGACCGAGCCGGGCTAGTCGCCGTTTTGCTGTTCGGACTCCTGCTTCTCAACCCCGCTACCGTGGTACCTCCATCCACCGCTCTGGCGGCCACCACCGCCGCAACCGCGACCGCCACAGCGGGTCAATCTTCCGTCTCCGGGCAGGTTACCATCGAGTTCTGGCACGGCATCACCGGTCCGGACAAGGAAGGTCTCGACCTGCTCATCGACAAGTTCAACAGACTATATGCCGGCAAGATCCGCATTCAATCCACGCCCATCGCTTGGGGCGAATATTACAGCAAAGTCGTGGTGGCAGTAGCCGGCGGTTCGCCACCGGATTTGGGGATTATTCACCGTGATCGCATGCCGGAAGTCGCCCTACAGAACGTACTGCGTCCTCTCGACGACGTCTTCAACGCGCTTGGTCTTACTGATGACGACTTCATTGGCCGCATCAGCCGCGAGGGCATCTACGGGGGCAAACGGTACGGTATTCCGCTTGATATCCATACGCTGCTGCTCTTCTACAACGAAGACCATTTCGACCAAGCCGGTCTCCCCGGACCGCCCCAGCGGGCCGCTCAATTCCTCGACTACGCTCGCAAACTGACACTCGATAGGAATGGCGACAACCAGCCTGACCAGTGGGGTACCCGCTTTGGCATTTGGGGCCCGCAGTGGTATACAGCCCTCCGGCAGATGGGCGGCGACTACTTTGGCGGTGAAAACTACACCCAGGTAACCGTTGCCGATCCTCCCGGCCGGAACGCGCTCCAGTATGTGGTCGACCTTATGTTCAAGCACAAGGTGGCTCCTCCCCCGGAAATCTGGCCGGATATGTTTGCAGGGCAGGTTAGTATGGCGGTCGACGGCATCTGGTTCTTGCGTCAAGCCCAGGACCTGCGCAATCAGGGCAAAGTAGACCTCCGGGTGGCCAAGGCCGACCGCCTGTATGGCGATGTCGCTCCAGCCGTCTGGGCTGGTTCACACCAGTTCGTCATCTTTAGGCAGCCCAAGGATCGGCCCGAGAAACTGCAGGCCATGGCCACCTTCATCGATTTCATGTCCCGGAACAGCGCCACGTGGGCGAGCTTCGGCCAGGTCGCAATTCGTAAAGACGCACTGGCCACCGAGGAGTGGCGGCAACTGAAGGACCACCAAATCATCGTGCAGCAGCAATTCGTGTTCTTCCCGCCGCAACCGTGGGGTACAGGACTGGGTATCATCGAGGACATCATGAATCGGGCCTTGCGTGAACGGCAGCCGGTGGAGTCCGCTTTGGAAGCTGGCAAGAAGCAGTTGGAAGTGCGGATAAAGGAATTTCGGGAACAGCTAGGGATCTAGCAGTCCCGGATCTCGCAACCCAAGATCGTGCAGTTGGCGGGCGCTGGGCGCTACCCAAGACCCAGCGCCCCCGCCCAACCAGATTGGCGGTGAAAAGATTGGCGGTGAAGATTCTAAGCTATGCTTTTTCATTGACCCTTGTACTTACGTTATTGTCATTACCGGTGGCTGCAGCGGAATGGATAGAGATCGCACCCCAGGGCCATTACTTTCAAACTGAATCCGGGCGCCCTTTCATAGTCATAGGCCACAACGACGCCATCACCTGGCCCAACCTCGACGACCTGCTGATAACCAGCAACCCGGTCGAAACCGACCGTTATCTGGCTAAACTAAAGGCGAATGGCATCAACACCCTGCGCATCATGCTGGAGTACGCCCAGGAATCTTATGGGCTGCTGGAAAACCCCCTGGGGGAGTTTGCGCCGCGGGTCGTGGCGTTCTGGGATCGGTTCATCAAACTGGCGGAGACATACGATATTCACCTAATCATCACCCCCTGGGACCCCTTCTGGATGGAGCGCAACTGGGCCAGAAACCCCTACAACCGCCGCAACGGCGGACCGATGGACAGCATGAAAGGCTTCCTCACCGACCCCGAGGCCATCGCCTGGCAGCGGCGACGGCTCGCGTTTGCCATCGAAAGGTGGGGCGGTTCCCCAGCCATTCTGGCCTGGGAATTGATGAATGAAATCGAGCTCTGGTGGGGTGCCACCCCCCAAGAGATATCGCAGTGGATCACGGAGACCGCCGCCTTTGTGCGCACCCGGGAAATGGAACTCTATGGCCGCACTCACCTGCTCACAGCCTCGCTGGCAACCCCCTTTCCGTCGAAAGCGTTAGTTGATGCGGTGCTGAACCATCCAGACCTCGACTTTGCCACCACCCACCAGTACGTCGGCCCGGCCACCAACCAGCCGACAAACACGGTGGACGCTGCCTTGGACGTCGAACTGGCAACGCTCTATGCTCGCTCCCAGCTGACCGATAAACGTCCGTATCTCGACACGGAAAGCGGCCCAATCGACCGCTGGATCAACGACCCTGCCTTCGACACCGAGTATTACCACAACATGAGTTGGGCTCATCTGGCCAGCGGCGGCGCTGGCCAGGGGCTGCGGTGGCCCTACCGCAACCCGCACGTCTTGACCGAAGGAATGTACCGGGTACAAGCTGCCCTGGCCCGGTTTGTCGACGCGTTCGACTGGAAGGGTTTCGTGCCTGCCCCCATAGCCCGGTATGCCACAGTCGAAGCGACACCGTCGCCAGCCCAGGACTCAGCCCCGGCATCGGCATCAACCTTATCTATCCCCGACGTCCGCGTCTTTGGCGTGGCCGATAAGACCCGGGCCCTGCTCTGGCTCCTCAACATGACATCACGGGATGCAGAACAAGGTCGGAGGACACCGGCAAGCCAACCGCTGGGAACAGCAACGGGAAGGCCAGCATTAGAAGGAGCATTCCTTATAGTAGATCGCAAATCCTGGCGGGAGCAGGTGTGGAACGGGCAATTCGGGCAGGCAAAAGCATCGCAAGCCTATGCGGCAGAGGCAGGGCCGACGGCGACCGCTTCGGAAACTCTCACCGTTCAATTTTGGAACACTTACACCGGTGAGATGATCGCCGAAACGCGGGTGGTGACCGCCGCCGATACTTGGACGATACCTCTACCTGCCTTCGATCGCGATCTTGCTATAGTCATCAAGATGGTCGAATAGCCGCTCTCGGCTGAAAGGAGGACTTTCCTTGTCATCGCCTGAACCTCTTCCGGCTACAGTTCGTGTTATCCCTGGATCTCGCCGCAGCCGCCCGGTGAGCCGGTATCTCTTCGGAAAGTTCACCGAGCATTTGGGGCAGAACGTTTACGGCGGGGCGTGGGCGCAGATCACCCGGAATCCCGAGTTCGCCCCCATCGACATCTGGCCGGACAGGCCCGAGATCATCCGCCGCTTGCAGGCGGCCGCCACTGAATTCCGGTTGCCGGCGCTGGCGGGCGGGCCGGCCCGGGGGCTGCCGCCGTGGTGGGTGGTGGAGACAGAGCAAGGGGTGGGGTCGGAGAAGACGGTGCCGGCAGACCAGGCAGCCGGGCCAGGTACGGCAAGCCCCATGGTCTCTCACACTCCAGGTTCCCGCCGCGGCCACTGGGTCCTCACCCTGTCAAGCCCGGCCGCCGGCGTCATGCACTTGGTTACTCCTGTCTACCTTCCCACGCACCGCATCCGCCAGTTCCTCGTCACGCTGCTCGTCCGGGGTAACTGCTGCCTTGACGTCTCCCTGCGAACCGCCACCGAAAGTCCGGCGCCTCTGGCAACAGCAAGGGCCGCGATCGGTACCAGTTCAGCCGCTACTACGGCCACCTTAACCCTAACCCTCCCAACCGATTCCCTTCCCCCGCCCGGCACCCCCTACCATCTCGCCCTTACTCTCGCCTCGCCGGGCGCACTCGAGCTGCACCAGTGCCTGCTTTTCCCAGCGGACCACATCGACGGCTGGGACCCCGACGTCATCCGCTTCCTGCGTGAAGCCCACCTACCGCTCCTGCGCTTCCCGGGCGGAAACTTCGTCTCCGGCTACCACTGGGAAGATGGCATCGGTCCGCTCCACGACCGCCCCGTTCTCCCCAACCCCGCCTGGCCGGAGATAGAGTGGAATCACGTCGGCACTGATGAGTGGCTCCACCTCTGCGAGCTGGTCGGTTGTGAACCGCTTATCTGCATCAACGCCGGCGACGGCTCACCGGAGGAAGCGGCCCGGTGGGTGGAGTACTGCAACGGTTCGGCGGAGACCACCGCCATGGGAGCACTGCGGGCTCTCAACGGCCACCCGCAACCCTACAACGTCCGCCTGTGGGAGGTGGGCAACGAGCTCTACGGTCCCTGGCAGGTGGGGCACACCGACGCCCTCGGGTACGCCGAACGCTATCGGGCCTTTGCCGCCGCCATGCTGGCCGTCGACCCGAGCATCCACCTGATCGCCAACGGCGACACCGAAGCCTGGAACCGGACCATCGTTCAGGGAACCCGCGGGGAGCCCGCCAGTCGCTTCCGCTCTTCCGGGGCAACCGCCCCGACTACATCCCCTGCCCGTTCATCGGCCGCGCCGCCGATTCACTCCCTCTCCCATCACTGCCTCTATGCCGGCCACCCCGAGACCGCGGACCCCGAGCGCGTCTACCTTGAACACATGGCGTTCACTCCCGCCTACGCCCGCCTCTGGCACCAGCTGGTCCGTCCCCTCGAAGAAGCCGGCCTGCCGCCCGCTCTCGCCATCACCGAGCAGCAGATCTTCACCAACCGCCGGCACCTGCCCAACAACGCCACCCTGAGCGAAGCCCTCTGGACGGCATCGATAATCAATGAAGCCATACGTTCCGACGGGTTGGTCGAACTTCTCACCCATAGCGCTCTGGTCAACCACGGCGGCGGCCTGCGCAAGGAACGGGAGGTCGTCTACGCCCAACCGGTCTGGTGGGTTACCCACCTCTACGGAACGGCGACTGCATCATCTCGATTCTTCCGGCTCGAGCTCGCCGTCGACTCGCCCACCTTCTCGGTTGAACCGTACATAATGCCCGTCGTTCCCGACGCGCCCTTCCTCGACGCCGTCGCCCTAACCGACGGTGACGGTAAAGAGTTGCTCTTCTTCCTCGTCAATCGTCACCCCCACCGCCCGCTGGCCGTGCGGCTCAAGCTGCCGTTGGCCCCGGATCGGTTCCGGCAACTCGAAACGGTAACTCTCACCGGCCCTTCCTTCCTGGCCTCTAATAGCTGGGAGGATCGTGAACGGGTACGCCCGGTGGCCCACAGGCAGTCCCTGCCGCGTGAGACGGCCACAATTCAGGCGGGGGAGTGGGAGCTACTGCTCACGCTGCCCGCCCTCTCCCTGGTGCAGGCAAGGGTGATGTCCCGTGATTCTAACGAAGAAGGAGAGTGCGGGAAGACGGCAGACGGGCCACGCGTGCACTCTCTTACAATCTCAAGCTACCAGTCGTGCCGTTAAATGGATAAGCCCGCAAGAATACCTTCATAAACCCTTCATTTCACCGTCATGGTTTTGCCACACCCCGTGGATATGCTAAAGGCGCAGGCAGACTTGCACACACGGGAGGCTGATGCAGATGAATCGCAAAGTAATAGCGGGTTTGGTGGTCGCAACACTTCTGGTGGTCTCACTCACGGCTCTTGCTGCACCAACCGCCGAACAGACCAAGAAGCTCGAGGATATCCAGGCCAAGATGATAGAAGCGGAGAAGAAAATGATCAACACTCAGGCCGAGGTCGGGCTTCTCACAGAGGAACAGGCCCAGAGGATGATAGAGCGAATCGAAGCCCGAGCGGCCCAAAGGAAGTCGCTCACTCCGGAACAGGCAAAAGCGGTGGAGGAGGCCTATGCTAACCTGGTGGAGGTACGGAAGGAGATGATTACCGCCCAGGTCGAAGCCGGCCTGATTACCAAAGAGCAGGGCGACAGCATGTTGAAGCAGATTGAGGCCGAAGCGGCCTACTGGAAGACACTCGGTTTCGACCACCCGCTGGCACTTCTCCACAGGGGAGGTCCTGGTATGCCGGGTGGTTTTGGTTTCTGCGGCCGAAGGGGCGGTTTCTATGGCGGCATGAGGGGTGGTTGGAACTGGTTAGTGGCACCACCCACGAATTGAAAGATCCGTAAACCGGCGGGCAAAATCGAAGTAGAAGGGGGCGCCTCGCCCCCTCCTTTCGCGCCACGGGACGTCCGGGCCGGGTCCGGCTAAGCGAGCCCGCGGTCCGTTCCCTCGACTTTGGGAAGGGCTATTCGTCCTCCTTTTCGCCACTTGATATGAACTCCACCGCGCCCAGTTGTGCTGCCTGCGGCCCCATCTCCGGGGGAAGGCTGATGCGGAAGTAGCACGGCGTGCCGCCTACCACTTCCCCTTCGAGCTGCAGTTTCCGCCAGCCGCCCGAGGTTGCCGCCTCTACGACCGTAAACGGTACCGGCTGCCATTGGCGCTGATCCGGCGAAACGCTTATTTCCAGACGCGTGACGTCTGTAATCCCGGCAGCGTATAGTACAACACTGAACGCCCGCAGCCCGTGCACCTGCCAAATCAGGTGGCCGGTCTCGTTGCCCCGCCAGACGCGCCGGTTCGCATCACCAAAGAAGCTTTCGGGGTTGGTGGTATCGTAGTCCCAGCCCTCCGACTCCGCGATGGTTTTCTTAAGGTCCATGGTACCGAACCAACCCTCATATGGGGGCTCGAACTCGTCGGTCATTACTTCCCAGTTTTTCACCACCACGCGCACGGTGCTGTAAGACACGTTGCCCCCCACAGCCTCGACTGTGAACTGCAAGTCGTAGGCGCCGTCCTCGACGGTACGGGTATCCCAGGTAAGCCCGGCCGGCACTTCCTTCCCTTTGTAAAGAACGACTGCCGACTCGTTGCACAACTCGCCGTAGCGGACAGGGATTAGCGATACCGCTGCGGATTTTATGGTTTCCTTTGAGTAGCCGGTAGCGACCTCTATCGGTACGGTGCCATGTAACCTGACTTCCCCAGTAGGGGAGAGAATCCGGGCGTTTTTCACCGTGAATTCCAGCTCGTGCTGCCAGACAGCATCATTCTGGTCGATCACCCTCAAAACGGCCTGATGCAAACCATCGGGCAGTACCAGCGTGGCAACGGGACCGGCAGGCGCCCGGCTCCCCTCGTAAACAACGTTGCCGTCCAGGCTAACGGCTACGCTTTTCACTGCCATCTCAGGATTTATGTGAACCGTGAGCGGAAATGGGCCAGTGACTGGCATTAGGGTGTCCGGGTTGGAGATCCACACATTGAGGTAGGCGAACACCCGCATTTCGTAGAGGGCTGGGTCAGCACCAGTTGGAGAAGACATGCGGCGCACGCGGACGTAACGTGCTGTAGCCTCGTTCCGCTCCACGTATGGGTAGGTTGGGCTACCTCGCGTGCGGTCGGCAAACACCTGCCAGTGCGCGCCGTCCCGGGAGGTCTCGATGAGGTAGCCATGGCCGCCCTGATCCGCCTTCCGTAATCTCAGTTCTACCTTGACCACACGCTGCGGGGCTCCGAGGTCGACGGCGACCCAGGGCTCGGTGTCATCTTCCGCGGGCACCCACCCCGTGTACGTGCTGCCGTCGGTCACTCCCTGTGCTGACCTCCCAGGTCGTTCTGAAGAGGCGAAGACCTGCTTGCCGTGTGCTACCTCAACCAACGGAATAGCGGTGTTCTTCCAGACCGGGCCGTCGGCGACTGGGCTAAAGCTGGGCACGCGTCCGGCTACAGTAGGCCAGCCGTCTTTCCACACCAGCTTGTCGATAAGCAGAAAGCGCCCGAGAGCGGTATCTGCTTTGTCGTAAGCGTGGTAGACGATCCAGTCCTGCCCGGCGTCGTCCTGAATGATCGCGCAGTGCCCCGGCGAAGTTAGCTTCTCGCTCTCCATCAGGATCGGATTGCCGCTATAGCGCTCGAAGGGCCCGAAAGGAGAGGTCGATCGGGCCACGCTCACGGCATACAAGCCGGGGTGGTAACCGTCCCCCGACCAGAAGATGTAGTAGTAATCGCCGCGCTTGATGACCCAGGGGGCCTCGATGAGCCGCGAGTAGCGAATGGCCGGGTCGGGTTCAAGAGCGATTTTCGGCTCACCTACCAGCGACAGCCCATCGGGCGCCAACTCCTGCACCAGGATGGGCTGGCTGGCAGAACCCCAGTAAAGGTACCGCTTGCCGTTATCATCGAGGAATGCCATGGGATCGATATGCCGGAAACCCGGCCCTACAACCAGGGGCTCTTCAGAGGGGTGATACGGACCCTCGGGGTTGACGGCCCATGCGACTCCGATGCCCCGGTAGATATCGGTGTACCCACCCGCCCGGGCGGCAAAATATGCCACGTATCTGCCGTCTATGTAGTTCAGGTCCGGTGCCCAGATCTCAGGTGACCCGGGGTTTGCCCAAGCCGGTTTTTGGGCCGGAAACAAGGTTCCCACCCGCTGCCAGTCAACCAGATCTGGGGAGCGCCAGATAGACTCCCCGGTGGTTGCGGCGAAGAAGTGGTCACCCACTCTGAGCAGGGCAGGGTCGGGTGCATCGCCTGGATAGACGGGGTTGTAATAAGGGAACACCTTCTGCCCCGGCTGCAGCTGCACCGGTCTTGTGTCGGCAGGAAGCACAGGTTCCCCACTTGCCGCTATCTGTGGCACTGCGGCGACGGTATACCATGCCACGGACAGCACTGCCAACCGCCACCCCCGATGATGCCAACCATGCTCCGGCATGCCAGCACCCCCGTTTGACCGTACTAAGGTAGGAGGGGGCGAGACTCCCCCCCTCCTACTCGATTCTTCCTGGCGACCTATACTTCTCGCCGGTCGGTCGTCTCCGATCAGATGCCGAGTTCGGCCCGCATCTTTTTGATCTCGATCGCCGCCTGCTCCTTACCCTGTTCGAGAGTAGCATCCACCGGCTTGCGATCCACCAACAGGTTCCACAGGATCCCACCCACTACTGGGTCAATAACTTTCGAACGCCAGGGCACAAGCGGGAAGAAGGCAAAGGTCTGCGAGGCAAAGATCTGATGGTCCTTCATCTCCCGCCACTCGTCGGCTTGGAGCGCAGCCTTGCGGACCGGGATCTGACCGTAGGCAGCCCAGATCACGCTGTTGCGGGACATGAAGTCGATAAACGTTGTGATGGCCTGGATTTTCGCAGGATCCTCTTTGGGCTGCTTGAAGACTACGAATTGGTGCGAACCCGCCCAGGTGGACGGTCTCTCGTCACCATCGACGCGGTCGGACGGAGCAACCCGTATATTCACTGTACCCTGGCGACGCAGATCTTGAGCCTTAGTTAGCCACCAGATCCCGTCCACCCAAAAGCTCATTCGGCCGTCGAATATGCTCTGTGCGCCCTGCCAAGCACTGGGAGGAGGTGCCACCTTCCACTTGTATATCAAGTCCACGTAGTACTGGAACGCCTTCCGGGCCGGTGGCTCCGCAAATAGAGGCTGGTCCAGATCCGGACCACCCAGATAATCGCCACCAAACTGGCGAAGGGCCTGGTAGAATCGGTTCAACCAAGTGTCCACCCCGGTTCCCCATTGGTCTGGGTTACCGTCGCCATCCCTATCGATGGTCAACTTGCGAGCGTAATCCAGGAACTCGCTCGACCGCTTCGGCGGTCCCGGGATGCCTGCTTTGTCCAGGTGATCCTGGTTGTAGTACAGGGCCAACGGGTGTACGTCCAGAGGAATCCCCCATCGTTTACCACGGTAGATGCTGGCGCGGCTCACGCTCCCGACAAAGTCGTCGTCGGTCAACCCGAGTTTCTGGAAGATGTCGTCTACTGGGCGAAGAACACCGGCCAACGACTGGGCACCGAGGTTGTCAAGGTGCATAATCCCCACATCGGGAGCCGTGCCCGCTGCTACCGCCACCGCCACTTTGGTGTAGTACTCGCCCCAGTCCATGATGGTCATTTTTACCTGGATCTTCCCGGCATACTGCTCGTTGAATTTCTTGACGAGAACCTCCTGGCCTTCCCGATCAGCGGCTGCGATACCGTGCCAGTACGTGATTGTTACTGCTCCTGCTACGGCCGGAACCTCTGCGCCTGCGGCAACCAGGCCGAAACATGCTACAAGTAGGACCCCAAGCCAAATTCGTTTAGACCAGTACATCAGAGCCCCTCCTTCTTCTCTCTGACACGGATAACCTGTCCGCGTCATGACGATATCACCCTGATCCTCTACCGGTGTTGTTCTCTCACGGCCGTGAACCTTGCGATCTGCCTTATACTGAACCGGTCTCACCTCTCTCAATTTGGAATTACCGGGCCGAACCGTGCTTGTTGCCTGCGTAGCCGGCCGGTCTTTGCACACCCCGGGCTAGCCAACCCCTCCCTGCCGGTCAAAAAGCGCGAGGAGTAGCCTCGGCTCCTAATCGCACTGGCGGATCAGGATTTTCGCCCTGGTGTTGGCACCCGTATTCCTCATGAGAAACGAGATGATAACCCGTCCGGTCCAGTTTTCGGGGGCATAACCGGCCAGATCGATAATGCCCTCACCCGCGGTCTCAGGGATCTGAACTGCTTGATCAGGTGCCGTTCGGGTACCCCATGGTATTTGGCCTTCTCCGACCGGGTCATACAGACCGTCGTGAAACAGCACGGCTTTCCGGTACGAGCCGCCGACCTGGTAGTCGACGCGCACCCCGAGTAAACTGTTGGCGTCGAGCCGCCTTACTTTCCCGTCCACCACGAAAGAGACCTTCACCTTGGCCGGAAGCGCCTCGGCCTCCACTCCCACCAGCGAGAAAGCCGACTCTTCGTCTCTCATGCCAAGGTACGCGATCCAGGTCCTTTCGCTGAAGACGGCATAGTTATGCTTGGTCCGGTCGGGAAAGTAGTGGTACTTTCTAACCACCTTCCCTACCGTCACCGGCGTAAGCTCG
The DNA here is from genome assembly GCA_012839805.1 of Bacillota bacterium. Taxonomy (GTDB): domain Bacteria; phylum Bacillota; class Limnochordia; order Limnochordales; family DUMU01; genus DUMU01. Next base: position 72,247 of record DUMU01000039.1, on the reverse strand, counting down.
GAAAGGCCCGTACCGTCCTCGACCTCGATGTATACCACACCGTTGGGAGGGATCGTTCCCGTCCATGAGAGGCCAGAAGTATCCACGCCCGACATTTCCTCCTCGGGCACCAGTTCGCCGTCTACGAAGTCCCCGTAGCTTGAGTGCGCGCTGTCGACGCGGAATACGCGCATGTCGCCTCTGCTAAACGGAATGCCCTTGAGCTCGACCGACTGAGTTTGGTCACTATCCGACCGATTCCAAAGCACAACGCTGGCCCTATGCCCGTCGGTGGAGGCCATCGCCCTGACCGCCTCTTGACCGGTTACCTTTACTCTATCCACCGGCATGCGGGCGTAGATTTTGAAAACATTGAAGGCCGCCCGCTCGTAGCCCTCGTAATCGACGATGCCAATCACGTCGCTTCCCGAGGAGGCATCCATAAACTGGGCCCAATGAATTTGAGTCAGGTCAGAAAACTCAAGCAGTGCCTCGATCGCGTCTAATATGTCAACACCTATCACGTACCTTCGGACCAGTTCAGTGTCGCCCGGTCTACCTAGCACCGGGTTAAACTCGTTCAAGTGTATCTCCGTTGTGTTATAATAAGGACGCTTTTGAAGCATATCCTGCACCACTTTTATCTTGGGCAGGTACGCATCACCGTAGGAGTGGAACGAAAAGAAGTCGAGCGGTAATTGTTCTTCTTGGATAAAGTCGAGAAAGCGGCTGAGGTGGGGATATCCAACTATCGCCGCAGCAGGGCCTCCAACCACCGCGTCGGGGTCGCCGGCCCTAATTCCTTGTACCCCGTATTTGTACATCTGCAAGTACGTATCCCATGGAAATGTCGCGAACATATTAAGGTCAGGTTCATTGTATACCTCGTGGTAACCAATTCGAATCCCGGCCTCTCTGAAGTGCCGAGCAAACGAGCGCAAGATCTCCTGCCATTTGGCAAGGGACACAGGAGCTTCTTTCCATGCCCCGGGTTTCTGCTGTAAGGGCTCTGGAACATAACACCATGACCAATAGGGCAAGACGCCTATTCTGTTTAGCATAGTGGATAGCTCATCTATTTCCGTAAAATTGTAGGTAAGATCATCAAGAGATCCGGTCACAATCTCTTCTTTCCACCCCGAGTCGCGCTTGCCGATACTAAGGTCGATCCGGAAAGATTCAGCCGCCAACTCTGCGAGTTTTCCGATGTCTCGCCTATATCGATACATTGTAACGAGGCCAGAGTTGTACTGGGAGAACTTCTTGACAAGAGGAGGATCGATCTTAACGGCAAAATCGACCTGGACAACATTAGCGTCCGGGGGGTACTCTTCAGGGGCAGCGGGAGCTTCCTCGGACGGGCCGGCGCCTGCGACCGACTGTGCCGGATAAAGCACGAAGGCAAGCAACATTGCCGATACTGCCTCCAGGATGCCTTTCAAACAAATGTCCATACGCACTGTATATTGACCTCCTTAGCCACCGATTAGCCGCCGCCGACGTTCAAGTGGCGTTATTGCTGATGGTTTGGCAGGAAACATATGGTTTGGTGAGAAGAGACGGCGAATCCACAAAGGAGAGGGGGCTAATAAGCCCTCCTCTCCGTTGGCTGACTGCAGTAGTCCGATGACTGCAACTTCCTTACAAGCCGAGCTTCTGACGCGTCTCGCGGATCTTGACTTCGAGCTTCTGGATCGCCTGCTCGAGAGCGGGCTCGATCGGCTGGCCCTGTTGGACCACTTTGTCCATAAGTTCGTCCAGTACTCCCAGCCCGCCGCCCCACGGTACCGGCGGAACGAATATCAACTGTCCGCGAATGATTAGCTGGTGCTCGGTCATCTGTTTCCACTCTTCGGCTTCGTAGGCAATCTTACGCAGAGGGATCTGTCCGCCGTAGAGACCCCACAGTGCGCTATTACGAGACAGGAAGTCTATGAACGTTTGGACGGCCTGGATCTTCTCAGGCTGTTCCTTCCGTTGTTTGAAGACGACAATCTGATGCGAGCCGGCAGGCGCTCCTGCACGCACGTCGCCAAACAGGGTATCGGCTCTGTCTATCCAGACGTTGGCCTTACCTTCCTTACGAAGGTCCTGGGCGGTCCGGAGCCACCAGATGCCATCGATGTCCATAGCGACCTCGCCGCCGAACTTGTTGACCCAGATGTGGTTCGGAGACACTTTATGCTTCCATACCAGTTCCTGCCCGAACTGCAAGGCTTTACGTGCGACGGGTGTATTGAGCGTGACCTCTGACCAGTCGTCACCACCCAGGTAGTGACCTCCCATCTGCCAGAGGGTCGCGTAGAACGTCGAACTTCCAGCCCGGTAGAGCGTCCCCCAGACATCGGTGGAGCCGTCGCCGTTCTTATCCATGGTCAACTTCTTGGCGTATTCGAGATACTGTGCAGGATTCCGCGGAGTTCCTGGTAGACCGACCTTTTCGAACAGGTCCTTGTCGTAGTAGAGAACCTGAGGATGGGCATCAAGCGGGATGGCATATCGCTTGCCCTTATAGATCCCTAGCTGGCCTGTGGAGCCCAGGAAATCGTTGGGACTTAGCTTCAGGGCCTGGAACATGTCGTCGATAGGCCGCAGGACTCCCTGATGAGCGAACTCAGGAATCCTGTCCCAGTGCATCAGTCCGACGTCGGGCGCTGTGCCGGAAGCCACTCCTACCACAATTTTCGTGTAGTACTCGTCCCATGGTGCGATGACCATGTTAACTTTATACTTGCCGGCGTACTGCTGGTTGAACATCCTTACCAGCAGCTCCATGCCTGGCCGGTCGCCACCGGTGATCCCGTTATAGTACTCGATAGTTACCTCAGCGGCAAAAGCCTCCGTCGCCACGGCTATCAACCCAAGTGTGAGCGCCACGAGCAACAACCAGGAACGCTTTACTCCGGAGCGAAACATATGATGACTCCCTCCTGTTTTCAGAAAAGTTTTCTTACGGCTGTGGACCCTCCGACCTCTCTTACAGCGAAACGGTCTCACCTCCTCACCCCGGAATTGCCCGGCAGGACCGTGCTTGCTGCTCCCAGCCTGCGTGGTATTGGGTGGCAGCTCTTTTCTCTCTACCTGCCAAACTGCCCACTTTGGTTAGCGAGGTAGTGCGCACCCCTCCTTGCGGCGGTCAATCTCGCAACGTTATCAGATAACGTTGCGAGGGGAAATTCTACGCGTCTTCCTCAGTTCCTTCCAAAGATGGTGTGCCATTATTTGCCATCAGCTAACCGGTGCTCGCCATCAGCTGGGGAAGCTGCTAAACGCACCGAAGGAGCTGCTGCGCAACCCGCACGCGGCCGCTAAGGCCAGGCTCTACGAGATCGTCTGCGCGTCGCCCCGGGTGGAAGCAGCACGCGTGGCGGAATCGGCTGGGCGGGGCTGCCGTTGCGGACAGATGCCGCCAGGCGGTTCCAGAAAGTAGACCGAGCGACGGCGGTGATTCCGGCGGACGATACGAAGACGGCGTAGAAGTTACGCAGGAAGGGACCGTCGCCTGATACACGTTTACGCACCTCTTGACGAAAGCCCCTAGGCGTTAGTTGCCAAAGGAGTATCCTTTTCTATGGAGGCATCTACGAGGAAGGTGGCGAAAGCAAGATGATGCGGGGTACCGGCCGCGGTCCCGGTCGCGTGGTACACGTACGCGGTCCGGGGAACCCTATCCTTGCCCCCTCTGCCCACGCGCCTCAGGGGGAGACGGGATGACCCGCTCCTTCGCACGTGCAGTACCGGACGCAGGACAAGGGCAACCAAGGGGGCCCGTGCCAGCGGTCAGACAGCGCCAGCCACGGGGATAAAATGCAGGGGACTAGCCGCATGGGTACTGAAAGACCGGCCACACTGCACGATGTTGCTCGCGAGGCGGGAGTCTCGATCAATACCGCCTCGCGCGCCCTCAACAACAAGCCGTACGTCAGCGAGGCCACCCGCAAATTGGTGTTAAAGGTGGCGCGCGAGCTGGACTACCGGCCGAATCACCTGGCACGAAGCCTGCGCCAGAGCCGAACGTCGACGATCGGCGTCGTGATTTCGGACATTGTAAACCCCTTCTTCGCCGAGGTCGTAGAGGGTATCGAACGAGAAGCAGCCGCCAGGGGGTATGGGATTGTCCTGGCTAACATCGGTCACGATGCCAGCCGCGAAATGCAGGTAGTTCAAACGCTGGTGGATCGACAGGTGGATGGTGTTTTGATTTCGCCCAGCCAACCGGACCCCGACTCCATCGAGTACCTGATCAACCGGGGTGTTCCATACTGCCTTCTGGGAAGGGTATTTGAGAGAATCCCCGGGCCTGCAGTAATAAACGACGACCGGGCCGGTGCCCGGATGGCAGTAGAATACTTACTGAGCCGGGGACACAGACGGATCCTCTTCCTGAATGCTGCTGCCTACAGCTCGCAAGCTCGTCGTCGCCTGGAGGGATACATAGACGCTCACCGTCAAGCGGGCCTGCCGGTCGACCCGGGTTTGATTCTCGAAACCGACGCCCGGATGCATGGGGGCTACGTGGCCATGCAACAGGCGCTTACGAACAAGGCCGGGTTTACCGCCGTTTTCTGCTTCAACGATTTCGTCAGCTTCGGTGTGGTGCAGGCACTGCGTGATGCCGGGCTGCGGATTCCGGACGACGTGGCCGTCATGGGATACGATGACGTTATGGTCTCCCAGGTCGTCGATCCTCCCCTATCTACCGTGCGGATTGCAAAAACACGGCTGGGCCAGACCGCGTGTCAACTCCTCATCCGCATCCTCGAGTCAGGTCCGCAACGGCGGCGAAAGCAGGAGGACAAGCAGATGATAGACCAGGACACCCAGCATACGCCTGTTGTCCTCCCGCCCGAACTGGTAATCCGCCGCTCGGCCTGACCGGCTACTGCTCGAATACCGCCTTCAACCTTTCGACCGGCATCTTAGGTGTGTGATCGGCATAGAGCAGGCCGTTCACCTCCTGCTCTACGTCGGTCAGCTGGGTATAGCAGAAGCCGGCGATCTCTGACTGCGCGCGAATGGCCTTCACCAGGCCATCCACCCGCTCGAGCATTTGCTCGTAGTCGGCCACCGCCTCGCCGTAACCCCAGCCGCTCGCCCCTTGCGCGGCCACCTTGCAGCCCCCAAACTCGGTCACCAGAATGGGCTGGCCGGCGTAAGATACCTCGGGAAGCAGGATCGGCCGCCCGTGGGTGAAGGGAGCACCGCTCTTGTCCTTCAGAAACCGCTGCAGCCGGGCGCTCAGATCGGCCGCATCCTGGGTGTATTCGTGAATGGTGACGAGGTCGGTGGCCGCCTGCTGCCAGCCGTCGTTGCTCACCACCAGCCGGGTGGGATCGAGCGCTTTGGTGAGGTAATAGAGCGTCTGCAAAACGGCTGCGGCCTGCCGCTGCCGGGTACCCCGCTCCCCCAACGGGTCGACGCCCCAGCTCTCGTTCACCGGCACCCAGGCCATGACGCAAGGATGGTTGTAATCCCGCCTGATTACCCGCTGCCACTCGTTCAGCGCCGATTCGATGGCCGCCGGCCCGAAGCCATACCACGACGGCATCTCCGACCACATCAGGAGCCCCAGCCGGTCGCAGTAGTAAAGGAAGTAGGGGTCTTCAATCTTTTGGTGCATGCGAACGCCGTTGAAGCCCATCGCTTTTATGGTGCGGACGTCATGCTCAAAGGCGGCGACATCGCCGGGGGTGTAGACGCCATTGGGCCAGAAGCCCTGGTCCAGTACCATTCGCAGGTAGTAGGGACGGTGGTTGAGCAGGATTTTCCCATCCTGAACGGCGATCTTCCGCATGCCAAAGTAGCTCTGCACCCGGTCGACTACCTGCCCGTCCCGCTTCAGCGCGACTTCCAGATCGTAAAGTGCGGGGTGCTCGGGGGTCCAAAGCTCCGGATCTACCACCGGCAGCACCGCTTTACCGTTAGGCAGCCGGCCCGGGTCTACCCAGGGGGTGCGTAAAGGTTCCACCGGGACCTCGAGCCGGACCACCTCCCGCCCCCTGAGCGAGGCTACCAGTTCCACCTGGAGTTGGTACCCCGGTTCATAATGGGAAAGCCCGTATTCAACTGTCACCGTCCCGGCATCGATGTCAGGCGTCAGGTAGAGCCGGGTCAGGTGCAGATCGGCTACCGGCTCGATCCAGACCGACTGCCAGATGCCGCTCACCCGCGTGTACCAGCAGCCCCAGTTTTCCGCCCGGGCACTTTGCTTGCCCAAGGGCTGCTCGATGTGGGTATAGTCCTCGACCCGAACCACCAACAACTGTTCACCGGGCTGCAAAAGATCGGTAATATCGAACGAGAACGGCACATACCCACCACGATTCATCCCGGCAAAACGGCCGTTGACCCACACCGTGGTTTGGTAATCAACAGCGCCAAAATGAACCAACACCCGCTTGCCCGCCCACGCCTCTGGGATGGCAAAGCGACGCTGGTACCAAAGCACGGGATGAAACGACTGATCGTGGATGCCGCCCAACTGGCTCTGGTAGACAAAAGGCACCTGAATGCGAAGTGGAAACGTTACCCCACCTCGCTCCCAGCCCTCCCGAACGCCCACGCTGCCGTCGTCAAACGCAAACTCCCACTCGCCGTTGAGACTCTGCCATTGGTCACGCACAAAGTGGGGCCTCGGGTATTCACTCCGTCTCATTGGCACACTCCCTCTGCGGTCTCTCTGTGAACCGGCTCCGGTAACGTTTAGAGATCCATTCGACATCCGGCGGTTCACTTCCTTCCTTTCCGGGAGGAAGTCCCCGACGGCGGTGGATGGCCCGAATTGACGTGACAGTGCTGCTCGCCCGTACTGCATGACGGCGAGTCGGTCCGCCAGGCGGGCCATGCCAAGGCGGCTAGGTGTCAGAGTGTCGTCAAGTCAACTACGGTCGTGTACTGGGCTGCAGTTAGGCTACAGTTGGCTGGGCTCCTTGCCATATATTCAGAAAAAAACAGCCCACCAGGAACTGCTCCTGGTGGGCCTTAAAACTGGTCGGGGCGACTGGATTTGAACCAGCGACCTCTACCACCCCAAGGTAGCGCGCTAGCCAAGCTGCGCCACGCCCCGATCGAATCGCCAATTCAATATACCATCACCGGGGGCTGCGGTCAACCCATCGCCGGCCGGAGGGCCGGGCTCGCCCGCCCCGATCCGCACGGCAAGACCGCGGCCGCGTCACCACGTGCCCGCCGCCGACCCGGTCGCACCTGGTTGGGGATCTGCCGAGGTAGAACCGGCCGCAGCCGTGGGCGTGGCCATGGACGACGCCGCGGTAGAGGCCGTGGCTCTGGCCGAACCCGGAGCTGCTGCTGCGGTGGTCGCGGCCGCGCCCGTCGCCGCCGCCCGGACCGGGCCGGGCGCATTCTCCTCCAGGAAGCGGCGGTGGATCGCCCGTACCGCCTCTACCACCCGGGACTCGTCGATGAGGCAGGAGACCTTGATCTCGGAGGTGCTGATGACCTGGATGTTGATGCCGCAATCTGCCAGGGCCTGGAACATCGCGGCGGCGACACCCGGGTTCATGACCATGCCGGCGCCGACGATAGAGACCTTGGCCACGGTCTGGTCCTCCAGCACGTCCTTGGCACCGAGCTCCCGGGCGACCCGCCGGACTACCTCGCTCGCCCGGGGGAGGTCGTCCCGGGAGATGGTAAAGAGAAGGTCGGTCTCCTGCTCGGCCTTGGTCGTCTGAACGATCATGTCTACGTTGATCCGCTCCGCCGCCAGCGCCCCGAAAATGCGGGCCGCCACCCCCGGACGGTCGGGGACGCTTACCAGCACCACCTTGGCCACGTTGGTATCATGGGTCACCCCCGTGACCAGGACCTCCTTCTCGCCCGTTTCAGTGCCGTTTCCGTTACCGTTCATCAAAGTCAACTCCTTCACGATCGTGCCGGGTTCATCGCTGAAACTCGACCTCACATGAATGGGGACGTTGTACACTGCCCCGAACTCGACCGATCGGGGTTGGAGCACCACCGCGCCGAGGCTTGCCATCTCCAGCATCTCGCCGTAAGAAATGACCGGGATCTTGCGAGCCTGCGGAACAATACGAGGATCGGCAGTAAAAACGCCGGTAACGTCGGTGTATATCTCGCACATGTCTGCCTTCAAGGCGGCCGCCAGCGCCACCGCGGTCGTATCCGACCCGCCCCGCCCCAGGGTGGTGATCTCGTAGTCCTCGCCCTCGACGGTGATGCCCTGGAATCCGGCCACGATCACGATCTTGCCGGCTGCGAGCTCCCGGAGGATTCGATCACCCCGCACCCGGGTGATCCGCGCCTTCGTATGAACGTTATCCGTATAAATGCCGCCTTGGCCGCCCGTAAGGCTGACCACCGGTTCACCCAGGCAATCTATGGCGATGGCGAGCAGGGCGATGGAAGCCTGTTCACCGGTGGCAAGGAGCATGTCCATCTCGCGCCGGGGCGGATTGGGCGTCAGTTCGTGCGCCTTACGAATGAGTTCATCCGTCGTATCCCCTTGCGCCGACACCACCACCACCACTTGATGGCCCTCGCGCCGGGTTCTCACCACCCGCTCGGCTACCGCCCGCAGCCGCGCCGTGTTGGCTACCGAAGATCCCCCATACTTTTGAACTATCAGCCCCACCCTACCCTGCCTCCCACTACCGAATCAAGCTATCGAGAGCGCCCGGAACCCCCGCCTGCAACCAGAGCGGGCGGCTTTCCACTCCGGCCCGTTGCCAAGCCCCGGCCATCGCTCTCGCCACTACCTCTGCTCTTGCCCGGTCCGGGGTCAGGGCGACGATCGAGGGTCCCGACCCGCTCAAGGCCGCCCCCCACGCCCCCGCTTCCCGGGCCGCTTGCAGGGCTTCTTCCAGGCCCGGCACCAGCGCCACCCGGTGGGGCTCATGGAGGCGGTCTTCCATGGCCCTTCCTGCTTCCTTCCAGTTGCCCGCGGCCGCCGCCAGCAGCATCCAGGCCACCCGCCCCAGGTTGAAAACCGCATCCTGACGGGATACCTTTTCCGGCAGGATCGAGCGGGAGAGAGCGGTACCCAAACAGAACCGGGGAACGACCAGCGCCGCCCAGACCGGCTCCCGGGGCACCACCCGCCCCACGGCGAGCCCGTTACCCTGACGGAGGGCCACCGTCAATCCGCCGAAGAGCGCCGCGGCGACGTTGTCCGGATGCCCTTCGAAATCGGTGGCCAGCTCCAGCAGCTCGGCGAGCCAACCGGCCGGCCGGTACAGTGTGACCCCCTGGTGGCCGGCCGGAGCCGAACTGTCGATGCTCCCAAGCCGGCAGCAAAGCCCGGCGGCCGCCAGGAGTCCTGCCGTCACCGCCGCCGCGCTGCTGCCCAGTCCCGAGCTGAGCGGAATACGATTCCGGCAACGGAGCCGCACCGCCGGAACCTCTTCCTGCGGGCGCCACCGGGACCAACCGGCGAGGAACGCCCGGACTACTAAGTTCCGTTCGTCTTGGGTAAGACGTTCCCGTTCGTCGCCTCCCGCGCCTTCCCCCCCGATCAGCACTTCTACCGGGAACCGCTCCGCCCGGCCGGCAACCCCATCCCATGGTGTCCCGCCGATGGGCTCGACCTGGACGTCATTATAGAGGTCCAGTGCGAGCCCGAGGGTATCGAAGCCCGGCCCGAGGTTGGCCGTGGTAGCGGGCACCTTCACCAGGAAGCTACCGGCCGCTCCCCACCTTTCGCCGCTACTCACACCGTGCTTCCTCCGTCGAGCCGGCCGGCCCCATTTCCTCCTGGGAACTGCCGTCCTCCACCCGTATGACGCTTGCTACCTGGTGAACTACCGGCAATTGGCCGATCTCCCGCAGCGCTTCCCGGACATTGGCTTCCTTCGCCTCGTGAGTAACGAAGACCAGGTCCACCGGGGAACGTCCCCGGCCCTTCTGGATCACCGATTCGATGCTGACCCCCGTCTTGCCGAAGGCGGCGGCGATGGCTGCCAGTACTCCCGGTTGATCGTGGACGAGAAAACGCAAATAAAACCGGGTACGGGTCTCGGTGATCGGCAAAACTTCCTTCCTCGCCCACTCTCCGGGCCGCCGGCGGATAAGCAGCGGCGTCTGCCCCCGCCGCAGGTCATCGGCGGCCTCCATCAGATCAGAGGCGACGGCGGAGGCCGTGGGGAGCGAGCCGGCGCCGCGGCCGTAGAGCATCAGTTCACCGGAGGCATTGCCATTCAGGTAGACCGCATTGAAGACGTCCCGTACCGCCGCCAGCGGGTGATGGAGCGGCACCATGGTCGGATGCACCCGGGCTTCGATCGCCCCGTTGACGTTCTTGGCGATGGCAAGGAGCTTCACGGTGAATCCCAGCTCCGTGCCGTAGGCCAGATCCACCGGCGTTACCCGGCGAATACCCTCTACGTAGACCGACTCCACCGGGACATAGGTCTCGAAAGCAAGCGAGGAAAGGATGGCGAGCTTGTAAGCGGCATCCCACCCGTCCACGTCCGAAGTGGGATCGGCTTCGGCGTATCCGGCCCGCTGGGCCTGCTCCAGGGCAACGGCGAACTCCGCCCCCTCCTCGATCATCCGGGTGAGTATGTAGTTGGTCGTACCGTTGATGATCCCCATCAAGGTGCGCACTTTATTGGCGGCCAGCCCCTGCACCAGGCTACGAATCACCGGGATGCCCGCGGCCACGCTGGCTTCGAAGTAAAGGCCGGCTCCATGCGCGGCCGCCGCCCGGAAGAGCTCCGGACCGTGGCGGGCCAAGACCTCCTTGTTCGCGGTCACCACCGGTCGCCCCTGCGCCAGGGCGGCCAGAATGAGCTCCCGGGCCGGCTCGACCCCGCCCATCACTTCCACGATCACGTCGATCTCCGGGTCTTGCAGTACACGGCCGGGATCGGTGGTAAGAAGCTCCCGGGGGACGGGAACCGGCCGGGGCTTGTCCAGCGAACGGACAAGCACCCGCCGGATCTCGATCGGCGCCCCCAGCCGTCTCGCGACCTCCTCGCGGTTACACCGGAGGAGTTGCACCAGGCCGCTGCCGACCACCCCCAATCCCAACAGGCCGACCCTGAGCGGCACCGGCGATTCCCCCGCTACCCCTCCTGCCACACTCCCCAGCCTCCTCTGCCATCCTCGCCGCCGTCCGGACGGTTTCGCACCGTTTCCGCACGATTATAGCAGAAACCGGGGCAATACGCGACGGCGGCGGAGCCGGGGCACTCTTCTGAACTGCCTGCCCTCCGGTCTCCGCCTACCGCGCCAACCTTGCCCCGCCGGCGCTCCGGCCTCACAGCAGGATGCAGATGAGGCCGCCGCTCCCCTCGTTCACGATCTTGGTCAGGGTTTCTTGCAGCTTCACCTGGGCGTTCTCAGGCATGCGATGGAGCTTGCTGTCGATGCCCTCCCGGACGAGAGCCGGCAGGGGTTTGCCGAAGAAATCGGCCTGCCAGATCCGCCCGGGCTGCTTCTCGTACTGCTCCAGGAGGTACCGGGCGAACTCCTCGCCCTGCCGCTCGGCCCCGATGAAGGGCGTCACCTCGGTGGTGATGTCGGCCCGGATCATATGGATCGCAGTGGCCGTCGCCCGCAGCCGGATGCCGAAGCGGTTGCCTCGCCGGATAAGCTCGGGTTCTTCGTAGACGATCTCCTCCTCGGCCGGAGGGACGATGCCGTACCCCGTCTCCCGCACCGCCGCCAGGGCGGCCGCGACCCGGTCGTAGGCCCGCTTGGCCGTGGCCAGCTCCCGGATGGCCCGCATGAGCCCCCGGTCGCCGGCCAGCTCCATGCCGGTGATCTCCTGCAATACCTGGTAGAAAAGCCCCTCGCGAGTTTCGACCCGTATGTCCGCCAGGCCCTGCCCCAGGTCGAGGAGCTGTAGCTCCGCTCCGGCCAGGAAATCGTAGCGGGAGAAGGCGTCCACGGCGGCATTAACGTCCCGGAGCTTATTGACCTCTTCCACCACCTCGGCGACCGCCTCTTCACACTGCCGGCGAAGCCAGTGTTCCTCATCGAGTTCCTCTACCCACCCGGGTAACCGGAAGGCAACCTCCCGCAGCGGGAACTCGTAGAGCAGTTCACCCAAAAGGCCCAGGAGTTCGTTCTCCCGCAGGTGCAAACAGTCAAGCGGGAGTACCGTCACCCCGTACCGGGCCGCCAGCTTTTCCGCGAGTTGCCTGGTCTCCTCGGCCTCCGGGTGAACGGAGTTCAATACCACCATGAACGGCTTGCCGAGTTCCTGCAGCTCCCTGATCACCCGTTCCTCGGCCGGCTCGTAAGCACTGCGGGGTAGGTCGGTGATAGAACCGTCGGTGGTCACCACCAGCCCCATGGTGGAGTGCTCGGCGATCACTTTGCGGGTACCGAGTTCAGCTGCTTGCTGGAAAGCAATCTCCCCTTCGAACCAGGGGGTTCTTACCCGGCGTGGACCGTACTCGTCCAGGTACCCGACGGCTCCTTCGACGGCGTAACCCACGCAGTCCACCAGCCGCACCTTGACACGCAGGTGTTCACCGGCGGGCACCTCCACGGGTTCGTCCGGTACGAACTTGGGCTCGGTGGTCATGATGGTGCGCCCGGCGCCGCTTTGCGGGAGCGCGTCGGCCGTCCGCTGCCGCACGTAAGTATCTTCGATCTCCGGCAGCACCACGAGATCCATAAACCGCCGGATCAGCGTGGATTTGCCCGTACGCACGGGCCCCACCACACCGATGTAGATGCTCCCTTCGGTCCTTTCGGCGATGTCGGCAAACAGATCGAATTTCTCCATCTACCGCACCCCCCTCACGGAGTGGAAGGCCGCGGCGGGGGCGTAGCGGGCCTCAACCTGCTCGCGGCCGGACAGGTCCTGGCTGGGACGGTTAATCTATATGAACCTGTCTGCCGCGATTAGTACAGGTCCCCCGGCGACGCTACCACTTTCCAGCGAATGGGGGCACCGGTGAAGGGATACACCCGGCGAACCATGTTTTCGAGGTAGCGCAGGTAAGAGAAGTGGAGACGGCGGGGGTCGTTCACCCGCAGCAAGACGGTGGGGGGCCGTACCCCCACCTGCTCGGCAGAGTAGATGACGAGGGGACGGCCTTTGCGGGTGGGCGGCTGGTGGAAGGCAGTGGCCTCGGCCAGGATCTCGTGCCAGGTATCGGGGGAAAGCCGGGTGGAGTAGTTCTCGGTCACGACCAGGAGCTGCTCCAGCAGGCGTGGTAGGCCGCGACCGGTGCGGGCGGAGATGAAGACGAGGGGGGCAAACCCCAGATAGTCGAACTTCCGCCGCACCTCGGCTTCGAAGCGCCGGGCGGCGTCAGGCTCGCCGGGGGCGACGAGATCCCATTTGTTGGCGACCAGGAGAGCGCCGCGTGCCGCCTCCCGTATGAGACCCCCGACATAAAGGTCCTGGTGGGTAATGCCGGCCGCGGCATCCAGGACGAGCAGTGCGATGTCGGCCCGGGCCAGCGCGCGCTCGGCCATGAGCCGGGCGACCTTTTCCACCGGTTCGTCGACCCGCCCGGGCCGGCGGAGCCCGGCGGTATCCACCAGCAAGAACGGGCGGCCGGCATAAGTGAAGGGCGTGTCCACCGGGTCCCGGGTCGTGCCTGGAATGGAACTGACGATCACCCGCTCTTCACCCAGTATACGGTTGACGAGGGAAGATTTGCCTACGTTGGGCCGGCCCACCACAGCTACGGCGACGGTGTCAGAGGTGTCAGAGACCGCCTCGGGTTCGGCGCCCGCTAGGGCCGCCTCCGGCCCACCAGCTCGAGATTCGGTCGCGGTCCTCGTAGCGGCAGCGGTGACCCTGGTCGTGACGCCGGCGCGGGGTAAATCTTCGACCTCGGTAGAGTCCGCGGTATCGGCGTTGTCGTCGGGGCCGGCCAAATCCCCGGCAGGGGCCCCGCGGGTGGCGACGGTGCCGGCGCCGGTGACGGCGTTGACGCCGGCAACGGCGGGGCTAGCCTCGGCGCCGGCATCGACGCGGGCGGCAGGACCGGTACCGGAGACGGCAGCGGCGCGACCGGCCGTACGAGAGCCGGCACCGGCCTCGACGGCCGGCAGATGCTCGATAATGGCATCGAGCAGGTCTCCCAGCCCCCGCGCGTGTTCGGCCGCGACCGGAAAGGGTTCACCGAGACCCAGCCGGGTGAACTCCCACACGGCCGGCTCGATTTCCGGACCGTCCACCTTGTTGACCACGAGGAGTACGGGGCGGCGACGGTTCTTCCGGATCTGGCGCAGGCGCTCTGCCACCTCTTCGTCCGCCGGTAGCAACCCGGCCCGGGCATCGACCACGAAAAGGACGAGGTCGGCCTCGGCGGCGGCCAGTTCGGCCTGGCGCAGCATCTGGCGGGGGATTTCCCCGGTACTGTCCGGGTCGATACCGCCCGTATCGACGAGTACGAAATGGCGTCCCCGCCAATCGGCCTCGCCGTAGAGGCGGTCGCGGGTTATCCCGGGCTCAGCGCGTACCAGAGCGGCCCGGCGGGAAAGGATTTGATTGAAGAGCGTCGACTTACCCACGTTCGGCCGGCCGACGATGGCCACTTGTGGCAGCGCTCCCTGCCCCCGCACTCGCCTGCACCCCCTGCGTTCCGAGCATAGTCCGCCCCGGCTGAGGATGCAAGGAGCCGCCCTCCGGTTCGCCGCCCGACCGGCCGGGGGCAGCTGGAGTGTTGACACGACCGGGGAGCCGGATGCGGCCGGAGGGCTGCTCCTCAGCCCGGCCGGCGGAGCCGGTTCAGCCAGTAAAAGAGCAGGAAACCGCCGCCTACCACGGCCACCAGCCCCAGTGCCGCCCAAAGATAGCGAAGGCCCGCGGCCGTCACCGGAGTAGCGACCCCCGGGGTAAGCCCGGCGGCGGCCGGGATCACTTTGCTGAATAGCTGGGCGGCTACCATTGCCTGGTCCACCGGGTTGTCGGCCGTCCCAAACTCCAGCAGGACCGATCTCGGTCCCACGTCCTGGTTGTAGTTGCCGTGCCCGAAGAAGATGTCCAGCACCAGCCCCGGAAAGAGACGGTCGGCCACCGCTTTCAATCTTTTGGCGAAATCGAAATTCGCGTGCGCCTGGGGATTTTGTCGTCCCACCACGATGCGGACCCGGGCGGCCTTCCGTCCCTGAATCTCGGTCGTGTATACATCAGCGGGTACCGAGTCGCGATGGATATCGAGGAGCACCGCCGGCATTCTGGCCAGCATTTTGCGGACGGTGGCGCGGGAGCGCAGGTACGCCAGACCGTCATGGGGCGCGTGCGTCTCCTCCCGGTAGTCGACCCGGACCCCGTTCTCCCGCAAACCCCGTGCCAGGGCTTCGCCCACCCGGTACACCTCCCCCCGAGGCGGGAGGCTGGCCGTACCGCTGGAAGGCCGGTAGGATTCATCGCTATGCGTGAAGTAGATGCCCACCAGCGGAGCACGGAACCTTTCTGCTTGCGCACCCAATTGCGCTTCCGGCTCCGCTGGGGAGGAAGAACGGCCGGCTTCGACATCCTGCACTTCTTCGACGTCCTGCACTTCCACGACGGGGAGTCTCTCCTCGCCGTCCTCCTTCACCCATACTTCGTCCCCGTCGACCCTGGTCACCCGGAAGCGGGCGTTGTCGCTGCGGATGTATAAATCACCCGGACGCAGTTCCAAAGTGGTATAGGTAACCACCTGCCCGTCGGGCTCGGAGCGTACCGTGTAGTATCCACCTTCCCGCCGTTCCCACCACTCTTCTCGCGCTTTTCCCGCCGGGAGGTCACCTTCGGCGGGGTCAAGACTCCTGCCTGCCTCGCCGGTCCCGCAGGGGAGCCATGCAGGTGCTGGCAACAGTACGGTGACAACGATAACTGCTAGGATGAACGGGATGCCCACCCGCTTCATTCTGCCTGCCCTCCCCGTGGTCCGCCCGGCAGGTTACCGGGCGAGTCGCCGGCGCTAGTGCCAGCACGGACGCCGGCGCCGGCGTTCGTGCTGGCGCCGGTGCTGGTGCTGCCGCCCGTGCTGATCCGCTCCCTCACCTCACCCACCCACTCGGCCAGTCCCAGCCCGATCACACCCGCGATCACACTGCCGTCGAAGATCCCCCCGCCCCCGAGTCTTACCGGAACGTCCATTCCGGCGCGGCGAGCGAGGAGGTCGGTAACGAGCAGGCTGAGCAGCACACCCCCGCTGCCCCCGATGAAGGCAGCCCGGCGGGAACGGCCGGCCAAATAGGCCAGTACTCCGGCGATGAGACCGAAAAGCCAAAGCGGGTCGATGAACCGGAGAAGCGCGGGAGTACGGCCGGCGTCGAAGTCGGTAACGTGGGCGATTCCCCAGATGATCGCGGCGGTCGCGAAGAGGCTAAAGAGGGAACGCCAGCGTTCGACGGCAGTGTCGGCCCGGCCGAAGACGTACGCGATCAGACCGAGCGGGATAAGCCCGCCTCCCAGGTTGACCTCCCAGGGCGCCCCGCCCAGGGTGAACTTCAGGTCGACGAAGGAGCCGGCCGCCATCAGGAGCACGACGACCAGGGCTTGGCCCTCGGTCAGGTGCAGCCGGTCGAGTACCCGCTGGGTGAGCCCCATTGCTATGAGCAGGGTAACCACGGCCAAGACCAAAAGCCCGAGCGGCATTCAACCCCACCTCGGGCAATAGCCTGCCTCCCCTGGTGAGCGCCTATCCGTCGTGATACAGTACAAGACGTTGGACAAGCTAGACCCAGTGGAAAGCGAGGAGTGATCAAGTTGCAGGCAGCAGCTTCCCCATCTTTTCTGGAGCGTTTCTTCCACATTCAAGAACGGGGTTCAACGGTAGGTCGAGAAGTAATCGCCGGTGTGGCCACTTTCATGACCATGGCTTACATCCTCTTCGTCAACCCGGACATGCTTTCCACCATTGGCATACCGGCCGAGGGGGCGGCCGTGGCTACGGCCCTCGCCGCCGCGCTCACCACCCTGGCCATGGGCCTTTACGCCAACTACCCGTTCGCACTCGCTCCCGGGGTCGGGCTGAGCAGCGCCCTGGTCTTCGGGCTCGCCGCCGGCCAGAAGATTCCCTGGCAGGTCGGCATGGGAGTCATCTTCATTGAAGGCTTGATCGTTACCGTGTTCGTTCTTACCAACATTCGTGAACAGGTAATGGAAGCGATCCCCCTAAATCTCAAACGAGCCATTGGAGCCGGTATTGGCCTTTTCATCGCGTTCATCGGCCTCAAGAACGCCGGGCTGGTGGTCGACCACCCCGCCACGCTGGTGACGTACGGCTCGGTGCTCAACAAAGGGGCATTGCTTTCGATCATCGGCTTGTTGCTCACCGCCGCCCTGATGAGCCGCCGCATCCCCGGTGCCATCCTGCTGGGGATTCTCTTGACCACCGTCATCGGTATACCCCTTGGTCTGACTCACCTGCCCTCTACCTGGCTGCGGGTGCCGGGCGCCGGCTCGTTTACCACTTTCTTCCAGCTCGACATCGCCGGAGCTTTGCGCCTCGCGCTGCTCTCCTCAATCTTCGCGTTCTTGATGACCGACTTCTTCGATACCATGGGCACGGTGGTCGCCATCGGCGAGGAAGCAGGCCTCCTCAAAGACGGAAAGCTCCCGGGCTTGAAGCGTGTGCTTCTGGTAGACAGCCTCTCGGCTATGGTCGGAGCCCTTTTCGGGACCAGCTCTGTCACCACCTACGTGGAAAGTGCCGCCGGAGTAGCCCAGGGCGGGCGAACCGGGCTTGCGTCGGTTACCACCAGTCTCCTCTTCTTGATCGCCGTCTTCTTCGCCCCCCTCATTGGCATCGTCCCCACGGAAGCGACCGCCCCGGCGCTCATTATCGTCGGCTTCCTGATGCTCGCGGCGATAAAGGACATCCCCTTCCACGATTTTGGCGAAGCGTTCCCTGCCTTCGTCACCCTGATCACCATACCCCTTACCTTCAACATCGCCCGCGGCATCGGGTATGGCTTCATTGCCTACGTGATCATCAAGCTGCTCACCGGAGAGGCCCGCCGGGTCCATCCGCTTCTTTGGGCGACCTCCGTGCTTTTCTTGATCAGCTTCGTGATCTAGGTACAAGGGCGCTTGCGTTCTGCTCGGCGTGGTTGGCCGGCGCAATTATCAGAAAGGGGGGCACGAGCCCCCCTCTCCGATCGTATTTACTGGTCCTTCCCTGCTACCTGCCGCGCGGCCTCGGCCGGTACCTCAGGCCACCCGAAACGGCCATCAGCTATCCTGCGCCGGCCGGGAGCCGGTTTCGAGCAACTCGTGCAGGTCGATGTCACCGAGTCGCTCCCCGATGGTCATCCCCCCGCCTTCGCCGGCGGTATAGGAGTCGGGAACGTCTTCGTCATCCTCATCGCGCCGCTTCCGGTCGCGGTCCCGGTCACGGCGGCGATTGCCCCGTTCTCCCCGTTCGCCCCGTTCTCCCCGTTCGCCCCGCTCTCCCCGGAAGCCCCGGTCGCGCTCGCCCCGTTCGCCGCGACCATCCCGCGGCCGCTGGTCGTGCTCGTCCCAGGCCGGCTTCTCCGCTCGATCCTCGGCGCCGGCCGGCATCCCCGTCGCCCCTTCTCGTTCTCCTTCTCCGGGCCCGGCGCCGGCGTCCAACTCATCCGGTTCTTCCGCCTGCCGTATGGAAAGGGAGATGCGACGGTTGACCGGGTCGATCGAAAGGATCTTTACCGGCACCTCCTGCCCGGGGCTGACCACGTCGGAACTGCGTGCCACCCGGTAAGGCGCAAGCTGCGAGATATGGACCAAACCCTCGAGACCGTCTTCCAGCTTGACGAAGGCCCCGAAGTCGACCACCCGGGTGACCTGGCCGGTTACGATCTGGCCGGGCTGATAGCGCTCGGTGACATGTTCCCACGGATCGCCTTTGGCCTGCTTCAAGCTGAGGGAGATCCGCTTGCGCTCCCGGTCTACGCGCAGGATAAGGACTTGTATTTCGTCGCCTTCGTGCAGCACATCGGAGGGATGACGCACCCGGCTCCAAGCGATCTCCGAAATGTGGAGCAAGCCTTCGAGGCCGTTGCCGATATCGACGAAGGCCCCGAAATCGGTCAGCCGGCGCACCACTCCCTTCACGATCTGGCCTTCCTCCAGAGCGGCCAGCGCCGCTTCCCTCTGCTTCTCCGCCTCTTCTTCCAGCACCTGGCGGTGGGAGAGTACCACGTTGCGGCGGTCTTTCTCGAGTTCGATCACTTTCAGCCGCAGGGTTTGGCCGACATACTGGTCGAGGTTCTCCACGAAGCCGCGACCCACCTGCGAGGCCGGGATGAACCCGCGCACCCCCACGTCTGCCAGGAGCCCGCCTTTGACCCGTTCGGTCACCTTCGCTTCAATGACCTCTCCCGTCTCGTAAGCCCGTTGGACCCGCTTCCAGGCACTGTGAGCCAGCGCCCGCCGCCGGGAGAGGACGATCGTTCCTTCCCCTTCGTCTACCCGCAGTACGGTGACGTCGATCTTGTCCCCTGGCTGCAGTACGGTAGCCGGATCGGTGTCGGCCGCGATTCCCAGTTCAGCACGGGGAATGACTCCATCCGACTTGTAGCCAACGTCTACCAGCACCTCATCCGGCCGCACCTGAACTACCCGGCCCTCCACGATTTGCCCGGGCCGGAACGTACGGAACGTCTCCGCATACGGCCCGGCTTCGGCCCCGGCTCCCGCTTCCGTCACCTTCACCGCTCTTTGCGTCGCCGCAGGAAAGGGCTCAGAGGTGGAGGCCGCCGGCTCGCCCTCGCTCGGGCTCACTGCCCTCCCGGCCGGGGACGTTGACGTCCCTTCGGGCTGCACCTCACCCCCGGTCTCCGGGAGGCCCTCCGCTTTCGACTCGGCTTGGACTCCAACCGGAGCGGCCTCGGCCGGCTGCCCGTCGGTATCCGCTTTCCCCTGAACGGTCACTACCTGGCTTTCGGCCGTGGCGGCAAGCTCCCTGGTCGCCTCCCCAACCGCCGGTGCTACCTCAACGGGCGCCCCTCCGGCCGGCGCGCTTTGAGCTTTCTCCGGCCCGTCCTCCGGCTCGGCCACCTGGCCCATATGATTGGCAGAGGTGGAAGCCTCACCTGTAGCCAACGTTTCCCTCTCCTCGGCTGACATTCTACAACCCCCTCGGACTGCCCACCTGTCTGGGGGCGGTGAGCACTTTCCCCCTAGGTTCTGCTCCCGGTGGCCTCGCCTCCTGCCCGTGACCCGTCACGTTTGGCCTGCTAAACCCAGCCCTGACTCAATGGTGAACTGTGGCCGGCCGGCCCAGTGCTAGTATGGCGGGGCACACCGTATTCATGAGGCAACTCCGCTCCCGTATGTTTGACACTGCTCAGGCAAATCCTTCCCCTGAGCGGGTTCTTTCCGAGAAAAATGTATGCAGCCCTGGAACTAATGTGTGAAGAGCGACTGCATCGCCTGGGCCAGCCCCATGGAAAGAGCCTCCACGGCCCGCCGGTTAACCGGGTGGGAACGTTCGGCTGTCCCTGGCACCGGCTTCGAAAGGAACTCCGGGCTTACTGCCGCCCCGAACCGGACCCGTATCGCTCCCCGTCGCGGCCACCAGCGACCCCGCGGCCAAACCCGCCAGCTCCCCTCCACCACGGCCGGTACGATGGGTACCTGCGCCTGCAGCGCAATGAGTGCCGCCCCACCCCGTAACGCCTGGAGCTGGCCGTCATCTGAACGGGTACCTTCCGGGAAGATACCGATCACATTTCCCTGCTTCAATCTTTCGACCGCCGTTCGTAAGGCGGCCCGGTCCGGGCGCCCCCGGTCGAGCGGGATCGCGTGAACCCGGCGGAGGAGCCGGCCGAGGAGGGGAAGGCGGAAAAGCTCCTGCTTGGCGAGGAAATGAACGGGCCGTCGCAGGACCAGTGCAATCAGAATGGGGTCGAGGAGGGAGGCATGATTGGCCGCCAGGATGAACCCGCCCCGTTCCGGCAGATACTCTTCTCCCTCGACGGTTAGCCGGAAATACCAGAAAGCGAGGGGTCGCCAGAGCCACCAGACCAACCGGTATAGCAGTGAAGTCCCCTCCTTTCACATTCCGCCAGAATCTCCGCCAGCACGCTCTCGACCGAACGGCCGCTGGTGTCGATGACCATGGCGTCCGGCGCGGCCCGCAGGGGCGCCACTTCACGCTCGGAATCCAATTGGTCGCGCCGGCGGAGTTCTCCTTCGAGCTCGGACAAATCGGCCTCGTAACCCTGCTCCCGTAACTCGAGCCACCGGCGCCGGGCCCGCTCCGCAGGATTTGCCGTGATAAAGAGTTTCAAATCAGCTTCGGGACAAATCACCGTCCCGGCATCACGCCCGTCTATCACCACCATGCCCCCGCTCGCGAGCCGGCGCTGTTCGGCTACCAGCACTTCTCGCACTTGCGGCACCCGGGCCATCCAGGAGACCGCCTGGTTCACCTCCGGGGCGCGGACGGCCGCCGTTACATCCCGGCCGTCCAGGAAGACGCGCCCGTGCTCGATCGCCTCCGGTCCTGCTCCCGGTCGCGCGGCTTCCAGCTCGATCCGCGAGGAACGAGCCACCCCGGCCAGTTCCTCGTCGCTCGCCCGGCTCGGGTCGATCCCCAGGGAGAGCGCCTTCCAGGTGACCGCACGGTACATAGCGCCTGTATCGAGGTATCGGTAATTCAGCATTTCCGCCAGCCGCCGGGCGACCGTGCTCTTGCCTGCCCCCGCCGGCCCGTCCACCGTGATCGTCGCCGCCGGGGCCTGGTGTGCCCCCTCTTCGACCCTCGCTCCCGTCACCGCCGCGAACTGGCGGAAAAATGCGGGAAAGGAGGTATCCACCCAGCCGACGTCCTCGATCTCCACCGGTCCCTCCGCCCAGAGCGAGGCGACTGCCATCGCCATAGCGATGCGGTGGTCGCCGTCGCTTGAGACTCTCCCCGAACGTATCCGCTGCGGGCCCGGGATAACCAGGCCGTCAGGTAACTCCCGAACCACCACACCTAACCGGCCCAGGCATCTGGCCAGGGCCGCGATCCGGTCGGATTCCTTTACCCGCAGTTCCGCCGCATCTTTGATCACCGTCTCGCCCCGGGCCTGCGTCGCCAGTACCGCCAGGACGGGCAGCTCGTCGATGAGAAGGGGAATCTCTGCTCCTTCTATGGTAGTGGCTACCAGAGGGGCACCGGCCAGCCGGACATCGGCTACCGGTTCACCACCGGCATCCTGTGGGCTCCCCATTTCCACCCGCGCCCCCATACGGCGTAAAGCCGCGAAAAGACCCGTGCGAGTAGGGTTGATGCCAACCCCTTTTACGACCACCTCCGCCCCGGGAAGGGGGGCAAAAGCACACAGGAAGAAAGCTGCCGAGGAGATATCCCCGGGAATGGTCAAGGTAAACGGTTGAACTTCCTGCCCCCCGGCTACCGCTACCCGGGCGCCGGCCCCCTCCCATTCTATTCGCAAGCCCAGGTAACGGAAGAGGCGTTCGGTGTGATCACGGGAGGCGGCCGGCTCTTCCACTACCGTCCATCCCTGCGCCGCGAGCCCTGCCAGCAACAGGGCGGTCTTCACCTGGGCGCTGGCCACCGGGAGGCGGAATTCCCTCCCGACCAGCCCTTCGCCGAAATTCTCCTTCCAACCCCGGCCCATTACTACTAGAGGAGCGAGTTCACCGTGGCGCCGGCCGGTTATGTTCGCCCCCATTTCCCGCAAGGGGCGCACCACCCGTCCCATCGGACGACGCCGGAGTGATGCATCTCCTGTAAGCACGGCCAGGCCGTTAAGAGGAGCGAGCGCGGCCGTAAGCAACCGGATCCCCGTTCCGGAGTTACCCAGGTCGAGGATGCCGGCGGGTTCGCTCCAGGCTCTCCAGCCCGGACTCTTCACCCACACCCGTGTCTCCTGCCGCCTGATCTCCACGCCCAGCTCCGATAGGGCACCCAGGGTGGCGAGGCAGTCACTGCTGGTGAGGAAGCCGTCCAGCGTGGAGCTGCCCCGGGCCATGGCCGCCAGCAAAGCAGCCCGGTGCGAGATAGACTTGTCCCCCGGTACCTGCAGCGAAACCGCAGCCGGGGGCCGGGCCGGGGGGTGGATCCGGACGACCTTACGCGGCCGCTCGGGCTGGTTCATCGAGATGCTCCCTTCCACACCGGTGTAGCCGTACCGCCCACAGGATACCACTTTCCCGGGGCCGCTGGGGAGGCCGGGAAGCCGGTGGGAGTAGACTCAGGCCAAGGCTTCAAGGTTGCCTTCGCCGGCCGTACGGTCCTGACTGCCCGTTCCGTCCGTGCTCTCTCCGCCTTCCGTCTCCAGCGGTAGGAGATTTTGCTCCCGGCACAACCGCCAGTAGCGGCCCCGGGCTGCCATCAGTTCATCATGGGTGCCGCGCTCCACCAGGTGCCCGTCCTCGATGACCAGGATCTGACTGGCCGACCGGATGGTAGACAGGCGGTGGGCGATGACGAAGGCCGTGCGTCCCCGCAGCAGCCGTTCCGTGGCCGCCTGAACCTGGCGCTCGGTCAACGTATCGACATGGGCCGTGGCCTCGTCCAGGATCAAGATCCGCGGGTCGGCCAGAAGCGCCCGGGCAAAGGAAAGGAGTTGGCGCTGGCCGGAGGACAGGTTGCTTCCCCGTTCGTGCAGCACCAGGTCGAGCGGCAGGTTCAGGCCGACGGCGTCGAGCGCCGCCCGCATCTGCTCCTCCGTCGCCGCGAGGTTGCCGTAGCGAAGGTTCTCCCGTACTGTGCCGGAGAAGAGGAATGGTTCCTGTAAGACCAGGGCGATCTGCCTGCGGTAGGAGTCCAGATCCACCCGGCAAATGTCGTGCCCGTCCACTCGTATGGTGCCGGACTGCGGGTGGTAGAACCGGCAAAGCAAGTTGATCACCGACGTCTTACCTGCCCCGGTGTGTCCCACCAGGGCTACCGTCTCGCCCGGTTTAGCCCGCAGGCTGATATCTCTTAAAACCGGGCGGTCCGCCTCATAGCCAAACGTGACGTGGTCGAACTCCACCTCGCCCCGAATGGGCGGCATCTCGGGCCTCCCCGCCTCTTGCTCGCCGGGGGTCTGCATTATCTGGTTAATGCGCACCGCGCCCGCCAGGGCCCGCTGGATGACCCGGTACGCCTGGGACAGGCTGTGTAGCGGCCCGAAAAACTGCCCGCCGTAGCCCATGAAGGCCGAAAGCGTCCCGATGGTCAGCGTGCCCTGCAAAATCCAGTATCCGCCGGCAAACAAGAGCAGCCCGGTGCTGGCCACCCAGGTGAAATCCACGATCGGCCAAAAGAAAGCAAAGATTAACAGCGCGCGACGGCTTGCGTCAAACAAGCTCCGGTTTACCTGCTCAAATCGTTCACCAAACCGGCGGTGGGCCCAGAAAGCCTGGATGACCCGGATCCCGGACACGCTCTCCTGTAACGTGGCATTAACGGACGCCGCTCGTTCCCGCACCGTATCTTCGGCCCGCCCGATTTGCGCGCTCAAGAAGGTGAAGGCAAACACCAGCGGCGGCACCCCGGCTACCGTGACCAGCGCCAGCCGCCAGTCTACGGCAAACATGACGGCCAGAAAGCCCACCAGCGTCAACACATCGCCGAACATCTGTATTATCGTGCCGCTGAGCAGTTCAGCCAGAGCATCTACGTCGCTGGTCAGGCGCGTCATGACCTTGCCCACCGGCATGCGGTCGAAGAAGGAGACCGGCAGCCGTTGCAGGTGGGCAAATAAAGCCCGCCGGATGGCGCGGATCGACTCCTGCCCCGTGTACGCCATGAGACGGGCGCGCCAGGCGGTCGCCACTGCCCCCGCTGCTGCTATGGCCACCACCAGAGCGATGAACTGTAACAGCCCCTGGGGACGGTGCGGGATGATGTACCGGTCGAGGGCGATCCGGCTGGCGTAGGGCAGGAACATCGTGCTGCCCGCGCTCACCAGCATCAAAATCGCTGCCCCCACCAGGCGACCCCGGTGCGGGCGCAGGTACGGCCGCAACGCCCAGAGAGCGGCCAATCCTTCTGAACCCCGTACTTCGGGCCCCCCGGTGGTATCACCGTACTCCGGCAACCCGGCTCGCCTCCTCCTGGTCGCCCTGCCCGGCTCGCAGCGACATCTGCTCCCGGTAAAGCTGCGCATAGACGCCGCCCCGTGCCAGCAGCTCCGCGTGCGTCCCTTCCTCTACGATGACGCCTTTGTCCATGACCACGATGCGGTCCGCCCGCATCGCGGTGGCCACCCGCTGCGCGATGATGACGACCGTACGCCCCGCCGCCCGCCGATCCAGCGCCGCCTGCACCGCGTTCTCCGTATGCGCGTCCAGGCTCGCGGTGGAATCGTCCAGCACCAGGATGGGCGGGTCGAGCAGCAGGGCCCTCGCCAGCGCGATCCGCTGCCGTTCCCCTCCTGACAGTCCGATTCCCCGTTCCCCCACGACCGCGTCGTAACCGTGCGGCAGCCGGTCAATGGTGGCAGCGATCTGGGCCGCCTCGGCCGCCTCCCGTACCTGGGCGGGATCGGCATCCGGCCGGCCCAGGCAGATATTGTCCCGTACTGAGAGGGAAAACAGGAAGTTGTCCTGGAAGACGAAGCCCACCTGGCGGCGCAGCTCCTCCAAAGGCCACTCCCGAAGGTCTCGCCCGTCCAGCAGCACCTGCCCGGCGGACGGGTCATAGAAGCGGGCGATCAGGTTGGCCACCGTGGTCTTGCCCGAACCGGTGGCACCAATGATCGCCACCCGCTCCCCGGGGTGTATCACCAGGTTGAACCCCCGTAACGCGTACTCGGCTCCGTCGCCGTCCGGGTAGGCAAAAGAGACGTCCCGGAACTCCAACCGCCCCCGAACTCGCTGCGAAGTCGAGGTGACGGCCCGAGGTAGCTCACCCATTGGCTGTTCCCGCTCGTCGAGAAGCTCAAAGATACGGGCCGCCCCGGCCAAAGCCTTGCCGATCAGGTCGGCCAGCCAGCCCGTCTGCCGCAGGGGCCAGTACAAGAAGCTCGCATAGCTGGTGAAGGCCATGAGCACCCCGAGGTCCAGAGAGCCGGTCGCCACCCGGTAGCCCCCGAAACCCAGTATCACCAGCGACAGCAGGACGCCCATCAGGTCCAGCGCCGGACCCGCCAGGCTGTTGAGCCTGGCGATGCCGAGGTTGGCCGTAAAGAGCGCCTGGTTTTCACGCTCGAACTTCTCAATCTCCTGAGGAGCACGGGTAAAAGCCTTCACCACCCGGATTCCCGAGATGTTCTCCTGGGCGACGGTATGCAAAGTACCCGAGCGGGCCTCTACCTCCTGGTACAGAGGGTTGACCGCCCGGGTGTAGGCCAGCGTAATCAGGACGACGGGCGGGGCGACCAGCAACACCACCAAAGTCAGGGTGGTATCGAGCAGCAGCATCGCGGTGACCGAACCGGCAGTCATAACGAGGTTCACTACCGTGATCAACACCACAAAGCCGGTGCCATCCCGCACGGCATCGACGTCTTTCGTGAGGCGTGACATGATGTCGCCGGTCGGGCGACGATCAAAGAACTCGAAGGGAAGCCGGAGCAGCTTCTGGAAGAGCCGGCTGCGAATATCCCTGCCGACCCAGTTCCCGACCGACTCCTGCATGGCGATCTCGAGGTATATGCCGGCGGCCCGGAAGACGGCAAGTGCCAGGCTGAATAAAGCGATCCGCGCCAGCTGCCCGCCGGCCGGGGAAAGGCGGGCGGGGGCAAAACCCAGCAGTCCCGCAGCATCTCCGGCCGCCCCCGCGGCCTCCGGCTTGGTCAGGATATCGACGGCCCATCGCAGCAGCAGAGGCACCAGGAGAATGGTCAGCGAATCTATCATCATCCCGGCAAAAGCCAGGGCCATTCGCCACCAGTGCCGTTTAGCGATGGCCATTGCCCGCAGATAGGCACGCCAGGCGTCCCGCCGCGACGGGGGGACACCCTGGGCCCGTCCGGCCTGTTGCATCGCACTCACCTTCTTCCGCCTTTCCCGGTCCTCTCGGACCGCCCGTCCTCTCCTCTTGCCTTCCCGGTCCCTTCCGGCCGTTTTGTCCCTTCCGCCCGTGCCCGGCCGTTCCCGCGGCCCCGGGGCGCGACGGGTGGCCGCGCGGGTACCGGGCACGGCAACAACTCGTCTCGTCAGGTACAGAGGAACGGCCGGAATTCGAAGTCTACTCCCCTTGCCGCTGAATTCACAGAGTGGGTGGAGGATCGCCGGATGAGGACGCGGGCGATCCCGAAGCTCGGCGGTTGGCCGCAAGCAGCGCTTCCACTCGGTCGAGAAACAGGCTGACCGAATCTGAATCCTGCCGGATGAACTTCTGGATGGCGTCCCACTTGTAGTCGAGGTACCGGTGGGACAACGCGTTCCGCAGCGGGGCGAGGCCGGCCAGACCCTCGGCCTCAGCGGTAGACACGAGCCCGGTAAGAGGCAGCATGAGCAAAACCTCGCGATAGGTTGCCCCGGGCGGAGCCGCGACCGCCGCGAGAAGGTTCTTGCTCATATCAATGACGGCGTTACAGACGTTTTCAATGATCCGCTCCACGTCACGGCGGGTCCGGCGGTCTGCCTGATACACCTGCCACGTCAACGACCGGTATTCTTGCAGATCGGCAAGCTCAGTACGGCAAAAGTGGATACGTTCACGAAGGTAGGTTTCGTCTTCAGGCCCCAGGCGTATTTCCATGGCGACCACCCGCCCTTTTCTGCTGGAGCAGCACAAGATAGGAGTTCACAAACTCTACCCAGTCATCGGCTTCTCGATCGGCTTGGGCCCGGTAGTATAGCGGTTCCAGCTTGTTTCGACCCCACAGGAGTACACCCTGGGTGGCCGCTTTGGCGACCAGGGGGTTACTTTCATTTAGCACGACCAGGTCCACCTCACGGTGCAGCAGATCAGTGAGTTCTGATTGGAGGTGCCTGACGGTATCGTAGGTGTAACCCGGGTCGAACAGCACTGCTACGTCTACGTCTGACTCTTCTGTCTGGCGTTGCTTGGCCACTGACCCGAAAAGATAGGCCAGGCGGATACCGGGGCGACCGGCGAAGAACCGGCTCAGCTTGGTAACGATATGGGCGCGATCTTCTGACCGATCCATAAGTTCTTCACCCCTTGTGAATGACCCCCCGTGTTCCGCCGGTGTCTGACATCTCCGGGTTTCATGGTACCCATTCGCTTTCACCTGCGCAATCGCTCGTGCCGGAGGCTGCCCAACCGGCGGGGTAATCGTCTTTCGGGCGGGCGTTGCGAGAAGTGAGTAGCGGCGGCGGTAAGAAACCTCAGCGGGGGCGGCAGCGGAATCCTCGTGCCCCCAGCAGGAGCAGAGCATGGTCCCGGGCATGTTCTGATTCCATGGCCAAGCGCAGGGTTCCGCCAAAACCTTCCCGGGCGCGCAGAATCTCGATATCTGCAATGCTTATCCCGGCCTGGGCCACGATTCCGGTGACCTCCGCGATGGCTCCCGGGCGGTCTTCGAGTTCCACCACCAGTTCGTAGAAGGGCTGCAGGTATCCTTTCTGCCGGACGGGCAAGCTCTGCCGCACCCGGCGGGAGTAAGCCAGGAGGTTTTCTAGCTGCGCACGATCTTGCCGGGCGAGCGCGGCCAAGAGTTCCTCCCAGCCCTCGGTGAAGGACCGGGCGGCCTCCAGAATCGCCCCCGCGTTGGCCAGCAGGATCTCCGTCCAGAGCCGGGGGTCGCCCGAAGCTATGCGGGTGGTATCCCGGAATCCGCCTGCGGCCAGGGCCAGGGTCAGCGGGAGCGTCGCATTGGTCCTGGCCGCAGCCTGAACCAGGGCCACCGCCACCATATGGGGCAGGTGACTCACCGCCGCGACCATGCGGTCGTGGGCGTCGGCGTCCACGGTCAGGGGAAGCCCCCCGATACTCCTCACCCAGCGCGTTACCCGGGCCAGGGCGGAGGGCTTCCCCGCTGAGCAGGTCTCCGGCAACGGAGAAGTCACCTGTGATTCCGGGGAGGCATCTGGCAGGTGAGGAGGCACGAGCAGGTAAATGGCGTTTTCGAAAAGATAGGGGTCGGCGGCCTCTACTCCGGCCCGTTCCGAACCGGTCATAGGATGCCCGCCCACGAAGCGTTCGGCTGCGCCCGCCCCCGCCGCGGCCACCGCCGTCATCACTGGCTGCTTCACGCTGGCCACGTCTGTGACCACGGCTTCGGGCGGGGAGTGATGCAGGGCCTGCACTGCCACCTCCCCTGCCAGCCCCACGGGCACGGCCACCACCACCAGCTCGGCTTCGTCCACTGCCTCCGCCAGGGAAGCCGCGGTCCGGTTGATGGCGCCGAGCTCCAGGGCCCTTTGCAGGCTCCGGGAGTCCGTGTCGTACCCCACTACTTCCTCCGCCACGCCCCGGCGAAGCAGCGCCATTCCCCAGGAGCCGCCGATAAGACCCACCCCGATTATCGCCGCGCGTGCCATCGCGCCGCCTCGCCTCGCCTTGCTCGTCACCGGCTTGCCCCCACCCGCGCGGCTTGGGCCACGCGGCGGCCGACCGCGGCCGCCACCGCGGCAAGTTCACCCATCAAGTGGCTGAACTGGGCGGGCGTGAGCGACTGCGGTCCGTCGGAGAGGGCCTCCTCCGGCCGGGGATGCACTTCGATGATCAGCCCGTCCGCCCCCACCGCGCAGGCCGCCCGGGACAGAGGGGCCACATACTGGCGCTTGCCCGTACCGTGGCTCGGATCGACAATAACGGGAAGGTGAGAAAGCTCCTTCGCCACCGCCACCGCGCTCAGATCCAGCGTGTTACGGGTGGCCGTCTCGAAGGTCCTGATTCCCCGCTCGCAGAGGATTACCTGGTGATTACCGCCCGACAGTATGTACTCCGCCGCCATCAACCACTCTTCGACGGTGTTGGCGAGCCCCCGCTTCAACAGCACCGGCTTTTTGGTGACCGCCACCTCCCGCAGCAGGCTAAAGTTTTGCATGTTGCGGGCGCCTATTTGAAGAATGTCGGCGTACTCCGCCACCAGCGGCACATCCTTGGGACTGAGGACCTCGGTGATGACCGGCAGCCCCGTCTCTTCCCGGGCCAGCGCCAGGAGCCGCAAGCCTTCCTCTGCCAACCCCTGGAAGCTGTAGGGCGAGGTGCGGGGCTTGTAAGCACCGCCCCGCAGTATCCGCGCTCCGGCCGCCTTCACCGCCCGGGCGGTCTCGATCAGTTGCGCTTCGGATTCGACCGCGCAGGGACCGGCCATGACCACAAACTCGTCGCTGCCGATCCGCACGTCCCCCACCTGCACAATGGTGGGCTCCGGTTTCCATTCCCTGCCCGCCAGCTTGAACGGCTGCAGGATGGGCACTATCCGTTCCACACCCGGCAAAGCTTCGATATTTTCGAGGATGGCCGGCTTTTTGTCACCGATCGCCCCGATGACGGTTCGTTCCACGCCTGCCGACACGTGGATGTCGAACCCGAAATGCCGAAGGCGTGCCGCCACGTTCTGGATCTCTTCGGGAGTTGCTCCATGCTTCATTACAACGATCATCCTGCCGTCCTTCCTTCCTACCTGCCTTGTCTATCACTCGCCAGACTATCACTGGTTTGCCGGCCGCCCCGCTGCCGGCTGGCCAAAGCTGGTGGTCACCGCTCTGCTGTTCACCGCGGGGACCGGCTGCCCGTTGGCCGGTCCTGTTCCACGCCTCCGCCCGAGAGCACCTCGTCAAGGGCGGCCAGGAACCGGCGGTTCTGCTCGGGGAGCCCCACCGTCACCCGGATGAAGGTCGGATTACCGAAAATATCTCCCGTGCGGACGATCACCCCTTTTTGCAGCAATGCGTGGAAGACCGGCCGCGAGTCGCGGCCGAGATCGACGTAGACGAAGTTGGCCTGGGAAGGAACAACCCGCAGACCCCGGCCGGTAAGCTCTCGGGTAAGCTCGGCCCGGCCCTGCCGCACCAGTTCTCGGGAACTCTTTACGTGCTCCGTGTCGGCCAGGGCCGCGATAGCCGCTTCTTGGGCAAGGGAGTTGACGTTGAAAGGCTCCCGGACCCGTTGAACCATGGCCACGAGCGGAGCCGGCCCGACCGCGTAGCCCAGGCGCAGCCCTGCCAGCCCGTAGATCTTGGAAAAGGTCCGCAAGACAAAGACCGGGCGGCCGGCCGCCACCCAGGCCAGAGCCGGGGTGTAGGCCGGGTCGTCGACGAACTCGTAGTACGCCTCGTCCAGTACCAGCACGGTTTCGGGACGGAGGCTATCCATGAGCCGGGCAAGCTCTTCCCGTCCCACCAGGGCGCCGGTGGGGTTGTTGGGGTTGGCCACGAAGACCAGCCGGGTTCCCGGGTGGCTCGCCGCTTCGGCCAGAGCGTCCATATCGAACCGTAGATCGTCACCGGCGGGAACGGGAACCGGTTCACCATCGGCCACCCGGCAGGCAAACTCATACTCACTGAAGGTGGGGGTGGGGAAAACAACCCGTTCACCCGGGCGGACGAACGTTTCTGCCAGCATCTTGATGATCTCGTCGGAGCCGTTGCCCACCAGGATCTGTTCCGGCCGGATGCTGGAGCCGGCCGGGACCGCCCGGGCCTTGCTCGCGTCATCACCGCCGCCTTCCGGTAGGCCCTCTTCCCCCGCCAGAAGAGCCGTGAGCTGCCGGTCCAGGTGGGCGGCCAAAGCCTGCCGTAACCGAAAGGCGTTCCCGTCCGGGTAGAGGTGCACGCGCGGCGCCGCCGCCCGGATCGCGGCCAGCGCCCGGGGCGACGGGCCCAGGGGGTTCTCGTTGCTCGCCAGCTTCACCACGTCGGTCAACCCCAGCTCCCGTTCCACCTCTTCGATAGGCTTGCCGGGAACGTAAGGGGCAATCTGCAGGACGTTGGGCCTGGGAGATACGCCCGGCGCGTCGCCCCCGCGGGAGGCCCAGTCGGGCCGGAGCTGCACCGCCCCGCCCAGGTAGACGTGGACCGGGCCGCCCTCCGGCACGGGAGCCGACCCGTCGACCAGGAGGAGCGCGCGCAGGCACCGCTCGAGGCTCCCGGGGACGTTCACTTCCTGGGCACACAGGAGCGGGACCTCCTGCAAGCCGGCTCGCCTCGCCCCCTCCGCCGGGTAGGCGGCGTCCAGGTCAGGGCTCAAGGTGAAAAACCCCGCTACGACCTGGAGCGGCTCAATATGGTTTGCCCAAAGCAACCGGCGCGTCAGCTCCTCGGCTGCCGAGAGGATCGCCTCCCGGCTATTCGTCGGCACCGTAGTCGCCCCCCGCAACGCCCACACCCTCGACACCTCCGCCTTCACTCCCCTTCTCACTCTCCTTGAACACCTTGGCGTAACCTCGCCGGGAGCTCACCTGGCCCTGGGCCGGCCTCTCACCGGTCAAGCTTGGCCCCGGGAGCGACCCGGTGCGCCACTCCCACCGCCACGTCGTCCAGGTGAACCAGGCCCACGCTGGCCACGACCGCCACCACCAGGTGTTCTCCTTTCCGGCCGACCGCAGCCTTACCGCCCACATTCAGGCCTATCGCCTTGGCCGCCACCTGAGCCATGGCCTCGTGGGCCGCCCCGGCCACCGCGCCCAGCTCGGCGTGGGTATCGGCGATGACCCCTTCCCGCCGGGCGGCCACGATGATACGTTCGATCACCCGGGCCACCTGCGTCTCGAAGGGCCCGCCAAAGTCGACCGCGGCGGCCGCGACTCCCTGTACCCGCCAGCGGGCCTGCAGTTCGGCTTCCTCACCGTGATCCCGGCTAAGGGCCATCTCCAGTGCCGCCCTCGCCACCAGGCGGCTTGTACTCTCGGACATGCTGGCAGCCTGCCGTCCTTCCGTCCTGCCCCAAATGCGGTTGTACTGAGTGTACCTTCTGCCCGTCACCCTTGTAAACCCCTACCCGGACGGACGAGACTTTCCCCACCTCGCCTATTCACGCCGGCTGCCCGTTTCCCCCAGTTGAACCGCCCGCCGCAACGCGGCCACCTCCCGGGGCGTTAAAAGACGCAGTCGCCCGCTGGGAAGGTGGCCCAGGCGCAGCGGGCCCTCCGCTACCCGCACCAGGCGGACGACCTCGTGCCCGATCGCCTGGCACATCCGGCGCACCTGCCGGTTTCGTCCCTCCCGGATGGTAAGGAGGAACTCCCGTTCTCCCTTCCGTTCGACTTTGGCCGGCCGGGTGGGCCCGTCCTCCAGCTCCACTCCCTGCGCCAACCGGGCAAGTTCCCGGTCGGATACGGGCGAACCCACGGTGACCCGGTAAGTCTTGGCTACTTCATAACGGGGATGCATGAGACGAAACGCCAGCTCGCCATCGTTGGTCAGGAGCAGTAACCCTTCGGAGTCCCAATCCAGCCGCCCCACCGGAAAAAGCCGCGGCAGGTCCGGCCGCTGCGCCTCAACCAGATGCCGAACGGTGGGGCGCCCCCGCGGGTCGTGCCAGGTGGTCAGCACCAGCGGGGGCTTGTTCAGCATGACGTAAACATAAGAAGCAGAGGCGGGGGGCAGGGGCCGCCCGTCTACCTCCACCCGATCCGCGGCCGGATCGACCTTCGTCCCCAACTCGGTAACCACCACGCCGTTCACCCTCACCCGGCCGGCACGGATCCACTCCTCACCCTGCCGGCGCGAGCACACTCCCCTCTCGGCCAGCAGCTTTTGTAGCCTTACACGACGGGAGTTTACTTGCATCCCGTCCTGCATTTCGTCTTGCATGCCGTCTCGCATGCCGTCTGGCACTTCGTCTTGCATCCCGTCTTCCCGCCCCTGATCTCTTGTCTTTTCTCGTTCTGGCGCTGATTGTACCCTCCGCTGCAAGCACCACTCCCCTGAAATCCGGGAAGGTTGGACATGATATACCCGCCGGTGACCGGGGATAGTCACGAACGCGAGCAGCGCACCGGCTCCGGCAGGGGTACCCTTATGGACGGAGCATCTCATTTACTGCTCATCATGGCGGCCTGGACCCTCGCCACTGCTTCCGTCCTTCTCCTCATACTCGCCGCCACGCTCGTGCTTTTTCTCCTCCTGCCACTCCGTTTCTCTGCCACAGCCGGCTGGCGCTCGTCCACCGGTGAACTGTACCTGCACCTTTGCCTGCTTTTGCCGATCCTTCGCCGAAGATGCTTACGCCGGACCATCCGCCTGCCGGGGCTCTTAGTCAGCCTCGCCCGAGGCGGGCTCAGCCATGAGCGGACGAAGGAGGAGCGCGCTCCGGGACCGAGCCCCGCCCCCTCACGCCCGTCCTTCCCGACCCGGCTGGCCCGCAGGCTCCTAAGACGGTCACACCAACGCCTGCAGGGTCTTGACGACTATCTGGCGCTGGTCCGCCTAATCCTGGAGAGTTCTGACCGGCTGCGCTGGCGCTTGCGCCTGGGAACCGGCGACGCGGCGGCCACCGCGATCCTTTTCGGCATCGCCTGGGCCGCCGCTGCGCAAGCGCCGGGTTGGCTCCCGCCCCTTGACATTGTGCCCGATTTCAACACTACGGGTGGCCACGTCGTGCTGCGGGTGGCCGGCCGGCTGCGAGCGGGGAGGATGCTCTTCAGTCTGCTTCGTTTCTTCTTCCTGGCACCCCCCCTCGCCCCGCCCGGCCGCTATCCCTGCTTCCGCTCCCCGTGAGCAGGCTACTTCTTCCTGGGCTTCGTGATACTCGCCACCTGGTCGGCGAACTTGCTTAGCGCGGCGTCCAGTGAGTCGGTTCCGACGAAATAACGGTTGAACGTGCTCCTCAGCGAAGACAGGATGGTGCTCCACACCGGGGTCTTGTAGTCACCCCGGGCATACGCCTCCAGGGCAATCACGAAAGCCAGCTTGTTCTTGGGCGGTACTTCGGGGTTGACGAACGCCTTCGAGATGGCAACCGACTTGCGTACCGGAGTCTGATTCAGCAGAGCGCCGAAAGCTGCTTGCACTTCCCGAGAAGCCATGTAGGTGATGAACCGGAACGCAGCCTCCGGATGTTTGCAGGTTACGGTAATCGCCATCCCCTGGCCGGCAAGGAGGGTAGCACGCTGTTTGGCGTAGGAGAGCGGCATGTGAGCCACGTCGAATTCGAAGTCTACCTGGCGTTGAACGAGGTCCGCACCGTACCATGCCCCTACCGGCTGCATGCCGATCTTCCCGGCGGTGAACATCGCGTCCGGGTTGGATCCGGCTTGTTCCGCGGCAGACGGCATCAGATGGAGACGATTGGGATAAAACTGGGCATACCATTCCAATGCCTGCCGTGCTGGCGTCGAACCCATGGCCGACGCCCGCAAGTCCGGCGTGAGAATCTCGCCGCCGTTGGCCCAAACGTAGGGATACCAATCGAAAAACCATGAACTATAAGCAAACCGGTCGTACACGCCATCGCCGTTGGTATCTTTGAGCAGCCGCTTCCCCATCTGGAGCATGGTATCCCAGGTCCAGGTGTCGTCGGGCGGGTTGAGTCCGTACAGGTCAAAGAGGTCGCGGTTGTAAAAGAGGAGAGCTAGGTCCAGGTCGTGCGGGAACGCGTACTGTCGCCCGAAGGCGTCCTGCCAAAGTCGCAGGGCGCTGGGGAAAACGTCATCGATGTCGAGATCCTTCTCTTTGGCGATGAATGGCCGTAGATCCATCAGCGCGTCTTTTTCGGCCAGGGATTCCCCCCAGGTACTGGACACCGAGATGACGTCAGGAGCTGATCCGGCCAGCACCCCGGCCAGGACCTTGGTACTGATCTCACCCCACGGAGTAGACTGCGGGACTATGTCGATGTCCGGGTTCTCCTTCTCGAAACGCTCCACCCACTTGAGGTATTCTGCTTCGCGTTTGCCGGTATTCCAGTGCATCCAGACCAGCGTGATCTTGCCCGTCCCGGCGCCCGCGCCCGCCGCCCGTACCGGCCCGGGCGCACACATCGCCAGGCCCAGGGCTAATCCCACCGCCACCAATCCTACCGCTGCTTGTACCGCTGCGGGCGCTCTGCCGGCCATCCGTCTCGCCTGGCGGATGGTTTCCACCGCACGCCTCTTTGCCGCCACCTGCCCCACGCTCCTTTCTTAGGTCTTAGCCTTCTGACCTTCCTTCATCACCCAAATGATGTATCCTTCCTATCCTCCCCGGGGGTCGAGGTCCACCGCCACCGGGCCCGACCCTGCTGGACTCCTGTCTCTACCGGCTCTGCATAGAGGCATCGGGGCATGGTCAGGTTATATGTGATTAGCCCGTGCACAAGCAGTGCCGGTGATCGCGTGCAGCCCGCGCCTTCGGCGAGGCAATCCCGGTAGGTGGAGGGCCCAGGAGCAGGAGGAGAGAATCCCATGGCGGAAGTCCACCCGATCGAAAGCCTGTTGGCCACGGCCATGCAGAGCATCAAAAGCATGGTTGACGTAAACACGATTCTGGGCGAGGCGGTGCAGACCCCGAACGGCACGGTGATCCTGCCTATCTCCCGGGTCTC
The DNA here is from genome assembly GCA_012839805.1 of Bacillota bacterium. Lineage (GTDB taxonomy): Bacteria > Bacillota > Limnochordia > Limnochordales > DUMU01 > DUMU01. The sequence continues at coordinate 36,074 of DUMU01000039.1, read as the reverse complement.
CTTCGGTTTCGCCGCCGGTGGCCGTGAGTACCCGGGGGAAGGATCGAACCTATATCAAGGTGTTGACCGGATTCAACTCAAGGACCAGCAGGAACGCTACGGGAAGGAACAGGGGCGACGAGAGGCGACGCCCGATCCCGCCGCTCAAGCTCAGGACTGGCAGGAAGACCAGGGGTATGCTGCCGCTCTGGAGGAGCAAGGGTACCCCGACGCTCAGGACTTTGAGCAAATGCAGGACGATTACGACCCCTACCAGGCCCCCGAGGCGACGCAAGGGGGCCAGTCATGGGGTCAGCAGCGGCAGCCGCCCAATCCAGGTGCGGGGTATGGTCAGACCCGGAGTCAAGGATTCCCCTTTGCCGGCGGCAGCGGAGCAGGGATCAGCCTTTCGCCGGTGGGTTTTCTGGTAGTGCAGCACGACGAAGTCCGGCTCGTCTCGGTGCACGATCGCCACGCGATATACGACCGGCTAATCGATCTCATCCCCCGCCTCATGGAAATGCTCACCACCCGGCGCCTCGCCACCTCTCCGTCCCCCGCGGCTCCCGCACCCGGGTCGCCCGGGCCGATCGGCACCGCCGTCAACCCGGCCGCTGCGGCGGTAGGAACTGCCAACATGGGCGCCGATGCAAGTGCGACCGTCGACGGACCCTTCGCGGCGGGAACGGCACCCGCCGGCTATGGCGTCATGCCGGGCGGCCCCCTCTCTCCGCTCGACTGACCGCCCCGGTCACCGGCGTGGTGCTATAAGGGTTATCCCGGGCTGGACCTTGCAACCCGTGGAACGTCAAGCAGCATGCGGCCTCCGGTGGACGGCCTCCGGCAAGCAGCGGCCGGTAGCCGGCGGCCGGCCGCCGGCAGGCGGCAGGTGCTGAGTCATTAAGCCCCGTCTTCGTTTACCGTCACCGCTGGTAAGTCAGCCAGGCTCCGCAGGCCGAACTCGAGCAGAAAGCGCCGGGTAGTCCGGTAGAGCACCGGCCGGCCCACGGTATCCGCCCGGCCGGCCTCTTCGATCAGGCCCCGTTCCAGCAGGGATTGGAGTGCACTATCGGACCTAACGCCGCGAAGCTGGTCGATCTCCGGCCGGCTGATGGGCTGGCGGTAGGCAATTACGGCCAGCGTCTCGAGGGCCGCGCGGCTCAAGCCCCTGCGATCCGGCACAACGTGTACCTTCTCGACCAGGTGCCGGTACGCCGGCGCGGTAACCAACCGGAATCCTCCGGCAACCTCCTGAAGCTCTATTCCGTGGGGTCGCGAAGCCCGGTCTGCCCACCACCGTTTGAGTTCCCGTTCCACTGTTTCTGCCGGTACGTTCAAAAGAAAAGCCAGCCTCTCCAGGGACAGAGGTTCATCGGTGGCAAAGAGCAACGCTTCCAGGGCCCCCCAGTCCACCGAATAAAGCGGGAGAGGCTCTGGCGCGGTCCCGGCCACGTCGTTCCCCGGCCCATTCTTTTCGGCGGTCATAGCGACCCGCTCACGCCCCTTTCCCGTCGCTTGCGTGCCGATCCCCTTCCTTGCCCAACCACACCAGCTGGATCGGCTGCACCGGCGACTCCTGAACGCCAACCACCCGTCCCCGGCGCACCAGTTCGAGAAAGGCCAGGAAGACCGCGACCTGCTCGGACCGCCCCAGTCGCCGAACCCACTCATCGAGGGTGGCCTGTCGTTTTTGCTTGAGCCAGCGCAAGAGCTGGGGTATCCACCATCGCCAGCTGCGCTCCTGCCGGAAGGAAGGGGCTCTGGGCAACACCAACCGTTCGGCGAGGCGACGCCAGGTCGCGGCCAATTCGAGCACGTTCAGCCGGCCCACCGGGGTAAGGAACTCCCGGCGGGGGCGCTCGGGCGCCCTTTCCACCCCGCCGCGGCAAGCCACGGCGCGGGCTGCCTCCCAGCGGGCGGCAAGCTCGGCCGCTGCGGCCTGAATTACCCGGGCTTCTTCCACCCAGCGGCGCCAGGCTGCCGGATCGAAACCATCGCCACTCTCCGGTTCGCTACCACCCTCACCCATCTCGTCAAACTGGTCGTCCCCCGCCTCGAGCCGGCCACCCGCTGCCGGCTGCGTTACGCCGGCACTCTCCCCATCGTCCCGCGGAAGGAGGCTCCATACCTTCAGTTGCAGTAACGCCGCCAGGAACACTATCTCATCCATCGCGTCGGGCTCATTTGGCTGCCGCCCCTCCCACCGCTCCCGGCACTGGCGCACCAGCGCGAGCAAGCTCACTCCGGACAGGCTGAACTGCCGGTGGCGCACCCGCTCTCGCAGTTGGCCAAAGGTGCCCGGCCAGCCGATGAGCGAAAGGATCCTTTCGCCTAGCGCTTCGTGGCTTACCATAGCGCTGCGGTTTACCATCTACGGCCCGAGCCGTGGTACTCGCGGCACGTTACCCCTGCTCCGCCGTGGCAGCCGGCGCCGGCATCTTGCCTGCCCCCGCGGCTGCCTGCTTTCGCTGCGCTGCCGGCTGCGGGTGCACCGGCCGGTTGGCCGCTGCGGCCTCCTCCGCCGCCCCGGCTTGCTGCGCCGCCGCGGCTTGCTGCGCCGCCGCGGCCGCCATCACCGTCTTCCCGGCCGCCGGCACCGTTTCCACCGCCACCGCTGCCACCGCCCAACCGTCCTCGGCCAGGCGAGCGGGGATGCGGTCGAGCCGGATCAGGTCGTCATAGCTCTCCCGTTCTACCAGGACTTCGGCCCGCCCGCCGTAGACCGTAACCACGGCCGGCCGCGGCACCCGGTTGTAGTTGCTGGCCATCGAATAATGGTAGGCACCGGTCGAGAAGACGGCCAGGATGTCTCCCCGGCGCGCCCGCGGGAGCATCGCCTCGTGGACCAGAATGTCGCCCGACTCGCAGTAGCGCCCGGCTACCGTGACCGTCTCCTCCACCGGCTCGAGCATACGATTGGCCAGAACACAAGCGTACTCTGCCTGGTAGAGCGCAACCCTCGGGTTGTCCGCCATGCCCCCGTCCACGGAGACGTAGGTACGAACCCCCGGAATCTCCTTCCGTGACCCGACCGTATAGAGCGTGACCCCCGCCTCGCCCACCAGCGCCCGGCCGGGCTCGAGCATGAGCGCCGGCAAAGGTAGTCCCCGGGCCGCGCACTCCTCTCGCAGCGTCCCGGCGATGGCCTTGATCACTTCTCCCACCGCGGGCGGGTCGTCCGCCGCGGTGTACCGAATGCCGAAACCGCCCCCCAGGTCGAGCTCATTCAGCACCCAACCGGTCTCCCGGCGAACCTGATCCATGAACTCGACCATGATTCGCGAAAGCAGGCGGAAGGGTTCTGTTTCCAGGATTTGGGAACCAATGTGAGCATGAACCCCAACCAGCTCGAGATGGGGCAGCCGCTTAACCGCTTGAACTGCCTGCTTCGCCTGGCCGTTCACCATCGGAAATCCGAACTTGGAATCGATCTGGCCGGTCTGGATGTAAGAGTGGGTATGCGCTTCGATACCCGGCGTCAAGCGCAGGAGGATCCTGGCTTTCCGGTCGAGGCTGGAGGCCATCTCTTCCAGCAGGTGGAGCTCGTCCATGCTGTCCACGACGAAACGCCCTACCCCGCGCCGTAACGCCAGACCGACCTCATCCGGGGTCTTGTTGTTACCGTGGAAGACGATTTCCGCAGCCGGAAAGCCGGCGGCGAAGGCGGTATGGAGTTCACCACCCGAGACGGCATCCAGGCCCAGGCCTTCCTGCCTCAAGATGCGGCAAAGCCCGGTGGTAAGAAAGGCTTTGCCCGCATAAAGCAGGCGGCTTGCCGGATAGTAACGGACGAGGGCGGCTTGAAACTCCCGGCAACGAGAACGAAAATGGGCTTCGTCGAAAACGTAAAGGGGCGTACCGAAACGGCGGACCAGCTCGGAAGCCCCGACTCCGCCGATGGTGAGTTCGCCCCGTTCATTTACCCGGCACGTACCGGGCAGATCGTCAAGGCGGAATCCGGCCACGTAATTAATGACTCCTCTCCTAGTGCTTTCGCGTTCGGCACACCCGGTGCGTTCGGCGCGCTCGGCGCTCCGGGCACTATTCTCCGGCCGCCGGCAAGCCATGGCCTCATGGTACGCCAGGGCAGAGGGAGCGTCAATCCCGGGGAGTGCCGCCTGAGCCGGCGCCAACCCGGGCCTGCGCCGGCACCGGGTTTCAGCCGGTGGGTGGCTTGGTGTACCGATCCTCGACTCCGGGCAAGGTACGTGTCCTGACCGTGGGGATCGGTGAACGCAGGAAGACCCGTACCAAAGCCTCCACGTTGGGGGGCAGGAGAGGCCAGAGGTAGGGGATGCCGAACGAACGAGTGAAGAGGAAGATCAGGAAGATCAGGAACAAGCCCGAGAGCACGCCGGGGATTCCCCACAGCCCCGCGGGGATGATCGTCAGATAGCGCAACAGCCTCACCGCCAGAGCGAACTCCAGGTTCGGGATGGCAAAAAAGCCGATCGCGGCCAGGGCCGAATAGAGAACCACTTCGTTCGTGAACAGCCCGACCTTCACGGCGAACTCGCCGAGTAAGACGGCGGCGATGATGCCGAGGGAGGAGGCCAGGGGTGTGGGGGTATGCACGAACGCCTGCCGGGTGACGTCGATACCGACCTCCAGAACGAGGAATTGCCAGAGAAGAGGAACTACCCCGGCCGGGCCTTTCGGGCCGACCCAGGATAGGGCGGGCGGCGGCCCGGAAACCACCAGTCCCAACCAGAGGGGCACCAGCAGGAAGCTCGCGAAAAAGCCCAGGGCTCGGATCCATCGCAGGTAAGTGCCGACGGTCGGATTCTGGAAGTACTCTTCGGCGTGCTGCATGAAGCTCCATGCGGTTGCCGGCAGGATCATCGCCTGGGGGGTGGTATCGACCAGGATGGCCACGTACCCTTCGAGCAGGTGGGCGGCCACCACATCGGGACGTTCGGTGTAACGGACGATGGGTAGCGGGTTGAACCGTATCCCGGTTATGTACTCTTCCAGGCTCTTGGTGCCCATTGGCAGGCCGTCAGTATCGACCTCCTCGATTCGCTTCTTCAACCGCGCCGGGAGATAACGCGGGGTCACCCCGTCCAGATAGCAAAGGACGATGTTGGTTTTCGAGCGGCGCCCCGCCGTGAGCGCCTCCATTCGAAGCCGGGGATCCCGAATGCGACGGCGGATGAGCGCAGAGTTGTAGAGGAGAGTTTCGATGAACCCGTCCCGTGCCCCCCGCGTCACCCGCTCCAAATCGGGTTCCTCCACGGCACGGGCGGGATAGGATCGCATGTCAACGATCAGAGCATGGGTGTCGCCGTCGACCAGGACGCAGACGAGTCCGGCGAGTACCTGGTCCACCACCTCATCCAGGGTCTCGACCACTTCTACGTCATAGTAGCCGATCACGGTCCGGCGCAGGTGTTCGGCAGCGTTCTCCCGAACGTCGGCGAGGGTATTGCCGGGCACGCTGATCAGATGCTGCATCAAACGCTGGACCAAGGCCCCGCTGACCAGACCGTCGACCGCCAGGACCGCCGCCGGCCGCCCGCCCACCACGATCTCCTGAATGGAGATATCGAACGAGATGCCAAACCCGAGCCGGCGCCTCAACACCTGCAGGTTCTTCCCCAGGTTCGGCGCGAGCGGATGCCTCACTCTCTCCGCCGATCCGCCGCCTTCGCTGCCTTCACCGGCGGCGCCCGCTGGGCCGCCTCCACCGGCGGCGCCGCCTTCGCCGGCCCCCCCCGCTCCGCCGGCCCCCTTTCGGGTGCTTCTGCCCGGCGCCGCCTGCTCCTCACCGGCCCTCTGCCGGCTCGTCTCTGGCCCGGCCGGCTGCAGGCCCGCAGCGCCGGCGTCGGCCGGGCGACCTCCCCGCCCGGCCGACGCCCCCCGGCCGTCAGCCGGCGGCTGCTCCGGTTTGCGCATGCCCATCACCGGATGGCCGTAGGTACGAAGAGGTCGATCACTCCAATGATGAACGCGGCCAGCAGCGCCCCGAGGACCGTCACCTGCAACCCGGGAACGACGAACTGGGCGGCCCAGATCACCACCGCCGACACCAGGAAACCCACGATCCCGCGCCCGTACGGAGAGACTCGCCGGCCCAGAATCGCTTCGATGACCCAACCCAACGCTGCGATCACCACCGCGGCTACCAGGGCGTTCACGAAGCTCAGCTGGCTGAATCCGGGCACGATCGCTCCCACTAACATCAGCGCGAGCGCGGCAACCACGAACCGAACTATCACACCCAGCCATTCCATGGCTCGAAGCACCCCCTGAAAGGCGTTAGGTACGCGGCTAGTTTCTCTTGCGTTCACCCTGCCTATGCAGCAACCCCCTGCAGACTCCACCGCATCCTTGCTCCGTTCACCGGTAACCCGCCTCTTTCATCCCTTGGGCCGGAAAAAGAGCGCCGCGAAGAAGCCGAAGACCACCGCTGCTGCTATCGCCCCTCCCGCGACCTCGAAGACCCCGGTGAGGAGCCCGAACCACCCCTCCCGCTGCAGTGCATCCAGGATTCCTTTGGTGAGCACGTACCCGAAATTCGAAATGGGTACCGATGCCCCCGCCCCGGCAAACTTCACGAGCGGTTCGTACAGCCCGAGCCCGGCCAGCACCGCGCCTGCCACCACGAAAAGCACCATGGTGTGAGCCGGCGGGACTTTAAAGACATCGATCAACACCTGGCCGACCAGGCAGATGAACCCGCCCACCAGGAACGCCCATACCAGCGGCCCGGCGAACGACATGCGACCGCCTCCCGTTTTGCGCCTCTACGCCTCGATTGCCACCGCATGGGCGATGGCAGGAATGGCTTCACCTTGCTGGATGGAAACGGGGTTGTGGAGTGAACCCGTGCCTATGAAAAGCACCCGCCGGAAGCGACCGGCCCGCATTTCTTTGAGAATGTAGCTCGCGAGTACCGACGCTGCGCACCCCGCCCCGCTCCCTCCCGCGTGAACATCCTGCTCCGGCCGGTAGAGCAGCACGCCGCAGTCCACGTGACGGCTTCCCACCTCTAGCCCCCGCCGGCGCATCCCTTCCCGGAAGATCTCGCTGCCGATGCGGGCCAGGTCTCCCGTAACGATCAGGTCGTAATAGGCCGGGTCACGTCCCGTTTCCCGGAAGTGTGCCACCAGCGTGTCCCACGCCGCCGGCACCTCTGCCGTTCCCATGTCGTAAGGGTCCTTTTGCCCGCAATCCACCACCCGGCCGATGGTGGCGTAGGTGATACGGGGGAGCCCCGCCGTCTCGCACCCCGTGGCCGGGACGACCAGGGCCACTGCCCCCGCCGCCGTCGCCGTCCACTGGGCGGTCGGAGGGCGCTGGGCACCGAACTCGTTGGGGTAGCGATACTGCCGCTCCGCCGCCTCGTGGTGGCTGGAGGCGGCCGCTACCACCCGGGCGGCCAATCCTGCTTCGAGGAGCGAGGCCCCGACCAAAAGGCCCTCGGCGATGGTGGCACAGGCTGCAAACACGCCGAGAAACGGCATCTTGGTATTTCTCACCGCATAGTTGCTGGCAACGGTCTGGTTGAGCAGGTCGCCGCTCAAAAGGGCGTCCAGCTCGGTCTCCTGCCATCCTGCCGCCCCCAGGGCCGCGTTGACCGCATCCTTGAGGATCCGGCTTTCCGCTTGCTCGAAACAGCGTTCACCATAGCGCTCGTCTTCCAACACCGTTTCGAAGTAACGCCCGAGCGGCCCCTGTCCCTCCCGCGGGCCTACCACCGATGCGGAAGCGATGATCGCCGGCGCGGTCTCAAAACGCATCGACTGGTGGCCCAGCCGCTTGGCCGCCGCCTGAACCGGAATCATACTCGCCACTGCCATCTCGCTATCTCCCGTCCTCGCTATCTCCCGTCCTCATTAACTGCTGCCCGGCGGCGCGCTTTGGCCCGGCAAGCCGGCCCGCCTTGCGGCCTGCTCCTACCGCCTTCCGCCTGGTCTCCGGTTTCCGTCTTCCGGCTTGCGACCTTTCGCCTAGCGACCGAGGAGGAGAAAGCGCACCAGCGCGCTCCCCATGGCCGCCAAAATCCCGAAGGTTATTACCGGCCCGGCGATGGAGAAAAGCCGGGCCGCAAATCCGAAGACCAGCCCCTCGGTGCGGAACTCCATGGCCGGCGAGACGATGGAGTTGGCAAAGCCGGTGATGGGGATGGCAGCCCCCGCGCCCCCATACCGCCCGATCTCGTCGTACACCCCCAAAGCCGTCAATATTGAACCGACGGCGAGCAGCGCCACTGCCGCTCGCGCCCCCGCCTGCGTGGCGGTAAGGCCGGCAGCCTGAAAAGCAAAGATGAAGAGTTGACCCACGACGCAGATCAGCCCGCCAACCACAAACGCCCAAGCGAGATTCCTGGCCAGCGGCGGTTGCGGATGGTACTGGGCCGCCAGCGCCGCAAACTCAGCCTGTTCCCGTTGTCTTGCCTGCTCCGGATCGGGCATCTCTCCGTCCTCCCGGTTCCCTGGCCAGCCTACCGGTTCTCATCGACTATGAACGCCACATGGACGTCGGCCCGGTATTGGGTGATGTTTCCCTGCCCGTCCACCTCACCGGTCCAGTTGGTCACCTCTACCCCGGTGAGGTTGCGCACGGTGCGCGCCGCCTCTTTGACGGCCTGGCGCGCCGCGTCCTCCCAGCTCTGGTTCGATTGCCCCACCAGTTCAATCACTTTGACTACCGGCATCTTCATCTACCTCCCGCCAGTTTCCGTTCGCGGCGGTCCGTTCCCGGCGGCCGGCAGGTGCCGTCGGCATCGGCTATCGCCGCCGGTATCGGCTCCCGCGGCCGGCGCCGCCCGTCGGCGACAGGCCGCCACCGCCCTTTCTACCTGCTTCCCGTGTTGACCGGGCCCGCCGCTCCCTCCCGCTCCCGGTCAACGGCAGCCCCGCCCCGGGCGAGAGCAACCCGCCGCCTGCTGACCCACCGCTTCTTAGCGCAGGCTTTAGTATGGAGAAGCCCGGCCCGTAGCATTCCGCGCTCCGCCTCCGCCAGCCGCGCGGATGGTTGGCGGCAAAAAGCGCGCCGCCGATATAGAAAGCTAGCAAAGCCCGAAACTAGTCCGGAGAGGATGATGAGGGCGCGGGGGAGTCGTTCCTTGCAGAGTGGGCACGCAACGTCAGGAGTCCGAGTACTGGGAAGACACCGGGGCTCCGCGGCCGGGCTCTGTCCTCACCCTGCGGGCGGCAACCCGCCCAGCTGTCTGAGAATGCAGCCGGCGCATTCCCGGGCCATCTCGCCAGCGGAGGCCAGCCTGTCCCGGTCACTCGCCACCCGCTCCAGCTCGGCGGCGCTGCCCACCCCCTGCTGGTGGAAGTAGGCAATCAGCCCGGCCATGAAAGCATCTCCCGCCCCGGTCGTATCCACCACCCGGACCGGCGGAGCTGACACCTCGACCTTGCTTTCTTCCGCCAGCAGTGTCGCTCCTTCCTTGCCCCGCGTGTAGGCTACTACGCGGCACTCGTCCCGCAAAAATGCCCGGGGCGATGCTAGCCTGCTATCCACGTTATCACCCAGCCAGGACAGATCCTCATCGCTGCATTTCACCAGGTGAACATAACGCAGCACTTCCAGCAAGACGGAAGGCGAAACGTCCCCGGCTTTCCAGATGTCGGGCCGGATGTTTATGTCGCACGAGATGATCAATCCCCGACGCCATGCCTCCTGAAGCAAGGTTAGAGTGGCTTCCTTGGGTTTGCTATAGGCCAACAGCACTGAACCGAAGTGGAACCACCCCGCCCCCTCCATGCACCGTAGATCTATCACGTCCGGCGACAGGCAGTCCAAAATGCTGCCCCGCAGATAGAGCCGGAAACTGCGCTCACCATCCGGCCGCGAAACCACGGTGGCTAACGCTGTCGACGAATCGGGCAAACTGACGCTGTAGCTCAGGTCGATGCCCCGCTCCACCAGCATCGCCCGCAGCTGTAAACCCGGCGGATCGTCGGCCAAGCCGGTGATCAGCGAAACGGGAAGTCCAAGCCGCGCCAGGTTGGCCGCCACGTTACAGGGAGCACCGCCCGGCACGCCTTCGAGGTGGAAGCGGGGCACTCCCAGCCGCGGCATTTCCGTTTCCGTAGCAAAAAGATCGATCAGCACCTCACCAAAAACCAAAACGCGGTTCATGAACGACCAAATCACCACCATCATTGGCCTGTTTAACAACGCGGCGGTCGAACTGACACCGGGGGTCATTCCGACCAGATCGACTTCATCTCCCACACGTCCAGTGATTCGACGGTGACATCACCGCCCTCGGCAAACACCTCGATTCCGGTGCTGTCGGCACGAGTGGGGTATATGCGGCTGGTGATGACAATGCGGTCATTGGCGAAGACCTCAACGACCGAACCGTCCACAAAGACTCGGAGTCGCAACGGTTCACCCGGCTCGATCTGGAGCGGGCCGCCGCTGACCCCCCTGTGGGCATCCGGGCTCAGGCTCGAGCTTTGGCGATCCACGTAAACTTGCCCCATCTCAGCGTCATAGTAGATCAGCGTCTGCTCATCGCCTTCGGGAGAGGTCCGCACCTTGATCCCGTACCGCCGCGCCTCGCTTTTTTCGAACTCTACCTGGATCTCTAGCTGCCTTCCCTCCGAATCTTCGCTGCCTCCCGCACCGGGCAGCGGATAAGCAAGGCAATAGCTTGAATCAGCTCCAACCGTGACCCCACTCACCCCAAAGTGCGATCCCCGCAAGGTCTCGACTTCTTCCGCCGGCCGGAACTCGAGCGTCCCATCAGGGCGCAACGAAAGAACCCGTGGCAGCGACATCACACCTGCCCACCCTGCCGCTCGCTGAGCCTGCTCGCTGCGGCCCTCCGGCAGCCAACCAAACATGATACGGCGCCCGCGCTCATCTTCCATCGTCAGGGCAGCGTAGAAGTTCGGCCCGTAATCCGTTGCCCCCTGTACCTCAGGCACGAAGCGGTAGTCACTGTACGTGCCGACGAAGTACAGTGTCTTCCCCAAAGTTGAGACCAGTAGCACGTACTTGTCCCCCAACCGGAAGAAGTTAGGGCATTCCCACATCTCGCCGGTCTCTTCCCGCCGTCCCACGTACAGGGGGTTGAGGAATTCCCAATCGTAGAGGTTCCGTGAGCGATAAAGCAAGACCGTGCCACCGCTACCTTGAATCCCGGACCCGATTACCATGTACCAGTCATCTCCGTCCCGCCAGACAAACGGGTCACGAAATCCCGTGACGCGGAAACCTTGGGGCGGCCCGGCAACGACAGGATTAGCATGATACTTCGCCAAAGTGCGCAGGTTCTCATCACCGACGGCAACATTGACCACTTCAGGTGACACCCCGGTGTAGAAGACCATCGGAACGCCGTTGGCGTTGACGGCACTGCCCGACCAGACGCCGTTCCAGTCCGGCTTTCCGAGCTCCGGGGCAAGAGCAATAGGCAGGTGCGTCCAACGGACGAGGTCGCGGCTGACCGCATGCCCCCAGTGTATCGTTCCCCAGAACGGGCCGTTGGGGTTGTGCTGGTAAAAGAGGTGATACTCACCGTTGAACTGGATCAGACCATTGGGATCGTTCATCCAGTTGGCCGCCGGCAGAAAGTGGTACCGGGGCCGGTGAGGATCACTGGCCAACCGCACGGTCCAGTTCCAAAAAGTTCCTTGATTTCCCGTCGCCGCCACCGCCACCTCCAATTTGGGATCCAGGTCCGGCTGCAAAACCACCTTCCACCCAACCCCCTCGGGCAGAGAGACTGGGATACGAAAAACGAGCGTCGTCGGTTCCACAGTGATTTGGTGCTGCACCTCACCAAGATTCACCGGCAGTGTCGACGCTTCAGCCTCTGCCTCGGCCAGGACTCCCCCCCGCCACACTATGGGAGTGACCCGCAGAATGCCCCTGAGCCGGCCAGCAGGAACCGGGCCGTCTCCGTGCACCGTAAGCATACCGGAAAGAATCTGGTTGCGCTGATCCAGGTCGAGATTGGCAAAGTCGACATGCACGCGCCCGACCGTGGACTTCCTTTCGTCAATGAGCCAAATTTTGCCGTCGTCGCCAATATACCGCACCTGAATCGCCATCGCACCTATGGGCAGCGCATCGACCGGCAAAGGGAGAAACAGCTCTCCTGAACTTCCGGCAGGAAGACGGAGTATGACACTCTGGTTTTTTGGGTCTTTAGCGCTCTTGTCCATTAATGCGAATTCGAGATGCCCCGTCTGCACAGGAACAGGAATCCTCACCAAGATTCCCGGCTGTGTGTCCCTTCGCACTACGCTTACGGCTATCGGCTTCTCTTTGCTCTCAACGACTCTCCACTGCACCCCCAACGGAACAAACGTATCGGTTACCATTGTGCCCGGCGCACCGTATAGGACTCCCGTGTAGGGAGAAACTGCGACCATGCCGGAGTATATCCGTTCGCTCGCGGTATTGTCGGTTACCGCAAGGGCAAGCTGGCCAGACTGGTAATCATAGCTTAGAATCGTCTCGTACTCGTGACCCCACCGGGGCTCGACCGATCCCAAATCTATATACTTCGCCCCCTTGAGGAGGCTATCACTTACGACACGCAAACGCCAGGACGGAAACCATCCGGATTCGTCCCACACCCAACCGACCGCCAGCGCCGACGGTGACCCGTCTGGACCCGCGCTCAACCCCGCCAGCCAGACTGCACCTTGGCCTTTCTCCTCGTTCGACTGGCCACTATTGCTCGGAGCGACCCCGAGGTGTATCTTGCTCACTATTGTTACACCGGCTCTGTATTCCCGCGTCGCTGCCACCACGGATGGTGTGAACCAAGCACAAAGAAGCATCAATCCCACTGCTAATACGACGTGCACTCGCTTTCCCCCTCTCCAGCTAACGGAGAGACCATCGCAACCCTGCATCTGGTCCGGTACCAGCCCCGGATGCAAAAGTTTCGGCTGTTTTCGCAGCGCCTTGCCCCACCAAATAACCGTCCAGCCCTACAACGCGAACTCAAGCCTCTCTTCACTCTCCCCTACCACCCAGACCGGGATCTCTGCACTCACCGGTGCGTCCCTGGCCCTTACTCGCAAGCGTGTCATTCCCACCTGTAGCCCCTGCAAGACCGCCCGACCCGAAGTCTGCGCCGCCAAACCAGCTATTCCAGGATCATCCACTTCCCATACCAACAGGTCAACACCAGATATCCAGTCAGGCTTCGCAGCAGCTTGCACTTCCCTAGTCTCGCCAACTCGTAGACTCAAATACTCATCACTCAACACAATATAGTCCAGTTTGTCAAATGAGGGCCAAGGTCGCCAGATTGAACGCAAATGGTAGAGCTTCAGATAAATAATATGAACGCTTCCGCCCCTCGAATATAGCTCAACCGACCTGTTCGTTGGCCGAGTATATATCAAATTGCTGAATACAATCTCACCATCATTAGCGAAGACCTCGATTGACGATTCATCGACGAAACCGTGCAACTTGATTCGCTTCTCGTCAAGACGACAGCTCGCCTGATAACGTCTCCCAAACCGAAAGAGAGTGCCATGCCGATCCACCAGCCACTCAAGCCCCGCTTTAGTGCGGTCCACAAAGATCGTGTTCGTTGTTGTTTCCAAGCCGATAACAGTCGCTTCCTCCTGCGACGCACGCACTCGGATACCCGCTTCTTCCACTTCATCCCACTCCATAACCAACTCGAACTCAAACGTAGTCGCATGGAAATCATTGATCTCATATTCGCCATCGACGAGGAATGACTCCACTTTGTACTCTGTTGCCCGCAATGTCTTGAGCTCAACAACCGGCTCTTGCACGAGACGAATTGCTCCATCTTCAGTTGTTCTTAGCGATAGCGACCGGGGAATGGACATCGATCCCTTCCACGGGAGCGTAGGAGATTGATACGGGTACCTCCAATTGGCCATCCATGCAAGCCAAATACGACGTCCATCCTCAGGAGGAATGTCAGAGAACGATTGTGCCGCATAGAAATCCTGCCCGAAATCAGTGATGAGCACAGTTTCAGGAGGATTATCGTTCTTAAACCGAACACCATCGAACTCACCGACGAAGTATTGCGCTGTCGAACCATTCGTAACGTTATTGTCGCCCACGCTGACGTGGAGGACCCACTTTTGTCTATCGGGGTCTCCGTCAACCGCGAGTCTGAATAAATCAGGGCATTCCCACACGGCTACGTGAGAACCATGTCCCTCGCCAAAGCTGCTTGAATATTCCCAATCAATCAAGTTATGGGATCTGTAGAATGCTACGCTGTTGCCTGTAGATACAACCATGATCCATCTTCCTGTATCTTCATGCCAAAACACCTTCGGGTCACGGAAATCCTTGATCCCGGGGTTTGGGATTACGGGGTTCCCTCTATATCGCTTCCAGGTCCGTCCTTTATCTGTGCTATATGCAATGCTTTGGGCCTCGCCCCCCTTCGTGCTCGTGTAGACGGCGACCAAGCCAGGTTTTCCACCGAAGAGACCACTTGAGTCCGCCCAGTCCACTACAACGCTTCCCGATAAAGCTTGACCGAGTTCGTCATGCGCCAGGGCAATTGGCAGATGCTCCCAATGCACTAAATCCCGACTGACTGCGTGGGCCCAGTTGCCGTCCTGCTGGTAAAATAAATGATACTCCCCCTCGAAGTATACCAGGCCATTTGGATCAGCAAGGTTGCCGACCGGCGGTGAGAAGTGATACTGGGGGCGATACAACTCGGTATAGAAGTTAGGCGGTGTGTTCGGTTCAGTCGCCGCGTCGATCGAAGCCATGTTTGCGCTTAGCCCTCCTTTCCCCTCGCCACGTTGCCGCTGGCCATTCTCTCCTTCGAGGGACGTAGCACGAACGGTTCCAGGAGGCAGCAAAATACCATTCGTACGATCTTCCTGAGCAAATGCTCCAAAAACCAGTCCCAGCGTTACTACTATTTCTACGGCCGAGATTATGGCTCTTGCTTCCTTCAACATCCGCCTCACGGCGAACACCCTCGCCTCTATCTAAACGCTTGATACTGACAGACATACTGCTACTGACTCTCGCTTGCTCCCTAACGCGTGGGACCAGGTCAGGACAGGGAGGGGGCGATAAGGCCCCCTCCTGAAGGTTGCCTATGTGGTCACTGCACGGGCGTCTTGAGAATGATGTCGCCCTGGGTTTGAATGTTGAGCGCTGTCTGTTCGGGAGATTGCTCACCTCTGAGCATTTTCAAGACTTCGGTCCCTATGACTGGTGCAAGTTTCCCATAACTAGGCGGAGACGGTATCAACTGCGAGTACTTGGCCGCCTCAATAAATCGCACCTGACTCTTGGGCGGCAATGCCGGATTACTGAACTCAGGCGAGGCTACGACGGACTTAAGCACGGGCAGAGAGCTTCCGAGTTTATTGAGTATCGCCTGTCCCTTGGGGCCTGTGACGAATGCGACAAACTTCAATGCTTCCTCGGGATGCTTTGTGGTGCGACTAATGGACAGGGATGCTGCACCGAACGGAACACCGCGGGCGCCAGTTGGGCCGATCGGTTGGTGTTGTACGTCAAATGCTAGCTTGGGGTTGCCTGCTCGGAACATGGGCACGTCCCATCGACCATTCTGGGTCATGGCTACCCGCTCCTCGATAAAGAGAGCACCGCTCCACGTGCCTTGAAGCTCTGGAAGGGTTGGATGCACGTGATACTTATGGATCAAGTCTCGCATAAACCTTAACCCATTGATGCCTTCGGGCCGGTTGAGTTCCACTCTCGTCCAATCGTCATTGAGGATTTTACCTCCGAAAGTGAGAACCCATGGCGCGAGGTTGACAAAGATCCCGTCAGGAACTGTAGCAAATCCCCACTGTTGTACGCCTTTAGCGCCCCACTTGGTCAGTTTTTGGGCAATACTTACAAAGTCGTCCGTTGTCCAGTTCTCCGATGGGTAGGCAATACCAGCTTCATCAAACAGCCGGGAATTATAGAAAATCAGGGTGTTGTTCCAGTCCGCCGGGAGCCCATAGAGGCGCCCATTATAACGAAAAGCAGTTAGCAGCACTGGAATATAGTCATCCCACTGTCTCGCAAAAGATGGATCCGACGCCCGGAGTTTCTCCACGTATGACGTGATATCGAGGAACGCCCCCTTTATAGCCAAACCTTGGAATTGCTCTATCACGATACGAGTGATGTCCGGAGCAGTCCCGGAGGCTAGCCTAACGAGCAATTTGTCGTAGTACTCACCTGGCGATGGCCAGTCGACCCGGATATCTATGTCCGGGTTCTCTTTCTCAAATGCTTCTACGGCACGACTCATGACCTGGTACTCTTGCTCATTAGCAAGGACCATGTAGTCGAGCGTAACCTTGGCCGCATATACCGTGCTAGACAACACGACCAAAACCGAGGTTAAAAAGATGCTGACGCCGAAGAACCAACGACCAGTCCTCCTGAACAGCATCGAGACACCCTCCTTTTCAGCCTAGGCATAGCGAACGCATTTGCCAGACAACGCGGTATCTGCGAGTACGAACTTACCAAGGCTTGGTCCTAAGCGAATCTCAACGAACCCCTGAGTCTCGCATGTGGAAGCCACTACTTGACCCTGCACACCAGCAAGTGCGCCGTTTCCGTTCGCCCCTGACCGCCCTCCTATCATATTTCGAGCTAGGGAACTAGGGTCTTGCCAACTGTCAGCCCGCGTTACTCCAGGTTTATCTCCCAATCGGACGTGCATCCCCGCTTGGGGCGAGTGCCGGACGGGTATCGGAAGCGCATACCCCGCAGGTTCACCGCCGGCAAGCTCGCTAACCTTTATCCCTCCTTTCTCCTGCGGCCTGCAGGCCACACTGGACGGGACAGGTACCGGCGCAAGCAAGCAGCGCGATCGAGCGCACGGTATCGCTCCTTCCTCCTTTCCGCGCCCTTCGATGCCTCCTCTTCGCGCCCGACCTAGCCAGGCCCAGGCGGGCCGTGGCAAGCAAACGCTTTTAATGGTGCCAGGCTCTCACCTTCAGGCCTCTCTTCCTTCCCGTCTTCAGCTGGGGACGGTCAGGAGGGCCTCAGCGCCGCCTTGGTGTAAACGTATACTAAAAGCCTCACTTTGTCAAGCCTGAAAAGTGCTACCTCGCGTAGGAGCCTAAACCTGTAACCTGGCAGATGCCCCCCCGAGGGTTTACCGGCCTCCGGCCCGTGGCTTGCCAAGACAAGTCCATCCGGGAAGCATGCCAGGGCACGGCGCCGGCGGCAAGAGGAGCCGGGGCATGCTGGGATGAAACGTTTAGCGCTTGCCTGCCTTCGTTTAAAGCCGTATCATGGAAATGCAGCAAGACGTTTGCGCACCCTGGAAAATGCGACAATAGCCGTAACGGCTCCCAACCGGCTGGTGCTCGGCTCGGCCCTGTCGTCACAGACGAAACGCCGACTCTCCCCAGTTGCTGGCGAGGTGGTGGCGCAGCTCAGGAATACGTTTGCAGCCTGCTTGCACCCGACCGGCGTGAATACGCCTGCCGGGCAGGAGGTGGGAGAGTGCCTACGATCAAAGACATTGCCAAGCGATGTGGCGTATCGGTCGCGACGGTCTCCCGGGTTCTCAATGGCCACCCGACCGTCAGCCGGGACCTTCGCGAGCGCGTACTGCAGGCCGCACGGGACCTTAATTATCAGCCCAACGCCGTCGCCCGGAGCCTGGTCAGCAGCCGGTCCAGGCTGCTAGGAGTGGTGATCCCGGACATTGTCAACCCGTTTTTCCCCGACGTAGTGCGGGCGGTGGAGGACGTGGCGGCTCAGCACGGGTACAGCGTGCTCTTGAGCAATACAGACTGGAACCTTTACCGCGAAAAAGAATCCCTCGGCATTCTCCGGTCAAGGCAGGTGGATGGAATTGTCCTCGTACCCTCCCAGGTGGAGCCGCACCTTGACTGGCTGAGCCGCTCCTCCATCCCGGTGACCCTTTTGACCCGTACGAGTCCCAATTTCGACTCGGTAGAGACCGATCATTTCCACGGTGGTTATCTGGTGGCAAGACACCTGGTAGACCTGGGACATACCCGTATGGCGGTGATTGGGGATACCTCCGACCCCAAATACAAGGGCTTCCGCAAAGGCCTGATCGACGGTCAGATTCCCGTCGCCACCAACCTGTACTCCTGGCAGTTGTCTAAGAACGACGCGACTCAGGAGGGTGCCTACCAACTCACCCTCCAAAAGATGAGGGAATTCGAGCAGTTTGCGCAGATTGGATCGCCGGCAGGCCGGGAGTCATGGGCCGAGCGGCCGGAACGCCCAACCGCGATTTTCGCCCAAAACGACCTGATGGCCATCGGGGTCCTCATGGCTTTGGAAGAATTGGGGATCAGAGTTCCAGAGGAGATGGCGGTAGTAGGCTTCGACAACACACTCCTGGCGGCGGCGGTGCGCCCGGGACTCACCAGCGTGGCCCAGCCCACATATGAACTGGGCCGGCTGGCTACCGAGCTGTTGATCGAGCGGATTGAAAGCGGCCGGCAGCTGCCACCTCGCCACATCGTGCTCGAGCCTCGCCTGGTAGTACGGGCCTCCACCACCCGTTTACGCAAACGGGCTACCACAGAGAGTCCGGCTTCCTCACCCTAGCCGCTCGCCCTTGCTACGTTGAGACGGGAGCAGCTTCGGCCACGGGCTGGGCCGCAGGTTCGGCCACGGGTTGAGCCACCAGCCCGGCCCGGGTCCCAACTTCGAGACCTATCAGACGGTGCAGCTGGCGCCAGATGACCCCGAATCCGGGCATATCCGGCTGGCGCGGGCGGGGCAGAGGGTTGTCGATCAACGCGGCCATGCTGCCGAGGCCAGGGTTAAGAACTGGGCCGGCGCCGCCTCCGGCCGCCCTGATGAAAGCAGGGTCGCGAGACCCGGTCGAGCCTGCCGGCAGGAGTGGCCGCAACACCAGGATGCGGTCACTTTGAATGATGGCTTCCTGGATATTGTGGGTGACGAAGATGATGGTAGCCTTCGTCTGCTGCCAGAGCTGCAGCAATTCTTGCTGCAGGAGGCTGCGGGTCATAGCGTCCAGCGCGGCAAACGGTTCATCCATGAGCAGCATCCGCGGCCTGACCGAAAGAGCCCGGGCGATCGCCACCCGCTGTTTCATGCCGCCGGACAGCTGGTGGGGGTAGTAATCCAGGAAGCGTTCCAGCCCCACCATTTCCAGAAAGTGAACGGCCCGCGCCCGCCGCTCCCGGCGCGGGACCCGCGCCGCCTGGAGTGCGAACTCTACGTTACCGAGGACGGTGAGCCAGGGAAAAAGCTGCTCGGTGTCCTGAAACACCATCATCCGGTCGATTCCAGGGCCGGTGATCTCCCGACCTTCGATACGCAGCGAACCCCGGGAAGGTTTCTCGAACCCGGCAATACAGCGCAGTAGGGTGGTCTTGCCGCACCCGGACCGCCCGATGATCGAGAGAAACTCCCCCCGGTGAACGGCGAGCTCCACCTCCGCCAGCACGGTGAGGTCCCCCCCGCTCCCAGGAGCCGGAAAGCGTTTGTGCAGGGAGTTCACCACGAGCAACGGTGTTGTCTTCTTCGCCTGCTGGTAGTCGGGTAACATTCCCATCGCTGCCAACCTCCCGGACTCTTACGCTTACGGACTCTGCGCTTACTCCGTCCGGCTCATCCCCCACCGCCTGACGGTCAAATGCTCGAGCGTACCGAAAATGACGTGTTCGACGAGGATACCGATGAGGATGATCATCAGCATGCCGGCAAAGACGGCGGGGATCTCCAGGAAGAAGCGGCGTTTGTAGATGAACCACCCCAGCCCCCCGTCGCCGCCGCCCGCCCCGAATACCATTTCACCCGCGACCGCCGTCTGCCACCCCCGGGCCCAGGCCAGGCGCAGGCCGGCCAGCGCATAAGGTAGCGAGGCCGGAATGAGAACGAAGAGGGCAAGACGGGCCCGGCCGAGTCCCAAGTTCCGCCCCGCGTCGATCTGGGTCCGGGGTACCGATTCCAGGCCGGCCAGGAGGTTTTGCACCATCGGCCAGATGCAAGAGAAGACGACTACCGCCAGGACCGCGGGAGCCCCCGTACCGAACCAGAGAAGGAAGATGGGCAGTACGGCAATGCCGGGCAGGGGATGAAGTACGTTGAGCAGAGCGTCCACCAGGGAGCGCAGGGGGCGCAGGCCGAGGGCGAGGGCCGCAGCTGCGATCGAGATGGTAACCGCCAAAGCCACCCCCAGGGAAATCGTGCCCAGCGACCAGCCGGTACGGGCGAGGATTTCCCCTCCCCGCACCTCGGCGAGGAGAGCTACGAAAACGTCGGAAAGCCGGGGAAAAAGGATAGGCGGGTAAATACCGGCCCGTGCTACAGCCTCCCAGGCGGCCCCGACCATGAGCAGCCAACCGACCTGACGGGCCAGGCGCGAAGAGAAGAGATTGCGCCTGCGCGGCCACACTTTCTCGGTTTCTCGTTTTTTGTTGGTTGCCGGCAACATTGCCCCGCCCCCTGCTATGGGTCCGGTCCCGTTCTCCCCCTACTCCTCTCCCGGCGGCACCAGCGCGGCCACGTTCTCCCAGGCCAGGTCATCCAGGCTGGCGGGCAAACGGCGGATGAACCCGTTTTCGTGCATGAACCGGGCAAACTTCATCAGACCCCGCACCTCCACGGTGTAGCGAACTCCCGGCCAGGTCAAATACGCATAGGTCTTGTCGGTGCTCAGGTTGAATTCGGGCGCGAGAATAGGAGCGGCCTCCTTTTTATGGGTCTCCAGCCAGTTCATGGCTTCGGTTATGGCGGCCACCAGCTGGCGGTAGGCCCGGGGACGGGAGTCGTGGAATTGCTGCGTAACCACGCCCACGTTGAAGCTGAAGCGGCCTCCGAAGGCCTGTTGGTCCGTGAGTACGGCGTGGAATCCCGGCCGGCTCAGCAGTTCAAAACCATACGGGGGCGTGGTGAAGTGGGCCGTGATGTCCCGCCTGGCCAGCAACGCCGCCATGCCATCGGGGTGGGCCATGGCCACCAGGAGCGAGTCCAGGGCTTGGGCGTTGCCCAGTTCACGCTTGGCCGCCATCCCCAGCAGCAGGTGCTGAACCGACCCGGGGGACGGCAAAGCTATCTTGTCTTTACTGGTAAAATCGGCAAGGCTCTTGATGTCTTCCCGGTAGGTCACGAGGACGATGGGAACTTCGGCAAAGCCCACGGCCACCTTCCAGGGCACTCCTTTGTCCCAGCCGATCAGGAAGGGCGGGATACCCATGAATCCCACATCTACCTGCCCGGCGATCAACGCCTCGTTGACGGCCGCTCCTGAGCCCAGTTGCCGCCACTCGACTTGCAGCCCGTGTTTTTCGAAGATTTTCAGTTCACGAGCGATGGATAGCGGGGCATAAACGAGACCAAACTGCTGGGCGATACGGATCTTCTCCGCGGGCTGAGCCGCGCCCAAGACGCGGGAGACGGTGAGGGCAGGTGCAGCCAAGACCATCAGGGCCAAAGCCATGGCCACTGCCAGCATCAGCACCGGTAGCGACCGCAGCAGCCGTGGCCGCGGCAACGCCGGTGACGCGACGTGACCCCGGACTCCCGACTTCCCCGCCCTGCTCCACCCTGCAATCCCGATCTGGATAAGCCTCATTCCTAAATCCTCCTTCTGATTACTCCTTCGTGCCGGTCCCCGCCCACGGCCGGACCATGGGTTTGCCCCGAGCGCGCCGACCGGGCGATCGGTCCAGTATATGGGCCAGCAGTCCTGTTGGTACCGAGGTCCCGCTTCGGACGAAGCCAAGAACCGAACCTGCCGCCACCCGTATACGACCCACATCCGCCTCGGCCGGCTGCCGGTGGTCTCGGACCGCTGAAATGCTGCACCCCTCCCTTTCCCCGGCCAAGCGGGATGGCAAATGATGCCCCACCAACCCTTCGGCCAGGGTCTAGCACATTATTGACCTTCCCCCATCCGAGCAGCGGCTCGCTATCACAAAGATCAGGACTGGCGGGCATTCGCAGCCGGCTTTAGTCTGGTGAGTTTCCCCGGCCTGCTACAAAGAAGCCGACCCTGTTGCTGTTGTCGGCGCCGGCTGAAAAGGACACCCCTGGCTACAAGCAGGGACGGGCAGGAAACAGGACGGAGATGCCAGAACACAGGGAGTGAGCGCCGGCGAACGCACATACTGGAGCAGTGTTTGCAGGTGCCACCCTGCCCGCGTATTTCGACACTGCCTTGCCCTCAGCCGTGGAAGTGGAATGGGTAGTCATCTGGCGACCATCGGCAGCCCGCTTGATATGACTCCCGCTAAAGAAGCGCAGAAGGGGTGACCGCCTTAGGCCTCCACCGCCTTCCCGCACCCGCGCTGGCGGCACCAGGCCTCGAACCCATTCCGCTTAAGTTCTGCTTCCGCACGGTAGCACTTTGACACCTGTAATGCAAAGGAGTGGCTATACAAGGGCGTTTGGGGCGCGCGAAGCTTCCGTTTTGGCATCACGGTCGTCCTTCGCCAAGGGCTCGAGGCGTGGCGACGCTCCTGCCAGTGATACACGGGATTGATCTCTTCCAAGCTCTTCAAACTCCGGAAGGACCGCTCAATGGTTTGGAGACCCCGGTAGGCTTTGGCCACCTCCGCGTTGATCTTCCAGCTCGGCTCGAAGCTCCTACACGATGGACTCCCGGGTCTTGTGGTCGTATTCAGCCTCGGTAGGATTGAAGCAGGCGATGTAACGACGATCCTCGCCCCGGACTTTTTTCACCCTGAGGTTCTCGGCCACTTCGCGATAGCGACCGGGGTGATGCAACCTTGTACGAAACCGCGAACCCGCGTAACATCGGGGTGTGCAGCGTCGGGCATTCTGGCTGCCGAATGTCCAACTGAAAGCCCGAAACGCCCAAAGTGTGCCCCTATCTCGCCATGAAACGACCGCGCTCAGCCTGAAAGTGAGGGTCGCCCTAATACCATTGCTGCCAATCGCCGGCGGATGTCGTCGAGCTTGCCCGCTGCCTGTTCACCGGGCGCCTTCTGCACGGCCAGCAGTTCCTCAAACACCGGCACGATTTGCGCTTCGGCACACATTCCGGTTGCTGCCGCGGTATCAATGGCATAGACCAGGTCCTTGAAAGCAGCCTGCGGGTCTGCGGGGAGCGGCGAGCTTAGGATGCCGACGACGGCCTCTTTGCGTTCGCGGTCCAGTCTGGCGTCTTCCTCGGAAAGAAATGCCTCGAACGATGCCAGATCCTCATCTGAGATTCTCCACCCGGAACCGCCTACATTTTCCTCGAGGTGCGAGACGTTGGACGGCCCGGTGAGCGCACAGACCACACCCGGCTGGGCAAGCACCCATGCTATTGCGGCCTGGGCGGGGGTCTTCCCGTAGCGGCGCCCGAGCTCTGCGATCCTCGCTGCGATCCGGAGCGCCGACCGGAACTGCTCGCGCTGGAAAAGCGGGTCGTATTGACGGATGTCGCCATCGGGGAACACGTGACCCTCGCCGATCGTCCCGGTCAGGATGCCGCGACCCGTGGTGCTGAAGGCTATCGCAGCCATGCCGTGTTCCCTGCAGAGCGGGAGAAGCTTCGCGCGGGCGTCCCTGGCCGCTGCCGAGAGCTCCATGAGTACCGAGAGGGGGTGTCCGACCTGGGCGTACCTGGCAATCTTATCGGCAGGCAGATGGCCGACGCCGTAGTGGCGGATCTTGCCCGCAGCGACGAGGCTCTCCAGAGCGCGCACTACGTCCTCGACGGGAGTCTTCGTATCGTCGAAGTGGACTTGGTAGAGGTCGATATAGTCCGTGCCGAGCCGCGCGAGGCTTTCCTCGCACGCCCTTTTCACCCTCGCGGGGGACAGGTCTATGCTTGCGCCTGAGACCACGCCCACCTTGGTGGCAATATGGATGTCGCTCCGGAAGTCGCGCACGATCTTCCCGAGGATCGACTCGGCGTCCCCGTATGCGTCCGCCGTGTCGAAGAACGTCACTCCAAGCTCGTAGGCGCGCCGGACCATCCGGGCGAACTCGTCCAGGTCCTTCTTGCCGTAGACCCCCGCAAGGCTATAGCAGCCCACGCCAACCTCGGAGATGCGGAGGTCTCCGCACTGATTGTACCTCATCGAACCGGTCACCTTCCTCTCGCCGTGCTCTCGGGAAGCCGTTCTCGCCGAAGCCTCTTTCCGCCGAGGGGCCTCATGACCCTCTACACTTTTACGCCAGCATACCGGACACTACTTCTCTCGACCCCGTTACCGAGTCAGAGGTATTCCGAAAGTTCGCCGAGCTGGCCAAGGGGAGAACGGCCATACTCATCTCGCATCGGGTGAGCTCGGCGCGCCTGGCCGACCGGATCGTGGTGCTCGAGGAGGGCCGGATCGTTCAAACCGGTTCCCATCTCAACTGACGGAACGGCGAGGAAGATATCATGAGCTCTTTAGTCTCCAGGCGCAGTGGTATCGATAAGAGTTCGCCCCGCTCAGGGGAGCGGGGCGAAATGCCTGGCTATTCAGCGGGTGGAGGGAATTGACGGCTATATAGGCACCCCATGCCGACCCTGGTCAGCTTGTCCGCGCAAAGCGCTCTTATTACGGCCGCAAAGAGCAACCCAAATGTACCGAGCTTATAGCCCTCTTGATCCCGCTCCACGAGCCCGGCCTCAGTCATCGTCTCGATCGCGTTTCGCAGGGACTCCGGATCGCCGGTGGCTGCATTCGCTTCCAGTAGCTCCTTCTCTTTCTTAGGCCCCGTTAGAAGGAGTTCTGCAATTCTCCAGTGTTCCGGAGAGATCAGAGTACGAATGCTATGGAGACGCTCTGTAGATATTGCTCCAGGTCTTAGCACCTCTCCCCGCATGAAGCATACAATGCCCACGCTGCTCCAGAGATCGACACCCGTAAGAGCACCATTATTAAAGTTGTAGGCAATGTTCGTGCCCGTGTAAGGTGTCCTTTCGCTATACTGTGTTCCTCCGGTTTGGAGATACTTCAGCGCCTGTACCAGTGCTTCACCTGGATCTTTCTGCTGGTGGATACGCTTCGCCAACTCCCTGCTTAGAGTATCAATTCCTACTCCACCGTCGATTCCGAGCAAGGTGTCTGCAGAAACCTCCAGTACCTTGCACAGAGAAGGAAGTATTGCGGCGTCTGGGAGGGACTCACCCAGTTCCCACTTGGAAACCGCCTGAGCACTGACTCCCAATTCATGGCCCAGCTGTTCCTGGGTCAGTCCTTTTGCCTTACGCCTTTCAAGAATCTTGTTTCCTAACGCAGTCTGATCGACCATAAAATCCCCCTCCTGTCAGTCTGGGTTGTGCATTCGCAGTGTAGCATGGCAGAGCAGGGGATACTATCGAGACTAATGAGATGGGCTCAACCGTGAGTTGAAGCCGGCCACCGATTCCGGCCTAATGAACACCATCTCGCACCACAGGCGACCGCTTCGCCGCCCCCGGGGCAGTCGGCAGTACTCTCAACAGGACTCCCACTGCTGCTTCAGAAAGCCGATGGCTTCTTCTGTCTCTTTGTAGAAGTCGTCGAAGCGTGACTCTATCGAGATGCCCCCCTGGTAGCCTTCCGCCTTTAGCCTGCGGAAGAGGGCGGCAAAGTCCGCGCCGCCCTTGCCGGGGCTGATGCGGCCGTTATCGGCCACGTGCACGTGGACGACCCAGCCTCTCGCACCTTCCAGGGAGGATAGATCCTCGTTCTCCTCCAGCATGTGGTAGTAGTCGGCCAGGACCTTGACGTTCGGGCGGCCGACCTCTTTCGCCAGTCTTAACGCCTCACCGAAGCTGTTGATCAGGTTGGTCTCGGCTCTACGCAGATGCTCGACGGCAAAGGTAATCCCATAGTCCTGACCGATGTCGCTACACCAGGTCATGAACTCGACGGCCTGATCCCAGGCCTCGTCGGCCGGGAAACCTTCCGGTATACGGCGGGCGGCGCCGCTACCAAAAACGACTATCCGGCCGCCCAGCCGCTTGACCCCTTCGCAAGCCAGGTGAACGTAATCCTTGATCTGCTCCGCATCCCGTCGCTGGCCTATCAGGGGGATGTCCGGCGGCACGAAAGCGTTGAAAGCCACGGGACGAAACTGCAACTCGTCCACCAGGGACTGTAAGAGATCTAACTCCCCGGGTTCACTGGGGCGAGTAACCATCCCCACCCCAAACTCGGGGAACTCATACCCCAGGGTCTTCAAGTGCTCCAGCTTCCGCCTCAGTTCCGCTACTCTAGCCTCCATCCCGGAAGGCCGATCGCCGTTCACCTGCGGGGCCGCTCGCGGCAGCGAAACACAACATCCGAATCTCATCCCAGACCCCTTCCCTTCGTCTGCCGTCCTGCGCTCCCGGTCGGCGATGGCGCACTTTTCACCGTCCCCGGCTGAGCGGGATGGTGCGAAATGCACCAACAAACCCTTCGGCCGGGCTCTGCGCACTCACCACGAACCGATCGTTGGCGCGGGATGTGCTTCAGCGTGCCGGCGCACGCTGGCTGCCCTGGGTTGGCAGGGGTCGATCTTCACTGCCCTGCTGCCGTTTCCCCGGGGCGGAGAAGCTCCCGAATCCGGCGGATGGCGGCGGCCTTGCCTGTTTCCGGGTTGACGTCGACCTCTACTCCATCCACCACCACCGGCCCGCCCCTGGCCACCTCGTGCCTGACCGGGAGCTGGGTCAGGAAACCCCGCAAGATGATCTCCACTTCTACCCCGATGACCGAATCGGTCGGGCCACACATACCCGCGTCGGTCACGTAGGCCGTACCCTTGGGAAGCACCCTTTCATCCACGGTGGGCACATGGGTATGCGTTCCGAGGCAGGCGCTGACCCTGCCGTCCAGATACCACCCCATGGCCACTTTCTCCGCCGTGGCTTCCGCGTGGAAATCTACGAGCACCACCTTGACCTCCGGCGGCAGGGCGGCAAGACAGCTATCCGCCACCCGGAAAGGTGAATCCAGCGGCTCCATGAAGGTCCTGCCCATCAGGTTGATCACCCCGACCTTCACTCCGCTGCGGGCCGTTGCCACCAGGAAGCCTCGTCCCGGGGTACCAGGAGGGAAGTTGGCCGGCCGGAGGAGGGGCTCTGCTCCCTCCTCCAGCACCGGGATGATCTCCTTCTTGGCCCAGATGTGGTTGCCGCTCGTAACCACGTCGATGCCGGCCTGCCGAAGCTCGGCCAGGATGGGGGGAGTGAGGCCGACCCCGCCGGCCGCGTTCTCGCCGTTGGCTATGATGAGGTCATAGCCGTTGCGCTCCTGCCACCGGGGCAGGACTTCCGCCACCGCCCGCCGTCCCGGCCGGCCCACTATATCCCCCAGGAAAAGCAGCTTCACTTGGCATACTCCACCGCTCTGGTCTCGCGGATAACCGTAACCTTGATTTGCCCGGGGTATTCCAGCTCTTTTTCGATGCGACGCGCGATCTCCCGGGCTACCCGTGCCGCCTCGGCGTCGTCCAGCTTGTCGGGCTTGACCATGATGCGGATCTCTCGGCCTGCCTGGATGGCGTAGGCCTTCTCGACCCCCTCGAAGGAATCGGCGATCGCCTCCAGCTTCTCCAGGCGCTTCAAGTAGAGCTCAAGGCTTTCCCGCCGCGCCCCGGGACGGGCCGCGGAGAGCGCATCCGCCGCGCTGACCAGCACGGCTTCCACCGAGTGCGGTTCATACTCGCCATGATGGCAACTCATGGCGTGGATGACCGCCTCGGATTCACGGTAACGCCGTAAAAGATCCATGCCGATCTGGACGTGTGTCCCCTCGACATCGTGGTCGATCGCCTTCCCGATATCGTGGAGGAGCCCGGCCCGGCGGGCCAGCTTCTCATCGGCTCCCAGTTCCGCCGCCATCATACCCGCGAGATGAGCGACTTCCAGAGAATGGCGCAGGACGTTCTGCCCGTAGCTTGTCCGGAACTTCAGCCGCCCCAGCATCTTAACGAGCTCCGGATGGAGCCCGTGCACGCCCGCCTCCAGCGCGGCCGCCTCGCCTTCTTCCCGGATGGTCTGTTCCACATCCCGGCGGGCCTTCTCTACCATCTCCTCGATCCGAGCCGGATGGATGCGGCCATCGGCGACCAGCCGTTCCAGGGCGATCCGGGCTACCTCCCGGCGGATGGGATCGAAGGCCGAAATGAGAACCGCCTCCGGCGTATCGTCGATGATGAGATCCACCCCGGTCAGGGTCTCAAAGGTGCGGATGTTACGACCTTCCCGCCCAATGATCCGCCCTTTCATCTCATCACTGGGCAGGGAAACCACCGACACGGTGGTCTCGACTACGTGCTCCGCCGCGTAGCGCTGGATGGCAGTGGCGATGATCTCCCGGGCTCTCCTTTCTGCCTCCTCTTTCGCCTGATTCTCGATCTCTTTGATCAGGTGGGCGGCCTCCGTGCGCGCCTCTTCGGCGGCCTTCTCCAGCACCATCTGCCGTGCCTCCTCCGGGCTCAAGCCCGCGAGCCGGCCGAGCTCAGCAGCGACCTGTTGACGGAGGGCCTCCACTTCCTGACGGGCCTCGGCCAGCTCCGCCTCCTTGCGGGCCACCGTTTCCTCTTTCCTCTGCAGAGCTTCGGCCCGCCGTTCCAGCCCTTCCTCTCGCTGGTCGAGGCGGCGTTCGAAGTGGAGCAGTTCATTCTTGCGCTCTCGGGTTTCCCGTTCCAGTTGCTCGCGCAGCCGTTGCTGCTCTTCTTTGGCCGATAGTTGCGCTTCTCGACGGATTCGCTCGGCTTCTTCCCGGCTCTTGGCCAGGATGTCTGCCGCTCGCTCCTCCGCCGAACCGATCCGTTTCTTGTCCAGTGCCGCCCTGAGCCAGTAGCCCGCCATGAGCGCTACTACGGTCAGGACGACGAAAGCGATCAATGTGTAAACGAGTTCTATGGGGCCCACCTCCTTCCCACTCGATGCCTCTCTCTTTTTCACCGCCGGTTTCGATACCGGTACACCGAGGTGGCGTACATAAAAAAGCCGAGTGAGGCACTCGGCTTTGGGGCGCATTCTCGCCAATCCGGTTCCGCAGCCCTACCATTTTAACCCTCGGGTAGGTCAGCGTCAAGCGAAAAAACGCACGCCAGCTGGGGTTTATCACCGCGGTCACGGGGAGGCGAGCGGCCCGGTCAGCTCCCGAACCACCTGTGAAACCACTTCCGTCCCGTATCCGCAACGGGTGAGGTAAGCCCAAAGCCGGCGTCGCACCTGCTCCTGAGAGAGATTGCTCCCGGTCTTTCGCTCCATCCACCGGCTGGCCGCGGCACGCGCCGCCTCGGTTTCTCTCTCTTCCGGAATCGCCGCCAGTACCTCGTTGACTATCTCTTCGCTTACGCCACGGTGGAGGAGTTCGAGACGGAGCCGCTCCTTTCCTGCCCGGCCGGAGGCAAGTCGATCGGCCACCCAATCTTTGGCGAACCGCCGGTCATCCACGTAGCCCCATGCCCGTAGCTTGACCAGAGTCCCGTCGATGGCCTCGTCGGGAAACCCGTGTTTCCTCAGATACTCTCGTACCTCGTGCTCGCTACGGCTCCGGAAACCGAGGTAGCGGAGCGCCCGGGCCAGGCTCGTCCTTTCCATAGGCATCAGGAACATCAGGAAGCCGCGTCCTCACCGAACTCCGCTGCGCCAGCGCTCCGTCCCCTGGCCGCTCTCGCAGTGCTGGCCCCCTCCCCGCCGGCTCGGCCGGGGGCCTGCCCGGCCGTCTCATCGGCCAGCTGGTCGGTGGAAACCGCGCTCCGAGGCTGATCGGCCGGAGCAGCTTCTCCACGCCCGGGCCACCGCTGGGGCGTCGGGCGAAGAGGCAGATTCAGCTGTTCCCGGCAGCGGTTTTCGATCTCCAGGCAAAGCTCGGGCGTCTGGTATAAATAGTCACGGACGTTTTCCCGCCCTTGCCCCAGACGGAGGTCGCCGTAGCTGAACCAGGTCCCACTCCGCTGCACGATCCCCAGTGCGGTGGCCACGTCCAGGACGCTGCTCTCCCAGGAAATCCCTTTTCCATACAAGATATCGAACTCGGCTTCGCGGAAAGGCGGAGCCAGCTTGTTCTTGACGACTTTGACCCGGGTCCTTGCCCCCAGCGTCTCCGCCCCCTGCTTCAGTGCCTCCACCTTTCTGATCTCCATCCGGATGGAGGCGTAAAACTTGAGCGCTCGCCCGCCCGGCGTCACCTCCGGATTGCCGAAGAGCACCCCGACCTTCTCCCGGATCTGGTTGGTAAAAATCATGGTGGTCCGGGACTTGGAGATCGCCCCCGTGAGCTTGCGGAGCGCTTGCGACATCAGCCGGGCCTGCAGGCCCACGTGGGCGTCGCCCATCTCTCCCTCCAGCTCGGCCCGGGGCACCAGCGCCGCGACCGAGTCCACCACGATCACGTCAACGGCGCCGCTGCGGACCAGCGCTTCGGCAATCTCCAGCGCCTGCTCGGCACTGTCTGGTTGCGAGATCAAGAGATTGTCTACGTCCACGCCGAGAGCACGGGCATAGACCGGATCCTGCGCATGCTCCGCGTCGATGAACGCCGCGATTCCTCCCGTCCTCTGGGCCTCGGCGATCACATGGAGGCAAAGCGTGGTCTTCCCCGACGATTCGGGGCCATACACTTCGATGACCCGCCCCCGCGGCACCCCGCCCACCCCCAAAGCCACGTCCAGCGTGAGAGCACCCGTGGGGATTATCTCCACGTTGAGCTGGGAGGCCGCCTCGCCCAGGCGCATGATCGCTCCCTTGCCAAACTGTTTCTCGATCTGGAGCATCGCGAGCTCCAGCGCTTTCTCCTTTTCCATTGCCGCCATCCGCCTACCCCCTCGTCGGTTGTTTCCAATCCTACTCCCCTCTGCCCTATTTCCCTATCTCAACTCGACCTCTACCAGAGGCAGGTACTCCGGCCCGTTTGGATGGAGCCGGCTTTCGTACAGCACTATCTTGCTGGCGGTGAACTGCCCGCCCGGAGTCTCCCCTCCGTTTGGCTCACCGCCGGCCAGCGCCTGCCAGTAGGTCACAAACTCCGGGTCCACCTGCAAACCCGGGCCACTTCGCGCCCGGGCCACCGTCAGGTGCGGCGAGAAAGGCTCCGCGCGCCGGCCAAGGCCCGCGGCCTCCACCTGCCGGTCCACCCTGGCTGCGAGCGCGGCCAGCTCATCTCGGGGCTCGAGCCCCAGCCAGAACACACGAGGGCGCGAAAGCACAGGAAACGCCCCCACCCGACCCAGGCTGACGTGGAAAGGCTTCGTCCCCCGCGCCACCTCCCGCAGCGCCCGGTCGAGCGGCGCGAGCAGGCCGACGTCCACTTCACCGAGGAAGCGCAACGTCACGTGGAGCAAAGAAGGATCTACCCATTTCAGATCCGGTGCCTTCTTCCGCCAGCGAACCAGGAAAGCACCGATCTCGCGGCGCAACTTTTCCTCCAGCGGCAGGGCGATGAAAGCACGAACCGTGCGCACCGGCGTCACTCCTCTCCTTCGGCACGGGCGGGGGCATTCCTTTCTCGGGAACGGGCAACTCGCGCCACGGCAGCCTCCAGGTGAGCGAGACGCCGGTGAAGCCAGTTCAGATAAAGAAAGAAGCCGGCCAGGGTAACCACGAGGGCAGCCCAGACCCAACTCATGGTGATCCTCCTTCCTCGCGGTTGCACGCCGCCAGAAGGGCATCCCTCTCCCGATTCCAGGCTTCCTCCAGCCGATCCACCCGGTCGGTCAACCACCACAAGAGGGCCGCCACGAGACCGGCACCCACCGTCATGGCCATGAGCGCCCAGCGCATCTCTGCACCGGCCGCGCCCGCCCCCCATTCGACCGCCTGCGGGTGCAGTGACCTCCACCAGCGAACCGATAGCAACACCACCGGCAAGTCGAGGAGACCGATCAGGGACAGTACCCCGGCGAGGCGTGCCCGTCGCCCGGGGTCGGCTACTCCCTGGCGAAAGAGAAGGTATCCCGTCTCGATGGCGAAAAGGACCAGCATACTGACCAGCCGGGGATCCCGGGTCCAGGCCACTCCCCAGGTGGGCCGGGCGAAGAGCATTCCGGTGGCCAGGGTGAGCCCGCCGAAAAGCCAGGCCAGGGGAGCAATAGTAGCGGCGCGCCGGTCCCAGATCAACTGTTCAGAGAGCAGGTACAAACTGGAGAATACGCCAAGGAACACGAATAGCCCAAGCCCGTTCCAGGCCAGCGCGGCGTGGAGGTAGAAGAGGCGCTGCACTTCGCCCAGGGTCACCTCGGCCGGGGCCCGGAAGAAGGCAAGCCACCCCGCGATCGCCAGCCATACCGCTACCGCCCCGCTAACCATGGCGAATCCGGTCGCCCTCACCGCAAATCTACCGGCCCCCACCTTTTAGATCACCCGCACCCCTAAGATCCCCTGCACCCCTCGAATCGCCTCCCGCACGCCGCTTCGCCACGGCTCATGCCCGCAGTGGCCACGCCTCAAACCTCTTCTACCACGTATCCGAAGAGGAGCCAGCCTGCCCCCAGCATGATTCCATCATACACCAGGAGCAACCTCCACCAGGGACCGGCCAGGAAGATCGCCTCGCCTCCCAGCGCCGCTCCGGTCAGAACCACTACCGCCGCCAGGACCGGAAGGGTCAAGGAGATCCAGAGCAGGGGAAAAAGCAGCTCCCGGCCGTGAACTGCCGCCGTAAGGTAGAGAATCAGCAGCCCCGTGGCGGTAAGCCCCAGGAGTCCCAAACCCAACGCCCCGGCCAGAGCGAGCGGCCCCCGGGGCCAGCCGCCGCCGTAGAGGAAGATGAGCACCGCCGCCAGGAGCAACAATCCCGGCATCAGCCGGGCGGTGGATACCAGCACCCGGGCCAGGAAGAATGCTCCCGGATCAATAGGTGCAAGCAGCAGGTCGTGGAGGGCTGAGTTCTCTCGCTCGGCATCGATCCCCCGCCAAAGAGTCCAACCACCGGCTACGAGGAAGCTCGCCCAGAGGAGGCCGGGAAGCATGTTGACCACCGCGCCACCGGAGGAGCTTGTCACGCCCAAGACCCGGCCGGGCTGGAAAAGGATACCTGCGATCACGACTGCAAGCAACGCTCCCAGCAAAAGGCCGGCCCGGCCGGCCCGGGTCCGCCCCTCCAGCCACCGATCCCTTTGCCAAAGCAGGCCGCATAGGGATACAAAGGAAACGACCGTTCGGAACACTTCGCCGCCCCCTCTTTAGCTTCTATTCGCTCCCGGCGGCCCCGGGTTCGGCCACGACCCGGCCGGCTTCCAGCCGCACCGTCCGGTGCACCACGGAGAGGATCTGCCCCGGCCGGGCCGCCGTGAGCAGTACCGCCTGTTCTCCCGGTCGCCGGCGCTTGCCCAGCCGTTCCACCAGCCAGGCCACCCCCTCCGGATCGAGGGAGGCTTCCGGTTCATCCAAAAGAAGAAGGGAAGCAGGTCGCAGGAACAGGCGGGCCAGGGCCACCCGGCGCTGCATCCCCCGGGAGAGCAGGCGGACGGGCAAGTCGGCGACCAGAAGAAGACCCAGTTCGTCCAGGAGCTCCTCGGCCCGGAACTCGGCCTGCCCCTTCTCCAACCCGTAAAGCCTCCCGTGAAAAACGAGGTTCTCCCAAGGCGAGAGGTCGAGGTAGAGCATATCTTCGTGAGCAAGGAGCGACACCTGGCCCCGGGCATGCCCCTGCCCACCCCCGGCCGGTCGCCACGCCACCCCCTCTACCCAGACCTCGCCCTCCGACGGTGGGGTCAGGCCCGCGGCCACCCGCAGCAGGCTGGTCTTGCCCGCTCCGTTGGGCCCCACCACGGCCACCACTTCGCCGGGCATGAGCCAAAGACTCACCCCGCTCAGGATGGTACGCCCGTTCCTTACCAGGCCTACCCCCCGCAGCAGTAACACCGGAGGCTTGTCCCTGTCCTCACTCATTGCTCTTCTACTCCCGAGTCACTGCCTGCCTCGTTGCCCCGCTCGCCGCCTGGCTCGGTACCCGGTTCATGCCGCTCCGGATCGTACCGGGACGGGCACTGAACCAATAGGCGATGCGCATAAAACACCCCATCTTTGCCCAGCCGGCCGTCCGCCACCAGGGGCCGGCCCGGGCGTACCCGCGACGGGAGCTCTCCCGCATAGCGGAGCACCAGCCGGGCCTCACCTTCCCGCAGAACCATCCCGGTCACGACCGGAGCACCCCCCGCCGGCAGCGGCGGCGGTGATGGCCATTGCATCACGCTGCCGGGCTCGAGCTCCCCCCGTACCCGCACCTCCCGCTCCTGCCAGCGAGGAGCCTCCGCCAGCAGTTCACCTACGGTGAGATAGTAGAAGGGGGCGGTACGCCAGCCGGTAACCACGAGGTAAAACAGGGCAAACAGGATCACCAGCAGCACCGCCCACCGCTTGCCTTCCACGCCCTCAAGCCCCCTGCCGGGTCAGATTAGCCCGAGACGCCGGGCTTCTTTGAGCAGTTCGGCGGTATTGTGCACTCTCAATTTACTCATGATGTTCGCCCGGTGGGTCTGAACGGTCTTCTCGCTGATCTCGAGCTGCCTGCCGATCTCCCGGTTCGTATACCCCTCCGCAATCAAGCGCAAAACCTCCCGTTCCCGCTCGCTCAAGGAGGTGGGGGGCGGCGCGGGGGGCGGCGCGGGCGGGGTGGATTCCAGGGAGCGGCGCAGTACGTACCCGGTGGCCATCTCGGGGTCGAGGGCCACCTCGCCCCGGTGAACCCGGCGGATGGCGGCCACCAGATCCCGGGCCGCGGCCTTTTTGAGCACGTAACCCGCTGCCCCGGCCCGCAGCATCTCCTCGAGGTATTCGTCCTTCTCGTAAACCGTCAGCGCCAGCACCCGTATGCCGGGGCGGAGGGCTCGCAAGCGGCGAGTCGCCTCGATCCCGGTCAGGTCGGGAAGGCCGATGTCCATCACCACTACGTCGGGAGCAAGTTCGGCCGCGAGCCGCACCCCCGTCTCCCCGTCCGCGGCCTCGCCCACGACCTCGACGTCCGGCTCGGCCCGGAGTAACGCCGCCACTCCCTCCCGGACCACGGCATGGTCGTCCACCACCAGCACCCGGATGGGCGGCGCCGTCTCCACCTTTGCCTCACTTTGCCCCACGTTCCTCGCTTGCCTCCTTCCCTCCCGACTTGCTTCCCGAATTCTTCCCGCCGGCCGGCGGCGCCGTCGCCGTCATGTTAGCAGACTCTTCCCCGGCTGCCGGGGCGGCACGGACCGGGATCGTCACCGTGACCCGGCAACCACTCCCGGGGCGAGAATCGATGGCCAGCGTGCCGCCGATCAAAGCGACCCGTTCTTCCATGCCCAAAAGCCCCAGGGCTTTCGTACCCTGGCGGCGTTGCTCCCAAACCGAGGCGGGGTCGAAGCCGCGCCCGTTGTCGATCACCTCGACCCGCCAAAGTTCGCCCTCCCGCAGGAAGCGCACCCACACCCGGGTGGCCCGGGCATGCTTCACCACGTTTCGCAGCGCCTCCTGCAGGACACGGAAGAGTTCGGTCTCGGTATCTCTCGGCAGGCGAGGCCAGGTCCCATCCTCGGTTACGTAGGCCTCCACGCCCGCATCCTGGCCGAGAGAGCGGGCGAAGGCGCGGGTGGCCGCCACCAGCCCGAGATCGTCCAGGAGAGCCGGGCGCAGTTCGAAGCTGAGCCGGTGAACTCCCCGGAGCGCCTGCTCGGCCAGTCGTTTTAGATCGGTGACCAGACCGGCCAGGCCGGTTTCGTCCGGCGGCTTATCCGCCGTTCCCGTCTCTTGCGCCGAGCGCGTTGCCGGCTCAAGCCGGCCTTTCAGCAGATCGAGCCGCATCAGCAGCGCGCTCAGGAGCTGGCCGGTGTCGTCATGCAGTTCACGAGCGATTCTTTCCCGTTCCTCCTCTTGCATGCTCACCGCCTGGTGCAAGAGGAGACGGTGCAGCTCATCCCGGCGCCGTTCCGCCTCCACCAGCCGGCGCTGCCGCTCTTCGGCCCGGCCGAACAGGTAGGCGGAGAGAAGGGCAAAACTGCCGGTAACGGTCGCGGCGATGGCTATGCCGGCCAGCACCTGGCCGGTGCTCGTCCGGTCCCGGCCGAAGTGCCGCAGGATATCGCTCACGTGGAAGGACGGAATGAGGCCGGCCGCTTCCAGGAGCTGGGGAATGAGGAAGAGGGCCAGGCAAAAGATCCCCGAAAGGTAGCTCATGCGCCGCCCGAGCAGGATTCCCGCACTCAGGATGATCATGCCGTAGCCAAAAAGGAGCGGGCTTTCCATTCCCCCCGTGAGGTAGACGAGACCGGTGAGGATCACGGCATCGTTCAGGCTTTGGAGGGCGGCC
>DUMU01000038.1 GCA_012839805.1 Bacillota bacterium | reverse complement strand
TCTTCTCCTCCCGGATCAATTCGAGCGTAACCCTGGCTTTGAACTCTGGCGAATACCTCTTCCTCATGGCTCAGTTATAACTTAAAACGGCCCTGATCGGTGCCCAGTTTTCTGGGTCCACTTCACCCTGGGCTGGCCGACCGATCCGGCGCTATAGCGGAAGGCAAAGGTGTAAAAGCCGGCAGTCTCTACGACAATTCGATAAGTTATGCTGGAACGAGCCCGGTGATGGTCGGTCCAGGCATACGCTCCTTCCTGCCCGTTCGGGTCGCTGCCGATGTTACCTGCCACTGCTTCTTCGCCCTGAATCTTGATCGCCCCCGGAGGGATCCCGCTTCCGCGTGCAACCCCAAGGGAAAGCGGCAGCGCGCCAAACCCAAGAGCGGCGATCAGAATGAGGGCGGTAGCTACCTTCCCCGTTGAGTTGCCCATATGAGAATCTCCTTCGTGCGACCTTCTCCTGACCAAAGGCAGCCCTCGCGACTTCTACGCGGGATCGGGAAAAAGGCGGACCGGCGCCAAGGCGCGGAGGGACGAAAGGGTTCCTCCGCGCCTTGGTCAACCCTGCATGCTCACTCGCCGCGCTTAGACTTCAGAAGGGCGTTTATGGTTGGTACGATGGCATCCATCAATTGCTTCGCGTCCTTCTCTCCGGACCAGATGGAACCCACATTGTCCCAGAAAGGAGCCATTGCTTCGCCAAAACCGGGAGGCTCCTGTACCGTGAATCCGGCCCTCTCGAGGTAGAAGACCATCTCTCGCAGGTACCCGCGAGGCATGAGGTTCCTGTCTTCAAGTTCGTCCAGCTTGGTGATCAAGGGACGGATGCTGGGCAACCAGACACCCCTGCGAACCTTGTCGACCTGGTAGTCTTCTGAAGTTAGGAACTTGAGCAACCGGAAGGCTTCCTTCGGATATTTGGTTTTTGCGTAGATTGCATGGTAATGTGCCTGCGCGTGGGTCGCGGGCACCTTGAAGACCGGCAAAGGCGCTACACGGAACGGAAACCCGGTGTTGGCAAAGGCAAAAGAAGTGGCCCAGGTGCCATCGATTGAGATTGCTGCTGTACCATCGTAGAGGTCTCGCGGCCAACCCCATCGTGAGGCTTTTAGAGTGCTCTGCAACTGGCCCAGAGCATTAAGCACCTCTATTGCTTCGGGCTGATCGAGGATGCATTTTGTACCATCAGGGCTGAGGAAGCCCGCGCGGTTAGAGGCAAGAAACGAAGAGACGGGCACATACCACAAGGGAATCGTGACACCGTACCTTTCTATAGTCCCGTCGGGCTTTCTTCTCGTCAGTTTAACTGCCATATCTGCAAATTGTTTCCAGGTCCAGTAAGAGGATGCGGTTAACGAAGGGATGCGCAGTCCTGCCTCTTCTACGGCCTGCGGGTCATAGTACGTGGCGACTATCACCCAGCATGATCCAATCGCGTACCACCTGCCGTTGACCGTAGACCGCCGCTGCTCCAGCGGGAGGAAATAATCAGGCCTGCCTAGCATAGGATCGTTCTTGATGAAATCCGTGATGTCCAGCAACAGCCCCTGCCTTTGATATGTAAGGAACTGGTCTGCGTGCACGTAGAACACATCAACCGGCAAACCGCCGGCCAGTCTGGCTAGCAGTTTCTCGTTGATTTCCCCGGCCCCAGCAGTTACGATCTCTACGTCAATGTCGGGATTCGCCTTTTCAAAACGGGCTATAGACTCCTCCATCCCGAACTCCGCCGGCTCCCAATGCATGAAAGTAAGGGTCACTTTGGCAGCCGCGGGTACACCAGTCAGCATCGCAACCAGGAGAATGCCCGTGAGGAGACCAACGAATCTATTCATCGGTTTACCCTCCCTAGTTGAAAGTGGGTCGCTACCCGCCTACCCCCAACGAGTTAACCGCCACTCTCTTCCGATCGGTGCGCGAAGAGCCAACCTCACCCCCCTCCACAGTCAGGACGGGTTGAGCACAGCCCGGTACCGCGAGGATGGCAGCACCGCCATGCTTTCCGGGGAACTGGCGCGGGATCAGGTGTAAAAAGCTTTCCGGAAACCTTTCCAGCGGCGGTGATTCGGCACGAACCGGCCCAATTCCTTCTGCGCCGGCCGACTTATTTCAACCCGACGCCTCAAGGTCGGGGCGTTGAGCGGTCCGGCGACCTCCCCTGCAAGTGTGGGTTCTTGACGACCTGATCTCGCTTCCGGCCCGACGACATGTTACGATGGGCTCGCGGCTGGTAATGGCCTGTGCGCTGCAGGACGGCCTTTTCCCGCTGCTCCCACGTTTCCGGACTCAGATCCCGTGGAGGAAGGACTTATGCGGTTGCCCCCCGTGGCGCGAGCCGTGGTCTACATTCGCATTCCCACCGCTCGCAGCTTAAAAGATAAAAGATCCGTGGTCCAGAGCGTTATCGGGCAGGCACGGTCCCGGTTCGCCGTAGCGATCGCCGAGACCAACGCCCAGGACCATCACACCCTGGCGGAACTGGGAATCGCCGTCGTAAGCGGGCAGGAGTCCACGGCCCGGCAGGTCCTGGACGATGTTCTGCGCTTTGTCGAAGCTGCCGCCGAGCGCCACGGCGCCCAGGTGACCGGCTTCGAGGTCGAGGTGATCTAGCCTAGCGCCGGCGGCGGCCTGCCGGAGTCTCGCACGCCGACCCGCCGTCAGGAAGTTCGCAGCGTCACGACCAGCTCGTAGGCGGCCAGCAGATGATCGACGGCGACGGGCAGACTGAGTTCCCGGGCTCGTTCCCGGGCCGCGCTGCTCATCCGGCGACGAAGCTCGGGGTCGTTTAGCAAGCGCCGGCAGGCGGCCGCCAACGCCTGGGCCTCGCCGGGGACTACCAGGCCTTCTACGCCGTCCCGAACCGTTTCCATGAGTGGCGGTGAATCGACCAGGACTACGGGTAATCCGGCCGCCAGGGCTTCGGCCACGACCAGGCCTTGGGTTTCGGTGTACGACGTGATCACGAAAAGATCCGAGGCCAGGAGCGCGTCCGCGACCCGCTCCGGCGGCTGCCGACCGGTAAAGACCACCCGTTTGGCCAATCCGAGCTCGAAGGCTCGTCGTTCTAGGGTCGGCCGCTCCGGCCCCTCCCCCACCAGAACCAGATACGCATCAGCCTCCTCGGCCGCCAGCCGGGCAAACGCCGAAAGCAGCAGACCGGGGTTCTTCTCCAGCGTGAGCCGCCCGACGTTCACCAAAAGGCGGCTTGGGGGCGGCAGGCCGAACGTCCTTCGGAGCCACCCGCGGTCCCGTTCGCTTGCCTCGAACAAACGCAGGTCGACACCGCTGGGTATCACTTCGACCGGCGTGCGGACGCCATACCCCTCTCGCACCTGCCGGGCGACGGCCTCGCTGGGGGCGATGACCAGATCGGCGTCACGGCAATAACGCGCCACGTGGTGCCACACCCACCAGCGGGCCACCCGGCGGGCGAAGAGCGCGTAGTGAACGTATTCGTGGTAGAGAGTATGGTGAGTGAAGACCAGGGGGACTCGGAGCCGCCGGGCGAGGGAACGGGCCACCCGCCCCAGCACGAACGGGGTGTGGGAATGGATAACATCGAGCCCGAGCCCCGCTACGAAACGGCTTAAGCCCGGACGGACGGGAATGGGTATGCGAAAACTAGGGTAGTTGGGCGCGGCCAGGGAAGGAAACCGGTAGATGAACGGTTCTGAGGCCCGGGGTTCGTCGCCTGCCGGGCGCGTGCTCCCCCTCTCGGCCGGGCGGCCGCCCACGGGCGGAATCCGGCCGTCATCGCTTGCCCCATAGCCCGGCGCAAAGATGAAAACCTCGTGGCCCCGCCGGACGAGCTCTGCGGAGGAGGTCTCGATCACCCTGACTACCCCGCTCAAGTAAGGGCGATAGCTATCCGTGAAAACGCCGATCCGCAGCGGACTCCTCTCCCTTCGGCTGCCTCACTGCTGCTGGTCGTTCTTGGCACTTCCCCATGGTCCGCCCATCTCGCCGGAAGGGCGCGGCACGCCCGTGGATGCCGCCTGCCGCCAGGCGGCAAGCCGCCGGCCGATCTCGGCCTCGTACCCGTTTTCGGTGGGCTCGTAATACCGGCGGCCGGCCAGAAGGTCCGGGAGGTATTGCTGAACCACGAAATGCCCCGGAAAGTCGTGCGGATAAAGGTATCCCTTGCCGTGACCGAGCCGGGCAGCCCCCGGGTAGTTGGCGTCCCGCAGGTGAACCGGCACCGGCCCCACCTTCCCTTGCCGCACGTCCTCCTGAGCCCGGGCCAGGGCCACGTAGCTGGCGTTGCTCTTCGGAGCGCAGGCAACATACGCGGTAGCCTGGGCGAGGGGTATCGCACCCTCCGGGAGACCCACCCGCTCCACGGCGAGGCTGGCCGCCACCGCCACCACCAGCGCCTGCGGATCGGCGTTTCCCACGTCCTCCGCCGCCTGGATCATCAGCCGCCGGGCGATGAAGAGCGGATCCTCGCCCGCCTCCAGCATCCGCACCAGGTAGTGGATGGCCGCGTCGGGGTCACTACCCCGCAGGCTTTTGATATACGCGGAGATCGTGTCGTAGTGATTATCACCCTGGCGATCGTACTGTAACACCCGCTGCTGGATCGAATCTTCCGCCACCTCCAGCGTGATCCGGACCACCCCATCGGGGTCAGGCGGCGTGGTCAGCGCGGCCAGCTCCAGCGCGTTCAGCGCCCGCCTCGCATCCCCCGCGGCCACGTCGATCCAGTGCTCCAACGCCTCCGGGGCGATCTCAAGCCGGATGCCACCGAGCCCCCGCTCCGGGTCGGCAATCGCTCGCATGAGCACCGTCCGCAACTCCTCACGGCGGAGTGGCCGCAGGCGACAGAGCATCGCCCGGCTGAGGAGCGGCGAGTTCACCGAAAAGAAGGGATTCTCCGTGGTCGCACCGATCAGCGTGATGACTCCGGCCTCCACCGCCGGCAGCAGCGCATCCTGTTGCGCCCGGTTGAACCGGTGAATCTCATCAATGAGTACGATCGTCTTTCTTCCCGTGAACTTCCTGCGTTCCCGGGCCGCCTCGATCACCTGCCGCAGTTCGGCCACGCCGGCCGTCACCGCGTTGAGCGAAACGAACTCTGCCCCCGTGTGGCCGGCAATAACGTAAGCAAGAGAAGTTTTCCCCGTACCCGGCGGCCCGTAGAAGATGAGGGAGGAAAGCCGGTCGGCCTCGATCGCCCGCCGGAGAAGCCGCCCCGGCCCAACGATCTCCTCCTGCCCCACGAACTCGTCGAGGGAGCGCGGCCGCATGCGGAAAGCCAGCGGTTCGTCCGCTGACCCCGCCCTTGATCCATACTCGAAAAGATCCATGCTCGTCACCCCGCACCGGCGATGCCGCCGTTCGCCCTTACCTTCCGGTCCGCGCCCGCTCCACCCATCCCCACCATCTCGCCCCTCCGGAATGATACCATTACTGCCATTGGACAGGGCAGCCGTAGGAGGAGCCACGGCGGTTCTGTCAGAGCCTTTCCGCCCATATAGAAGTGTGGAGGGGACGGGCACGGTGAAACGCGGGGGAAGGGGGTGGGTGAAAGGAGAGGAGCACATGGGCCTGACGCTGGTGGTGATGCTCGCAGTTCACCTGGCGGGTGGGGCGTTATGGCTGGGCGGGGTGCTCGCCTTGCTGGTGCTGGTCACCCTG
The DNA here is from genome assembly GCA_012839805.1 of Bacillota bacterium. Taxonomy (GTDB): domain Bacteria; phylum Bacillota; class Limnochordia; order Limnochordales; family DUMU01; genus DUMU01. The sequence goes on along the minus strand of DUMU01000038.1, from coordinate 50,474 downwards.
GCGGCCCGGTCCGCCGAGCAGGGGCGAACCGATGCCGTCCGGGCGCTCCTCCGGGCATCGGTTACACTCAACTGGGCGATCATGGTGGGAGGAGGTCTTACCGTTCTCAGTGGATTGGCCCAGACCTGGGCGAGCCGGCTACCCCTGTTCGATCTCACTTGTCTTCCTCTCTTCATGATGCAGCTCCTGGGGCTGATCGCTTTTCTGCTCACCGGGCTAATCCACCGTGCCGCCATGCTGGCTATGGCCAAAGCTGAAGAGCTGAGCCGTGGCAAAACGAGCTACGTGACCTTCCTGTCCGCCAACGCCAGGGTGGGTTGGTATGGATTCGTAACGTTGCTCATCCTGTTAACAACCCTCGTGGCCGGAGTCTTGACGGGTTAGAGTCGTCCCGGCAGATGATTTCGCCCCCGGATTTGTGGTAAAACTGCAGCAGAAGGAGTGGCGTTGAGCGGGCCATTCCGGCAGCCGGAAGTGGCCCGACTTTTGCAGGGACCGAGGGGATAGATTTCATGGAGGTTTTCGAAGCGATAAGGCGGCGTCGCTCCATCCGCCAGTATAAGCCAGACGAGGTACCTATCTCTGAGATCGAGAAGGTGCTGCAAGCTGCTAACTGGGCGCCCTCTGCCCGGAACACGCAGCCCTGGCATTTCATTGTTGCTCGGGGAGCGAAAAAAGATGAGTTTGCCCGGCTTTACGGGCAGATCGTTGAACGGGGCATGCCCCCCGCCGATCGGCGTACGCCGGATCAGGAACGCCGGCTCGCGTGGGCTCATACGCTGGGCAAAGCTCCGGTAGTCATCATCGCGCTGACTTACCGGGGTGACGATCCCGGCCGCGTCAAAAGCAGTTTGGAAAGCACGTCGGCCGCCCTGGAAAATCTGATGCTGGCCGCCACCGCTTTGGGCTTGGGAACCTGTTGGATGACCGGCCCGCTGGCCGAGGAAGCCAGGCTCCGGGAAATGTTTTCCATCGGCTCGGAGTGGGAGATCGTGGCCACCACACCGCTGGGATATCCCGACGGCCTGCCCGATCCTCCGGCCCGCCAGGATCCTGAAATGAAGGAGAAAGTGACCTGGATCGGGTTTGATGAACGATAGGGCCGGGAAGCGATAGAGCGGTCGCTGCCGTGCGAGGGCCTAGAGCCGCCGGCCTTGTTCTCGCCGTCGTGCAACGGCCCGGAGCCGCTTCTGCCGTGCTCGGGCTCTATGAGTGATGCCAGCCCGGCAGGGGCTCAAGGGGAGGCACGTTGTCCCAGTCCAGCTTGCCCGGGGTCACCGGGGTCGGGTTCGCCCAGCGAACGGCGTTAGCGATGATTCGTATCACCTCGGGCTGGCGGTAGATGGGGAAAGACTCGTGGCCCGGGCTGAAGTAGAAGATGCGGCCGCGACCACGCCGGAAGCAGCACCCGCTACGGAAAACCTCGCCGCCCTGATACCAGCTAATGAAGACCAGTTCATCCGGCTGGGGGATCCCGAAAGGCTCCCCGTACATTTCGGTATGGGGAATTTCGAAGTAGGCGGGAACGCCCTCGGCAATCGGGTGACCGGGGGCGACGGTCCAAACCCGTTCCCGTTCGGCTGCTTCCCGCCAGCGCAGCGTGCAGGTGGTCCCCATCAGCCGGGTGAAAATCTTTGAGAAATGCCCCGAATGCAGGACGATGAGCCCCATCCCGTCCCTGACCACCCGCCGCCAAACCCGCTCCACGACCTCGTCCCTCACTTCATGGTGGGCGATATGTCCCCACCAGGTCAGCACGTCGGTCTCGCCGAGTACCTCTTCACTCAAACCGTGCTCGGGTTCATCCAGGGTGGCTGTACGCACGGCGAATCCGTGCTCTTTGAGCCCGGCGGCTATCGCCCCATGGATCCCTTCGGGATACACGGCCGCGACTCGCGGCTCCATCTTCTCATGGCGGAACTCATTCCACACCGTCACCCGGATCAAGATCGATCACCCCTCTCGCCTACGCGTTAAGCGCTTTAAGCATGAACGCCTTAAGCATGAACGCCATGGACCTCCGGTTTGCGCAGCATCTCCAGATAATCGCCAAGAGAGAGGACTTCTTCCGAAACCAGGGAGCCGGCACTATCCATGCCGGCAACTCCGTCCCTCGCCCCGGCCTCACTCCCCCGGCGTACCGCCCGCTCTTTCATCACCCGTACCAGAGCTCGGAAAGTGTCAAGGGAAGTAAGGCACGGGATCTTCAGTTCGGTGGCGGCCCGGCGCAGCTGGAAGCCGCTGCGAACCGGAATCTTCCCCCGGGTGGGGGTATTGACCACGAGATTCACTTTACCCTCGTAAATCAAGTCCAGCACGGTGGGGTGGCCTTCCCCGATCTTGGCGAGTTCGGTAACGGGCACGCCCACCGCCCGCAAGGCCCGGGCCGTTCCCGTGGTCGCGTAAACGCTGAATCCCAGCTGGGCGAGCTCTGCTACCAGCGGAACCCCTTCTTGCTTGTCTTTGTCCGCGAGCGTAGCCAGGATCGCGCCTCCCTCCGGCAGCGGTCCCGAAGCAGCCACCAGGGCCTTGTACAATGCCTCTTCCAGCGTCCTGCCCAGCCCGAGCACCTCACCCGTGGACTTCATCTCGGGCCCAAGACTTACGTCAACCAGCCCAAGCTTCTCAAAGGAGAACACCGGTGCTTTCACCGTGTAGAAAGGAGGTGGCGGAAGGACACCGTCGCTGTACCCAAGTTCCTTCAGTTTCTGCCCCAGCATCACCCGGGTAGCGAGTTCCACCATCGGTACTCCTGTCACCTTGCTCAGGAAGGGAACCGTCCGGCTCGCCCGGGGGTTCACTTCGAGCACGTAAACCTCGCCGTCCACTACCACATACTGAACGTTCATCAGTCCCTTCACGCCGAGAGCGATCGCCAGCCGGCGAGTGTAGTCCACGATGGTCTCTTTCTCCCGCTCCGTCAGGCTGAAGGGCGGGAAAACCGCAAAGCTGTCGCCGGAATGAATCCCGGCCCGCTCCACATGCTGCATGATGCCGGGGATGACCACCGTCTCGCCATCGGCTATGCAGTCGACCTCCACTTCCTTGCCGGCCAGATACCGGTCGAGCAGCACCGGGTGCCGCTGCGACACCTGGGTGGCAAACTTCATGTACTCAAGAAGTTCAGTATCATTGTGAACTATCTCCATGGCACGCCCGCCCAGCACGTACGAGGGGCGGACCACCAGGGGAAAGCCGAGTTTGAGGGCTATGCCCATGGCTTCTTCGATCGAGGTGGCCGTGGCGCCCTCGGTTTGACGAATACCGAGGCTGGACGCGAGCCGGGCGAACCTCTCCCGATCCTCGGCAATGTCGATCGCATCGGGAGGAGTGCCGAGAATGGGCACACCGGCCCGGTGGAGCGGTTCACAGAGGTTGATGGCCGTCTGGCCTCCGAACTGAACCACTACCCCCATCGGCTTTTCTTTCTCGACTACGTTGAGCACGTCCTCGACGGTGAGCGGTTCAAAATAAAGGCGGTCGGCGGTATCGAAGTCGGTGCTGACGGTCTCCGGGTTGTTGTTGATAATGATGGCTTCCACCCCGGCCCGCTGCAGAGCCCACACCGAATGCACCGAGCAGTAGTCGAACTCGATACCCTGCCCGATGCGGATGGGCCCCGAACCGAGGACGATGGCTTTGGGCCGGCCGGTGGGAGGAGCTTCGTCCTCCCATTCGAGAGTGGAGTAGTAGTACGGGGTGACCGCGGCGAACTCGGCGGCGCAGGTATCCACCAGCTTGTAGACGGGGACGAGACCCAATTGCCGGCGCAAGCGGCGGACGAAGAGCTCGTCCACCCCCCACAGCCGCGCGAGGTAGGAATCGGCCACCGCCCAGCGCTTGGCCCGGGCCAGCGCCCCCGCCAGGCGACTTTCCACCTTGCGCTGTTCGTCAACCATGCCCCCCTCGCCGCCGGTGCTTCGTTCGTCGCCGCCGCTCCCCTCGCGCACCTGCCCCCCTTGGTGCGGCCGGCTCAGAGGCAATGAGCCGGAAGCTTGCGCCACGAGCCGGCGTACCTCTTCTCCAAGCCCGGCCAGTTCTCCGGTGAACTGCACCAGGCCGCGGATCTTTTCGATAAACCACGGATCAACCTTGCTTAGCCCGTATATCTCTGCGGTCGTCATACCCCGGCGGCAGGCCTCGGCCAGAACGAAGAGCCGGTCGTCCTCGGCCTGCGCCAGGCGCCGGCGCAGCATCTCGTCGCTCATCTCGCGCACGCCCGGCCACTCGAAGCTGTCGAGCCCGATCTCGAGGGAGCGGATCGCTTTCATGAGCGCCCCTTCGAAACTCCGGTCGATGGCCATGACCTCTCCGGTCGCCTTCATCTGCGTGCCCAGCATCCGGTTGGCCGAGGCGAATTTATCGAACGGCCAGCGGGGAAACTTGACGACCACGTAATCCAGGGCCGGCTCGAACATGGCGGTGGTTTTCCCGGTGACCGCGTTCTTGATCTCCGGCAAGGTAAGCCCGGCCGCGATTTTGGCGGCGACCCGGGCGATGGGGTAGCCCGTAGCCTTGGAGGCCAGAGCGCTGGAGCGGCTCACCCGGGGGTTGACCTCGATCACGTAGTAACGTTCACTCGCGGGATCGAGGGCAAACTGTATGTTACAGCCGCCGGCCACTCCCAGGGCCCGGATGATCTTCAGGCTCGCGTTCCGCAAGAGCTGGTACTCCCGATCGGTCAGGGTCTGGCTGGGGGCGACCACGATGCTATCGCCGGTGTGGATCCCAATGGGGTCGAGGTTTTCCATGTTACAGATGGTGATGCAGTTGTCGGCCTGGTCCCGGATTACTTCGTACTCGATCTCCTTCCAGCCGGCCACGGACTTTTCGAGCAGTACCTGGTGGATCAGGCTCTGGCGCAGTCCCCGGATACAGATCTCCCGCAGCTCGGTGGCATCATGGGCGATCCCGCCCCCCGAGCCGCCCAGCGTATAGGCAGGGCGAACGATGACCGGATACCCGATGTGTTCGGCAAAAGCCAGGGCTTCGTCCACGTTCTGCGCGATCTGGCTCTCCGGAACGGGTTCCCCGATGGAGAGCATCGTCTCCTTGAAAAGCTCCCGGTCCTCGGCGCGCTCGATGGCGGAAAGGGGCGTGCCCAGGAGTCGTACCCCCAGGCGATCCAATACCCCCTGGCGGGCCAAGGCAAAAGCCAGGTTGAGCCCGGTCTGCCCCCCGAGGGTGGGTAGCAACCCGTCGGGCCGTTCCTTGGCCAGGATCTTCTCGACATGCTCGGGGGTGAGCGGCTCGAGGTAGACCCGGTCTGCCATCTCGAGGTCGGTCATGATCGTAGCCGGGTTGCTGTTAACCAGGATGACCTCAAGGCCTTCCTCCCTCAACGCCCGGCACGCCTGAGTCCCGGCATAGTCAAATTCAGCCGCCTGTCCGATGACGATCGGCCCCGAGCCGATCACCATCACCCGGCGAAGCGTTGGATCCTTCGGCACGTAAACCACCTCGTCGCCCGGAGCCCCGGCCTCGTCCCCGCCCATCCGTCATCCGCGCGGATCTCGGAGCTCATGCCCGGCCCGGGCCCCCCCAACGTCTCTAACCCTTCGTCCCCATCACCGCCGCCAGCGCCCGATCCAGCGCGGCCACTGCTGCGTCCACTTCTTCATCGCCCACCACGAGCGGGGGCAGGAGCCGTAGCGTCTCCGGTCCGGTGGCGTTGATCAAAAGCCCCTGCTCCCGGGCGGCCGCCACCACCTGCGGCGCCACCGGTCGCCCGAGATCGATTCCCAACATCAGGCCCACACCCCTGGCCTCCTTCAGGCCATGGCACCGCACCAGCTCACGCAACATCGCCAGGAGCCTTTCTCCCCGCGCCCGGGCCGCCTCCACCAGCCGCTCCTCGGCAATGACGTCCAGTACGGCCAGGGCCGCGCGGCAGGCCAGCGGGTTGCCGCCAAAGGTGCTGGCATGGCTCCCCGGTTCAAAACCCCGGGCCGCCTCCTCCGTGGCCAACATGGCCCCTATCGGCATTCCCCCGCCCAGCCCCTTGGCCAGGGTAAGAATATCGGGCCGAATACCGGCCCGTTCGTGAGCGAACATCCATCCCGTCCGCCCCAGCCCGGTTTGTACCTCGTCCAAGATCAGAAGTGCCCCCCGTGCCTGCGTCACGCGCCTTGCCGCCTGCAAATACTCGGGCGTGGCCGGGATCACCCCGCCCTCGCCCTGCACCGGCTCGAGGATTACCGCCGCCGTCTTTTCATCCACGGCTGCTTCCAGTGCCGCCGGGTCGTTGTACGGCACATACTCGAAGCCGGCCGGTAGCGGTTCAAACCCGCGGTGGTACTTTTCCTGCCCGGTGGCAGCCAGTGCTCCGAGCGTCCTCCCGTGGAAGGAGTTGAACGCGGAGACGATCTTCCGCCGCCCCTCCTCCCGTCGCACGCTGGCCGCGTAACGACGGGCAAGCTTCAGCGCTGCCTCCACCGCCTCGGTACCGCTGTTGGCAAAAAAGACTCGTTCCAAGCCCGAGAGGGCCGCGAGTCGCTCGGCCAGGGCAGCCTGGGGCTCAGTGTAGAACAAATTGGAGGTGTGGATCAACCGGGCGGCTTGTTCCTGGATGGCCGCCACCACCCTGGGATGGCAGTGCCCTACCACCGCCACCGCGATCCCGCCCACGAAGTCCAGGTAGCTTCGGCCCTCGGCATCGAAGACGCGGCAACCCGCTCCCCGTACCAGCGCGACGGGGTAACGGCGGTAGGTCTTCATCACGTGGGCTTCCGACCGGGCGATGATCTCGGCACTCCCCGTCAAGGCTTCTTTCAAGGTCTCAACGCTCTCCATTCGGAACCCACTCCTCTTGCCAGCCGCCCGTCGCCGATGCGGGCTGCCGGTGCCGGTCGGTCGCCGGCCGCCCGCCTAAGCTTGGCAACGCCAGCGGCCGATTGGTCCCGTAACCTTTGCCGGCGTCTTAACCGATGACCATCGTGCCGATCCCGCGGTCGGTGAAAATCTCCAAAAGCAGCGAGTGAAGCTTTCGCCCATCGATGATATGCGCCCGCGACACCCCCCGGGCCAGCGCCCGCACGCAGGCCTGCACCTTCGGGATCATTCCCCCCTGGATCCGGTGCTCTTCGATCATGCGGCTCGCCCGTTCCATCTGCAGGGCGGAGATAAGCGAATCCGGATCATTCGGGTCTTCGAAGATTCCCTCCACGTCCGTCAACATGATGAGCTTCTCGGCTCCGAGGGCAGCGGCCAGTTCACCGGCGACCAGGTCGGCGTTGATGTTGTAAGTTTCGCCGGCCAGCCCCGCCCCGACCGACGAGACGACCGGAATGTAACCGGCCTGTGACAGCAGGTGAACTACCGCCGGATTGATCGCCTCTACTTCGCCCACATAACCCAGATCTTTCGAGCCACCGGCGGCGGCCGCTTCCTCGGGGGTCATCTGGTGCTTGCGGGCCACGATCAGATTGCCGTCGATCCCGGACAAGCCTACCGCGCGCCCCCCGTAACGGTTGATGAGGGCCACCAGTTCCTGGTTGACCTTCCCGACCAGCACCATCTGAACGATTTCCATCGTCTCGGCATCCGTGACCCTCATGCCCGCCACGAACTCGGACTTCTTGCCCAGCCGCTCCAGCATGGCGGTGATCTCAGGACCCCCGCCGTGGACTATTACCGGATGGACCCCCACGTACTTGAGCAAGATGACGTCGAGTACCACCGCCCGCTTGAGTTCGGGATCTTCCATCGCGTGGCCGCCGTACTTGATGACGAACGTCTTACCGGCGAACGTCCGGATGTAGGGTAGCGCTTCGACGAGTATCCCGGCCTTCTCCACGGAACTTTGCACGACGATGCCCCCTTTGGCGTGATTCTCAAGTCCGGTAACTGGCGTTGATCTTGACGTAATCGTAGGTCAGATCGCATCCCCACGCCACACCCGATCCCTGCCCTTCGGCCAGCACGACCCTGATTCGTACCTCCGGACGGCGCAAAACCTCGGAAGCTGCCTCCTCATCGAAGGGAAGGGCAGCGCCTTGCCGGCACACCTGCACGTCTCCGAGGTAGATGTCCACCCCTTCGGGGCGGAAGGGCACTCCCGCATAACCGGCCGCACATATGATGCGTCCCCAGTTGGCATCCTCGCCGAAGATGGCCGCCTTGACCAGATTGGAACGGACAATGCTGCGGGCGATGCGCCGGGCGTCTTCGTCACTTCCCGCCCCTTCCACCTGCACTTCCACCAGCCGGCTCGCCCCCTCGCCGTCCCGGGCGATCAGCCGGGCCAGTTCCCGGGCCCCGTACTCCAGGACTTCTTTGAAGACCGCAAGCTCGGGGTCGCCGGCGGCGAGGGGCGGGTTGCCCGCCAGGCCGTTGGCCAGCAAGAGCGCCATATCGTTGGTGCTGGTATCTCCATCCACCGACACCTGGTTGAACGTCTTTCCCACCACTTCCCGCCACGCCCGGTCCAGCTCTTCCCGGGCGACCGCGCAATCGGTAACCAGGAAGGCCAGCATAGTGGCCATGTTGGGGTGGATCATACCCGAGCCTTTGGCAATGCCTGCCAAACGACACTCATACCCGTGGATACGGAAGCGGACGGCTACCTCCTTGGGCACGGTGTCGGTGGTCATGATTCCCTCGGCGGCTGCCGCTGCAGCTTCCCGGCTGGTGGAAAGCTCCCGGAGTGCCGCCTCGATCCCGGCCCGCACCTTGTCCATGTCCATGTGCAGGCCGATGACCCCGGTGGAAGCGACCAGCACCTCGTCCTCGGCGATGCCCAAGCCCCGGGCCACCGCCGCCGCCATGGCCCGGGCATCGGCCTCGCCCTGCGGCCCGGTGCAGGCGTTGGCGTTGCCGCTGTTACAGACGATCGCCCGCGCCCGGCCCTTGCCTTCTCCCCGCACCCGCTCCTGCGTCACCAGCACCGGTGCCGCCTTCACCTGGTTGGTGGTGAAAGTCCCCACCGCCACCGCCGGCACGTCCGATACGATCAGCGTCAGGTCGCGCCGCTTTTTCTTCAAGCCCGCGTGGACCCCGCTCGCGCGGATGCCCCGAACCACGGTGATGCCGGCCTCCAGCCGCTCCACTCCCGCCACGTGCAACTGCTCTGCTTCCACTCTCTTTCCCCCACCCCTCTTACCCCGAGCCGCTGCCTAACCTTGATCGCCCCCGGCCGGCCGGGCGGCCACCAGTTACGGAAACAGCGGATACCCGGTGAGCGCCGTCTCTTCCGGCCAGCCAAACATCAGGTTGAAATTCTGAACCGCCTGCCCCGCGGCCCCCTTGCGCAGGTTATCGATGGCCGCGAGTACCACCGCCGTCTTCCCGTCCGCCGCCATACGAACCGTAACGTCGCAAAAGTTGCTACCGGCCACCGCCTTGATCTGCGGCAAGGCCTCCTCTCCCAGCACCCGGACGAACCGTTCACCCCGATACGTCTCCCGATAGAGCTCCAGCGCCCTGGCGGCCTTTAGCGGCTCTTCCAGCGGGACGAAGCAGGTGGCCAGGATCCCGCGGCTGGCCGGGATCAGGTGCGGTACGAAGGTAAAAGGTACGGCATACCCCGCCAGGGCTGCCGCCTCCTGCTCCATCTCGGGCGTGTGCCGGTGGGTGGCCACCTGGTAGGGCCGGGCGTTTTCCGTCATCTCCGGGAAATGATACCCGGCGGCCGGGGTGGCTCCCGCCCCGCTTACCCCCGACAGGGCCGCCACCTGCACCGCCCTCCCGTCCCGGGCCACCAGCCCGTGGCGCAAGAGAGGCGCCAGCCCCAGCAAAACGGCCGTCGGGTAACACCCGGGATTGGCCACCACCCGGGCCTGCTTTATCTCCTCCCGGTGAACTTCCGGCAACCCGTAAACCGCCTCACCGAGAAGCGATAGTGCCTCGCCTTCGTGGCTAAACTTGTAATACCGCGGGTAAAGATCCGGGTCGTGCAACCGGAAATCCGCTCCCAGGTCGATATACCGGACGCCGTGCCGGACGGCCGGCACCGCCAGCTCCCGGGCTGCCCCCGCCGGTGTCGATCCGAAGATACAATCTACGGACGCGGCAAGCTCTTCGGAAGCAAGCGGTTCAAAAAGGAGATCCTCCCGGTGAACCAGATGCGGCCAAACCTTCCCCACCGGCTCCCCCGCATGCTGGCGGGAGATCACGTGCAGTTCAGCCACCCCGGGATGGTGGGCAAGAAGCGAGATCAACTCCGCCCCGGCGTATCCCGAAGCGCCCACGACTGCCACCCGAACTCGGACTCGGTTCAACTCTATCCCCCTCTTCGGGCCCTCTCCACCCGCCCGGCCGATCCGGCTACCGCCTCCTACCAGGCCCGAGTGAACGCGTTGCGGCCAGTATAGCACCGGCTGCATAATCATGCAATATCTCCGCGTTAATATTCAGACTCCTTCCGCCGCCTGCCTCCGGGACCACAGCCGGGCCCAGGCCTCTTCTCCATCCTCCCCTTCGATCATGGCCACTCGCGCCCCGGCCCGGACCAGCTTCCCCACGGGATCTTCATATCCCCGCAGCAGGTGCTCCACGCCCTGGATAATGGAGACCCCCTCCGCGGAGAGGCTCCCGATGAGGAGCGCGGCGGCCATGCGCAGGTCGGAAGCTAGCAGCGGAGCGCCCGTAAGACGCGGAACGCCGTCGATGACGGCGGTGTGACCGTCGCACTTGATGGAGGCGCCCAGGCGCTTCAGTTCGTCCACGTGACGGAAGCGGTTTTCGAAAACCCGCTCGTGAACTACGCTCGTCCCCTCGGCTCGCAGCAGGTAGGCGGTGAACTGTGGCTGCAAATCGGTAGGAAAGCCGGGATAGGGGATGGTGGTCACTTGCACCGCCCGGGGTCGCCCGGGGCTTTGGGCCACGATGGCGTCTTCGGTAACCTCCAGCTCGGCCCCGGTCTCCAGCACTTTCGCCACCACCGCTTCCAGGTGCTTGGCGATGACGTTCTCAATGCGGATCGTTCCCCCGCTGGCCAGGCCCGCGAGGAGGTAGGTGCCGGCCTCGATCCGGTCCGGGATCAGGGTGTGCGCGGCGCCGTAGAGCCGCTCTTGACCATTCACCCGGATCAGGTCGGTACCCACACCCCGCACCTGTGCCCCCATGGAGTTGAGGAAGGTAGCGAGGTCCACAATCTCCGGCTCTTTGGCGGGGTTATGGATGACGGTCTGCCCCTCGGCCAGCGCCGCGGCCATGATAAGGTTCTCGGTCGCGCCTACGCTGGGAAAATCGAGGTAGATCTCAGCACCGTGCAGGCGCCGGCCCGGAGCCTCGGCAATCACGAAGCCGTGCTCGACCCGGATGTCCGCCCCCATGGCGGCGAGGCCCTTGAGGTGAAGGTCGATGGGCCGTGACCCGATGTCGCACCCGCCGGGCAGCGCCACCTGCGCCCGGCCGAACCGGGCAAGGAGCGGCCCGAGGAAAAGAATGGAGGCCCTGAGCTTCTTGCTCAGTTCATGGGGAACAATACCCGGTCGCTCGGCCGCTTGCCGGACCTCCACCTCCCAGCCCGGCCCGACGTCTGCCACCACCGGCCCCTCATCCGCCGCCACGGCCGGTTTAACTCGAGCAGAAAAACCAATTGTCTCCAGGATCTGGAGTAGCACGTCCACGTCGGCGATCATGGGCACGTGCCTCAGGAAACTGGGCTCTTCGGCCAGCGTGGCCGCGGGCAGGATAGCCGCCGCCGAGTTCTTCGCTCCACTTATGACTATCCGCCCCTGGAGGGGGAACCCGCCCTCGATCCGCAGCCTTCCTGCCCCCGCCCGCCACCGTCCCTGCTCCACGGCCATCATCCCCCGCAAGACGTGCTCTACCTCGTGGCTTTCGGCGCGGAGAACCCGATTCCCTTCAGCTTGCTGCCGGTGGGGAAGGCAGGCCGCGGTAGTAGCGAATGAGGCCAGAAAAGATGGCTTCGGCCAGCCGCTGGCGGTAGCCTGGATCGGCCAGCCGCGCCGCCTCCTGGGGGTTCGAAAGGAAGCCCACTTCCACGATCACCGCCGGCATCTTTGCTTCCCGGAGTACCCGGAAATCCCCGGCCAGCGCCCGGCGCCGGTTGGGAGGGAGCAGCCGGACCAGCTCGGCCTGGATGGCCTCGGCCAGGCGCTTCCCCTCCACCGACCCTCGCTGGTAGAAGACCTGCGCCCCGAACCAGCGCTCTTCGGGAAAGGCATTGGCATGGACGCTGAGGAAGATCTGGGCGTTCGCCCGGTTCGCGATCTCCGCCCGGCGGGAGAGCTCGTCCCCTTTGTCGGTCGTGATCTGGTGGCCGTCCGCCAATTCGTCGTCGGTGCGGCGGGTGAGCAGCGGCTCGGCTCCCGCCTCCTTTAACAGTTTTTCGAGGCGAAAGGCGATATCCAGCACCAGCTCCTTCTCCACTAATCCCCCGCGCCGGGCGCCGGGATCGGGGCCACCATGGCCCGGGTCCACCGCAATCACCCGCTTTTGCAACACGTCGGCCTGGGCTACCAGCATCGCCGGAACGGAATACTGCCGGCTCAGGGCATAGACCGAGGCTATGGCCAGGGTGAGCAGGAAAGGAAGATAAACCTGGCGACGATGAAGGGTTATGAAGACGACGCAACCATGGCGACCCACGGGGAGAACGCGTTTCATTGCGCCATTTCACCGGTCCCGGGCGGAAGAATGAGGAAACCCCTAACTCCTATTCACGCCCGGCTGGCGCGCAGAACCCGAAAGCCCCCACCCCGTTCGACGAGGGCGCAGTGGGAAGGGCCGAAAACCTGTTGCATGTGAGCAAAAAAGCTTTTCGCACCCTGGCTCGTCCGGGCCACCAGGTAGAACTCGCCCTGAGGCTTCAAGGCCGCCCGAGCGCCTTCTATCCAGCGAAAAATCACTTCCTTGCCGGCTCGTATTGGAGGGTTGGTCAGGACATAGTCGAAGCCCGTGCCCTCGCCGGCGACCCGGACCAGGAACTCGCTCCCGTCCGCCGCCACGACCTCGACCATACCGGCCGGGAGGCTGTTCTTTACCACGTTCGCCCGGGCCAAAGCCACCGCCCGTTCGTTCACGTCCACCATGGTCACTAAAGCCGCGGGGCTCACAGCCGCGACCACGATTCCGATCGGCCCGTAGCCGCAGCCCAGGTCGAGCACCCGGCCCGAGAGTGGCAAGGGCAGAGTCGAAAGCAGGAGTTCCGTACCCGGGTCGACGTGGCCTTTCGAAAAGACCGAGCTGCCGGTGAGAAAGACGAACTCCTGTTGCCGGAAAGTGAACCGGATGAGGCGGGGGTGACTCGCCGCTACCGGGTGGGGGGAGTAGTACTGTTCAGCCTGACGGGCTGGCGTACGTTTTGGCTTTTCACCGGCCTGTTCTTTCATTTCCCCACCGCACCTGCCACCGCCGCCGTACCAGACGCGCCCGGCCCGGCGGCGGCACCGGAAGCCAGCTCTTGGAAGAGGGCGATCATTGCCATCAGATCCGCGTCGTTATGCCGCAGCACCGGCTCGATGATCAGCCAATCACCCTCGGCTACAAAGCGATGGTAAAGCTCAGGAACAAGGCTACCGGGGAGGTCGTCCTCCCGGGCCTGGCCGAGGACCATCCGGCTCACGGTGAAGAGCCGGCAATCGGGCAGGTAGGCTCCAAAGCGCCGGCGGGTGAAGAAAAGAAGATCGACGTGCCAGGGATTCCAATCCAGGGGCTCCTGAACGATGAGACTTCGCTGCCGCAAAAAGGGATGGTCGAAGGAACGACCGTTATAGGAGAATACCAGGGAAAACCGGGGCAGGAGTTTGGCCACCGCTTTCAGCACCCCTGCTTCCTCTTCGTAGGATCGGGCCAAGTACTGCCGCACCACCAGGTCGGCGCCTTCTGCAAAAGCCACCCCCACCAGGAAGAGGGGCTGGGTGCTGGAAAGGCCACAAGTCTCCAGGTCGAGAAAAAGGGCCTCTTCCGGCCGGAAAAAGGCCAGGAGGTCAAAAGGGCCGGCACCCCGTCGCGATAGCTCCAGCAGGTCTCGATGGGCAATGGCGGCCAGCACTCTTTGCGCCTCGGGCCTCCAGCGAGACTCCCGGGCAAGGTGCCACAGGTTGTTGATCCCATCCTTCACCAGGCGGGCTTCCCGCCAAGGCCCGATCCGGTAAACCAGGCGAAGGTGGGAGTAGAGCCGCTCAGGAGGAGGTAGGACGGCAAAAGCCCGGGCCAGGGAGAGGGCTCCGCCTTCCTGCCGCCTCTCCCTCAGCCAGCAGGTTTGCCCCTCTTCGACGAGTTCCCGCTCGACCCAGCCGTCCGGCATGGCCTCTGGCCAACCTCCACCAACAACTGTTCGGTGGTCCGGAAGTGCCATTTCGCCGTCTCCCGCAGCGCTTCCTCCCCTTCTCGGGCGTAAAGTTCGCGAGCGACAGGCAGCACGTGCGCCGCTCCTTTGGGGAACTTGATCCCCCACTTCTCTCCCAGCCTGGCCAGGCTCTCCAAGAACCTTGCCCGGGCCAGCACCGACGCGGCGGCCACCTCCGGTGCTGCTTCCGCGCGGGGGTGCTGAATCACTCGTACCTGCCGCGCCCGGGCAAAGAGAGCCCGTTCGAGCACGGCCACCGGCGCGAACTGATCCACCACCACCACGATCTCCGGCGAAAGCCCCGCCCACTCCCGCTCGATACTCCCGAGCAGGTTCTCCACCGCCCGGGCATGGGCCCAGGCCAGGATCCGATTGAGATTGCCCATCTGATCATAGAGTTCGTTGTACCGGCGAGGCGAAATCTCCACGACCTCATGGGGAAAACTCTTTTTGATCCAAACCGAAAGCTCCCGGCAGCGAGCGTCGCCCAAACGTTTGGAGTCCGTCACCCCGGCCGAACGCAGCGCTTCCGCCTCTGGGGGCCCGGCCACCGCCACCGCGGCTACCACCAGCGGGCCGAAGTAATCCCCTTTACCCGCCTCATCGCTCCCGAGCCTCGGCCAGCGTTCACCCGGCCCTTCACCCGGGGCACCGTTTCCCATCAAAACCCTCCTGCTGCCTGATCCGCCCGGAGCGCTTCCTCGAGGATGGACTCGCCGTGGCTCGTGCCGATCCGGTCCGCGCCTGCCCGCAACATGGCCAGGGCCGAGGCGAGATTGCGGATTCCACCGGCAGCCTTGACTCCGGCTCGCGTTCCCACCACTTCTCTCAGAAGGCGGACGTCTTCGACGCGCGCTCCCCCGGGCCCAAACCCCGTCGAGGTCTTCACGAAAGCCGCCCCGGCCTCGACGGCCGCAGCTGCCCCGCGGATCATCGCCTCCCGGTTGAGGTAGGCACACTCGAGGATAACCTTTACCGGCCGGGGGGCGACTGCCTGCACGACCGCTTCCACCTCGCGCCTTATCTCGTCATCGTCACCGGCGAGAAGGGATCCCACGTGAATCACCATGTCGAACTCCTGCGCTCCGGCCTCGGCCAGGGCCCGTGCCTCCGCCGCCTTCAAAGAGGCAGGTAGTGCCCCGTGGGGGAAACCCACCACCACCGCGGTCTGGATGGGCGTACCCACCAGCGCTCTTCGCACCCGTTCCACGAAGACCGGCTGGACGCAAAGAGCAGCATACGGGTAACGGCGGGCCGCGGCCGCGAAGGCGTCGATTTCGGCCGGCGTCGCCTCGGGACGCAGGAGCGTTTGGTCGATCAGGCGGGCCAGTTTGTGAACCCTCTCCAGCCGCTCTTGCTCACTTGGGCCGCCGGCCAGGGCATTCGGCGAAAGGCGCGCGAAGCTTTCGTATACTTCCCAGCCAGGGTCGGTACGACGGGAGGAAAACTCCGGTCCTTCCATGGATTCTTCACTCTCCTCGTTTCTTCACTCTCCTCCGGCGGGATCTCCGGCTCTTTCTTCCCAACGCAACCTGCCCAGCAAAACTAGGGGGTGGGCCACCGTTGCTCCCGGTACGAGGTCACGGATCTGCAGGCGGCAGGTTTCACACTCGGTCGCCACCGGGGGTGTCCCCGCCGCCACCAGGGCCGAGCGAAGTCCTTCGCCCACCTCCCGGCTCACCGAATACTTCTCGCGTTTGAGGCCATACGTTCCGGCTATCCCGCAGCAACCGGCCTGCAGGTCCAGCACCCGCATCCCCGGCAGGCGGCGAAGGAGTTCGAGCCACGGCCGCCCCTCCCCCCGGGCGACGGTGTGGCACGGGGTGTGATAAGCCAGCGTCTCGCTCCCGATCTCTCCCTCGGGTTTGGGGACGACCCGTACCCGGCGGCCGGTCGCCCGGCTTATCCGCCGTTCCAGCTGCAGAAGGTATTCGCCAAGGTCGAACACGTGTTCCGCCACGAGCCGTGCTTTCTCGGCCAGCTCTTCCCGCACCAGCCCGAGCCCGGTATAGTCAGTCCGGATGGTGAGCCCGCAGGAACTGGAAGCCAGGACCACGTCGAACCCTTGCTCGATCCAGGCGGCCAGCCGTTCGACGTTCCGTTCCGCCTGGCGCCTGGCCACGGCCGGCCAGGCATTGGCGATGGCCGGCAAGCCGCAGCAAGAGGGCTCGTCCACCGCCACCTCGACCCCCAGGCTTCGCAAGGCGGCCACTACCCGTTCACCCAGATCCGGTTCGTAATACTCCACCTGGCACCCCGGGAAGAAGAGAACCCGCGCCACCGGCTGCCCTGCCGGTTCCCCTTCCCCCTGCCCCGCCGGGCGTTCTACCGATTGCTCTACCGCGTGCTTCTCCGCCGGCGACCCTTTTCCTGCGACTTCCAGCGGCGAAGTGGCAGGGTAAAGTTTCGAAAAGCGAACCGGGGCAAAGGGTGGCAAGCGGCGTTCGCCGCTGATCCCGGCTACGTGGTGGAGCAGGGCACGGGTGGACGCCTGCCCCAAGAGCGGGTTCGCTACCCGGCTGAACGTCGTGCCCAGTCGACCCAGCCAGGTCGGGTGGCCCAGCAACCAGTCCCTTACCGCGGTGCTTTTGTGATGTCGGTGGGAGAACGAAAGCCGGTTCAAGGCGATGAGCCGGGCGGGCTCGACGCCCGCCGGGCAAGCCACGTCGCAGCGCCGGCAGCCGAGGCAAAGGTCCAGGTCGGGGCCCATGGCCGCCTTCTGCCGGAGGTCACTGCTTGCCTGCTGGAGCCGCCACAGGTCCGGCCCGAGCCGCTTCGGCCCTGCATAATGCGGTAATACCCCGACCAGAGGACAGGCGGCCATACATGCTTGGCAGCGCCAGCAAACGTCGGCGTTAAGGAGGGCCGCCAGATTCCCCGCGACGCTCAAACCGCTTCCCATCGATGCTCCTCCGCTCTTTCACCCCGCAGGGCCGCGACCGCCTCCCACCCGGCCCCGTAACCGCTCTGCCACAGAGCAGCGTGCCAGGTCCCCGGCTCCGGCCTCTCGGATCGGGCCGCCCAAGCTGCCGCTCCCGCCAAGGCGACGGTGTCATACGCCGGGAGCGGCCACGGGCCGCCCCAGCCCGGCGGGGGACTGGTAAGGTCCGTAGCCAGGAGAACCCGCTCACCCCTGATCCGTACCGGAATCCTGCTGCCGCGGGCCCGCCCGGTTATCACCACCCCCGTCGCCGGGGTTGCCTCTTCCACCCCGGCGATTTCCCAGCCGGTTTCGATGCGAACTCCCAGCTCCGCCAGCTTGCGTGCGAGCCGCCCGTGCAGGCGAAGCCCCCCCGGAGCCGGCAGAAGCCCCACGATCTCCGCCACCGGGAGACCACCCAGAGCTTTCTCGAGCCGGCCGCGGACCTCTTCGACCCGGTCCAGTCCTAATACCGGTAGGCCCACCCGCAGGCGGCCTTCCCGCCTCGCCGCCCGCACCTCCGGGCCGGCCGCGCCCTCTTCTATCCGGGCTACCAGAAACGAGGCGAGCTTCTCGGCGCCCCCGGGGATCTCCAGCAAGTGGCCGAGCGCTCGCCAGTTCACCCCGGGGAAAGCCCCGTCTACTGCCACCACACGCTTCCAGGCCGTCCCGAAGACATCCTGCAGCCGCAAGCTAACCCCATGAACTGCCGGCTTCTCTTCCCCGGCCGCCCCGCTCCGGGCTGCGTACCGCAACGCCGCCGCCGCCCAGCGGCCCGGGAAAAACGGGAGCTCGCTCCACTCCACGAGGAGCAGGGGTTCGGGACGGGATAGGTCGGCCGCCGTGAACCAGCCGGGAACGAGATCGCCCCGCCGGACCGTGCCCAGGGCGGTGGGCAGTTTAAATTCCGTGCCGCCGGGAGCCGCCACCCAGGGAGCTATCTTCGAAAGCTCGGAAAAGCCCGGGGGTTCGGCCCTGGCGCCGCCGGTTGCCAGGAGCCCGGAGAAAACCCCGGAAAAGCGCGCCCAATCCCCTTCTCCTCCGGCTATGAGCAGCGTGTCGACGCCTCCCGCGGCCGCCGCCCAGGCCGCCGCATAGGCCGCGAGCCCGCTACCTACCACCACCAGCTCGGCCTCGGCCTCCAGCTCCTCCCCGCCGCCGCCCCCCCCTTTACGTGAACTGCTGCTTTCCTCCCTTTTCGCAGGAGCCGGAAGCGGGAGGCCTGCGCCCGGGAATCCGTAATCGGCAGGGGCGACTCCCAAAAGCTCCGTGTAAACGAGATATGCTTGTTCCGCCTGCCGGAAGCTGTTCCACTCCGCCGCTGCCCCGAGGGCGGCCACCCCGGCCCAGCGTGAACCGACGAACTCCCGCCACGCCTGCTGGATCCGGGCGACGGCGCGCATCTGCGCCTCTTCGCCGGACTCTTCGCCGGAAAGGACCTCCCAGGCCACGCCGGGCAGGGCCAGGCTGCATTGGGTTCCCTGACAGCCCCCCATTCCCAGGCGGAGCCGGCGCCGGGCTCCCGCGAAGCCGTCCCGGGCGAAGCTCGCGGCGAGTTCAGCCTCAAGGTCTCTCCGGCTCACCCACTCGCATTCGCAGATTATGGCCCGACCAGCCTCATCTTCTGCCTCCCCGGCCGCCCGCTGCCACCAGGGCTTAGGGGTACAGACCCGCTTCGGGCCGGGTCTTTGACCCTGGCTCTGTCCCACCCATCGTCCGGGCGGAGCTGCTATTCCCAGCCCCTTCGCAACCTGGCGGGCGGCCGCCTCCCCCATGAGCAGGCAGGTCGTGAGCTTCCCCCCGACGACCGCATAAAAGCCGGGAGGAGCAGAGAGTTCATCCGGAGTAAAGACGCGGAAATCGCGGGTCTGCTCCCGTTGCCGCTTCCCGGGGCCAACCGGCAACCGCTGGCCCTCGCCGCCACCGCCACTGCCACCCCCACCCTCACCTCTACCCTCGCCTTCACTTCCGCCCCAGCCCCGGTCTTCGGCTTTATCTCCAGCCTGGCCTTTGCCTTCACCCACGCCGCCGTGGGCGGTCAGACTACCTACCAGGGGCCGGATGCCGGCAAAGGCCCGCAGGCGCCGGGCCGAGGCGAGCACCGGCAGCATGGCCTCGGCCTCGGCCTGCAGCAGGCCGATCTCTTCGGGTTCGGCCCGCAGTCCCGGTGGATCCAGGAGTTCCGGCCGGTCGAGCGGAACCGGCCGGGCGGTCGTCCCGGCCACCAGCACCGGCCCCCCCGGCACCAGGATGTCCCCGTCACCCGGCGGCCGGGCCCGGTTGATCACCCGCTGCACAGGGCGGCTGTGGTAGACGATGAGCGCCCCCGCCGACAGCTCCAGGGGCAGCCGGACCCCGGCCAGGCGGGCCACCTCCGCCGCCCAGGGGCCGGCGGCATCGACTACCGCCTCCGCCTCGATCTCCCCCTGCGGGGCGAGCCGGAGCCGCCACCTGCCGCTCCCGCCCGCCCCCTCGGGCGGGACCATCTCCACTACCTCGTAGCCCGGCATGAGTACAGCCCCCGCCGCCGCGGCCGCCCGGGCGATGGTCGCCACCAGCCGGAAGGGATCGACCGCCGCATCGGGAACGGCCAGCGCGTCCCGCACCCGGGGCGAAAGCGCCGGCTCCATCTCCCGGGCCGCCTGCCCGCTAACGCGCCGGGCCGGTATCCCCAGCACCGCACAGGCGCGCTCGAGCTCGGAAAGATACGCCTCATCCGGCTCGTCAAGGGCCACGAAGAGCCCTCCGCAAGGGTCGACACATTCGGGAAAGAGCTGCCGCAGGCGCCGGTTCTCCGGCCAGCATTCCAAAGCCGCCTGCGGGTCCTTGACCGCGTAGCGGGCGCCGCTATGGAGCAGCCCATGATTGCGGCCGGAGGTTCCGGCAGCGTAGTCCCGCCGTTCGACCAGCGCCGCCCGGATACCCAGCTCGGCCAGGGCCAGCGCGGTGCTCGCCCCCGTCGCCCCACCCCCGATCACAACGACCGTTGCCGTTTGCTTGCTTGACATGCTCAGCCCTGATCTACCTTCCCGTTGCCGCTCGGCCAAATGATGGATACCGCCGCCATCTCCGGGCGCAGCACCTTTTCCAGCAGCTCTCCCACGTCATCCAGCCCCACCTCGGGAATGAGATCACGGTAGGAAAGCAGGTGAACCCCCCGGAAGTAAAGGCTCGAAAACGCGTTGGCGATGAACTCTACCGAGTCGAACTGGGCGCTGGCCTGGCCGAGGAACCGGCGTTTGACCCGCTCGAGCTCCTCCGCCTCCACCCCCCGGCGCCGGCGCTCCTCGATCCCCTGCCAGATCCGTTCCTCGAGGCGGGAAGGGTCGGGAGTCTCACCGCCGGCGATTACGTGAGCATAGCTCGGGGTGGCCGCATAACCGGCTCCAAAGTCGTCGTTGATCAAACCTTCTTCGTAGAGCGCGGCAAAAAGGTCGCTGCTGCGGCCGAAGAGCAGGTGCAAAAGAAGATCCATCGCGATTTCCCGCCGCACCAGTTCCTCTCCCTTTTTACCCGTCTCAACATCCTTGATGCCGAGGTAGAATATGGGATGCGCTGCCGGCATCCTCTCCTCCCGGCGTTTTTCCTTTACGGCCGGAGGTTCATCCGGATAGACCCGCCGGATGTCGCCCTTAAACTCGGGGCGACGGCTCATGATCTCCTGTTCGGCAAGGTCCAGCGTGGCTTCGGGATCGACGTCGCCCACCGCCACCAGGACCATGTTGCTCGGGTGATAGAAGGTATTGTAGCAAGTATAAAGCTGCTCCTTGGTGATCTTTTGGATAGACTCTACCGTCCCGCCGATCTCCAGCCGCACCGGGTGAACTTGATACAACGCCTCCAGGAGGTTGCGGTAAACCCGCTGGTCGGGCATGTCCCGGTACATCTGGAGCTCCTGCGCTATGATCCCTTTCTCTTTCTCTACGTTCTCGTCCGTGAAGTACGGGTGCAGGACGAAGTCGATCAGAATACGCAGGTTTTCCTCGAAGCGATCGGTGCACGAGAAAAGATAGGTAGTATTCGTGTAGTTGGTATAGGCGTTCGCCGAGGCTCCCAACCGGGCAAACCGGTCGAAGACGGACCCCTCCTCTTCCTCGAACATCTTGTGCTCCAGGAAGTGAGCGATCCCGTCGGGAACATGTACCACCTCCGATGCCCCCGGGGGAATGAAGTGGCTATCGATCGAGCCATAGTGGGTGGAGAAAACGGCAAACTTTTTGGTGAACCCCCGTTTGGGCCAAACGAAGAGCTGGCACCCGTTCTCCAATCGCCGCCCGTACACTTTCTCATCCAGTACCGTATGGCTTTGGATGATCGTTTCCTTCAGAGCTTTCATGCCTGGCCCCCCTCCCGCCGGGTGAGGAAGTATATGGTGTCGAGCTCTACCTGCTGCGCAACCTCCACGATGTCGTCCTTCGTCACCCGGTCCAGGGCCGCGATCATCTCCTCCGGCGGGCGCAGCCGCCGGTTTACCACTCCGAGCAGGGTGCGATCTACCAGGGCATCGGGTGAGTCGTAGATCGAACGCAAGCCGGTGCGCAGGCTCGCCCGGGCCGCGGCCATCTCCTCATCGCTGAATTCCCCGCGGGCCATGGCCTCCACCTGAGCCCGCATCAAGTCGAGAGCCCGTTCGTAATTGGCCGGGTCGATGCCGCAGCTGGTGACCATCAGCCCCATAGTGGGTTCGAGCTGGGAGAAGGCGAAGTAAGCCAGGCTCGCTTTCTCCCGAACCTGTATGAAGAGCTTGGAGTGGGGAAACGCCCCCAGAATCCCGGAATAGAGGGAAAGGGCCGGGTAGCGCTCGTCGGCGAAGGTTATGCCGGTCCGGTATCCGAGGTAGAGGAGTGCCTGGTTGACCTCCTGCTCCTCCCGGACGGTTCGAGGCTTTCCATTGGGCTTCGGGGTATAGGGGCCGGCCGCGAAAAGCGATTGTCTCCCCTCTTTCGACCACGGAAAGAGGTTTTGGATCGCGGTTTGCACCTCTTGGGGGTCCACCGGTCCGACGACGAAAATGCTCACCGGACTCTCAGCAAGGATCTCGCGGTAGTGCTGGAAAAGCCCCTCGGCAGTAATGGATTCGATCCGGTCCAGCCTCCCGAGCCGGTGGATGGCGAAAGGGTCTCCCTGGCACATTTCTTGGTAGAGACGGAACATCCCGTAACGGCGCTTTTCGTTGATGAGCCGCTCGATCTTCTGACGCAGCACATTCTTTTCTTGCCGCGTGTACTCCTCATCGAAACGGCCACTGCCTACCTCCCGGGGGTGGAAGAGCACTTCCGCGAGGAGTTCCAACTGATCCCGCAGGAGTCTCGAGCCGGCGCCGACAAACCGCGGGCTGATCCCCCCCACCCCCACCCAGACCAGGTGATCTCGCCCGAGTTTGCTGACGTCTGCGCCCAGCTCGGTCCCGAAGAGCTCTTCCCGGCGCCGCGCCAGGGCCTGGGTTGTCGGATAGCGGGCGCTACCCCGCAACAGGACCTGCGGCACCAGGGCAGTCTCCGTCGCGTCCTCCCCCAGCGGGTGATGCAGGACCACCCGGGTACTGACCGTTTTGAACTGCCGGGTTGGCCACACGTACATCGTTACCCCCGGGCCCATTTCCTGCACCACGAAACCGGACTCCTCCATGTGCATTCCCCTCTCTTCCCTGCTTTCACCACGCCCGCCGCTTTTGCCGCCCGGCACCTTTTCGTCCCCGGTTGCTGCCACCGGGGCGGCTTCCGGCTCGCCGTCTACCCTCAGGCCGTGGCCCGTTCACGATCTTCCTTCCGCTTCCTCCTCTGCCTCTGACCCTGGCCCTGGCTTTCGCGCTGGCCCTCGCGCTGGCTCTGACCATGGCCGCTCGCCCTCCCTTTGGCCCGGGCCGGCAGCAGGGTCGCCGCCAGCACCTCCTCTACCGAGCTCACGGTACGTACCTGGATCTCCTCCCGTACCTGGGCCGGAAGCTCGTCCAGCTCGACCCGGTTGGCCTCGGGCAGGAGGAAAACTTTCAGTCCCGCCCGGTGCGCGGCGAGGACCTTTTCCTTGATACCCCCTACCCCCAAAACTTTCCCTCGCAACGTGATCTCGCCCGTCATGGCCACCTCGTGGCGAACCGGGCGCCCCGTGAGGACGGAGGCCAGGGCGGTCACCATGGCCACCCCGGCAGAGGGACCGTCTTTGGGTACGGCGCCCGCGGGAACGTGAATGTGCACATTGATCCGCTCAAACCGCGCTACGGGTATCCCGAGCTCGGCGGCATGGGACCGGCAGTAAGTGTAGGCCGCCTGCGCCGACTCCTGCATCACCTGGCCCAGCTGCCCGGTGAGGGTTAGGTTACCCTTCCCCGGCATGACCGCCGCCTCCACGTACAGGACCTCGCCCCCGGCTTCGGTTACGGCCACCCCCGCCGCGACGCCCACGGTGTCCTCTTCCACCGTTTGCGGCAAAAGCAGTTTGGGCGGGCCAAGAAGGGCCGTCAAGTCCTCCGCCCGGACGACCCCGGCTTCGCTCGCACCTTCTTCGACCACCTGGCGGGCCCGCTTGCGGGCGATGCGCGCGAGCTCCCGCTGCAGCCCCCGCACCCCCGCCTCCCGCGTATACTCCCGGATGATACGCCGGACGGCCCCCTCTTCCACTTCCAGTCCGCCCGCGGACTCGAGCCCGTTTTCCCGCACGGCTTGAGGAATCAGGAACCGACGGGCGATCTCCACTTTCTCGTCTTCCGTGTAGCCCGGTATACGGATTACCTCCATCCGGTCGAGGAGCGCCGGCGGTATGGTGTCGAGAACGTTAGCAGTAGTGATAAAGAAAGTTTCTGACAAGTCGAAGGGTACCTCGAGGTAGTGGTCGCTGAAAGCGAAATTCTGCTCGGGGTCCAGGACCTCGAGGAGTGCGGCCGCCGGATCGCCCCGGAAGTCGACTCCTACTTTGTCTACCTCATCCAGCATGAAGACGGGGTTTTTGGTGCCTGCGTTCCTGATTCCCTGGATGATGCGGCCAGGCAACGCCCCCACGTAGGTGCGCCGGTGACCCCGAATTTCGGCCTCGTCGTGGATCCCTCCCAGGGATGCCCGTACGAACTGGCGCCCGAGGGCCCGAGCGATGGAACGGCCCAAACTGGTCTTGCCCACCCCGGGTGGCCCCACGAAGCAGAGTATGGGTGAACGAAGATTCCGCCCCGCCAGGTGCCGTACGGCGATGTATTCGAGAATACGTTCCTTCACCTTTTCCAGACCGTAGTGATCCTCGTCAAGGATGCGGGCGGCCTGAGCAAGATCCATTTGATCGGTGGTGCGCCGGTCCCAGGGCAACTCGGCCAGCCACTCCACGTAGCTGCGGATCACGCCCGACTCCGGCGAGTGTAGACCGTAATGCTCCAGGCGGTTCAACTCCCGCTCTGCCTTGGCCAGCACCTCCGGCCCCATCCCCGACGCCTTCAGCTTCTCTCTCAGTTCGTTGATCACTGCCATCTCGGGGTCTTCCTCGCCCAGTTCCTTGCGGATGGCTTCCATTTGCTGGCGCAAGAGATGCCGGCGTTGCTGCTGCTCGACGCTGGCTTTCACCTCTTCCCGCAGGTGGGCCCTGATCTGAGCTCGCTCCACTTGCTCTTGCATGTACTGCGTCGCCCGCTCCAGGCGCGCCAGCGGATCTAACTCGGCAAGGAGTGCGTAGCGGCGCGCAAAGTCCAGTTCGGGCACGAAAGCCACGTGGTCGGCCAGCTGCCCGGGACTGGTGAGCCCGCGGATGTAGGTCGCGATACCGCTGGGAATCCCCGGGGTAAGCTCCACGTAGAGTTCGATCGCGGCCACCAGCCGGTTCATCTTCTCCTGGACGGCCGGTGTCAACTCCTCCTCAACCTCGACCGGGAGCGCAGCCGCCCGGTAATAGGGCTCATCCTGGGTCTTCCGGAGGATGCGCACCCGGCTTACGCCTTCAACTATTACCTGTTGGCCGCCCTCCTCCGCCGGAGCGATCCGTTCAATATGCGCGAGCAGACCTACCGACTCTTCCGGGCGCAACTCCTCGGGAAAGCGTGGGTCTTCCGCCTCTTCGGGCGGGCGGGGAAAGAGAAGCAGTACTCCCTTCCCGCTTCGCACCGCGTCTCCTATGGCCCGCAGCGCCCGGGCTTGCGTAACGTGAAGCGGCGCGGTCATTCCGGGCATGACCACGAGGCCCGGAAGCAGGAGTACCGGCGCCTCCACCAGATTTGCCGGTGCCGCCACTCCATCACCCGGCGCGCCGGCGGCCCCCCCGCCTCCCGGCTGCCCCGCCGCTCCTGCCGCTCCCGTCGCTCCCAAGGCTTCCGCTGCTTCTCCCGCTTCCTCTGCCGCCCCTACCTCCGCCGCATCTGCTGCCCCGGCGGCCCCGGGTGCTCGCGGGCCGCCCCCGCCCGGGTTACCAGGCTCTCCCGCATCGTCGGCAACGCCCGGCCCGGCCGGTGGAGGTACTTCACTCCCGACCGATCCCCCGGCGACGCTGGGGGTGAACTCACAAGGCAGATTCGTATGCGAACGAGCATTCTCTACTCTCATTCCGCTCTCATTCCACCCGGCTCACCACTGCCGGCGAACTTCTGGCCGCTTGGTATCGTATCGGGCCTATCCGGCCGCGTCATTATATTGTAACGCTGCCCTTGTACCCGGTCCAGGCAAGGCCCTCCGGCCCGGTGGTGACCGTCCAACCCCCGGCGGGCGTCATCGCCCCGCGCTCCCCCCCGGAGCGCATCCCGCCCTGCTGGCAGAAAGCATACCATCTGGCAGGAAAGATTGGCGGCTGAACGAAGTTCCGTCCGGAGGTGACCGTCATGTTCGTTGCCAATCGTATGACCCCCAATCCGATCACGATCCGCGAAGAGACTTCGGTGCTGGAAGCCCTGGACATCATGCGCCGCCACAAAGTCCGCCGGCTTCCGGTCCTGCGGGGCGATCAGCTGGTAGGTATCGTCACCGAAACCGACCTGGTACGGGTGAGTCCCTCGCCGGCCACCACGCTCTCGGTCTTCGAGATGAATTACCTCCTTGCCAAAATGCAGGTGCGCGACGTAATGAGCCGGGAGGTAGTGACCGTCCGCCCCGATACCACCATCGAAGAGGCGGCGGTGCTGATGCGGGAGCATGCCATCGCCGGCCTTCCCGTCATCGACGGGGGGCGTCTCGTCGGGATCGTCACCGAAACGAACCTCTTCGATGCGCTGGTGGACATGATGGGGCTCCGCCGGCCCGGGAGCCGTATAACCGTCGCGGCCTCCGATCGGCCCGGGGTGCTGGCCGAGATCACCCGGGCGGTGAGCGCCCTCGGGATCAACATCATCAGCGTTGCAACCTTCCCCGCCGCCACCGCTCCCCCGATCCCCGCCGGCTCTCCGGGCAGTTCCATCCAACCTGAGGAAGGCCTGGGGCAAGTGGTCTTGCGCGTGGCCACCACCGAGCCGGGCCGGGTGGTAGACGCGCTGGACCAGGCCGGGTTCAAGGTATTGCACGTGGTGGTTCAAAATGGGAGCAGCCCGAAGGCTACAAGATGACCGCCACCTCGTCCCGGTCGAGTAGCTGGATGGCCTCGCTCGCGAGCCTCGCCCCGCGCGGATCGTCATCTCCGCATGCCACGCGGACTTGGCGCAGGAGATCGATGGCCCGCCGGAAGGCGAACACCACGTCACCCGGGTCGATGGGAATGCCTTTGAGCAGGTCGGTGAAGGTCTTGCCCTGGGCCCATTCGTAGGCTAGCTGGGCCAGGTCATCCTGGAAACGCACGCTGCTTGCCCCCACGAACTCGAGTTCCATCCGTTCCACCCAGCGAAGGTGGGGGATGATCTTGCCGAGATCCAGGCAACGATCGGGCACGCGCGGGTCCCCTCGCCGGGGCTCGTAGTCGATGGAGACCGCCAGGGCGGCCAACCTCGCCGGGTCCAGCTGGTGAAAAAGGCCGGCAAAGTATAGCTCGGTGACCACGAGTTCTTGCGTATGGATCCGGGAGGCAAACTGGCCTCGCGCCGTGAGCTGATCGTCGCGAACGTAGTCCATGGCCGAGAGCAGAAGCCGGCGATCCTCGAACTCCTCCACGAAGCGGTCCTTGGCCTCCAGTTCAGCAAGGCGGGAGAGAAGCTCTCCCACTCGCTTTTCCTCCTCTCGCCGCCGCCGTTCCTCCTGCCGGCAAGCCACCAGTTCAGCCTGGCTGCATCCCCGCAAGTCCAGCCCCGCTAACATGGTCTTGATCTCCTGCAGCCGGTGACGGGTTTGCTCGTACTCGACGGCCAACATGGCGCTACGGCCGCTCCGCCCGGCGCGCCGGCGTCCCCTCTTCAAGCGCTCCTGCAGCTCCTCGGCCTCTTGTTTAAGCCGTGCGTATACCAGGGGACAACGTTCGGTACCGAATGCCTCGCACGGCCCGGCCCCTACCCCATCCGAGCCCCGGATCCGAGCCAGCTCCGTCTCCAGCGCTCGACGTTCGGCCTGTAACTGGTAGGCCGCAAAGTTCTTGTGCAGGACGTCGTGGATCTCATCCGGGCTGTATTTGCGAATCAGATTGAGTACCGTGTTGTAGGATAGAGTGAACCGGCTTACCAGCGGCTCGATCTTCTCCTCCCGGTAGTCAGGTACGACGGAGGGATCGAAGCAGTTGAGGTCTGCCACCGCGAACACGAACCCTTTCTCGTCGATTCCCCGCCGTCCCGCCCTACCGGCCATCTGGAAGTACTCGGCATGGGTGAGGGCCCGGAACTCCCGGCCGTCCCACTTGGTAAGAGCATCGAAGCAAACCGTCCGGCAGGGGAAGTTGAGGCCGACCGCAAAGGTCTCGGTGCAATAGAGCACCCGGATCAGGCGCTGTTCGAAGAGGGTCTCCACCACCTCTTTCACCACCGGCAGGAGTCCCGCGTGGTGATAGGCTATCCCCCGCAAAAGCAGCGCTTTCAGTCCCGCAAAACCGGGTACCGCCCGCTCCCGCACCCCGTAGCGGCGAAGAACGGTGTCGATCACCTCTTCGACTTCCTGCTTCTCTTCCGGGGCCAGGTAATCTTCCAGCTCGGCCAGCTCGGCCGCGTTGATTTCGCACTTGCGCCGGCTGAAAGTGAAAAAAAGACAGGGGAGGTAATCGCGCCCCATAGCCATGATGAGCTCAAGGTGGGTGGTGTGGGGAAAAAGATCGACCCTACCCTCCGATGCCACCGCGTACCGGGCCCTCTTGCGCCCCCGTTCCCAGCTCCGCTTCAGCTGCTCGTAATTGCAGAAGCCCCGTTTAATCTCGAAGTAGCGGTGCTCCAGGGGAACGGCCCTTTCCCCGTGCTTGACCACCCGGACGGGGCGTCCCTGGACGAATTCGATCCAAGCCGCCAGTTCATCCACATTGGGAACGGTGGCCGACAACCCGAGGAAGTTCATCCCGGGGGGCATGAAGATGAGCGATTCCTCCCAAACGCTTCCCCGCTCCGGGTCCGCCAGCCAGTGGATTTCGTCGAAGATGACGTAAGCCACGCCGCCAAGACGCGCCGGGTCCAAGTGCAAGAGATTGCGAAAGATCTCGGTAGTCATCACCCGCACCGGGGCATCGGGTTGGAAAACCACATCCCCGGTGATGATCCCCACCGCCGCCTCTCCCAGCAATCCCTTGAACTCCTTGAACTTCTGATTGCTCAACGCCTTGATCGGAGCAGTATAAATGACCTGGCCACCACGATGGTAGGTGTGTTCCACCACGAAATCCGCGATCAAGGTCTTCCCCGTGCCGGTGGGCGCGGCCACCAGGACCGAAGCGCCCTTCTCGACCAGAGCAATTGCTTCGGCCTGAAACGGGTCGAGCGTGAACCCACGGTATGTCTCCAGCCTCGCCGGTCGTCCCTTCCCAGTGCTCCTGGCCAGCTCGGATCTTCAGCCCGCCAGAGCCTCTGCCCATTCTCGATGAATGCTCCACCCGGCCCGGAGCGGGTGACGAACTCCCTGGCGATCCCGCCAGTAGAGAACGCCCTCCCGCCAGCCATGGCGGAAGAGATTCCAGGTCACTTCTACGTCTTGACGGCAATAAGCCACCAGGTCGTCCCAGCGTCCTTCGCGGAACCAGCGGATCGCCTGCAGCCCGTCTCCGCTCTTACCTACCCCTAGGGTTTCCCGCGCGAGATGGTCCAGGCTCAACCGGAAACCCAATTCCCGCTGAACTTCCTGCAGTATGTCAAGGGTGGGGAGAACGGCCGCCAGATCCTGCCCCGCGTATGGCCTCAGCACCCGGTAGTCGAAGGAAATGGTATTGAAACCGACCACCAGGTCGGCACGGCGAAGCGCAGCCAGGAGCGCCTCCACCTCTTGCTCCCGATAGGCATGGAACTCCCGCGTTCGCGTACTATAGAGAACCGCGACCGAAAGCCCGAGGCGCTCGATGTGAGCCCGTCCGCCCACCTCGTCGAAGGCCCGCTGCGTTTCGACGTCGAATACCACTACCTCCGTGCTCTATCGCCTCCAGACCCCTCTAGAAGCCGCCGAACCGTGCCTCCAATCCCTCAAGAATCCCGCCTAGCCGGTCGCCCGGCGCCTGGCCCCAGCCGATCCGGCCATCTCGTCTTCTGTATGCTCCATCAATACCCTTTCGAGGAGATGGTCCACCTCGTCGTAGAGGCGGAGGAAATCCGGCGATGTCCGATCGCTTTCGAGCAGGCTAAAGAATTTCCGCCGTAACACTTCCCTGTCCACCGCCGGGATAAGGCCGGCGTGATATCCCTTCATGCCCGATCCTCCCTTCGGGGCCATCCTCAGGGAAAGTTCGGCATGAAGCCACAAAACCCTGCAAGGTGGTAGGCAATAGGAATCAAAGCGGCTCCCGCCAGGCTTCCGCCTCCCCGGCAAAACGCTCGCGGACCCGTTCCTGCTCCCTCCGCACCCTTTCGGTCTCCTGGATGACCCGCTCCCGCAACTCCTCCGAGAGGTCCCGTGCCAGTATCTCGTGAACCGTCTCCATTAGGGAACTGCCGGGAAGGACGGCCCGGTCGGTGAGGACCCGCACCAGCGCATCGACGGCGCGTGCCGGATCCAGCCTCACCAGCGCCCGCAACGCCGCTCCTCTCACCGGTGCCACCCGTTCTTCGGTCGCCAGCCGATAGAGAAGTGGCAGGTCCTCTCCTTCCGGACCGATGGTCATCAGGAACTTGACCCCGATCTCCCGCAGGACCGCACTCTCACTCTGCATGAATTGATAAAGCAACTTCCGCAGCGGCTCCCTCCGGGCCCGGTGCAGTACTTGCCGCACTCCCTCTCCCGGGGCGGACTCCGGATCGAACTCCACCAGCCGGGCTCCCTCCAGCGCGGTGAGGGCCACCGCCGCCTGAGTGCGAACCTTGGCGTCGACCAGGACGAGCCGCACCAGCTCGGGCACGAGGTGAGCCGAACCGCGCCGCTGGATGGCAGCCACCGCCAGGAGCTTCGCCCCCGGGCGCTCGTCCCGGAGCCAACGCCTTACCCTTTCCTCCACCTCCTCCTCGGGCAGCCGGTCCACCAGGGCCAGGAAAGCCTCTCGCGTCCTGAGGCGCAGCTTCTCGTCACGAGCCGGGTCGAGGCGCAGGTAGAAACGAAAGAGCTCATCCAAAAGCGATGCCTGCTCCGTGCGGCTCATGAGGTTGACGGCCAGGAGCTGCAGGCGGGCGTCGCCGCTGTGGAGCGCGCGCCGGAAGGCTTCCCCCGCCACCTCCGCCGGCAGCCGGTCCAGCAACTGGACCAGTGCTTCCACCAGGCGCTGGTCCCCGGTACTGGCCAGTACTCGCACCAGTCCCAGGGCAACCCGGGGATCGGTTGTCCCCACGAATACCTGCGCGATCTCCTCCCAGCGCCCCCGGGCCAGCGCCGTACGGAAATGCTTCTCCAGGGCCTGCAGACCGCCCCGGCTCAAGGGTTGGGCGAGGAGCCGTCCGTAGAGGAGCCCCCTCAAGGGAGGCGACTGCTCGTCCAGGACGCGCAGGAAGTCCTTCGTCCTGCCCGAACGAAGCGCGTAGTCGATCACCCGGGCGACCTGCTCCTCGGTCAGAGGCGCCCCGGCAAGATTGGCAAGCTCCCGGCGGAACTCATCTTCCAGCGTTCCCAGTTCCATCTGGCCACCTCCACTGCAATTGTGTGCTCCCCTCGCCCAGTACATGGGCTATGTTCCATTCCAAGATCTGTTCTGGCTCGAGTTTCTCGAGCCCCAGGTAATAGGCAGCCGACGCCAGCACCGCGCGGAGCGGGACCAGCCCCACCAGCTCGGACTCGACGACCGCCACCCCATACCGGGCGGCCTCGGTCCTGATCAGCTCTACGGCACGGTAGGGAGGCGTTCGAACCGGATCGAGCAGGTTGAGGGATACTTGCACCCGACCGCGGCTTGCAAGAGGAAGGCCCAGGGCCTGAACTCCCACCAGCCCGCCCCCCGTTTCCCGAACCCGCCGGGCGATCTCTTGTGCCACCTCCAACCGGTCAGTACCCAGGATGACGTTGAAGGCGACCAGTGGCCTGCGAACTCCTACGGCGGTCGCACCCGCACTGGGGTGCAACCTGGCTTCGCCTATGTCGGGATGTCGCTCCGGCTGGCCGATCTCGGCCCTGAGCGCTTCGAACCCACCCCGCCGGATGGTGGCGAGGCGTCGCCGGGCCGGCGTCCTCGCCGCCAGGCCGTAGAGGTAGACCGGGAGCTGCAACTCTTCCCACAACCTTTTCCCGGTTTCCTCCGCCAACCGGACACATTCGTCCACTCTCACCCCGGGGCCCGGCACGAAAGGTATTACGTCGACCGCGCCGATCCGCGGATGAACCCCCTGGTGCCTGCGCAGGTCGATCTCGCATACCGCTACGCGGCAAGCTCTCAGCACCGCCTCCATCACCGGTTCCTTCTCCCCGGCGATGGTGAAAACCGCCCGGTTGTGATCGGGGTCCGCAGTCATATGCAGCAGGTGAGTCCCGGCAACCTCCCGCATTGCCCCGGCGATCGCCTCCAATACCTCTTGCCGGCGACCCTCACTGAAATTGGGTACACACTCTACCCAGCGCTGCACTCCTACCGCCTCCTGCTGTCCCCTCCGGGGACGGGCAGGGTATACCTGCCATTCAGGCGCTTTACCAGCTGCGAAACGAATGAGTTAGGCCCTAGGAAAAGATGGCGATCGAACCAAACAATCGGAGGTCTTGAGGTCTCGCTATTTCCCGGTCCCGTTCGGCGGCCGCAGCACCCATACGCTAGTTTCAGAAGGTAACGAGCCGGCCTCAATCTTGACGGATGGCCCTAAATCGTAGCGTACCTTCGCCTTGGTACGGATCGCGTCAACAAAGGGCTTGCTATCCGTAATCGGCCACGACCGCATGGCCGCCGTACCGTTGTTGTAATGCATGGGGATAACCACCCGGGGGCGCAGCTGCTCCGCCACCGCCGCCGCCGTCCGGCCGTCCACCGTGAAGTGTCCCCCGACCGGAATGAGCAGGACATCGACCCGGCCGATGGCCTTGACCTGGTCATCGGTGAGTAAATGTCCCAGGTCCCCCAGATGAACGATATGCACACCGCCCACCGTCAACACGATCACGGTGTTCTTTCCCCGTGCCTTCCCCCTCTGATCGTCGTGGTAGACGGGAACACCCCGAATCGCGATGCGCTTGCCTTCGTAGTAGATTTCCTGCCAGTTGCCGGACTGGGGGTCGATTCCCCTGAGGATCAGCGGCTTCCCCTTGACCCCCCGCAGGTCGTTGTGGTCGAAATGTTCATGGGTGATTACCACCACGTCGGGCGTCACCGAAGGGACGGGATAGCCCAGGCCCGAACCGAACGGGTCAATGAGGACGGTCTCCTCCCCGGCCTGTATCAGGAACGCCGCATGACCCAACCAGGTGAGAGTGAACGAATCAGGTGTGGTGGCCGCCGCCCTGGCGCCTTGCCCGGCCAAGAGCTCCAAGCCCGCCGCCACCACCGCCGAACCCCGCCAGAGCCAGTACCGCATCCGCACTCCCACCCTCCGTCTTTCCCGCCCCGGCATCTGCCTCCACCTCTTCTTCTGCCCGGCAGGATAGCCATGTTCACTCGCCAATATCATACCATGATTTCCCCGGCCAATCCGAACGCATTCCCACCCGTACTATAATGAACCGGGGGAGCAGACGCCCATGGCGCAGGAGAAAATCGAGCTTG
This sequence comes from Bacillota bacterium, assembly GCA_012839805.1. Lineage (GTDB taxonomy): Bacteria > Bacillota > Limnochordia > Limnochordales > DUMU01 > DUMU01. The sequence continues at coordinate 17,193 of DUMU01000038.1, read as the reverse complement.
TCACCGACAGCCACCTGGCCGGTCAAAAGTGTATCTTTTGCGGCCGGCCCCTTCAGCCCGGCGAGCAGGCGGTCATCTGCCCGCGCTGTCGCTCGCCCCACCATGTCTCTTGCTGGCAGGAGAAGGGCGGCTGCGCGCGCCCTGGCTGCCCGCAGGTGGCCGAGGCCGTTCGCCTGCCACCCCGGCCTGCCCCGGAGACCGCCGCCGTCCCTTCCTCTTTCTGGCAGCGTCTTAGCCGGGTCCAAAAGGGCTTGCTTTCTGCCTCGATTCTCCTCGTGCTTCTTCTTATCGGATTCCTCCTCTCACGCACCTTTGGTTCGCCCCCTGCGAGCAGCCCTCCCCGCCTCACCCTGGCCGTACCTATCACCCTGTGGGAGGGGAAGCGCTACGAGACCCTGGCAGCCGAGTTCAAGAAGAAGCATCCCGGCGTGCAAGTGGACGTGGTGGCGATCCCTAATGCCATTTACTACCAGAAACTGACCATAATGGTGGGCACCCAGGAGCCGGTTGACGTGTTCGCCCTGCCTCCTAGCTTCATCCAGGCCTACGTCGACGCCAAAGCGCTGATGCCCCTGGATGAACGGATACAAGAGCTCGCCCGGCAGGGACGTACGGATCTGGCCGAGCTGGCTTTCCACTTCGGGGATCACGTTTACGGAGTTCGTCGTGCCCCCAACTGGCCCATGGTCTTCGTTCTGTCATCCCGGAGTCGCCACCCCGACCTGGCCTGGGCCTTGTTGATGACGATCTGGCAGGCAACGGTAAAGGACCCGCCACCGCCTCCGGGTTTCACTATTGAACCCGCAACACCTTTCATGTTCCCGTTTACGGGCCAGCGGTAGCCTACCGCGTGGCAGCTCGGTCCTCCCGGCGGCCGTCGCCGATCCGGGCAATGATCCCGCTCGTCGAGTGCCCGGGTACGAGCGGCACAAAGATTACCCGCACCCCCGTGGCCAGTACCGTCTCCTTTTCCGGGAGCGTCGCCAGGCGGTAGTCGCCGCCTTTGACGTAGAAATGGGGCTTGAGGGTCCAAAGCAGCCGATCTGCAGTCGGCTCGGAAAAGAGCACCACCCGGTCCACCATGCGTAACGCGGCCAACATGAGCGCCCGGTCCCTCTCCGGCAGGATCGGCCGGGTCGGGCCTTTCAGGTTCCGGACCGACCGGTCGTCGTTCAGGCCCACAATCAAGTGATCGGCGAGCCGCCTGGCCCACAGGAAGGGAAGGAGATGGCCCACGTGGAGCAGGTCGAAACAGCCATTGGTAAAAGCCACGATCTCGCCGGCGCGTCTCCAGGCCTTCGCCTCCTCGGCTGCCGCCTGTGCGGGGATGACCCGGGATTCGAGATCCTCCCACATCCGAGTGGTTTTCATCCCGCGATTTCCTTCCTCTTGCCGGCCGGCTCGCCGCCCAAAAGTGGTGCGGCCGACCCGGTCGAGTTCCCGGCCTCAGGATGAGCCGTCGCGTTCGCTTCTGCTTCCCGCACCCAAAGGTCGAGAAAACCGAGCAACTCCCCACGGGTAACCGTTCGGGTCCCCATCTTCCGGACCACCAGACCTGCCGCCAGGTTAGCAAGGGAGGCGGCCGTCACCCACTCGGCTCCTGCGGCCAGCGCTAAAGCCAGCGTGGCGGTGACCGTATCGCCGGCCCCGGTCACGTCGAAGACGTCGACCGGGTTGACGGCGGGGATGTGAACTCGCTCCCCCGCCCGGAAAAGGTCCATGCCCAACGCCCCTCGGGTCATGATGAGGGCTTCTGATCCCAATCGTTCCAGCAGTGCAAAACCTCCCGCCTCCACCTCGGCCTCGGTTTGAAAGACCCGGCCCAGAGCCTGTTCCGATTCCACCTGGTTGGGAGTGGCACACCCCACCCCCACGTATGCCAGCAGGCGGTAACGGGAGTCAGCCACGCTGGGAACTTTTGCCCTCCGGACCTTCTCGAGCCCCTCCCGGATGAGATCATCACCCAGGACGCCCAGCCCGTAGTCGGAGAAGACCACCGCCTCACACCGGGGCAAAGCCTCCAGGAAGAATTCCCGCAACCGGCGGGCGGCGGCCTCATCGACCGGGTGACTCACTCCATGGTCGATCCGCACGACCTGCTGGCGCACCGCCTGGCGGTCTCCCGCCAGCACCCTGGTCTTCGTGAAGGTCGGCCTATCGCTTATCCTTACCAGCGTTTCCGTGGATACCCCGCAGTCCTCCAGCGATCTCGCCAGGGCTTCCCCGGCGGCATCCTCCCCGATGCAGCTGACCAGTATAGGCCTGGCGCCCAAAGCCGCCAGATTATGCGCGGTGTTTCCGGCCCCCCCCGGCACCACATACTCGTCTTCCTGGCGGAGTATGAGTACCGGTGCTTCCCGGCTGATTCGCTCCGGATGGGCGACCAGGTAACGATCGGCCACCACGTCCCCGATGACCAGGACCGTCCGGTTCTCTAACTGTTGAATCAGGCGCCGAAACGAGCCGGGCACGAAACGTCCGGACGGGGTCAACAATCCCTCCCACCATTCACCCATGTCGAACTTCGACTCCTTCCGCCGTTCTCTCTTTCCCGGTCCTCTCCTCGATCGTAACGTCGACCGGTCGCCGGTACCCGTCGAGGGGCTCGGGCTGCCCTCCTCCACCGGCCCTCGCCGGGTAAGGCGCGAGCAGGCGGGCCGCCGACAGGCCTCCCAGGGTAAGGCTGCTGTAGAACGTAAACAGTCGCCAGACCGCAACAAAAGTAGCCAGCTGCTCCCGGGGAACGAGGTGCCGGAAGAGCACCGCCATCCCCCACTCCGCCGCCCCGCTGCCGCCGGGAGTGGGAGCGAGAGGCTGGAGCACGTTGAAAACGATCTGGCTCGTGAGCACCGCCTGCCAGGCAGGAAAGACCCCCATACCCCACAGGACCCCGAGGGCCACGCCGAAATAGGCGGCCCAGTAAAGGAAGGTGACCACTACGACCGGTACCAGGTCCACGAAGGATAAGCGGCCGTAGACCGTGAGAGCCTGCCGGAAGGAGCGCCACTCTTCTCCCAGCCCCCCGGCCAGCTTCAAGACGGCATTCCGGGTTCTTCCCGGGCGGAGCCGTTCCGCCTGGCGCCGGAGCCACGCCTCCCCGTTCCAGCTGGGACGGAAAAACAAGAGGTATGCGCCGAGGCCGGCCGCCCCCACCAGCAGTACCCCAAGAAGCTGTAGGCCGGCCCGGATCTCCGGGCGGGCGGTGAGCGCCGAACCCCAAACCGCGAGGAGAGGGATGAGTACCAGTACCCCCAGGGTGTTGATCAGGGAGTCGAGGCCGGTGACCGCCGTGGCTTCTCCCAGCGTAAGACCGTGTCGCTTGGAAAGCAGATAGACTTGGAGCGGCAACCCCCCGGTGGTGAACGGCGTGACGTGTGAAAGGAAGGTGGTGGCAAGGTAAATCTGCAACAGGGAGAAAATTCGCGCCCTCCGGCCGATCCGGCGCAGGAGCAGCCAAAAACGGACCGCCCGCATGAGCCAGGCCGTCACGATGAAGGCCGCCCCCAGGACGAGCGATAGCAGGGTGGCATTCCGGACTACGCTCGCGAGATCACGACCGCTCGTGACATAGACGATGGCCAGCAGCGCGAAAATGCCGAGGACGACCGAGGCGAAGATGCCCCGCCGCCACTGCCGGGTCTCAGGAATGCTCATGGTGGGCCCCCGCGGTCACCCGAGCGCCGAGAATTCGTTCGACAGCCCCCAGCACGTCCTCTACCGTGATCGAGCGCATGCATTCCAGCCGGCAGCCGGGACGGAGCCGGCGGGGCCAGTACTGCTGAAGTCCTCCCAAAAACCGAAAACACGGGCTACAAGCAAGCCGGTCACCCTTCCAGATCACTTCGTGTCTATCCCCGTAAGGCCGGAAGTTGGTGGGCGAAGTCGGCCCGAAGAGGGCCACCACCGGGGTCCCCACCGCCGCGGCCAGATGCTGGGGGCCGGAGTCGTTTCCTACCATCACGTCGCAGCGCTCGAGCAGCGCGGCGGTCTGACGGATCCGCGCCTCGCCGGCTGCGATCCACGGACGGCGCGGATGGCGCACGTGACGCGATATGATCTCTCCCAGGCGGCGGTCGTCCCGCCCACCGATGATCACCACCTGGCGGGCGGGGTCGGCGTGAAGCCTCGTAATGAGTTCGGAGAAACGTAAAAGTGGCCAGCGTTTGGCGGAGAAATGACTCCCCCCCGGGTGAACGGCAATCAAGGACGTCTCCGGCGGTGGTTGCTCCCACCGTTGCCTCGCCAACCAGCTTTCCGCCCACGCGTGGTCGCCCGGGGTCAGCACCACCTGCGGCTGGCGGTCGGCCTCCCTGACGTCCACCCCCAGCGATTCGACCACGGAGAGGCAGTAATCGATGGCATGCCCCTCCAGGTTCTCCGAGAACGTGTAATCCCATAGCCACCGGAGTCCCTCGGCGTGAAAGCCCACCCGCCGGACGCCCGTATGGAAGGCACACACGTACGATCCAATGTTGCTCAGGCCGATCGACAGATCCACCGGCCGGCTCTGAACGACGGCCAGAGCCCGGGGGAGATCAGCCGAACTACCGCAAACGATCAGGTCATCCAGGAACGGGCTCGTCTCGAGGAGGTCGCGGTTGGAGTTCCACGCCACACCGGTGATCTCGGCCCGGGGAAAGGCAGCCCGCAGCGCGGCCAGCGCCGGCAAGGCGAATATCGTGTCGCCGAGAGGAGCCAGGATCCAAACTACGATGGAACGGACGGAGGCCGGATCGGGTTTCTCCAGATCGCTACCCTCCCTCCGGCCCAAAGCGGGTGCTTCCCGGCCGAGCCGGCGGGCAAAGGCCGCGACTTTGCTTTTCTCTCTGTCGATCACGTGCGCTCCTCCCTCCCTGTTACCGCCCCGGTGCATTCTACCCCAAATCGTGGACGCAGACCACATCTCGTCATAATCCTACGTCACCCCTTCCTTTTTTCCTCCGCCCGATTGATCCCACCAGCGGCTTTTCCGTACAATGGGACGCAGGCGAGCAATCACCGGCGCAGGCAAGAGGATGACACCATGACGAAAACTCAGCGACGCTGGTTTTGGGGTTTCCTGGGATTTTTGATCCTTCTCGGCCTCCTGGTTCGTATCGTTACCTCGCTGGGGGCGTGAGGGAAAGACTCGTATCGGCTAGGAGGAATGCTCGTGCGCGCGGAAATGGTGGACGTAACCTTTGTAGGCGGCGGGCCGGTCGCCCTGTACGGTCTTTTCTACGCCGGCATGGTAGGTCTTTCCACCCGGGTTATCGAAAGCCTGTCCGAGTTGGGAGGCCAGCTGGCCGCTCTCTACCCGGAAAAGATGGTCTATGACGTCCCGGGCTTCCCGGCCGTACGGGCTCGGGACCTGGTCGACCAGCTGCTCGCCCAGTCGTCCCGCTTCCTCTACGACGTGCGCACGGGGGAAACGGTTCAGCAGCTCCAAGCACAGCCGGACGGCACCTATATCCTGCGCACCACCGCCCAGGGCGAATATCCTACGCGCACGGTCATCGTTACCACCGGAGCCGGCGCCTTTACTCCCCGCCGGCTCGCCCTCCCCGGCGCCGACCGGTTCGAAGGTAAGGGACTCCAATATACCGTTCCTCAGCTGGAGCGTTTCCGCGGGCAAAGAGTGCTCATCGTGGGCGGGGGCGATTCCGCGGTCGATTGGGCCTTGAGCCTTGAGCCCCTGGCCCGCAGCGTCACCCTCATCCACCGGAGAGGCCAGTTCCGAGCCCTGGAAGAGAGTGTAGAACAACTCCTTTCTTCTTCGGTGGACGTCCGCCTTTTCCACGAGTTGCGAGCGATCGAAGGCGACGAGCGAGTGACCGCAGCTATTATCTACAACAATCAGACCGGAGAGGAAACCCGGCTGCCCGTCGACGAGATCGTCCTGGCCCTGGGCTTCGTGCCCGACGTCAGCCTTCTGCGGTCCTGGGGCCTGGACATGGACGACAACGCCATCGTAGTGCGTAGCGATATGTCTACCAACCTGCCCGGGGTATACGCGGCGGGCGACGTTGTCACCTATCCTGGGAAGGTGAAACTGATCGCCACCGGTTTCGGCGAAGTGGCTACCGCGGTGGCGGCCGCCCGCCGTCACATCAATCCCCAGGTTCGCACGCCCCTTCACTCGAGCAGCATGAAGTGGTGATGAAAGGGGTGGACGCCCGGCGGGACGCATGGGGCCGTGGCCCGGCTTTACTCCGCCGGGTTGGGCGTGCGCAGCTCGATCACCCCGTCCTCCCCCTCGACCTCTTCAAAGTCTCCGAAGGCCGCCGGCGAAAGCTCCAGCAGTTGCCGGTAAATCTCGAGAGCCAGGGTCCGGATCTCCGCCTCCGCGTGCCGGCTTCCCCGCAAGCGCAGGAAGTGGCGCCAGGCACGGAAATTGCCGCTCATCACGAGGCGGGTCTCGGTGGCGTTGGGCAGGACCGCCCGGGCGGCCTGGCGCGCGAGTTTACGGCGTTCCAGCCGGTCGGGATGGGAGGCCAGGCGCCGCTCCAGAAGTTGGTTCAGTCGACGGTAAGCCTCGGCCGAAGCCTCGACTGCCTGCATGAATATGGCATGCGCCTCGGGATCGGAGGCGATCACCTCCGGCTCGATGAAGTTCGCCTCGTCTTCCGCTACGTAACGCTGGGACATCTGGGAAAACGAGAAGTGGCGATGACGGACAAGTTCGTGGGAGCAGGAGCGGGAGATCCCGCTGATGGCAAAGGAGGCCTGGGCATGCTCCAGCACGCTCAAATGCCCCTGGCGGAGAAGGTTTTCGATGTACTGGCGGTTGGTGCGCCCGGAAGGATTGTTCCAGGACTGGTAACACATGCGCCCCGCGAACTCGATGAGCTTCTCCCCGGCACGCGCGGTATCGGTTTGCCACGCATACTCCTCCGGCTGCCGGAAGTCGGTCCAGCCTATCAATACCACCTGGGGCTTGTGCAATATTGCCATGGTTCATCCACCCGCTGTTGGTTCCGGCTCTTACCGGCCATTCCCACGTCTTCCCCGCTCACGGCTCGAGTTTCTCCACGGTCTCCCGGTCCAGTCGCCGGATAACGTTCAGCAACAGTCGCACGGTGCTCTCGAAGTCGTCCCGGTGGATGATGCTCTGATGGGAGTGGATGTAGCGGGCGGGAATCCCGAACACCACCGACGGAACGCCCCGGTGCACCATGTGGATCCTGCCGGCATCGGTTCCGCCGCCCGAAAGCGAATCATACTGGATCGGTATCTTTTCTTCTTCGGCCACCCGCAGCACCAGATCTCGGAGGCCGCGGTGCGGAACCATACTGGCGTCGTACAGAATAATGGCCGGCCCCTTCCCCAGCTTGGACTGGGCTTCTTCCGGGCGGATGCCCGGCGTGTCCCCGGCGATGGAAACGTCCACCGCGAATCCCACGTCGGGAGCGATGGCGTAAGCGCTGGTCTGGGCCCCCCGCAACCCCACCTCCTCCTGAACGGTAGCCACGCCGAAGACGGTGTTGGGATGGGGCTCGCCCTGCAGGCGGCGCAATACCTCGACCACCACCGCACACCCGATCCGGTCGTCCCAGGCCTTGGCCATCAGGTATTTTTCGTTACCCATCACCGTGAAAGGCCCGAACGGCACCGCCGGGTCGCCTGGCCGCACGCCTATCTCCTCCGCCTGCTGCCGGCTGGATACCCCGATATCGATGAACATGTCCTTCTTCTCTACCATCTTCTTGCGCTCGTCAGGCGGCAGGATATGGGGGGGCTTGGCGCCGATGACTCCGGGCACCTCTCCCTTTTTCGTCAACACCACCACCCGGTGGGCCAGCATCACCTGTTCCCACCACCCCCCCACCGTTTGAAAGCGCAGAAATCCCTCATCGGTGATGGAGGTGATGACGAAACCGATCTCGTCCATGTGGCCGGCAATCATCACCTTGGGCGAAGCCGAGCTTCCCGGCTTCTCGACGATGAGCGACCCCAGGCGGTCCGTGCTGACCCGTCCGAGCGGTTCCAGCTGACGGCGCAGCAGGCTCCGGACCGGGCCTTCGAATCCCGAAGGTCCCGGAGCTTCGGTGAGTTCACGCAAGAGTTCCAGCGTAGCGTCCACTTCGACTCCTCCTTGTCTTGTGTCCGGTGCTACTCCATTGGTCTGCTCAGTACAGGAATTCCCGAATGTCGTAAAGGGTAACCCTGATTCTGCCCCTGCCGGAGCGGGCTCCTGAAGCCGTCATCTCTTCTACCCAACGGTGCAACTCTTCCTCCATCTCCTCTTCCGTAAGCTCTTCCACCCCGGCATTCGCCGCCGCCCTCCGGTATTCCTCCGCCCCGGCATCGATCAGGGGAGAAAGGTAGACCACATCCCGGACGTCCAGAGGAAGGCGGGCCACCAGCCCGAGGCTCTCTTCCCGGTGCTTCTCCCGGAACTTCCTCCCCCCTGCCCCGACCAGGAAGATCAACCCCACCGCCGCCCCCGCCGCTTTCAAAGCCGTTACCACCGCCTCCGCCGCCTCCGGTCCGCCCGGCTTATTGAGAAACTTCAGCACCTCGGGGCTCCCCGACTCGACCCCCAGGTAGACCGTGCGTAAGCCCCGGGCGACCAGTTGGGTGAACTCCTCCGCCCCTTTCTTCCTGCCGGTGAAAACGTCGAGGAACGAAGCTATCGCCGGATTGGCCACATGCGGCAGTGCCTCCCGCGCTATGGCAAAGAGCTCGAGCAATAGCGGGAGAGGAGCCACCAGCGCGTTCGCATCGCCGAGAAAGATCTGGTGGTACGCCTGGATACCCTCCCCCAGAAGCTCTTGAACTGCCTGCACGTGAAGCCGGAATTGCTCCGGACTTCGGATCCGGAAAACCCGGTCCCGGTAGAAAGTGCAAAACGTGCAGCGATTGTACGAGCAGCCGAGAGTGGCCTGGAGCACGAGGGAACCGTACTGATCCGGGGGCATGATGGAGACCGGGCTGTAAACTTGCGCAAAAAGCCGGGCGTCCCTTTGCCAAAGCTCCTCTCCGTAACCGGCTGCCCGCTCCAGCCATTCCGCGATCTCCCGCAACGGGAGCCCCTCGGCGTAGATCGCCACTGCCTCCTGGCCCACCCCCGGGCCGGGCGTCCGGCCCATGGCACGGGCCGCCTGCCGGGCCGCTTCGCGGGCCGCCTGCCGGAGCGGGGCCCACTCCCCCGGCTCGAGCCGGCGCCGTTCCCGGATGCGCCTCCCCGCCCTCCACGAATCCCACTTCTCCAGCACCCGGTTGTCCAGGCCCACGGCGAAGGCGTGCCCATCGCGGGCCGCGCGCATAAGACGCCCCCGCCGGTCGAAGACGTAGACGGCCCGGGGCCCCACCACCAGCTGGAGCTGTCCCGCCCGCACTCGCAGCGTGATTCGCGCGGCTAATTCCCGGCCGGTAGCCAACGGACTCCTCCTTCCACCGGCATGACCGTACCCCCGCTTCGCCCGGCGATTTGCGAGGCGAGCTCGGCGCTCTCTTCTTCTGCTACCGCCAGTTCGACTCGGACTTCCTCACCGTAGGCCACCTTGCCCACCTGCACCCCCGGCCGGCCTTGCCAGAGCGCGGAGACCGGCCCCCAGAGGCTGTACGGCACCCGCAACTCCCAGACCACAAACGGCCGGAAGACTCCGATCGGAGCCCGGTCCAAAACCAAAGCGGCAGTCCCGGCGTAGGCCCTCACCAGACCCGGAGCTCCCAGTAGTACTCCGCCGAAGTACCGGACCACCACCACCGCCGTCTGCACCAACCCCCGCTGCCGGATTACCCCCAGGATGGGGCGGCCTGCGGTCCCGGCCGGTTCACCGGCGTCGCTCGCCCGCTCCACCGCCGCTCCCGCCGGTCCTCCTCCGACCACCGCCCCGAAACAGACGTGGGTCGCGCCGGGAGACTCGGCCTTCACCCGGGCGAGGGCCGCCTCCAGTGCCTCGAAATCCCGCGCCGGCCAGGCGTAACCGATAAACCGCGACCGCCGCACCACCTGCTCCGCCCGGGCAGGCGAGAGCACGGCCCGGAAAGAGCCGGACGAGTTCACGAGGCTAAGACCCTCTCTCCGGCCTTCCCCAGCTGTGTCTGGGTCTCGTAAAGCGCCCGGTACCTGCCGCCCGGCAGCGCCAGCAGCTGCTCGTGGGTCCCCATTTCCACGATGCGTCCCCCCTCGATCACGACGATTCGGTGCGCCCGGCGAATGGTGGCCAGGCGGTGCGCCACGATGAACGAGGTCCGGCCTTGGAGCAGCCGATCGAGAGCGCTTTGGATCAGGCGCTCGGTCTCGGTATCGATATAGGCAGTCGCTTCGTCCAGCACCAGGATCGCGGGATCGGCGAGGATCGCCCGGGCGAAGGCAAGGAGCTGGCGCTGGCCCAGGGATAGGTTGGCGCCCCGTTCGGCCAGAACCGTATCGTAGCCTTGGGGCAGGCGTTCGATGAAGACGTGGGCATTGGCCAATTTGGCCGCCGCGATGACTTCCTCCCGGGTCGCCTCCAGCCGGCCGTAACGGATATTGTCGAAGACGGTGCCGGAGAAAACGAAGTTCTCCTGGAGAACGATGGCGATCTGCCGGCGAACCGAGGCCAGATCCACCTCCCGCAGGTCGTGGCCGTCCAGCCGGATGGCCCCCTCCCAGGGGTCGTAAAAGCGGCTGATCAGGCTGATGATGCTGGACTTCCCCGCCCCGGTCGGGCCGACCAGCGCCACGATCTCGCCGGCGGCGACGTGCAGGGTGAAGCCGTGGAGCACGGGCCGGCCCGGCTCGTAGCCGAAGGTGACATGGTCAAAATCCACTTCTCCGCGGATTCTGGGAAGCTCCGGCGCACCCGGAGCCGAGGATACCTGGGGCGGGTAGTCGAGGATCTCGAAGACCCGCTCGGCCGAGGCCATGGCCGAGAGCAGCTGGTTATGGAAGTTGCTCAGCGTACTTATGGGGCCCCAGAAGCGCCCCAGATACCCGAGGAAGGCCACCAGCATACCGATGCTCATCTGACCCCGCCCGATCAGGTATGCCCCGTAACCCATCACCGCCGCCGTGCCCGCCGCCCCGGTGAGCTCGACCAGCGGCCCGAAGAGGAGATTGAGCCGGGCGGCCGCCAGGTTGACTTCCAGGTTGGTCCGGTTGAGTTCGTCGAAACGGCGAAGGTTTTCTTCCTGGCGAGCGAAGATCTGGGAAACCCGCACCCCGCTCACCCCCTCATGCAAGGCCGCGTTCAGGATGGAAAGGCGGGTACGCACCCGGCGGTATGCGTCCCGGATCCGCGGTCGGAGCCGGAACGCGAGCATGACCAGGGGTGGTACGATGCCAAATGATACCAGGGCCAGATCCAACCTCAAGCTGACCAGGAGCACCACTATGGCTACCAGGTTGAAAAGCTCGATGAGGAGTGAGAGCAGGCCGTTCGTCAGCAAGTCGTTCAAAACGTTTACATCGTTGGTGAGCCGGGTGAGGATCTTTCCCACCGGACGCCCGTCGAAGAAGTCGAATCCGAGGGTATGGATGTGCTGGAAAAGGTCCATCCGGAGCGAGTGGAGTATCTGCTGGCCGACCCGGGAAAGAAGCCCGGTGCGGACGGTGAACGCGCCCCATCCCACGACGTTGAGTGCCAGGTAGCCCAGGGTCAGCCAGGCGAGTCCCGTAAGGTCGCCCCGGGCAATGTAGGTGTCGACCGCAAGGCCCATGACGTAGGGGGTGGCGAGGCCGACGACCGCCCCCACCAGCATGAGGAGCAATACCACCAGGAGCGACCGGCGATGGGGCCACGCATACCCGAGAAGCCTTCGGAAGTAACCCGCGTTGAAGTCGGCCGCGAACTGCTCTTCTTCTTCGAGCCGCCTCACCGGCATGCTGCCGCCTCCTCCCCGGCCGGCAGGCCCAGTTGCGGCGCGAACAGCCGCCGGTAGACGCCCGGCTGGTTGATCAGCTCCTCATGCCGGCCCTGCTGCACGATACGGCCTTCGTCCAGCACCACGATCCAGTCGGCGTCCCGCACCGCCGAGACCCTTTGCGACACGATCAGGGTCGTCCGCCCCTGCATCAACCGGCGCAGCGCCGCCTGGATCTCCGCCTCCGTTTCCGCATCCACGCTGCTTGTGGGGTCGTCCAGGACGAGGATGGCCGGGTTCATCAACAAGGCCCGCGCGATGGCCACCCGCTGCCGCTCGCCTCCGGAAAGGCCCACCCCGCGTTCTCCCACCACGGTCTCGTAACCATCGGGGAGTCTTTCGATGAACCGGTCGGCCTGGGCCAGCCGGGCCGCCTCGCGAATCTCCTCGTCGGTGGCGGAAAGCCGCCCGAAAGCGATGTTCTCCTTGATGGAGGTCGAGAAGAGAAACGTTTCCTGCTGGACCACCCCCACCTGCCGGCGATAGGTCACCAGGTCGAGCTCCCGGAGGTCTACCCCGTCGATCAGGATTCGCCCGGTCTGCGGGTCGTAAAGCCGCAGGAGCAGGTGAACCACCGTCGTCTTGCCGCAGCCGGTCGGCCCTACTACCGCTACCCGTTCACCCGGATGAACGGTAAGGTTGAACCCGAAAAGCCCCGGTGAACGGAGAGCGTGGTCGCCGTAAGCTTCTTCATCATACTTGAACGAAACGTTCTCGAACCTGATCTCCCCCTTCACCCGCAGTCTCACCGGATGCGGGGGCTCCTGGATGTCGACGGGAGCGTTCAGGATTTCGAGGATCCGATCCGAGGCGGTGCTCGCCTGCTCAAAAAGGTTGACCAGCCATCCCAGGTTTCGGATCGGCCAGATCAGACTCCAGAGGTACCCATTGAAAGCAACGAGTTCACCCACCGTCATGCGGCCGAGGGCCACCTGCCGGCCGCCCACTCCCACCAGGAGTACCCAGCTCAAGGCGGTGAGGAACTCGATCAGGGGAAACGAATGCGCCCAGATGCGGGCGGCCCGGACCTGGGTATCCGCAAAGCCTTCGCTCTCCCGCCGGAAACGTTCCACCTCGAAGGGCTCCCGGGCAAACGCTTTCACCACGCGCACCCCGGCCAGGCTTTCCTGAATCACCGTGCTCAGGACCCCTGCCTGCCTCTCGATGGCTCGCCAGGCCGGGCGGATACGGCGATCGAAGCGCAATACCGTGATGGCCAAAAGGGGGGAGATGCTGAGGGTAACCAGGGTAAGCTGCCAGTTCATCCTGAACAGGATGATGCTGACGAAGCCAAAGGTGAGCACCGAGTTGAGCAAGTCCACGACGCCGCTGGTCACGAACTGGCGAACCCGCTCCACGTCGCCCGTCACCCGGCTCATGATCTCGCCCGTATAGGTGCGGGCATAGTAGGCGGGGCTCAGCTCCTGAAGGTGGGCATACAGGCGGTGGCGCAGATCGTAGACGACCCGCTGTCCCACCCACTCCTGGAGGTAGCCCCGGAAAAAGAGAGCGACGCCCCGTCCGAGCGCCGCCGCCACCAGGGCCGTAAGGAGCGGGAAGAGGAGGCGGGTCTTACCACCGATGATGGCCCGGTCTACGATCAACCGCTGGATCTCCGGCCCCACCATGGCCAGCCCGGTGCTGGCAAGCAGGAGTAGCAAGGCCCCGTACAGCCGGGCCCGGTAGGGCGCCACGAAACGGAAGATCAGGCGTAAAGAATGCACAGGTGCGGCCTCACCTCGACCTCGCCTACGATTATACCGCCATCCGACCACCTTGGGCGGAGAAGGTTCATCCGATGATCACCGAATCCTCCGGATAGTGAACCGATACCGCCCGTTCCCGGGCCGCCAGCGCGGTGGCAAAGGTGAGCGGCCCCACCCGCCCGGTGAACATGGTGAGCATGATGAGCAGGCGGCCGGCCGGGCTGAGCTCGGGCGTAATACCGGTCGACAGCCCTACGGTGCCGAAGGCGGAGGTTGTCTCGAAGAGCACTGCGAGGAAGGAGAAACGATTCCGCTCCGTTACGGTCAGCAAGATGGAAACCGTGACCACGAGACCCAGGGCCAGCATGGCGATGGCTACGGCCCGGTCCAGGACTCCTCGCACGAGACGCCGCTCGGAGACGGTGACATCCGCCGACCCGCGGATGGTCGCTCGCAGGCCCAGGGCGATGGCGGCAAAGGTACTGGTCTTGATACCGCCGCCCGTGGAGGCAGGTGAGGCCCCGATGTACATGAGAATAACCAGGATCACCAGGGCCCCTTGAGTCAGACTCCCGATCGGGAGCGAGTTGAACCCGGCCGTGCGCGCGGTAGCCGCCTGGAAGAAGGCGTTGACCAGCCGGTCAGGTAAAGAGAGCACGCCCAGCGTGGCGGGATTTCTCCATTCCAGCAGAAGGATCAAAGCCGTGCCCACCACCAGCAGGGCCGCGGTCACGACCAGCACCACCTGGGTGTGGAGCAGGAGACGCCCTTCATGCCGTTCACCGTTGCTCCCCGCGGAAAGCACCGTGGTGGCAGCGGGACGACGCAGGGGGCCGATCCGCCGCGAAAGCCAGCGGTGCAGGTCGAGAATGACCGGAAACCCGATGCCTCCGGTAATCAAAAGGCCCGCTATGACCAGGAGGACGAACGGGTCGGTAGCAAACCCGGTCAGGCTCCGGAAGCCTCCCATCAAATCGAACCCCGCGTTGTTAAACGCCGAAACGGCGTGGAAGACCGCGGTGGCCAGCCCCCGCTTCCAGCCCCACAGGGGGACGAACCGCCAGGCGAGGAGCATCGCTCCGGTCGCCTCTACGACCAGGGTGGTGAGCAGGATATAGCGAGTGAGCCGCACGATCCCCTGCAATGTCTCCTGACCCAGGGACTCTTGAAGAAGGATCCGCTCCCGCAACGTGATACGCCGCCCGATGAGCAGGGCAATACTGGCGGCGCTCGCTATACCGAGGCCGCCCACCTGGATCAGCAGCATCACCACCAGCTGGCCGAAGTTGGAGTAGGCCGTGGCCGTATCCACCACTACCAGCCCGGTAACACAAACCGCGGAGTTGGCGGTGAAGAGCGCGTCGAGGAAGCCCACCGGTTTGCCGTCACGCCCACTGATGGGGAGTGAAAGCAGGATGCCTCCCAGGAGGATTACGACCGCAAACGCCACCACGATGATCCGGGCAGGGCTCCAGGTCGCTGCCCATGGCGGCCGGTGCGAACGCTCTTGCCGAGACATGGCGCGTCGCCTCTCTACCCTCGAGACATTAAGTTTGAACATATCATTAGCAGCGAGCCGCGGCAAGACAGGCGGGGGCGCACCCGGTCCCCGCATCTACTCGAGACCTGCGGCGCATAAGCATTTGCCGAATCTCTCGCTCACGGAAAGGAGAACGCCCTTGCCGGCCGGCCCGCTCGCGGTCCGCGCCCGGAGCTTCTGGCGTCGCCGGGCGCGCCACGTCAAGAACCTCCTTCTTGCCACTCTGGTTACCTTTCTCGCCGGGCTCCTCATCGCCTACCCGGACACCGGCGTGGAGGCGGCCCGAGATGGCCTGCACATCTTCCTGGAGATCGTCTTTCCCTCGTTGCTCCCGTTTTTCATCCTGTCCGAGTTTTTCCTTGCCTTTGGTGTGGTCCATTTCCTCGGGGTACTCCTCGAGCCACTCATGCGCCCGGTCTTCAACGTGCCCGGCGTGGGCGCCTTCGCTCTCTCCATGGGCCTGGCCGCCGGATATCCCATGGATGCGGTCATCACCGCGCGCTTCCGCCGCCAGGGTCTCTGCTCGCGGGTGGAGGGCGAGCGGCTCCTGGCTTTTACCAACACCGCCGACCCTCTTTTCATCCTGGGTGCCGTCGCCGTGGGGATGTTCGGCCGGCCCGACCTGGGGGCTTTGCTCGCCGCCGCCCACTACCTCTCCGCGTTCTCTGTCGGAGTGCTCTTCCGCTTCCATGGGACCCGCGGGCGGAGGGCGGTGGCCGATGGGCCGGCGCCGGCCGGTGGCAAGAGGGGTATCGCGCGGGTCTCCCCATCGCCCTCCTCCGGTTGGATCAGGCGCGCGTTCGGCGCCATGCAACGCGCCCGGCAAGAGGACGGGCGGACCCTGGGCGCGCTTCTCAATGACTCGGTACAGGAGTCCATCAATACTCTGCTGCGGATCGGCGGTTTCATCATGTTCTTCTCCGTGCTCTCCGCCCTTTTGCTGCGCAGCGGCCTGCTGCGTCGCATC
Source organism: Bacillota bacterium (assembly GCA_012839805.1). Classification (GTDB taxonomy): domain Bacteria; phylum Bacillota; class Limnochordia; order Limnochordales; family DUMU01; genus DUMU01. The sequence continues at coordinate 1,148 of DUMU01000038.1, read as the reverse complement.
GCCTGGCCGGTCGCCATGCTGCTCCAAGCGGCCGGCATCGATCCGGACCTCGCTCCTCCGGTAATCGCCGGCCTGCTGGAATTGGACATTGGCACCGCCCAGGCGGCAGCTTTGCCCAGCCCGCTCCTCGACCGCCTGGTGGTGGCAAGCGCCATCATCGCCTGGAGCGGGCTATCGGTGCACGGGCAAGTAGCAAGCATAGTCTACGGAACCGACCTGCGCATGGGACCTTATGCCCTTGCCCGGCTAACCCACGCGCTCCTCGCCGCGGTTTTCCTGGCCGCCGGCTACCGGCTGCTGCCGCCGGAGGTCTCCCTCACCCTGACCGGTATCGGCTTTGTACCGGAGATTCCCTGGGTACGATCCGTCTTCACCTGGCTCGCCGGCCTGCGAAACTGGCCGGCGACGTATTTCGGCTCACCCGCGCTAGCTTTCGGTTTGCTGGTACTTCTCGCGCTGGCTTCCTCCCGTCGCCCCTCTCCCGGCCGGAGGCGGTGGCACCAGGCCCGGTCTGCTCCCCGCCCCACCTGCCGCCCTCTCCCGTCCGGACCTCGCCGGTAGCCTTCTCCCCCCCTGTTTGATTTCCCCTCTCGCGCCGATCATTACCAAGGAACGCAGCACAAGGGGGAGCAGACGTTGCTCGCGATAACTACCATCGGAGGGCTTCTCATCTCCCTTCTGGCCCTGGCGGCCGCCCTTTTCCTCGAAGGAGGCGGGGCGGGAGGACTTTTCAGTCTTTCTGCGCTCATCATCGTAGCCGGGGGCACCCTGGGAGCAACGGTCATGAGCCACGGATTCCACGAACTCCGGCGTTTGCCGGGCGTACTCCTCCTGGCGTTCGGTAAAGGGACCCCTCACCAGAAGGAAGTAGCACGCCAGCTCCTCGAGTTCGGGGAGATCGTCCGGCGCCAGGGCGTTCTGGCCCTCGAGGAGCAGCTCGAGCAGGTCACGGACCCCTTCCTTCGGCAGACGATCGCGCTTTTGGTGGACGGTACCGACTCAAAGGAGATAGAGGCGTTCTTGCGCACGGATACCCAGCTCTACAAAGATCAGGTCACCCGCTCGGCCCGGGTTTTCCAGACCGCAGGCGGATATGCACCGACCATGGGGATCATCGGCACCGTCATGGGCCTGGTCCATGTCCTGGG
>DUMU01000037.1 GCA_012839805.1 Bacillota bacterium | reverse complement strand
GCGATAGCAATTCTCTGGCACTCGCCACCCGACAGGTTCGCACCCCGTTCACCCAACTCGGTATACAAACCCCGGGGAAGTGATGCCACCAGCTCTTCCAATTGGGCGTCCTTGATCGCTTGCCACAGCCGCTCCTCGTGAACGTCCTGCTGCGGGTAGGTCAGGTTGAAGGCCAGCGAGTTTCGCCACAGGTGAAGCTCTTGCGGTATGAGCGCAAACTGCTTCCTCAACTCCGCCGCGGTAGCGCCGGCAAGGGCCAGCGCCCGCGCGGCGGCAACGGGCAGCACCAGAACCAGCCCATGGCTCCGGTCACGCTACGACCCGTATGGTCTGGCAATCTCTTAGCCCAGCCCCAGCGTGACGGCCCGCCGCCTGCTGAGTCACCGGTTTGAAGGTACGCCAGATCAGGTGATGGCGCGAAGTGCGCCAGCCATCACGCGTTCGGATGGTGCAAAATGCGCCACCTCGGGGGTCCAGGACCCGAAGAAACCATCAAGGACGGGCGTCGGGCTCTGACTGTCCTGTTCAAGCTGGGCTGTTGTAGATAGGAATTAGTACAATTATCATCAGGTACACCTCCTCCCTCTCAGGCGGGTCCTCCGGAGGTCGGGTTGGTGCAATTTGCGCCATCGGGAGCCCGGTCGGTTGGTGCAATTTGTGCCAACTAACCCCGGCCGTCGAGAGGTCAAGCCCGAAAGAGGTCAAGGCCGACAAGCCCGTCAGCCAAGGGCTGGTGCATCCCTGAGAACGGCGGCGATGCCGGCCAGGCAGAACCTCAGCTGCAAACTGGACGCGCCTCGGCCGCGGGCGGCCGGCGACCGGGGCGGCGGGAGGGTCCGCACCTCCCGTCTGCTGCCTATCCGTGGTACTTTTCCCAGTGGATCACCGAGCCGAGCGGCCGCTTGTCCGGGTGGGGCTCTTCGGCCGGATAGCCGAGGGGCATCAAGCACGTTAGATGCTGTCCTTGGGGAATCCCGAGCAACTCCTTGACCTTGGGAGCGAACGGGCTGGGGTCGCCGGCCACCCAGCAGCTGCCGATCCCGTGAGCCCGTGCCGCCAGGGCCAGGTAGGTGGCAGCGTTTGCCCCGTCCTCACGTGCCCACGTGCCCGGCTGAACCACTATCGCCACGCAGGCCGCCGCCTCGGCGATGTGCTTGCCCCAGTCCGCCGTCTCGCCGAGGGTCTTGAGGACCTGCCGGTCGGTTACGACCACGAAATCCCATGGCTGCCGGTTATTAGCGGTGGGGGCGAGCCGGGCAATATCGACGATCTCCGCAAGGATCTCCTTGGGTATGGGTTTATCCGCATAACGCCGGATCGAGCGCCGGGTTCGCAAACACTCCAGTGCGTCCATGCAAGACTCCTCCTCATTTGAACTCTGTTCGCCGTGGCAGGGATTCGTCCTGCCTTGCCTTCTCCCAGGACCCCGCTCAGCCCTCCTTAATGCCTCGCACCCCCTCAGTGCTCCGATAGCCCCGCTGGTGTCCCGGTGTCCCGTAGTGCCGCGCGTAGTGCCCCTTCGCGCCTCTTGGCACCCAGCCGGCGTCAATCTCCCTTATCCCAACCGGTAGCAGCGACGCCAGGTGCGGTACATGGCATCTACGACTCGCCCCAGGCGCCGGCGGCGCATGATCTCCTGCCGGCGATGGCGACGGTAACGGGCCAGGCGCCCGTGCAGCAAAGCCGCGAAAGTTGCCAGCTCGGTGCGCAGCCGCTCCACGTCGGTCTCCTTGTCGAACGAAAGTCCCAGGTAGGCCACGTCATAGACCTGCGCCACTTCCTTGATGGCATCCTCGGCGATCCCTTCGGGCATGCACTTCAACGGATGCAGGTGAACTATCCCATCGCATCCCTCTTCCACCGCTCGCCGGACGTGGCCCACGGTGGGCATCCCGTCTCCCCCCACCTCGTGAACGAGAAACGGCTTCGCCCTCGGTTCACGCTCTTGTTGCTCAAGGCGCGCCACCGTGACGTTATGCCGACGGAGCCATTCGAGCACTACCCTGACCGGGGGACTTGCCCGTAGCCGCCGCCTCGCCATCTCTTTGAGGCTGTGGACCAGGAAACCACGGAGTGTCGTCCCCTCCACCACCTCGATATGCTCCCGCCCGAGCAGCACCTCCACCGTTCCGCGGTTCGCATAGCTGGTAAGGGCCACGTAGATCTCTCCCGCGGCCACCACCCGGGGACGCACCTGTCCGTCCTGTTCGACACCGCCCAGCAACTCGAGCCCTCGCCGGTGCGCCCGCCTGATCTCGCGCGGGGTGTGGGCCTGCCGGAGCAGCTCCAGCGCCTGCTCGTAGGCGGCAGCCGTCGCCCCCGCCCGCACCTCGTGCGCCCTTATGATCAGCGCCCTGGCCCGCAGGCTCTCCGCCGCCCGGAGCTTGGCCCAGACGGGTCGCGCCAGCCGCAGCAGAGCCAGGTAGAAACGAAGGCGCAGGACGAACCGCTGCCACCGGCCGGGATTGCGGCGGCCCGAGCCCTGGCCCGGACCTTCGCTCGAGCCCTGGCCCAGGCCGCGGCCCGAGCCCTGCCCCCATCCCCGGCCTGAACCGTAGCTTGAGCCGTCGCTCGACCAGCGACTTAAGCCGACGAAATCTACAATGGGTTTCAGGCTCTTGGCGTTACCCAGTTCACACAGGTCGTGCAGGAAGTCGACCACTCCGCTCAGGCCCATGGTAGCCATCTCCAGGGTATGGCCCCCGGCCTCGAGCTGCTCCCTAAACTCATGCGGGAGATGGCGGCTTTGCACGATAGCATACCATCCGAAAGTGCACGGGCCCTCGCCCCTTGCCATCAGCATCAAGATGCGACGGGGGTCGTCCTTCAACATGCTGAGGGCCCGCTGCAACGTTTGCTTGAGTGACCCGGTGCTGCACGCGTATGGTGAACAGGATTCAGTGTAGCGATCGTTCCCGAGCAGCATGCTCTCCTCATCCAGAGGGAGCGGGGCGAGCATGTACTCGCTCAATCCCAGCTGGTGACCGAGCTCTTCGACCAGCAGGTTGATGATCTCACCCATGTAGGGCCAGATGATCAGGGGCTTCCGGGGCCGGGGGATCGACCCTGGCGTCGATTCTGCCGCCGCCGCCACTGCCGTCGCGACCTTCCCCGATCCGGCCGCCGACCCCGCCGACCCCGCCGGCACCGATTGACACGTCCCGGTGCCCGCATCCGGCGACGTCCCGGCTCGGCCTTCTGCCAGCTTCGTGGCCCTGCCGGCGCTTCCGTCCCCGCCCAGCCTGGCGTCCCGACGTTTTTCAAGAAAGTTCAAAATCGTCTCAAACCTGGTCTCGAAGCCGGCTCCCGCCATGCCTTCGTCGAAACGGAAGGTCCAGCAGGGCACGCCGTGGGCCCGGATCTGTTCCGCGAGGTAGTCCACCTGGAAGGCGTCGGGGTGGCAACCGAAACTTCCTATACAAACGAACCCGTCGACCTTGTCCAGTGCCCACCGGACGAAAGCCTGGGCCTCCTTGTAAGTGTCGTAAAAGCCCTCCGCCTCCGCCCGTCCCTTAGCCAGCACTTCCGCCGGCAGGTCGGCCGCGGTCAGCACTTTCACACCCCGCCGGCTGAACCAGCGCTTGATGTCGCCGGACAGGAGCGGATCGTTCACCAGGTACCGGCGGCCTACCAGAGCCAGGCGGGGCCTGTCCGCCGGCGATAGCAAATCGAGCAACGGGGGCAGCTCGGGCAGCTCCTCAGCCGCGCAGCCCGATCCTATCACCTCGGCATAAGCGTCCCGGAAGGCTTCCTCCACCCTGGCCAGCGCCTGCCCCACCCGAACCCAAGGCCGCCACCGGCGCGGCAGGAAGAAGGCGGCATCGCATGCCCGCGCCCATCCCATCAGGTCGGCATACACGTTGTAGCAAACGTTGCGCATCTCCACCCAGTCGAGCCGCCGCACGTCGGGCATGATGAGCCGCGGCACTCTGGCCGCCCGTTCCCACCAGGACCTCACCGCCTGCTCCCCCACCAGGCAGGCCAACCGTCGTCCCCAGGAGCCTAGCCGTTCACCCGCCGCGAGGTTGCGCCCTGCTCCCTCCAGTTGGTTGAGGAGATATCCCAGGCTGTGGCCGAGGGAGCGGATCACCACGCCCCCCAGGTCGCGGTATTTGGAACAGGTAGCGCTCCGCCCATCCTCACTTAGAACGTTGGGCGCGACGATAGCATCCAGCTCCGGGTGCTCCTCGATCAGACGGTGAACGTGCCCGATATACGCGCGCAGGGGCAGGCAGAAGTCGGCGCTGCCCAGGGTGGTGCCGATCTCGATCATGGACGGAGTGGTGATGTGGCTGGTCACCAGCCTCACACCCATCCGCCGTAGAAAAGCGGCCAAAACCTGAACCGACCAGTAGTGGCCCGTAAAGGCGAGCACCAGCCCCACCACAGGAACGTGGACCCGACTCTGCCGGCCCCGGTCTGTCCCGTTACCGTTACGACCCGCGCGTCCCCCGCGCTCCCCACTAGGCGTATACGGCGTCGACATGAGCTCGGAGCAGGTTGACGACATGATCACGCTCCTCCCGGCTTTCGAAAGGCCCGTCGAAAAATCCCCGTTCACAGGCGACCGAACGGTAGCCTGCGATCGGCTCGCCGTTCTCGAGGAGAACCACCAGATCCCGGCACCGGCGCAAGCACCCGGGGTGGCTGCAAGTTACCGTTATGGTCTCGTATTGACTACTCAGGATACGTCCAAACCCTTTGAACCGTGATTCGAACCCCTGCTCCCACCGGCCGAGGGCGAGCAGCGCCGCTCCCAGAGCGCCTGCACCCAGCACCTCCCGCGGGTCTTCGGCCAGCCGGAACTCCTCCGGCCCTAGCTCCAGCATTTCACGGAACGCGTGCACCACGGCAGCATTCAGAAAAGTGCCCCCTTGTGCGACTACAGGTAGCCGCAGCTCGTGACCTCGGGCCACGTCCGACAGATACGTACGGCAGACCGAGAAGGCCGCACCAAGAAAAAGATCAGGGGTCGTGAATCCGACCCGCGCTTTGTGAATTACATCCGACTCACCGAAAACCGCACAGCGCCCGGCTATCCGGGCGGGGTTCGTCGCCTCCAGCGCCACCGATGCGAACTTTTCGATGGGGACGTGGAAGCGTCTGGCCACGGCCTCGAGGAAGGCGCCCGTCCCGGCGGCACACTTGTCGTTCATCGCAAAGTCGAGCCCCCCCTGGCCCCCTTCCTTTACCACAATGATCTTCGCGTCGTTGCCGCCGATATCCATTACCGTGCCCACATCCGGAACGCGATAACTCGCCCACGCATAGTGGGCCAGGATCTCGGTGGAACGGTAGTCCGCGCTCGGAATCTCCGGCCCAACCCGCTCGATCAGCATATCCCGGAAGAGCTCCCCCGCACTCCCGGTCGTCCCGACCGCGGCCAACCTCTCCCCCGGGGGCAGAGCCTCCTGGATTCTGGCCATCGCCCGCAGGCAGGCCCGGACGGCGTCCCCGCCTGTCTCCAGCGCCCCTACCGCCACTATTTCGACCTGCCCCTCACCCAGGCTTCTTAAGAGCGCATACTTCGTCCCCCGTGAACCGCCGTCTATCCCCGCTACGTACCGGCCGGCAGAAGAACGCACCCGCTCCCGCTCTCCAGAAATCCAAGCCGCATGCCGGTGCCCCATCTCCACCGGGCGGTCGCGCCTCCTACGTACATCGTCCCGGATTACTGAGAGGTGAGGCCTGGTCAACGGTTGCGGGTAGTCCTTTATGTTCTTCGGGTTCCGTGATCCGTCACAACGGCCCCCCAACGTATCAAGCACTACCTCGGTGCCATCCGGCGTCTGCTCGTACCCTTGGGCCAGTTCACAAGCGTTGCGGCAACCGTGGCAGTAACGCATGCGAGTCTGGAACCGCCGATCGAAGAAATCCTCGCGAAACCGGCCCCCCACCCTTTGCCTGCCTTGTGGCTCGCCCCGGTCCTCGTCCCGGACCAGAACGGCCATGCCTATTGCCCCAATAACCTCGCCATGAGGTGTCAGGTGCACCGGGACGCCGAGCCTTTCGGCCAGCGCCCGTCGTACCGCGGGGTTAAGGGCAACGCCCCCCTGGAAAAAGACCGGCGACGGCAGCTTCATCTGCTGAACCACGTTCACCAGATAGTTGCGGACCAGGGCGTGGCAGACCCCCATTAAGCGATCCGCGAGCGGCACTCCCTTTTGGGTGAGGTGGCGGAAGTCCCGCCGGGAGAAGACCGTGCAGGTGGCATCGATCGTAACCGGGTGACGGCTTTCCAGGGCGATACGACCGAACTCCTCCAGAGTTAGCCCTGCCTCATCCGCGAGTTGCTTGAGAAACTCCCCGGTCCCGGCCGAACAGATCGTATTCATGTTGAAAAAGCTGGGAATTCCGTCTTCGCCGAAGACGATGACCTTGGAGTCCTGCCCGCCGATCTCTACCACCGAGCCGACCGCGCCGGGACCTACCAGATGGAGTACACCCGCGGCATGGGCGAGAATCTCGCTCCGGGTGAGGTCGGCTCCCACCAGGTGAGCTACCAGGGCCCGGCCGCTCCCGGTCACGCCCACTCCTCGCACCCGGCCCGCCGTGCCGGCCACCGTGTCAAGATAGCGGCGAAATGCGTATTTCAGGGCATCGATCGGCGAAGGGAACGCGTCATGGCGCAGGTAGACGGGTTCTCCGGCCAGCTGCCCTCCGTCGTCGATACCGGCGACCTTAACCGTGGTCGAGCCGATGTCCAGCCCAACGTAGAGCGACCGTTCCAAGGGACAGACTCCTGCCTTTCCGCCCAGCGCCCGGCCCGTCCGGGATTTATTCTATATCTTTCCCGGCGCAGGAAAAAAGCGGCCGGGGCAGAAGCAAAGGACCGATACTGCTCTTCACGGCAGTTAAATGGGAGGGTTCGGCCATGAACGAGCGGGCGAAAAGCGTAAGCAGGCTGCTAGTGGAGATCGTGGTGGTCACGCTGGCCACCCTGGCCATGCCGGCCTTCTCCGGCCGGCAGGTCCTTTCGGGCGCTACTTCCGAAGCGCCTTCGCCGGGGCCGGATCTCACCGGACTCCACGGGAGCCTCGCCGCCTACCTCCAAAACGGCGACCCGAGCTACGGGTGGCAGCTGGTCGGCACCAGGTCGCTCCCCGGCCAGGGTACTCTTTACTCCCTCGCCCTCACCTCGCAGACCTGGCAAGGGATCACCTGGCGTCACCGCCTGCAGCTCTTCATCCCCGCAGCCGTAGGGAATCGGGAGATGGCGCTACTCTACATCACCGGGAGCGGTGCGGATCCAGAAGAACTGCAGTACATGAGCATGGTAGCCGCCGCCACTCAGGCGCCGGTAGCGATCCTGTATGACGTTCCCAATCAGCCGCTCTTTGGCCAGCTCTATGAAGATGCTCTCATTGCCTACACGTTCAAGGAATTCCTCGAAACCGGTGACCAAACCTGGCCGTTGCTCCTGCCCATGACCAAGTCGGCCGTCCGGGCCATGGACGCCATCCAGGAGTTCGCCGATCAGAAACTGCACCACCTGATCAAGGGCTTCGTGGTCCTCGGGGCTTCGAAACGCGGCTGGACCACCTGGCTTACGGCAGCGATCGACCCCCGGGTGAAAGGCATCGCTCCCATGGTCTATAACAACCTCAACCTGGCCGAGCAGATGAAGCTTCAGCTCCGTTCTTTCGGGACTTTCAGTTCTGAGATCGCGGACTATACCGAGCTCGGGCTGACCCAAATCGCCCAGTCCGAAGAAGGTGCGAAACTCGCGGCGATAGTCGACCCCTACTCTTTCCGAGAGGCTCTCACCATGCCCAAGCTGATCATCATCGGCACGAACGATCCCTACTGGCCGGCCGACGCCCTCAACGTCTACTACGACGACCTTCCCGGCCGCAACTACATTCTGGCGCTCCCTAATGCCGGTCACGGCCTGGGTGACTTCGAAATGATCCTTAACACCTTGAGTGCTTTCTACCTCGATGTAGCCGGGCAGCTGCAGCTTCCCGAGATACGCTGGCAGTTCAAAGAAGAAAATGATTCGGCTGAACTGCTAGTCGACCCGGCCCCGGGCATCGAAAGCGTCGATTTTTGGATCGCCGCTTCCCCTTCCCGTGACTTCCGGCATGCCGGCTGGGTGCAAACGGCAAGCGACAATGAGGCACCGTTCGTCCAGACCATAAAACGACTCCCGGGAATGTGGATAGGGGTGCTGGGTCAAGTCCGCGTGAAAGCAGGAGACCGGACGGTGATCCTGACGACCCCGGTTTTCCTCACCGGCGAAGAATCCTAACCGGGGGGCCGTGCTTAGATCAAAGGGACGCCGGACCGAAAAAGGCGAACAAAGGGACCGTCCGATCGATGGACGGTCCCTTCCGCGAGAACGTTCTTAAATCTCGCGCCGTTCCCGATTGCTATTCCTTACTTCTTTGGTTCGCTGCCGGACGACTTGGTTCCCGGCTTGCCGCCTTGCGGAGCCGGCTGGCCCTTCGGGGTCTTGTCGCCTTTGGCCACTTTGGCCACCTCCCGGGAATTGCAGCCGGGCGTGCGACACCGGGGCCGCATGTCCGTTCTGCTACCGCGAAGTATAGAACGCTCGTCCTCCCTGTCAAAGTCTCAGACAGTGAGAACGAGCGTGCAGGCGTGAGCCTCACTGATAATGGACTACTCATCTTCCCTTCTCGTACATTCTTCGAGGCGCGCTCGGTACACAAGGACGTCGCCGGGCTCCCGCACCTGCGCTGACTCTTCGGCGGTCACGATCACCTCATCCTCCGTCTCCACATCAGCATCCTGGTGACCGATCCAAAAGCCTTCTCCCGCCGAGAGGAGGAAGATCCGCCGCTTTAGACGCCCTTCTCGCGACATTAGCCAACCTACGTACGCCGCCCGGCGCAGGCGCCAGAACTCGGAATCGGGGTGGCTTTCCCTGACCAGACGGGCGGGATCGGGCATGTCATGGAGGGCGATCATGACGTGCCCTCGGCGGCCCAGGCGAACCAGGGTGACCGAGGGGTCTTCAACCTCTCGATGCACTGGTTCCAGGATTACACAGCACCACTCCTCCATCTCTTCCGGAGGACGTTCTGGCTCTTCGGGACGTCGCCCGGGAATACAGAGCACATCTCCGGGAATGAGGACCTCGGGGTCGGGGATGTGCGGATTGGCGTCGATCAGGTCGCGGAGGCTTACGCCGTAACGCCTGGCTATCTTCCACATGGAGTCGGAGGTTCGTACCACATGGCTCAGACCCGGACAGGGAGTCGACGGCCGGCGCGGCTCCCGCTGGCGCGGGTCTTCATTCCACCACGAAGGAACCGTTCCCACATTCTCCGCCGTTGCCTCTGCCACCGTTGCCACCTCTTTTACTGGACTTCGTGAACTTCCCTTCCGCCATCCTTATGCCGGAGCAGGTTCACGTGAACCGCACCACGGTGGGATATGACGGGTACGGTGACGGGGCTTCAGGGCTTGACTCCGGCGGGGCCGATGCGCGAGCATGCGACAGGACCTGTGACGAACCGCCACCCACTTGGAATTGTCAGGGAAGGAGAATCGGGCGATGGCAGAGCCGGCCGCACCTCTTACCATACCCAAGCGCAGCGAGATTCCGGAGCAATACCGCTGGCGACTGGAGGACATCTATCCGGACCAGCAAGCCTGGGAGCGCGATTATGCCGCGGTCCGGGAGTGGCTCGGGGAGATTCGCACCTACTCGGGGCGGCTTGGCGAGAGCGGCCAGACGCTGCTTGCCTGCTTGAGCCTGCGTGACCGCATCGACGAAAAACTCGAGCGATTGTACGTCTATGCACGTATGCACCGGGACGAGGATAGCACCAACCAGGTCGCGCAGGCCCTGGTTGATCGGGCCGAGCACCTGGGAGTGGAAGCCGGTGAAGCGACCGCCTTCATCGCCCCGGAGATACTGGCCCTGCCTGAGGAGACCATCCGCCGTTACCTGGCCGAAACCGAAGGTCTTGAGCTTTATCGGCACCATTTGGACGAACTGCTCCGGCGCAAAGCCCACACCCTCTCCCCGGCCGAGGAGCGCCTCCTTGCCCTCTCCGGTGAGCTCGGCGAAGCTCCGGACAACATTTTCACCATGCTGAACGACGCCGACCTGCGCTTTCCGGTCATCCGCGACGAGCAAGGCCGGGAGGTCGAGCTAACCAAAGCCAGATATCTCCGCTTCATGGAAGGCCGTGATCGTCGCGTCCGGCAGGACGCTTTCCGGGCCCTATACGAAACCTACGGCAAGCATAAGAACACTCTCGCCGCCATCCTGGCCGCCCAGGTCAAGCGCAACATCTTCTATGCCCGCGCCCGCAAGTACCCTTCCGCCCGGGCCGCGGCCCTCGATGGTGAGAACATCCCCCTCGAGGTGTACGACAACCTGATTGCCACCGTCCGGGAGTATCTTCCGCTGCTCCATCGTTACGTGCGGCTCCGTCGTCGCGCTTTGGGACTCGACGAGCTCCACATGTATGATCTTTACACCCCCATCGTTCCCCGGGTGGACATGGAGGTGCCGTACGAAGAAGCCAAACAACGAGCTCGAGCAGCACTTGCACCCCTTGGAAAGAGGTATGCCGAGCCCCTGGAACGTGCTCTCGGCGGAGGATGGATCGACGTCTTCGAAAACCAGGGGAAGTACGCGGGTGGCTACTCCTGGGGAGCTTACGGAACTCATCCTTTCATCCTTCTGAACTACCAGTCGCGCCTTGACGATCTCTTCACTTTAGTTCACGAACTCGGACATGCGATGCACTCGTTTTTCAGCCAGGAGGCCCAGCCCTACGTCTACGCCCACTACGGGATATTCGTTGCTGAAGTCGCCTCTACGGTCAACGAAGTGCTTCTCTTCGATTATTTGCGCAAAATACTGGACGACGATCGCCTGCGGCTATACGTGATCAATCACTTCCTCGAAGCTTTCCGCGGGACGGTATACCGCCAGACCATGTTTGCCGAGTTCGAAAAGGCCATTCACGAGGAAGTGGAAAATGGCGGCTCTTTGACGCCCGAGTGGTTGAGTAAAACGTACTACCAGCTCAATCGTGACTACTACGGTCCAGATATAGTAGTTGATGACGAGATAGCTTTGGAGTGGGCCCGTATCCCGCATTTTTACATGAATTTCTACGTCTACAAGTACGCGACCGGTTTTTCCGCCGCCGTCGCCCTGGCGAACGGCATTCTCCAGGAGGCAGCGGGTGCAGGCGCGCGGCCGGCCGGGGGGACGGCCGGGGAGGCAGGTACGGCGGCGGGCGCCGGCACAAGCGCCGGGCCAGATAGGGGGAGCCGCCCGGAGACGCGCCTGGGGGAGGAGCCGGGGGCGGTCGAACGTTACCTCCGGTTCCTCGCCGGCGGCTCGTCCCGTTACCCGCTGGAGCTACTGGACGAAGCCGGGGTGGACATGCGTTCGCCCGAACCCATCCGGCAGGCGCTCGCCCTGTTTGGCCAGCTCCTCGACGAGCTGGAGGCGAAGATCGAGGCGATCGAGTAGAGCCGGACGGACCGCCCAAGACCGCCCCCGAAGGGTATGACCCGGGTTCGGACCGTGAATACTGGTTCCGGTCATCCCTCATGGCCGTCGTTGCCGCATCACTCGGGGTGGCCGGAGGTCATACGGCAAAACCCATGGACGAGAGAAACGAAACCGGGGCGGGGGCATCGCCGGGCGCAGCGGGCACGCCGGCCGCGCCCGGGGCCGCCGGCGCAGGCCGACCCGGCGAACCGGCCGGCCAGCGCGGGGTACTATACTGGCGGGGATATGCTCTCCCGGCCCAACTGCGCCATGGCCAGGTTTGGATCGAAGTGCCGTTCAAAGTGGATCGAGAGCGGCTCGACTCGCTCTTGCGCCGGCAGCTTTACGCGGTGGGCTGGGATCACGACCGGCTGGATTCGGTGGGCTGGGGTTATGAGTACGACCCGGAAGGTTATTACCCCTACTGGGTTTTCCCCGTTCCCGGCGATCCCGGCCGGGCCGTGCTCGCATTTGCTCCCCAGGATTACCTGGAACTCGCCCCGGAAGGAACCCCGGCTCGGACCGCCTCTTACCAGACCTCCGGCCCCGACGCCGAAAACCCCGCCTTCCATCCGCTCGAGCCACCTTCGGATGAGGTCCAATTCGAAATCGGCGAAAACCTGACCCCCGGTCTCCCTGCCGCTCCCTTCGCCGCCGGTGCTACCGGCGACCCCCGGCCTCCTGCCGGGAGAGTGCCCGTGATCGGCCCGGCCGCCGCGCGGGAGGCCGCTCGCTGGCTCCCCTTCCTTTGGGAGGCCCGGGAGGATGACCACTGAGCAGATCAAGTCGCCTGAGCGGGCACCGCCAGTGCCTCCCGAACTATCTCCGCCGCACCGTCCAGGCACTGGGTGCCTGCGATCACCAGCAGATCTCCTTCCTTCAGCCGGGATAGCGCGGCGTGAACTGCCGGCAGCAGTTCAGGAAAGAAACGGTAGTGAACTCCCGCCGAATCCAGTTCACCCCGGAAGGCGGCCACTTCCGCGTCGCTCGCCTGGTTGGCCACATCGGCCCTGTCCCAGGCGGGGGTGACTATGATGCCCCCGAGAGGTAGCCGTCCGGTCCAGGCGGCTATGGTACGGGCGTTGGCCCGGTTGATGGCGATTCCCCGGTTTCCCCGCGTGGCCGTCAAGAGCCAAACCCGCCGGGGAGCGAGAAGCAACACGGTTTCGAAAAGCGCCCGGAAGCTCTCCGGGTGGCCGGTGGTGTCGTCCAGGACCGAGAAGCTTCCACGATAGATGCGCTCCATGCGTCGCCGGAAGGGGAGGAGCCCGGCGAGGGCCTCCTGGATCGACTCTTCCGGTACACCGAGGGCGAGGGCTGCCGCGGCGGCGGCCGCGGCATTACGGGCGTTATGGGGACCGAGTAACCGTACCTCGCATCCCAGCTCGACCGGCGGTCGCCTCCCCCCGCCCACCAGCGGAATCCCGAGGGCAGGGTGCGAGCGTAAAACGAACCGGCTACCGTCCAGAGAAAGAGCAAGGTCAGAGAGGGTAAGGAGGACAGACAAGCCTGCGAGACCCGGCAGGCTCGCGTCTCCCTCATTGATAGGCCCGGTGAACCCCGGACCCGTACATGAGTACCCCAGGGGCGTCCAGGAGCGTTCTTGAGCGGGGGTCTGACTCGCCCTGGCTTCTACCAGAGTGCGAACCTCGGCGTCGTCGTGGTTATATACCAGGACCGACCCGGCGACCAACTGGTCGAGGAGGCGGGACTTGACCGCCACGTAAGAGGCAAAGTCGGGGTGGACGTCGGCATGTTCCCCGGGGATCAGGTTGAGGAAAACCCCCAGCCGGAACGGTATCTCATCAACCCGGTGCTGGAGCTGGCCGTGGGAGGAGACTTCCATGACGGCCACCCGGACGCCGGCCCTTGTCATTTGGGAGTAGGTGCGTTGCAGGCTGACCGCGTCGGGTGTAGTAAGATGAGAAGGCAGGCGGATCTCCCCATAGCGGATGCCCAGCGAACCAATGAGCCCGGGCGACCAGGGGGAGCCGGCCACTTGCAAGATCGCGTAGAGGATCTGGCTGACACTGGTCTTCCCGAGAGTGCCGGTGACTCCGGCTACGAGCAGGTTCGCCGCCGGGTGGCCGTAGAAGTTGGCCGCTGCTTTCGCCACCGCCACCCGCGCGTCGGGCACGACCAGCACCCGACCCTGCCGGATAGCGTCTCTCACCGAGTTCGTCATGGGCACGGCCTGGGGACGATCGGTCAGAACTGCTGCCGCCCCCGCCGCCAGGGCGTCGGGGATGAAAAGATTGCCGTCCAGACGGGTGCCGGCAATAGCACAGAAGAGATACCCGGGTCGGACCTGTCGCGAATCGACCGCGACCCCCGAGATGCTGGTCTTTGCGGGAGATTCCCCCGTCTTCTTGCCCGGCCCGCCGGCCATTCCGCTGCCCGCCCGGCTGCCGGGCCGGCCACCTGACGTGCGGTCCGGCCGGGCCGGCTCCCCCGGGTGAACCTGGAAGTCGATACCTCTCAAAACCTGCTCTAGCTCTTTCAGCGTGCGATCGTCCCTTTGCGTGGTTTACTCATTAGGTTTTGACGATTGGGACAACTTCTCCTGCCGTACCGCTTTGCCCATTCCTTACTCTAACGTCGTTCCCCGGCAGGGAAACCAGATCCCGAAACGAATGCTAAACCCGAAAGGATGTGCCAACCTTGAACAGAAACGGTGTGCCCTCTCCTATGGTTCTGCGTGGATGTAGAGCCCGGGCGATCAGACCAGGACCGCGCGCGCCTGCGCCCGGCTCCATCCTGGTGCGGTTTTTCCCGATGTTGTTGATGCTGGCGGTGCTGCCGGTGCTACCGGCGCTACCAGGCGTGCCGGTGTTGCCGCTGTCGCCGCGCTTGCCGGTACTGCCGGTGGCATGGGCAGCGTCGCCCTCCACCCCCTATCCGGGTGCCATCGTCACGCTGGACAGTCCCCCTCCCCTCTACCTCGCCGAATCCTTCACCTACACGGAAAGCGGTCCGCCCCTTCTTTTCAGCGATCAGCCCGAGTATGTCCGGGGCGAGGGGATCCTGGCCCGCGGGACTTTCGCTCCCGGGGCCTGGCGGCTCTTCGTCTACCACGTGAACCAGGACTCAGGGCTTGCCAAATACTTCCCGGTAGTCGTCCGGAACCTGTCGGACAAGGACGTTACCGTAGTCGTCCACCGCGAGGGCGTACGGGGGCCCAGCACCGGATACAACTGGGTAGGCCAGGAGGCACTGCGCGCCTTTCTGCTCTCGAACCAGCCCCGCCGGATAGTGATCCCGGCCGGTGGCTGGGCTCTTCTCGACCCGGTTGGCTTGTCCCGGCCGGTCGGGGAGAACCAGCTAATCGAAGGGCTCTACGAGGGGGAGGTGGACGGGCCCGTCGAGATGCTCGTCCTGGCTACGAACGGGCTAGACGATCTTGAGCCCGATCGTTTCCACCCCTACGAGGTTGATCCCGGCAAAAACATGCGCGGAACCTTCCCCTCCGCCGACCGTTACGTCGAACTCGAATGGAAGGGCGGCGAAGAGCAGGGGATCTGGCTCTTCGCCAGCGGTAAGTACTACGATCCCTTCCAAGTTGGCCGGGATGAGCTGGACGGCAACACCCGGATGAACTTTGGCAACTACGGCGTCATCTACCATATCACCCTGCGGCTGCGTTCCGAAGAACGGCAGAGGGTGCGGGTTTTATTCGGTTCGGGGTCCGGGTGTGGTTTCGCCGGTGCGATCCGTATTACCGCCGGTCCCCAGGCCGGCCGGGTAGTGCGTATCCCGGAGACACCGCGGCGCACTTTCCCGGGGTACGGTCGGGAGATGTCCTTTCTTGCCCAGTTTGAACTGGAACCTGGAAAAGAGGTCGTCTACGGCTTCGACTTCATGCCCCCGGGTGCTTCCTGCCTACCGGCGTTGCTCGTGGTCGATCCCCTCCCCCAAGAGACGGAGCAATAGCTCTCGCAAAGCAGTCCAGTCGGCGGTGGCGATGATCTCGGGGCCACCGCCGGCGGCCGCTCGCACCGGGAGGCCGAGGCCCAGGGCGCGGGCGCCGCGCCCGGCCCAGGCGCCCTGGCTCAGGTCGTTGGCCATGCGGCCCGTGGCGACGTGCCGCTGCAGGGGAATCCCCGCCGAGCCGGCCACCGCTTCCAGCCGGGCCGCCAGATCCCGGTCCGATGTCCCCGGTCCTTCTTTTAGCACCAGGACCGGCCCGCCGCCCAGCTTGACCTCGCCGGGATCGGCCGCCGGCCAATCGTGCGCCGCCACCGGCATAAGGACGATAAGCGGGTCGGGCTCGAGCCGGAAAGCGGCCGTCTGTATGCCCCGGCCGCCCAGCAAGCTTTGAACGGTAAAGACGAAGGCGGCCGGCCGCGCCGCGGCCGTTGCCGGGGACACCGGGGACGCAGACGGGGACACAGCCGGGGGTGCAGCGCTGGATCGAATCAGGTCGAAGAGCAGGTATGCCAGGCTCCGCCGGCCCAGGGCCCGCCCGGCCAGCCGGTCCGGCCCGCTGCCCATCCGGATGAGCACACCCCGCGTGCCCTCCCCCGTGCCGCCCGGCGCGTCGCTCCAAATTCCGGCCCACCAGAGGACTCCGGCCGAGCCCACCGTCACCTCTCTTTCCGCCTCGGCGCGACTTGGAGCCCCGATGTCGATGAATAGCTCTTCTGCTCGCAGTTCACCGGCAGCCTGGCCGGAGTTCCCGGCATTCCCCCGCCCCCGCTGGCGAAGCCGCCGGTCCAACGCTATCACGCCGAAGCAGTCGCCGGTCTGACCCTGGAGCAGTACCAGCCGCCCGTTGATCTCTGACGGTTCGAGGTTACCTACGAGGTCAAAACGGAGATAACCCTGCTCGTCGATATGAGTGACCACGACCCCGGGCTCATCGAGGGGAGCAGCCAGGGTGAGGACACCCTCCCGCGGTCCGTGAACCGGTGGCACGATCAGGTTACCCAGAGGATCGATCTGCCAGCATAGCCCGCGGGACTCGCCCGGCCCGCTCGGCCCCCCCGGCCCGCCGGGCAGGGTCTCTGGCCGTGCGCCAAAAGCCTCGAGTTCACGAACGATGGTACCCCGCAGTCGCGCCTCGCGACCGGAGGGAGCGGGAATGGCTACCCAGCCTGCCAGTTCGTCGGTTTTCATCCGTGTCGCCATCCTTTCTTCTGCCACGCTTTTCTACCAGGCTTTTCACCGTCGTTTCCGACGCGCTTTTCCATCACGACGCTGCTTACTTGCGCCTCGAGTTCGCGCCTGCGCCGGGGTCTTCGCCTGCGGCGGTCCGCGCCCATCGAACCACGTCTGGGCCTGGCCGCGCCAACCCGTTCCGCCGGCCCGCCCACGGTCAGCGGCCGGCCGCCGCCCAAAACCGGGGCAATTCCCGCAAAAAGGCCCGAGCCAGCTGGTAGGTCTTCACCATGTCCGATACCGCGAGGAGGCTCGCCGGGGTGTGGAGGTAACGGCACGGGATGGAAAGAGTGCACGTGCGAGCTCCGCCCGCCCGCTGCTGGATCGCCCCCGCATCATTCCCGCCTCCCAGCGCCCGCCGCCATTGCCAGGCGATATTCTCCCGGGCCGCCACCTTCTGGATGAGCGCGACCAGGGCCGGGTCGGCCACCGAGGCCCGGTCCTGGAAACTCACCGCCGGCCCTCCGCCAAGGCGCGTCGCCTGCCCGTGCCCGGGCACGTCCGGCAGGTCGGCGCAGATCGTGGTCTCCAGAGCCAGCCCGAGGTCGGGACGAATCTGGTCGGCCGCCACCTGAGCCCCTCGCAGCCCCGTTTCTTCCTGCGCGGTGAAGGCAGCAAAGAAGGAAAACTCCCAC
This sequence comes from Bacillota bacterium, assembly GCA_012839805.1. Classification (GTDB taxonomy): domain Bacteria; phylum Bacillota; class Limnochordia; order Limnochordales; family DUMU01; genus DUMU01. The sequence continues at coordinate 21,546 of DUMU01000037.1, read as the reverse complement.
TCCTCGGCAAGCAGGTGGAGAAGGAGCGCAACCCCGCCGCGATCATCCAGTGCCTTCCCCTTGACCAGCCCCTTTCCGACCGGCTGGAAACGGGTCGCAAAGGTAATCGTGTCGCCCGGCCGAACCAGCTTTTCCGCCTCGGCCCGGCCGGCGACGCCTATATCAACGTAAAGGTCGTCAAGCTCGGGGGCTTTCGATTTTTCTTCTCCCTTTTTCAGGTGAACCGGTTTCGTCCCAATGACACCCAGCAACCCCGAACTTCCTACGAGTACCCGTTGGGCCGGCAGGACCCGCGGATCGATGCCACCCAGCACCCCCACGCGCAGGAACCCGTCGTCGTCCACCCCCTTGACGATCAGCCCCACTTCGTCCATATGCGCGTCCACCATAACCCGCGGGCCGGGCCGGTTCAGCCCTTTTGCCACCAGGAGGTTACCCATGGTGTCCACGAAGACCTCGTCTACGTCCTTGGGCAGTCGTTCCATCAACCACTGGCGGACCTCGGCTTCGTCGCCGGAAGGACCGCGCAACTCGGAGAGCGCCCCCAGGGTCTGAACCAGGCGGCCGGCCAGGTCGTCCCGCAGGGTCAGGTCTCCTTCGCCGTCACCGGTGGCCGCCGTAGCCTGCCCCAAACCTGCCCCGGCGGTAGACCCGCCCGCCGTTACGAGGGGAGGCAGTTCGGAGGTGGTAGCCGTCGCCCCTACCACCCACCCCGGGCGCCGCCGCTTCCATTCCGGCCCGACGCCGGCCAGGAACTCCGCGAGAAGCCGGGCGGTCTCTTCCAGATCCGACAGGGCGGCCAGTTCGACGGAAGAATGCATATAGCGAAGGGGTAAAGAGAGCAATGCTACGGGAATGCCCTCACCTGCCACCTGTATGTACCACGCATCCGTCCCCGTTGAACCGGGTGCTACCTCCTCCTGCGTCTCCACCCGGATGCGACGTGCGGTGTCGAGCAGAGCCTGGCGCAAGCCCGGGTGAAGGTTCGGACCCGCGGTAATGGCCGGGCCGCCGCCCAGCTTGAGGCCGGGGCCGTGCCAGCGGTCGACGCCCGGCTGCAGACCAAATCCCACGTCGATGGCGATGGCAATGTCCGGCGCGATGGCGGTAGCCGCCGTCCTCGCGCCCCGCATTCCCAGCTCCTCCTGCACGGTGGCGACGGCGAAGATCTCGGCCTGGTGATCACGGCCCCGGAGCAGGCGCAACGCCCAGAGCATGATGGCCACCGACGCCCGGTTGTCCAGCGCCTTGCCCGTCACCCGGCCCTCGCCGATCCGGGCCGGTAGAACGGACGGATAGACGACGTCTCCGACTTTGACCCGCCGGCGGGTCTCCTCCTCGGAGAGGCCGATGTCAACGAATAGCGATTCCGGCTCGGGAAAACGTCGGTACTCCTCCTCCCTCGTCAGGTGAGGTGGTTTCGTGCCCACGATCCCGGGCAAGAGCTCGCCCTGCTCCGTGACGACGACCACCTCATGGCCCACGTAAGTGGCAGCATCCACCCCGCCCAGGGGTGAAAGGCGGAGAAAGCCCCCTTTCTCCACGGCCCGCACCAGCCAGGCGATCTCGTCCATGTGCGCCGAAAGCATCACCCGCGGCCCACCGGCCTCCCGGCGACTCCGACGTATCAGCCACAAGTTCCCGAACGAGTCCCGGCGGGACTCATCGATCCAGGGTCTCGCCGTCTCTTCGATCGCATCGGCCACCGCGCGCTCCTGCCCGGCCGCGGCGCGCACACCTGCGAGCCTGAGCAGAACATCCGCCAAGTACTGCAGCTCCTCGCCTCTTGCCAAACACCCTCGCCTCCCGGGCTGTCTCTTCAGCACGCGAATTCCATCATAGGCTCTTTCGAGACACCTCCGCCGATACCTTCCCGGCCCGGGCCTGCTTGCCACCCGGCATATCCCTCGGCCCGCCGCACCCTGCTCTCTATACCGTCGCCGTCCGCGGCACCGCACCCGGGACCGCAGCCGCCACGGCAGCCTTCTCTCGACACTCCCCGCACCACAGCAGGCCGTTCACGGCCGGTAAGCCTGAGGACGCCACCATCCACTTGTACCACTTCAACGGTGCGTGTTCACCTCCGGGGTGCAACTACCGCCGAGGGGGATGGGCTCGCGCCGTACAGGCCGCTTCCAGGAAGGCTTACAAGTGTTGGAGTACCGGGTGCCGCCACGGTATGACCAAGACATTCCACCAGCCGACCACCTCCTCTACCCCGCCGACCCCAATGTCAGTACCCCGTTGACAGTAGACCTCGGATAATGTTAACGTGATGTTGTAATAATGGAATTCTGGAGGTGGCCGACAATGGATGTTGCCGAACTTGCCCAAGCCGTCGAGCGGCTATCCCGACAGGTCGAACAGATACGCGTTCATCTGGGGCTTGAGCCACCAAGGCTAGTTCCCGCGGATCATGGCACTCCGGGTAAGCCCAATGCCATCCTGCTCCATAAGGTTCCCGATATCGTAAATAGTAGAGCTTCCTTTACGCTAGAGGGGCCAGACATCAATGTGGTCGGGCAGTTGGACAAAGAGCTGGTCTCAGGCAGGGATGCCGTCATACTCGTTGGTTTAGTTTACCGTGACCAGTCGATTGGTCGCCAGCACACGTTGCAGGCCGCAACCCATCTGCCGTGTATGCTCAAGACGAGCGATGAGACGCTGGCGCAGTTCACTACGCCACTGTCCAGCCCGGAACGCTGGAAGCTTCTACGTGCACTCCTGGAATCGGACAAGACGGCTACGGAGCTGGGACAGGCCACCGGGATGCAGACAGGTCAGCTTTACCATCACCTCAGGGAACTTATCACCCAACGCTACGTGAAGCAGGTGGACAAGAAATACACGTTGACGGAGATAGGGCTCAGTATGTTTCTAACCACGGCGTTCCTCGTTGGACTGCTAACTGAAGCTACAAAGAGGACTCCAACCGACGGAGCGACCATCTAGCGGTAGCTGGATATCTGCCGTAATGGGGTTGCCGCTCGCGCTCTTTGGCCGGAGGTTGCTCAAATGGCACAGGCGCCTAGACGCGGGGTGGCGGAGGCTGCCGCCTAAGGCGGCTTGCCGGCAACGATCGGACACAGTTATGCTAAAGGCGAGCCCGGGAAGTGACCTCGGTCGACGCCCGCCAGGTATTAGGAAGAGGCGCTTTACAGCGGGCCGATACCGGGCGGAGGCTCTGGAGACTCCCGGCGGGTTGACAATCGGGAGGGTTGTAGATGAACAACCCGGCAATCAAGTTCACCATAGAGGAGTATATGGCCATCGGGGAAAGCGACAAGAGATATGAGTTGATCGAGGGGGAATTGCTCGTGACTCCCTCGCCCAATGTCGAACATCAACGCATACTGCGTCGCCTCACAGACGTTATAGAGCGTTTTGTCGAAGGCAACGATTTAGGTGAGGTTTTTTTCTCCCCCCTGGATGTAATCCTGTCAGACACGAACGTGGTTCAGCCGGATCTCTTTTTCGTGGCTAAGAATCGTCTTGGAATCATAACTCGGGATAACGTTCAGGGGCCTCCTGATTTGATCGTCGAGGTTCTGTCCCCTTCCACCGATGCCCGCGACCGGCAGCTGAAACGGACGATCTATTCCAAGTACGGGGTGAAAGAGTACTGGATCGTCGATCCGCAGGCTCGCACGGTAGAGGTGCTGCGGGTGGGCCCCGAGTGGACCGGCCTGGCCTTGGTAAGTGTGATACCCGAGGGCGGCACTCTGACCACCCCTTTGCTGCCCGGCTTGGCCGTCCCGGTGGCGGTGCTGTTCAGTGATGTTCATTGATCCCGCGACTCCTCCAGCGCCTGGTGGCCAATGTCCCGGCGGTAGTACACATTGTCGAAACGTATGGCGGCCGCTCCTTCGTAAGCCCGGGACCGGGCCTCGGACAACGTGTCGCCCAGCCCAACGACGTTGAGTACCCGCCCGCCCGCGGTCAGCACCTCGCCCGGCCGGGAAGGATCGACGCGGGTGCCGGCATGGAAAACTTCGATCCCGGGAAGGGCGGCGACCACGTCGAGGCCGCTGATGGGAAACCCGGTCTCGTACTTGCCCGGGTAGCCACGGGAGGCCAGCACCACACCCAAAGCCGCGCCAGTGGTCGGGCGCAGCTCCCAAACCTGGGAGAATGTAGAGCGCGCCCGTAGAACGGTGCCGCCGGTAGCAGCCGCAGGACTCTCAGCAGTTGCAGCATTAGCAACACTCGCAGCAGTGGCGTCAGCACAAGCGGTCGCACCGGTTGAAGATAGTTCACGCAAGTATTCACCCAGGCGGCCTTGGGCTGCGGCCCCCAGCAGGGACGGCCAATCGACGCTAAGCCGCGGCAAGATCACCTGGGTCTCGGGGTCACCGAACCGGCAGTTGAACTCCACCACCTTCGGTCCATCTCCGGTCAGCATCAGCCCGGCATAAAGCACGCCCCGGTAATCGATCCCTTCCCCGGCCAGCCCCTGAACGGCGGGCAGCAAAATGCGCCGGATGGCCTCCTCACGCACCTCTTTGTTGAAGAAGGGAACGGGTGAGTAAGCTCCCATGCCCCCCGTGTTCGGCCCGGTGTCACCCTCGCCCACCCGCTTATGATCCTGCGCCTCGGGGAGGACCAACAGCGCCTCGCCGTCGGTAATGGCAAGGAGGCTCACCTCGCGCCCTTCCATGCGTTCCTCGATCACCACGGTGCGGCCCGCCTCGCCCAGCGTCCCTTCCACGAGGAGAGCTTCCAGGGCCTCGAGGGCTTCCTGCCGGCTGGCGGTGACCCGAACGCCTTTACCCGCAGCAAGACCGTCCGCTTTGATCACGAGCGGCCGGCCGGACTGCTCCACGTACCGCCGGGCGGCGCCGGCCTCCGCCTGCGTAAAGGTCACATGAGGAGCGGTGGGGATTCCGTGCCGGGCCATGAACTCTTTGGCCCAGGCCTTGCTGGCCTCGATCCGGGCGCCGGCGACGCCCGGCCCGAAGACGGGGATGCCTGCCGCCCGCATCCGGTCAGCCAGGCCGGCGGCCAGGTAGGCCTCGGGGCCGACCACCACGAGGTCGATGCCATGGGCCTGCGCCCATTTCACTATCGCCTCGACTTCTTCCTTCTCCGAGCTCTTGCCGGCCGGCATACCGTACCGGCTGATGTTGGTGCCCCAGCGTAGTGTCCCGGCGTTTCCCGGGTAAAACCAAAGCTGCTGCGCCCCGGCCCGAGCCAGAGCCCAACCCAGGGCGTCCTCCCGGCCGCCCGACCCGACCACCAGAATCCGGTTCACTAAAGGTCACCCCACCTCATGCTGCTCACAACCGCCCTAGGAATATCGATCCTATCGATCCCGTCCCTGGCCTCGCTGCCTGGCAAGAGCGCCGGAGCGGTGTGCTCGGTCCCAGAACCGACGCCAGGGTCAGTGCCGGAAGTGCCGGCGGCCGGTGAAGACCATGGCGATGCCGGCCCGGTTGCAGGCCGCGATGGACTCTTCGTCACGGACGCTCCCGCCCGGCTGGATGATGGCGGCGATCCCCGCCCGGGCGGCCGCTTCCACCACGTCGGGGAAGGGGAAGAACGCATCGGAAGCCAGGACCGCACCTTTCGCCTTCGCCCCCGCCTGCTCCAGGGCCAGGCGGGCAGAGGTAATGCGGTTCATCTGACCGGCGCCGCTGCCGAGGAGCTGCCGGTGGCGGGCCACGGTTATGGCATTGGACTTCACGTGCTTGACGGCGATCCAGGCAAAGATGAGGTCGTCCCACAATTCATCGGGAACAGGAGTTTCGGTGACCACTTTCCACGCGGCCCGATCCAGCTCCAACCTATCCGGCTGCTGAACCAAATACCCTCCCGCCACTTTCCGCACGTCGAGGAAGGGAGTGCCGAGGGGCGACCAGCCGCTGGCTGCCTGCCCCGCCGCTGCCTCCTCCCCCTTCCTCGCCGCTGCCTGCTCGCCCTCTCCTGCCTCTGCTCCCGGCCGCTTCCCCACTGCCCAGGGAGAGACAAAACCGTATACGGGCCGGATCTTCCCCGACTCCACCGCTTCGGCCAGCGCCGCCAACCCGGGAACTTCCAGCAGCCGCAGGTTCTTTTTCTTCTGGAGTACCGCCAAAGCATCATCGTCGAAAGATGGAGCCAGGATCACTTCGAGGAAGGTCTCTTTCAGCAGGTTGGCCGTGGCCAGGTCAACCGGCCGGTTGAGCGCCACGATACCGCCGAAGATGGAGACCGGGTCGCTCTCGTAAGCCCGGCGGTAAGCCTCGGTAATGGTGGGAGCGACCGCGAGCCCGCAGGGGTTCATGTGCTTGATGGCGCAGGCCGCGGGCGCGGCAAACTCGGCGATCAGCGCCAAAGCCGCGTCGGCGTCCTGAATGTTGTTGAATGAAAGCTCCTTGCCGTGTCGCTGCTTGACCCCGACCAGCGAGATCGGTCCGACCGGCAGGGTCGGCGCCGTGGGGGAGGAGCCACCGTCGCGATCGCCGGCGACACCAGCAAGGCCGGGCGTACCTTGCAGAACCTCACCGGCCAAAGGGTCCCGGTAGAACGCAGCTTGCTGGTGCGGGTTTTCCCCGTACCGCAAGCCGGAGACAAGCTCAAGCGGAAGCGTTAACCGGCGGGGTGGCTCAGCGGGATCCAGTTGCCGCAAGAAGAAGCGTTGGATCGCGGCGTCGTAAGCTGCGGTGTGGGCAAAAACCGCGAGCGCCAGTTGCCGCGACCACTCGACCGGAATACCGCCCAGCTCCCGCCACCGGGCGAGGAACTCGTCATACTGCTCCGGTTCACAGAGCGTTACCACGTGGCCGTGGTTTTTCGCGGCTGCCCGGAGCAGGGTTGGCCCGCCGACGTCGATCTCCTCGATGGCTTCCGCCCAGCTCACGCCGGGTCGAGCCACCGTTTTGCTGAAGGGATACAGGTTGACGACTACCAGGTCGATGGGCTCAATTCCATGGGCGGCCAGGGCGGCCATGTCGTCAGGACGATCCCGGCGGGCCAGAATGGCGGCGTGGATCCGGGGATGGAGAGTCTTGACCCGGCCCTCCAGCATTTCCGGGAAGCCGGTCACCTCGCTCACCGGTCGAACCGGCACGCCTGCCTCCTGCAGGAGACGGAAAGTCCCCCCGGTGGAGATGATCTCGACCCCTCCTTGCGCCAGAGCCCGGCCGAGCTCCACTATCCCCTGCTTGTCCGAGACACTGATCAGTGCCCTCTTGATGCGGATTAGGGACCTATTTGCAGCCGTCGAAGGCTTCTCCGGCACCTCTGACGGTATCTCCGGTTCCTCGGGCACCCTCAACACCCTCCTCGCACAGAGTGATTCGCCTTCCCACCAGCCGCCACGGCTGCGTCAACACGAAGCGAATGGCCGCCGGGTACAGGCGGTGCTCCACGGGAAGAATGCGTTCCGACAAACTCTCTTCGGTGTCGTCGGGGTATACCGGGACTGCCTCCTGCAGAAGGATCGGCCCGGTATCCATCCCTTCATCCACCAGGTGAACCGTACAGCCGCTCACTCTCACGCCATATTCGACCGCCTGCCGCTGGGCATGCAAACCCGGGAAGGCGGGCAGGAGAGCCGGGTGGATGTTCAACATACGACCCCGCCAGCGGGCAACGGTAGCAGGAGCCACCAGGCGCATGTAGCCGGCAAGGCAGATCAAATCAGGGTCGATCTCGGCAAGGAGCGCATCCAGCGCCCGGTCGTAGGCGGCACGATTAGGGAAGGAGCGGCGGTCCAGGACTTCGACCCTGGGCACGCCGGCGGCTTTGGCCCGGGCCAGGGCCGGGGCCTCGGGGTTATCGCTCACCACCGCCTCGACCCGGGCCAGGCCCTTGAGCTCGCCCCCGGCACAAGCATCCAGGATCGCCTGGAGGTTCGAGCCCCGGCCCGAGACCAGAACGGCGAGCCGGGCCGGTTCGCCCGCCCGGGCCGGTCGCACCGGCCCTTGCACCCTTGTCACTTCACTCGGTCCCGTCACTTCACCCATTCGACTCCCTTTTCTCCCGCCGCCACCTCGCCGATAGGCCAGCTCGTCACGCCTTCCTCCGCCAGCAGCGCCCTTGCCCGGTCGACGGCCGCGGCCGGCAGGATCACCACCATACCCACGCCCAGGTTAAACGTCCTGCGCATCTCCTCTTCGGCCACCGGTCCGAGCCGGCGGATCAGGTCGAAGATCGGGGGCTCGGGCCAGCTCCCGGTTCGTATCAGCGCCCTCGTCCCCTCGGCCATCGCCCGGGGGAGATTTTCGGGAAGCCCCCCACCGCTGATGTTGGCGATGCCGCGTACCTCGTAACCCGCCGTGCGCAGTTCGTTCACGAGACGCAACACGGGCTTAACGTAAATGGCGGTGGGCGTAAGGAGTTCCTCTCCCAGCGTGCGGCCGAACTCGGGGTAGTACCGGTCGAGGGGGAGCCGGTGCTGCTCCAAGATTATCCGGCGCACCAGCGAAAAGCCGCTGGACTGTAGGCCGGTGGAAGCAAGGCCGAGCAGCACGTCACCGGGGGCAACCCGTTCACCGGTGATTACCTCATCTTCTTCCACCACTCCCACCGCAAAGCCGGCCAGGTCGTACTCATCGGGGGGATAAAAGCCGGGCATCTCCGCCGTCTCCCCGCCGATGAGGGCACAACCCGCCTGCCGGCAGCCCTCGGCCACCCCGGCTACGATCCGGGCTGCCTTTTCGGGGTCGAGCCGGCCCACGGCCAGATAGTCCAGGAAAAAGAGAGGCTCGGCGCCGTGGCAGAGAATGTCGTTGACGCAATAAGCCACGCAATCGATACCGACGGTGTCGTGCCGGTCGAGGGCAAACGCTATCTTGAGCTTGGTGCCGACCCCGTCGCTCCCCGAGACCAGGAGCGGCCGCCGGTAACGTGCCGGGTCCAGGGCGAAAAAGCCTCCGAACGCTCCGATATCGCCCCGGACTTCGGGCCGGTAGGTGGAACGGGCCAGCTCCCTGATACGACGGACCGCGGCGTAACCTGCCTCGATATCGACCCCCGCCGCCCGGTAAGTCACCCCGGGTTCGTTGCGGCCCTCAACTGGTGCCGGCATGCTGCCACTCCCTTTCCAGTTCATCCTTGGCAGGTCTTGCTCCTTCGGGAAGCTCCGTTGGATAGCGGCCGCTGAAACAGGCAGTACAAAGGTCGGCGTCGAACTCCGTCTCGCCTGCTCCGCCGCCCCGGACTCCTCGCACCGCCCGTAAGAGACCCGCAAGCGAAACGAAGTGGAGGCTATCGGCGCCCACCACCTGGCGGATCTCTTCGACGGAATGCCGGCGGGCGATGAGCTTTTCTTCATCGGTGGTATCCACCCCGTAATAGCAGGGGTAACGGTAAGGCGGCGAAGCGATCATCAGGTGAACTTCCTTCGCCCCCGCCTCCCGCAGCAAAGCCACGGTCTTGCGGCTGGTAGTTCCCCGCACGATGGAGTCGTCGACCACCACCACCCGCCGGCCGGCCAGGACGGAGCGAACGGGGTTCAGCTTGATGCGAACGCCGAGCTCCCGGGCGGCCTGATCGGGCTGGATGAAGGTGCGGCCCACGTACCGGTTCTTCACCAGCCCCAGGTCGAAGGGGATGCCCGAGCCCTGGCTGTAGCCAAGGGCCGCGGAAGTACCGGAGTCGGGGGCGGGGATAACGACGTCGGCCTCGACGGGAGCTTCGGCGGCCAGTTCGCGGCCGATCGCCTGCCGCACCCGATGCACACTTTGCCCCTCCAGCTCCGAATCTGGCCGCGCGAGGTAGATGTATTCGAAAACGCAGAGCGCGGACCGGCGGGGCGGGAACCAGCGTTCGATCCTGAGCCCGGCCGGGGTGATAATGGCCGCCTCCCCGGGCGCGAGCTCGGTCACGAGCGTCGCCCCCACCGTGGCCAGGGCACAGGTTTCCGAAGCAAGGACATAGGCATCGGGACGTTCACCCACTACGAGAGGCCGCAGGCCATAGGGGTCGCGACAGCCAATCAGCACCGGCCAGGTCTCGTTCGCCGCTCCGGCCGCTTCGCCCGGGCCCGGCCTATCGCCGGCTATGCCCGGCATCCCGCCTCCCGCGCCTCCCGCCGGACGGCCGGACGAACGAACCGCCGAACCGCCTGCCGGACGACCCGCCGGACGGCCCGTCGAACTGCTCGCCAGACGGCCCGCCGGCTGCTCGCCCAGGATGACCAGGGCATACGCCCCCCGCACGGCCTGCAGGGCCTGGGCGACCGCCTGCGGGAGGTCTTCGGCGGCCGACTGCGAGATGAGGGCGAGCAAGAGCTCGGTATCGGTGGTAGTCTGGAAGATCGCCCCCGCCGATAGCAAGCGCCGGCGCAAAGAGGACGCGTTGGTAAAGTTCCCGTTGTGAGCGATGGCCACCGGCCCGTGGGAAGTGATGCCGAGCAGCGGCTGCGCGTTCTCACGGCGGCTTGCCCCGGTGGTCGAGTAGCGGACATGCCCGATCGCGGCACTACCCGGCAGTTGCTCGAGCTTTTCCCGGTCGAAGACCTCCGCCACCAGCCCCATATCCTTGCGGAGGAGAATACCCCCGCCCACCGTTACCTCGGCTTCCTCGTACCTCGCCGCCACTTCCGCCGGGCGGCCCCGGTTACGCGCGCCGGCAACGCCGTTTTCCCAGGTCGAAACCGCGATCCCGGCGCTCTCCTGCCCCCGGTGCTGTAAAGCAAAGAGACCGAGATAGGTGAGGTGGGCCGCGGGCAGGGGCCACGGTCCGGCCGGGCTCGCAGCGTTGGCAGCCGGGATATCAGAAGCCTCACCGGGTGCCTGCAGCCGGCCGCAAATCCCGAAAACCCCGCACACCTTGCTTCACTCCTCCCGGCCGAACGGTTCGCGGCTATACGCTTTCCACGCTTCGTCCAGCGACACGCTGAACCATTCTGTCTCCCCCGGCATCTCCCCCGGGGACGCCTGCGAACCGGAGTTTGACGGCAGGCGGAAGGTCAGGAGCGCCCGGCCGGTAATCTCCCCCAGGCGGATCCAGGGGAGGCCGGAAGCCTCGAGCAGAGCCACGGCCCTGGCCTCAGCCTCGCCCGGGTCAACGGCAACGATCACGCGGCTTGGCCATTCGCCAAAGGCGTGGGTCAGGGGCGAGAGCCGGGGATCACCAGGCAGGGTGACGTCCGCACCAAGGCTGGGGTTGCCCGCCCCTGCCAGGCTCATCGCCTCCGCGGCCGCGATCAACATCTCGGCTACCGCCACCGCCAGCCCGCCTTCGCTCACGTCGTGGGCCGCTTCCACCACGCCCGCCTCGTAAAGCTTCAACAAAGTGTCCTGCAAGCGCTTTTCCAGTGCCAGGTCCACATCGGCCGGCACTCCCTGCGGTCCCGCCCCCGAGAGCAGGGCCTGCAGTTCACTGCCGGCCCAGACCTCATCCGGCCGCTCCGGGCCTTCTACCGCCCCGAGGAGCAGGAGCCTTTGCCCAGTTCGCCCCGGAGCCATTCCCCGGCACAGGTCCGGACGATCGGTCACGCCCAACATGCCGACCACCGGCGTGGGGAAGATCGCTCCCCTCTCCGATTCGTTGTAGAACGAAACGTTTCCGCCCGTGACCGGCGTTCCCAGCGCCTCCGCTGCCTCGCTCATACCTTCGATGGCTTCCTTGAACTGCCAGAAAATCTCGGGATCCTCCGGGTTGCCAAAATTGAGGCAGTTGGTGATGGCGATCGGGCGCGCCCCGACGCAGGCCACGTTGCGGGCCGCCTCGGCCACCGCGAGCCGCCCGCCCCGGCGCGGGTCGAGGTAACAGAGCCTTCCGTTTCCGTCGGTCGCCAGGGCGATCCCTTTGCGCATGCCCGTCTCCCGCAGTACCAGCAGGGCGGCATCGCCCGCGCCCGGCAGAATCGCCGTCCTGGTCTGCACCTGGTGGTCGTAGCGCCGGTAAGCCCACGCCTTGCTCGCCACCGTGGGGCTGGCCAGCAGCCTCAACAACAGCTCTCGGGGCGACGCCTTGACCGAGTCTTCCGGCTCTCCGGTTAGCGTGGCGGGCGCCGCCACCGCCGGTGCCGCCGCCACCCCCGCCGCTACCGCCGGTACGGCCGCCGCCTGCCGGGTCACGGCCAGGTACGCCGGCTCTTTCGCCTCGGGATCGTATACCGGTGTCTCCTCGGTGAGGAGCCGGACCGGCACTTGCCCCACGATCTGCCCGTGCCAGCGTACGGTGAAAAGACCATCGCCCGTTACCCGCCCCACCACCGCGGCGTTCAGCCCCCAACGGTAACAGATCTCCTTGATCGCGGGCACGTTTTCCGGCCGGGCGATGACCAGCATCCGCTCCTGCGACTCCGAGAGCATCACTTCATAGGGTGTCATCCCCGTCTCCCGCTGGGGAACGGCCTCCACCTCTACGTCAACCCCCGTGCCGCCCCGCCCCGCCGTCTCCGCCAGGGAGGAGGTCAACCCGGCCGCTCCCAGGTCCTGGATGCCCACCGCCAGCCCGCGCTCCACGATCTCCAGGCACGCCTCGATCAGGAGCTTCTCCATGAAGGGATCTCCCACCTGAACCGACGGCCGCCGCGACTCCGATTCGGCATCCAGTTCCACGGAGGCAAAAGTCGCTCCGTGGATGCCGTCTCGCCCCGTGTGCTGCCCCACCAGGATACATACGTTCCCCACGCCGGTGGCGGCCGCCCGGGTCAGCCGCTCTTTCTCGATCAGCCCCACACACAACACGTTGCAAAGCGGGTTTCCGGCGTAGGCCGGATCGAAAGCAATTTCGCCGCCCACCGTGGGCACGCCCACGCAGTTCCCGTACCCGGCGATGCCCTCGACCACTCCCCGGGCGATATGGGCCGACCGGGGCTCGGACGGCGGCCCGAACCGGAGCGAATCAAGGAGCGCAACAGGCCGGGCTCCCATGGCCAGGATGTCGCGGATGATCCCGCCCACCCCCGTCGCGGCCCCCTGGTACGGTTCGATCGCGCACGGGTGGTTGTGGCTTTCCATGCGGAAAGCGACGGCAAAGCTCTCGCCGATGTCCACCACGCCGGCGTTCTCGCCCGGCCCGACCAGCACCTGCGGCCCCCGGGTGGGAAAGCGCCGCAGTGCCCGCTTGGAGTGCTTGTAGCCGCAGTGCTCCGACCAGAGCACCGCGAACATACCCAGCTCGAGCTCATTCGGGTGCCGGCCCAGGAGCTCCACGATACGGGCGTACTCGGCGTCCGTCAGCCCCTGCCGGCGCCAGGGGGCCTCCGTTTGTAACCCGGTTCGTGCCGGCGCTCCGGAGTCGCCGGCCACCCCCGCCTGAGTGTGCACCACTCTTGTCACCTGACCCTCTCCACCTGACCCGTTACTCCCACTGGGGTGTTACCTTCGCCGTGCGAAACGGTCACCCTCACATTACCGTCGCCAGCACTTCGGCCAGCGAAAGAAAGATCAACCGGCCATCCTCCCCGCCCAGGCTCCGGTGAACCGCCCGCTCCGGATGGGGCATCAACCCCACCACGTTACCCGCCGGATTGCAAATACCCGCAATATCGTTTAGTGAACCGTTGGGGTTGGCGGCCGCCGCCCGTTCACCGGCGGCGCTGGTGTAGCGGAAAACCACCTGCCCGTTGCGTTCCAGGGCGGCCAGCACCTCCGGGGGAGCAAAATAGCGCCCTTGAGCGTGCGCAATCGGCAGCCGGAGCACTCTTCCCGCCGGTATCCCCCGGGTGAACGGCGTGCTTACGTTCTCCACCCGCACGTGTACCGGTTCACACTGGAAGTGCCGGCTCACATTGGGAAGCAATGCCCCGGGCAAGACTCCTGCCTCGCACAAGATCTGAAAACCGTTGCAGATTCCCAGGATCGGGAGACCCTTTTCGGCCCAGGCGGTCACCGCCTGCATGACCGGGGAGAAACGGGCGATTGCCCCCGCGCGCAGGTAGTCACCGTACGAGAAGCCCCCGGGAAGGACCAGCGCGTCCAGCCCCGAAAGGCGCATCGACCCGTGCCAGACCCGCACCGCCTCGAAGCCCAACTCCTCCAAGGCCCACAAAACATCCTGATCACAATTGGAGCCGGGGAAGATCACCACGCCCACTCGCCCGCGGCTCATTCCCTTGACCTCCCCGGCGGGGTCGTCGCCACTGCTCCCGCTTCTACTCCTGCGGGCGCTCTGGCTTCTGTCGAGGCATCCGCCCCTGCCCCCTCTGCCGGCGTCCCCGCTTCCCGAAGAGAAAACTCGTATTTCTCCATTACCGGGTTGGCAAGAAGACGGCGGCAGATCTCCTCGGCGGTACGTTCAGCCGTGGCTCGATCGCGCGCGGCGAGCTCGAAGTCGATCACTTTGCCCACCCGAACGTTCTCCGCTCCTTCATAACCGAGGGCGTGCAGCGCGCCCCTCACCGCCTGTCCCTGTGGGTCCAGCACCCCGTCCTTGAAGTGAACCAGCACCCTCACCGCAAATTTGCCCCGCTCTTGCTCTTGCACCCTCTCGCCCCTTCCGGCTGCCATCGTCACTTCTCATTCCGCCCCCTTCTCGTGGCGGCCAGTGGTGTCACCACCGGTGGTGTCACCATCATTTCGCCTGGCCCGGCGCGGACCGGGCCCGCCGCAGCACCTCGGCGTAGGCTTCCTCGACCCGGCCCAGGTCGCGCCGGAAACGATCCTTGTCCAGCTTTTCTCCCGTTTCCGCGTCCCACAGCCGGCAGGTATCGGGCGAAATCTCGTCTGCCAGCAGGATCTCACCCGTCTCGGTCTTCCCGAACTCCAGCTTGAAGTCGACCAGCACGATGCCCCGCTCCCGCCAGAAGTCCTGCAGGAGGCGGTTGACGGCCAGGGCCAGCTCCTTCAACCGGTTAATCTCGTCCGCCGTCGCGAGCCCGAGCAACCGGATGTGGTCCTCGGTCACCAGCGGATCACCCAGGGCATCATCCTTATAGAAGAATTCGACCAAGGGCTCAACCAGCAACTGCCCTTCCGGCCAACCCAGCCGCCGGGAGAAAGAGCCGGCCGCGATATTGCGCACCACCACTTCCAGCGGGATGATCTTCACCCGCCGCACCCGGAGCGTCCGCTCGTCCACCTGTTCCAGAAAATGCCCGGGAATACCGTGATCCTGCAGATAACGGAAGAGCACCGCGCTGATCGCCGCATTCCGCACCCCTTTGTCGGCGATGGTGCCCCTCTTCTTACCATCAAAGGCCGTAGCTTCGTCTTTGAACACCATCAATACCTCATCGGGCTTTTCCGTCGTAGCGTAAACGACCTTGGCCTTTCCTTCGTAAAGCTTTTCACCCATTACCGGCCCCACCTATTGCCCGCTCCTTTCATCTTTCATCCTTCACCCCGGACGCGACCTGACTTCCGGTCGCATCTGCCTGCTCTCCGCGTTCTGTCAGGTACTCCTCCCACCGGGCCACTACCGCCCGCGTCTTCTCCACCGCCCGCCCCCGGTACCTTTCGGGATGCCGCAAAACTTCCAGTTCAGCTGAACTGAGCCTTGCCAGGTAGGCCGCCGTCTCCGCATCCCGCTCCGCGAGGTCCAACAGCGGGAGCTTGCCGGCTTCAGGATGCAAAGTCAGCCGGCGAACTGCCTCATGAGCATCCGGATGGCCGGCGGCAGCAAGAAGGATATAAAGTGGTTCAGCCGCAAATAACGGCGCGGAATCCCGTAGGTTTTTCTCCATGCGAGCCCGGTCCACTACCAGCACCCGGCACACCTTTTCCAGCCGCCGCGCCGCGTGAACCAGCGCTGCCACTAGTTCTGGCAAGAAGCGGCCCGAAGCTGAATTGGTGAGGTCACGCTGGTGTTCCGAGATCTGGTCCATGTAAACGGTCATAATCCTGGGCACGAAGGCTTTCCAGAGGCTCTTTACGTGCTCGAAGTTCCAGGGGTTCCGCTTGTGCGGCATGGTGGATGAACCCACCTGTTCAGGTGCAAACGCCTCGCCCACTTCGCCGATTTCGGTTCGCTGGAGGTGTCGCATGTCGTCGGCGAAGTTTGCCAGAACGCCAAAAGTACTGATCAGGGCGTGGGCCCAGTCGAGCACCGGCTCCGGCGGCACGATCTGCGTGGAAATGGCTGCGGGTCGAAGCCCCAGGTAGCCCAGCACGGTGGCTTCGAAACGTTCCGGATCGGGCAGGCGGAGGCTCGCGGCGTTGTACGCTCCCACCGCGCCGGCCATCTTGCCGGTGAGGGCGCCGACCGCCCTTTCCACGGAGAGCAGGCGGCTCCCGAGCCGCTCGACGTACCAGGCCATCGCAAACCCAAACGTAATGGGAACGGCGTGCTGCCCATGGGTGCGCCCGATTTGCGGTGTTTCCGCCTCCCGGCGGGCGATGTCGATCCACACCCCGAGCAGGTCCCGCAAAGCCGGCAGCACCAGGAAGCGGGTGGCGTCCCGGTACTGAAGAGAACGGGCCGTATCCAGGATATCGACGGAGGTGGCCGACCAGTGAATGAATGGCCGCACTTCCTCCGGCACCCGGCGGCGGAGGCAGTTTACCAGCGCTCGCACATTGTGGCGAGTTCGCTGCTCTTCGGCGGCGACTTCGGCCGGCGTAACCTGAGCTGCGGCTTGGGCCACGGCCTCGGCCGCGCCGGCCGGCGCGATCCCGGCCTCCACCAGGCCCCGCACCAGGGCCACTTCGACTTCCAGCTGGTAGCGCAGGTAGGCTTCTTCCGAGAGATACCGGCTGAGAGCTGCGAACAGCTCCGGGTCATCTATCGCGTAACGGTGATCGAGCGGGCTTAAGTTGGCAAACCGGTCCACGCGCCGCCCCACCCCTCCCCTTTCGCCGACTCCTCCGTGCGCTGCTTCTAGCCAAACCCGCCCCGGGGAGGCTCGCCAGCTCCGAACTCCAACGGTCGGAGAGCCCGGCCCCCGCCCCGAACGGGGCCAGTCTAATCCTCTCCTGCCCGGATGTCAAGGCAAAATCCGAACGATTACCGGCAGCAACGCCCCTATCGTTCGGTTTTTGCCCGCCACCCGCCACCGGGTACGGGTGCTGAACCCGACGCCGGCAGGCCGAGACATCGCCGCAGCTAAGCGCGAAATCCGGCGAAAATTGTTTGTCCGGCTTAGTAAGATGGATGTGCATGCGCCCGTTGGCTATACGCCAGGCTGAAGCAATAGTTTTCGAACCGTCACCGCCTTTGGAATCCGCTCGCTACGGGTGTATTTTGTAGTTGCAGGATCCCGAGTGGCCAGAGGCAAGATCCCGTTTGACGGATGTCCTGCAGGCCATACGGTCTCTTGAGCCACGGTCCTACCCTAGGGGGACGGCGGTGGCGACAAGCAGAGCGATGGCGGCAGGCTTACCGGTTGGGACAGCCGAGGTCAGCCGGGGTCCTGTTTCCTTTTGTCCTAGTTGTGCGGCTCTGGTTGCCGGTGGTGCAGCCGGCGGTGGAGGTGCAGAGGTGAGTAGCCCCTTTTTGGTCCGGCCGTTCCGCCCGGGCGACGAGGAGACCCTCCCCGAGCTCTGGAGTACTTGCTTGCCGGCGGACCCCATTTCGTCTTCCCGCCTGGTGGATCGGATTCTTCTCGACGCGAACTTCGATCCCGATGGACTCCTGGTAGCCGAGGCTCAGGCCAGGTTGATCGGGTTCGTCTTGGCCATCGTACGGCGAGTTCCCCTTCCTGGCGGTAGCAGCGGGAGACGGAACGGGAGCGATAGCAAGACGGGCGGCGACGGCGACGCGGACTGCGGCTGGATCACCGCCTTCGGAGTCCGTCCCGAGTGGCGACGGCAGGGCGTGGGCCGGGCGTTACTCGACCGGGCTTTGGGCTTCTTACGGGAACACGGCCGTCGCCAGGTCCTGGTATCGCAGTATGCTCCCAACTACTTCGTCCCCGGGGTCGATCCGGTAGCGTACCCGGCAGCGATTCCATTCTTGACCGGCCTCGGCTTCTCCCCCTCGGCCGAGGTGGTAGCCATGGACTGCGACCTGGCCGGGGTGGGCATTCTGCCGGCCGACGTGCGGGCGCGGCAACTTTCTCTAGTGGCTGAAGGAGTGGAGTTCGGGCGTCTGACCCCCCGGCTGCTCGTTCCGCTTCTGCGCTTTGCCGAAACCAACTTTGGTGCTGACTGGGCCCAGTCGATCCGAGATGGGCTTCTCCGCGGGGGGCCGCCGGAGAGGATCATCGTGGCCCACCGTGGTGACGAGATCCTCGGCTACTGCATGTACGGGCTCTACGATCGTCCCGTCGAACGGTTCGGACCTTTCGGCGTTCATCCGTCCTGGCGCGGCCGGGGTATCGGTAAGGTACTCCTGCACATCTGCTTGCGGGAGATGAAGGGCCAGGGGCTCCATCACGCCTGGTTCCTGTCGACCGGAGAGAATAGCCCGGCCGCCCGGCTCTACCGGCAGCTGGGCTTCGTGGTGAGCAGGAAGTTCATCATGTTGCAGAGGGAACTCTAGGTAGTCCTTGTTCCCTCAGCCCCGCCGTAGTTCGGCGTCGGCCTGGCGAACCCGGTCGGCCTGCTTTTCGCGCCAGCCTGCCAAGCGTGATGCCAGTTCGGGGTCGCTCTGGCCCAGGATCGCCGCGGCCAGGAGCGCCGCATTCCGCGCCCCGCCGATGCCTACCGTGGCTACGGGCACGCCCGGCGGCATCTGTACCATCGCCACCAGGGCGTCGAGCCCGCGCAAGGGGCCGGTCTCGACCGGCACGCCGATCACCGGCAAAGTAGTGTAGGCCGCCAGCACCCCGGGAAGGTGAGCCGCCAGGCCCGCCACGGCGATCAGCACGCCTATCCCGCGCGAGGCCGCCGTCTCCGCGTAAGTTGCCGCCTCTCGAGGGGTGCGATGGGCGGATATGATTCGCATTTCGTACGGGATACCAAGCTCCTCGAGGATTTTCCCGGCCTCGTCGGCGAGGGGCCGATCGGAACTGCTCCCCATGACGATGCCCACCCGGGGCCTTATCTCCGCCTGCCGATCGGTCCCGGCACCGGCGCTCCCTGAACCTCCAGCTGCAGTTTTGCTCATCTGAACACCTCTCCATCTTTCGGGCCCTCAATCCGGCTGCCGGCCCCGCTCCCTTGCAAGCTGTACCCCTCCCCGGCACGCGGGCGACCGTAGCCAACGACAGTCTACCACCTGCCGAGGCCAGGCGGGAGAGCACCTGCATCTTGAACCCCGCTACCGGCCCCTCCTTGGGGTCATGCGTCAGCACACGACGATGGTACTCGTCGGCGTCAAACAAGTAAGTCACCAGAGCTCGAGCCAACGCCAGCTGCCGGCGCTGCGCGGTGGAGAGACGCTTCGGCCACGGTCGGAGCAGCAGACAGCGGTGTCACAACAGGAGATGACACGGCACGCACGATCGGGATCCGGCGGGCCAGGGCTGGTGACGGCCGGCGCGGTCGTCCTCTCTACAGCTCTGATCGCGCCCGACCGGTCCCTGCCGCGGTCACTCGTCTGGAGAACTAAGAGCTGATCCCACCACTCTTATATAGTCCAGCTCGGCAAAGCCTTTTCCCTTCGCAAAGCGAATTGTGTTGTCACCGGCCTTTAGCTGGACGACAACGGTCACGGTCTTACGATTACCCATGTTTGGAACTGCGTTTATCCACCCACCTGTAGAAGGATACGTGACAGTTACGGAGCTCTTACCATTGATTGTAACAACATGGGTTGAGGGGCTACCGGTTCCGTTGGCGTATCCAATCTCCAGCTGATACAGGCCGTCTGTATCTACCCGAACCGCGCTGAATTCAACATAGCTATCCGAGAAATCGATGTTGCCAACGTACCGTCCCTCTGAAGCAAAGGCGCTCTGCCAGACGACCGCATGGTTAACTACTCCGTCCTCAGCTTCATACCTCATGGGTATCGGATCTGGCTCGCGCATCATTCCGTCAAAGCTTGTTATCGTCATTCCGTAACCCCAGGAGCGTTTCAAACCCCGGAGCCGAACGCGTATCTCGCCGTTTATTACATCGAAAGCTCCTTCAAACAATAGATAGGGCTCATCGACTGCCGTGTCTACTCCGTACCATGGGGTTGCTTCTACCCTCACCTTAACTTTCTCTCCAAAGAAGGGGTATGCCAACAACCCCTTGACCCTGATGACCGCCTCCCCGTCGGTCCCACCAAACAAGACTCGGGCCATTTGGCCATCCGGGTCAATGCTGGCAATACCGTCAAGTCCTAGGGTCATTCCCCTTGACGGTGGTGTGGTCATCGCCATCATGCCGGTCATATCGCCGTACCATTTGTAGAGCCACCAGCCACCGTTCTTTTCTCCGCTGTCGGTAATCAAGTTGCTGAGCCGTCCGGGTCGGAACCAGAAGGCCGCGTTGGCAGTATCGACCCCTCCTCGTTCAAACTGAGCGAAATACTGAACCATGTAGCCGGGTACTCCCTCTTCGATCTGGGCACCGTACTCATTTATGCTGATGGGAAGGGGAGGGATGCCCAGCTGCTGCTCAAGCTGCCGATAACGCGCAATGTGTTCCTTGATGTATGGCGTACTGGGCCCTTCCGGTCCTCCCAGCTCGTGCCAACTGATGATGTCAGGCAGGCAGTTGTTATCGCGGCAGTAAGTTAGGAAGATTCGAAGGAAGTTCTCATTGTATTGGCTTATGCTTGGTCCCATTATTCTGGTATTTGGATCCAGTGCCCTTATTAGATCGTAGGTTCTTTTCCAGCCTACGGTGAACGGTCCGGCCTTGGCCGTATTCCAGGTCCAGTCCGGCTCGTTCCAAATCTCGTAAGCGTAGATGTTAGTGGCTCCCGAATTCAGCGTGGCCTTCACCATAGAAGTGACTTTGGCATACCAGTCCTCCCAGCTTACCCACCGGTACGGGAATGTGGGGTAGATGTCAGGCATGCGAATGGTAACGGTTGCTCCGTGGCGGGCCGCGATGGGGGCCACCTTAAGCGCGTCGCCGGTGGGTGTACTCTCCTCGTTGGGAAGGTGTATGCCGTTTGGAGCCATCTGGGTAAAGTTCTTGGGCTTGATGGCCGCGATCATCTCATCGGCCGGCCGTCCCTCATCGGCGAGGCCGTAGAGCATGCCTGAGGCAACGTGGGTCACCGGGCGATAGGTGTGGGCAAGGTCAACGGTTAAAACGGGGACTTCGACCCGTACAGTGACTGTAGCTGTGTACTGCCTGTACAAAGCAGTAATCGTTGCACTTCCCTCGGCTATGCCGATGATGGTACCTCCTGGATCAACGAAAGCAACTTGTTCATCAGAGGAGACGAAACGTACTTCACGCGACAAAGCGGCAGTCGAACCGTCGGAGTAGAGAGCCTCCACGGTGGCGGACGTCTTCTTGCCCGGCTCAACCAGGATGGTGGGACTGGTGAAGCGAATGGACGTGAGGACCGGTTCTCCTGCCGCTTTCCACAGGTAGAAGTAGTCAAGGCAGATTCCGTTGCCGGTTCCTTCGGTGCGTAAGGTAAGCATGTTAGACCCGGCGCTAAGCGGTAAAGTCCTGAAGACGGTATTCCACTTGTCCCACGCGCCAGTATCCGGAAAAGTGATGGCGGCCACGTTTTGCTCACCGTTGAGGTCCACGGTCAGGAGTCGGTCCCGGGGGTGGACCCCTTCGTTTGGGCACCGCGTAGGGGCATTTTAAGTTATGCCCTCCTCCCCTGCATGATGGGTTCCCGCGCGTCCGCGCGCGGGGACTCCGCGGTTCCCATTGCCTCGTTCTTCCT